>JBGAPK010000009.1:0-132470 GCA_044221315.1 Phycisphaerales bacterium | reverse complement strand
CCATCCGACCTCGGCGCCTGCGGCGGAACGGTGAACCGAGCATGGAGTCTCTCCGATGGCTGACCTGAGCGTAACCGTTGACGGATTGAAGATGCCCAACCCGTTTGTGATCGGCTCGGGCCCGCCCGGGACCAATGCGAACGTGATCAACAAGGCATTCGAAGAGGGCTGGGGGGCGGTGATCGCCAAGACCGTGAGCCTTGACGCGTCGAAAGTGATCAACGTCGCGCCGCGGTATGCGCGCATGCGCGTGGGGCCGAAGGGGAGCGAGACCATCGTCGGATGGCAGAATATTGAGTTGATTTCAGACCGGCCGTTCGACACGTGGATCGAAGAATTCAAGCAGGTCAAGCAGAAGTACCCGGACCGGATCCTGATCGCGTCGATCATGGAGGAGTACAACAAGGACGCGTGGTGCGAGATCGTCGAGCGGTGTCAGGACGCGGGGGTGGATGCGTTTGAGTTGAACTTCTCGTGTCCGCACGGTCTGCCGGAACGAAAGATGGGCGCGGCGATGGGGCAGGACTGCGAGGTGCTGGGCACCGTCTGCGGCTGGGTGAACGGGGTGAGCAAGAAGCCGGTGTGGGCGAAAATGACGCCCAATATCACGCACATCGAGGAGCCGGCGCGGGCGGCGCTTCGGAACGGTTGCGAGGGAATCGCGGCGATCAACACGATTCTGTGCGTGATGGGAGTGGACTTGAAGACGCTGCGGCCGGAGCCGACGGTCGAGGGATACACGACGCCGGGCGGCTATTCATGCAAGGCGGTGCGGCCGATCGCGCTGCGGATGGTGATGGAGTGCGCGCGGATGATCAAGGCGGAGTTCCCGGGGCGGTCGCTCTCGGCGATCGGCGGCGTGGAGACCGGGGAGGATGCGGCGCAGTTCATTCTGCTCGGCGGCAACACGGTGCAGGTGTGCACGGGGGTGATGATTCACGGGTATGGGCTGGTGAAGGAGTTGTGCCGCGGGCTGTCGGCGTTCATGGACGCGAAGGGGTTCAAGACGATTGAGGAGTTCCGGGGGCACTCGCTGCAGTACTTCACGACGCACCATGATCTTGTGGAGCGGCAGGCAAAGGCAAAGGCGTTGGAGAAGGCCGCGGCGGAGGGACGTGTGACCAAGGACACTCAATGGACGGGGGATAAGTTCGTGGAGCAGTCGAATAAGCTTGTCGCAAACTGAGCACAGAACACCATGCCCCTACTCATCAAGAACGGTCGGATCATCACGGCCACGGACGATTACACGGCGGACATCTATTGCGCCACGGACACGATCACGCGGATTGAAAAGAACATCGACGCGAAGTCGTGCGCGGCGGGGACGGAGGTCGTGGACGCCTCGGGAAAGTATGTTTTCCCCGGGTTCATTGATCCGCACGTGCACATTTACCTGCCGTTCATGGGGACGTACGCAAAGGACACGTGGGAGACTGCGTCGCGTGCCGCGCTTTTGGGGGGGACAACGACGCTGATCGAGATGATCTGCCCGGGGAAGACGGACGAGCCGATGGCGGCGTTTGAGATGTGGCTGGGGAAGGCGCAGGGGACGAGCGCGTGCGACTTCACGTTTCACATGGGGGTGACACGGTTTGATGATTCGGCGGCGAAGCAGTTCCGGGAGATTGTGAAGCGGGGGATCCGGTCGTTCAAGGTCTTTCTGGCGTACAAGGGGGCGCTCGGGGTGGATGACCGGGAGCTGTACCACGCGCTCAAGCTGGCGAAGGAGCTCGGGGTGGTGGTGACGGCGCACTGCGAAAATGAGACGCTGGTGGATGAGCGGCAGAAGGAACTTCTCGCGGCGGGGAAGACGGCGCCCGAATTTCACGAGCGGTCACGCCCGGTTCAGGTCGAGGCGGAGGGCGTGCATCACCTGATGACGTTTGCGGAACTGACCGGGGCGGAGGTCTACGTCGTTCACACTTCGTGCAACGAAGCCGTGCTGGAAGCGCAGTGCGCGATATCGCGGGGGGTGAAGGCGCACATCGAGGTGGTGCTGCCGCATCTGGTGGTTGATCACTCGTACACGCAGAAGCCGGGCTTTGAGGGCGCGAAGTACGTGATGTCGCCGCCGCTGCGGCACGAAAGCCAATTGCCGAAGATGTGGGCGCAGCTGGCGTCGAGGGCGATCGCGACGGTGGCGACGGATCACGCACCGTTTGACTTTGAGGCGCAGAAGTCGATGGGAAAGGACGCGTTCACGAAGATTCCGAATGGGATTCCTTCGGTTGGAAACCGCGTGGACATCCTGTACACCAACGGCGTGACGACGGGGAAGATCGATCTGCACACGTTTGTCGATGCGGCGAGCACGCAGGCGGCGCGGATTTTCGGGTTGAAGGGAAAGGGGACGATCGCGGTGGGATCGGATGCGGATCTGGTTGTGTACGACCCTTCTTACCGCGGCAAGATCAGCGCGAAAGACAAGACGCACCACCACATGGCGACGGACTACTCGGCGTTCGAGGGCTGGGAACTCAAGGGACGCAGCGACGTGGTGACGGTGCGCGGGCAGATCATGGTGAAGGGCGGGCAGTTTGTGGGGAAGATGGGGGCGGGGAGACTGGTGCCGAGGGGTTGACGCGTGCGGTGGCTGTCTGCGTTGCTCCTTGCGGTGGCGGCTGCCGGCTGCGTGAATCAACCCGCCGACGGCCCGATGCAAAGGCGCGGGGAACCTCCCGCGCGCGTCGTGCCGCCGACAATTGACGAATTTCAGGGCGAGTACCGGTTTCTCTCCAACTTCTGGCCGGCGGAGATCGAGTTCGAGGGGATTCGATATCCGAGCGTTGAGCATGCATATCAGGCCGCGAAGTCGCTGAACACGGAGGATCGCAGGCGCATCGCGGCGATTTCGGACCCGGCGGAGGCCAAGCGCGCCGGCCGGGCGTTGTCGCTGCGGCCGGATTGGGAAACGGCCAAGTTTGAGGTGATGGAAGTCTGCGTTCGGGCGAAGTTCATGACGCATCCGGATCTGCGCGCCAAATTACTCGCCACCGGGAATGCGGAACTGGTGGAGGGGAATGCGTGGGGCGATCGGGTGTGGGGTGTGTATGAGGGGCAGGGCGAGAATCGGCTCGGAAAGATTCTCATGCGGGTTCGGGAGGAATGTCGCGGCCGGGGCGCGGAGTAGCGCCGCGCCGCGATTGAAATCCCGCTAGCGCCACGAGATCGTGCGCTCGGACTCGAGGGCCGGGAAGTTGAGAACCACGGCATCGCCTTCGCGAATCGCTTGCGGATCGGGGGAGTCTGGCCGCTCGACCTTGGTGTCCGCTGGGGCGAAGCGGAGGCGAATCCGGATATCGCGGCGAAGGCCTGGTGAGAAGCGAAGTTCGCGTTTTCCATCGCGGGCGGAGAGTGTCGCGGTGGCTCCATCGGCGGATTTCAGTTCGCCACGCTCGCCGGGCCAGACTTCGAAGGTGAGGCTGTCATCGAGACACTTTACGCTTGAGTCGATCGCCGGGGATTTTTTCAATAAGGTGTCGATGCCCGAGTCGAGCATGGGGATGATCGCGCCCTCGCGGACGAAGAGCGGAATGTGCTCGAGTGGGGCATCGACGACGACTGTTCGGTCTCCCGCTTCGATGTTGCCGCTCCAGAAGTCGATCCATTTGGCGCGGGGCAGGCGGACCGCCCGCTGCGTGCCGCTCTGGAACATCGGGGCAACGAGAAGGTCCGGACCGAACAGGAATTGGAATTGCTCGCGGGAGGCTTTTTCGTCTTCGGGAAAGGCATAGGCCATCGGACGGATGATGGGGATGCCTTCGTTGGCCGCGGCTTGGGCGGTGTTCTCGATGTAGGGGTAGAGCGCCGTGTGCAGTCTGGCGAAGGTGCGATAGGTGTCGAGCGCCTTGTCGCCGTAATCCCACGGCCCTTTGTTCGACTGCATGTGCACCATCATCAGCGGCGTGAACGCGGCGAACTGTGTCCAGCGGATGAAGAGTTCCGGTGTGGCGTTGCCCATGTAGCCGGCAATATCGCAGCCCCACATGGGGAGGCCGGAGAGAGACGCGGTTTGCGCGGCGATGATGACGCCGGGGAGGCCGTTCTCGAACGAGAAGTCAGCGTGGTTGTCGCCGGCCCAGCCGAAGGGGTATTGGCCGGTGCCGGTGAAGCCGCAGCGGGCGATGAGGGCGTGATCGTTGGGGCGGTGTTGCTGGAGAAAATCGCTTGCGGCCTTGAGGTAGAGCTGGGCGTAGCGGCCCTTCATCTGGGCGGCGGTGGAGCCGTCGTGGAAGACGGCGTCGGTGACGAAGTTGCTCTCGCCATCGTCGCACTTGAGAGCGGCAACGCCCCAGGCGAGCATCGGTTCCATCTGGTGCTGCCACCAGGCGGTGGCGTCGGGGTTGGTGAAATCGACGAGGGCGCCCTTTCCTTTCCACCAGGGGACGATGGAGGGCTGGCCGTCGGGGCGCCGGACCAGAAAGCCCTTGTCCTTTGCTTCTTGGAAGTTTCGTGAGGGGCCGGCGGTAATGCCTCGCATGTCGATGACATTGGACTGGTTGATGAACGGGGTCAGCCAGAAGCAGGGGACGAATCCGAGATTCGCGATGCGCTCGAACATCGCGGCGGGCTGCTCGAATTGCTGCTCGTTGAGTAGAAAATCGTTGTATCCGGTTTCCCACGGGCTGTCGAGGACGATGACAGAGCCGGGGAGGTGGTGCTTGCGGCTCAGTTCAGCGTCGGCGATCACTTCGTTTCGATTGAAGTGGACGTCGCGGCTCTTCCACGGGGCAAATGCCCATGCGGGAGGGACGGGCGGGCGGCCGGTGAGGCGGGTGAATTCGGCGAGGTTTTCGGCGGGATTCTCTCCGGCGATGATGACCAGGCGCATGCGAGCCGCGGAATCGCGGATGATGACGTGATCGCGGTCGGTGGAGTTGAGGTCGAAGGTGCTGGGCGAGGTGCTGTCAAGCCAGACGGAGTATCCGCGGGTGCTGATGATGAATGGGACGGGCTTGTAGGTGCTGAGGCCTTTGTCCTCCGGATGATCGCTCGCGGCCATCCAAAGGACATTACCCTTCTGGTTGATGGCGTTGAAGCGTTCGCCGCCGCCGAGGTAGCGGCTGTTATCGCGGATGCGGGCTTCGAAGCCTCGCAGTTCGCCGTTGCCGGAGGACCACTCGAGAGAGGCGGCGTTGTCGCTGACGATCGAGACGGTGAAGTGGTCGCCGGCGCTTACAGAGCCGCTGACTTCGATGGCGTCGCGGAATTCGCCTTTGGCGTTGCGCAGGACGAGGACCGAGGTGCGCCCTTCCGGGGTAGAGCGCACCTGGATCTGCTTTGCCTCCGCGATGGGTTGGAGAGTGGCGGCACCGACAAAGAGAATGCTGTTGCCATCGCGGTCGTGCTCGGTCGCGGCTGGGTCTGCAAGCCATTCAAACGTGTGGTCAGGCTTCTCAACGACAAACTTGTAGCGGGCGATGGGCGCGTCGATGTCGAGCGTCTGTTTCCAGACCCCTTGATCATCGCGCTGCATGAGCGCGGACGAATCGGAGACCTTGCCGCCGGTGTTGCGGGCCCAGGCGTTGAAATCTCCGGCGAGGTAGACCTTGGCCGCCTCGGGGCGGTTCAGGGTGAAGACAACTTCGGTCGCGTCTGCTGTGGTGCAGGCGAGAAGGGTGAGGAGCGCAAGGCGGCGTGGCATGGCCGAACTCCGGAATGGATCACACGAGGCGCAGCTGGGCTTCGGTCTCGCGCAGGCGGGCGATTTCGCGGTCGATGATCGGGCGATCGACTCCGACGTCCTGCATGACGAGTTCGCCCAGGGCGATGGCGACTTCCGCTTCTTCAAAGATGGCCGCGGTTGCTCCGGCGTGGCGCAACGCATCGCGCTCCTGGAGGAATCGGGTGCGGACGAGGATGTGCATGGACGGGTTCAACTCGCGGGCGCGAATGACCACCGGGGCGGGATTGACGTTGGCGGCCATGGTGAGAAGAAGGTACCGGGCACGCGCGACGCCCGATTCGCGGAGAACCTCTTCGCTTTGGGCATCGCCGAAGATTGCCGCTTGACCGGCGCGGTGCAGTTCGCTGATGGTGTCCATGTTCATGTCGATGATGACCGTGGACAAGCCTGCCTGGCGGAGGAGGCGATCGACGGTGCGACCGACGTGGCCGTAACCTACAACGATCGCGGTACGAGAGTTTGGATCAGATTCGCCGGTGGACTGATGCGGCGTTGCGTTGAGTTGGCGCATTCGCTTGTCAACGCCGGAGTTGAGCCGGGCGGAAAGAAGAGGATGTCTGCTGAGCCATGCTTCGAGCGGGGCGACGAGGCGGAAGAGAAGCGGGTTAAGCGTGATGGAGAGGATGGCGACGCCGACGATGATGTCGTGGCCGTCTTCGGGCATGAGCTTGTGATCGAGTGCGACCTTGGAGAGGATGAACGAGAACTCGCCGATCTGGGCCAGGCCGAAGGCGACGGTGAGGGCTGTCTTGGTGGAGTGGCGGAGAACGAGCACGAGCAGGAGCGCGGCGAGGGGCTTTGCCACGAGCACAATGCCGACTCCGGCGAGGAGCAGGCCCGGATGATCAAAGATGATCGTCCAGTCAAAGACCATTCCGACCGAGACGAAGAAAATCACGGCGAACGCGTCGCGGAGCGGAAGGGCGTCGGCGCCGGCCTGATGGCTGACGGGGGACTGGGCCACCATCATGCCGGCCAGGAACGCGCCCAGCGCCATCGAGGCCCCGAAGAGCGCGTAGGCGCCGGCGGCGACGGCGATGGAAAGGACGAGGATGGTGAGCGTGAAGAGTTCGCGGGAGCGAAGACGAGCTACCTGGACCAAGATCCACGGCACGATGCGCTTGCCGATGGTCGCGACGAGCCCGACGAATAGCGCGAGCTTCAGCAGCGCCATCCCGAGCGCGGCCATGAAACCGGGTGCGGGGCCGCCGGACCCCGGAGCTGGATCGCTCGAGTCGAGCACCGGCAAAATGACCAGAAAAACGACGGTAAAGATGTCCTCGACGATGAGCCAGCCGACGGCCACGTGACCGGCGGGTGTGTGAAGTACGTCGTTGTCGGTCAGCACCCGTATGAGCACAACGGTGCTGGCAACGGCCATCGCCATTCCGATGACGGCCCCGGGCTTCCATCCCCAGCCGCAGAGATGGAAGACGAGCATGCCGAGCAGTGTGGCGATGAGGCTTTGGAAGACCGCGCCGGGGACGGCGATCCACTTGACGGCGTTCAAGTCCTTGAAGTGGAAGTGCAACCCGACGCCGAACATGAGGAGGATGACGCCGATCTCGGAGAGCTCGTGGGCCAATTCCGCATCGCCGGTGAAACCGGGGGTCTTCGGACCGATCAGCACGCCGGCGAGGAGATAGCCGACGATCGGCGAAAGCCCGAGTTTTTGAGTGATGAGGCCGAGTACCCAGGCGGCGAAGAAGGCGGCCGCGATCGTCCGGATGAGCGGGAGTTCTTCAAGGCCGGTGGCGGCGAGGAATAGCGGCATGCGCCGCTACGTTAACCGTTTTCGGTTGCCGGTGCGCGGAGATACTGGAGCAATTCAGGCGCGTTCGATTTCGCCGATGGCGACGTCGAGGACTTCGAGCATGAACTGGATGTCGGCGTCATTCAGGCACATCGGGGGCTTGATGCGGAGGACGTTGCCGAAGAAGCCGCCCTTTCCGATGATGAGACCGAGGTCTTTGCAGCGCTCGAAGACGGCGGCGCATTGCGGGCCAGCGGGGGTTTTGGTGGCGCGGTCGGTGACGAGTTCCACGCCGCACATAAGGCCTTTGCCGCGGATGTCGCCGATGAGCGGGTGCTTTTTCTGGAGGTCGCGCAGGCCGGCGAAGAGCTTGGCGCCCTTGTCCTTGGCCTGCTGCTGGTAGTTTTCTTCGAGCATCACATTGAGCGTGGCAAAGCCCTGGGCCATCGAGACGGGGTTGCCTCCGAAGGTGTTGAAGTGGATGCGGCTGGTCAGGCTCTTGGCGATGGCGGGCGTGGTGACGACTGCTGCGAGGGGGCAGCCGTTGCCGATGCCCTTGGCCATGGTCACGATGTCGGGGTAGACGCCCGGGCCCCCCACTGTCTGGAAGCCCCAGAAGTTCTCGCCGGTGCGGCCGAAGCCGGTCTGGACCTCGTCGGCGATGCAGAGGCCGCCGGCGTCCCGTACGGACTTGTAGACGGCTCCGAGATAGCCCGGGGGCATCTCGACAACGCCACCGACACCCTGCATGGGCTCGGCGATGAAGCCAGCCACTTTCCCGCTTGTGGTGTAACGGATGACTTCCTGCACGTCGGCGGCGTACTTCTCGCCGGCCTTCGGATCGTCGTAGCCGTAGCGACCGTGGTAGCGATCGGGCAGGATTGCGTGATGCACGCCGAAGCCCTGGGGCGTGTTGAACTTCCAGGTGCTGTGGGCGGTAAGGCCCATCGGGGCGGCGCTGCCGCCGTGATAGCCGTTGCGGAGGGCGACCATGTCGTAGTTGCCGGAGTGCAGCCGGGCCATGAGGATCGCGAGGTCGTTGGCGTCGCTGCCGGAGTTGACGAAGTAGACGACCGAGAGATTGGATTCCTTCGGGAAAGTAGAAGCGAGCTTCTTCGCGTATTGCGCGATCGTCGGGTGCAAATAAATCGTCGTCGTGTGCTGGAGGAGCGCGTTCTGGGCATTGACGGCGGCCATGACCTTGGGATGGCAGTGGCCGATGCTGACGGTGACGATGCCGCCGAAGACGTCGAGATATCGGCGGCCGGTCTCGTCAAAGAGGTACTGCATGTGGCCCTGGACCATCATCACCGGGTTCTTGTAATAGGTGACGAGCGCGGGAGTGCAGAACTCCTTGCGCATGGCGAGGACTTCTTCCCTGCTCGGGCCGGTGTAGGGGGCGGGCTTGAAGTCGCAGGGGGGAAGAGACGGGGCCTTGGATTGAGTGGCGGTTGCGGTTGTCATGGATGAGTCCTTGGCTGATTCGAACGACTTTTGTGGACCCTCTCCCTTCCCCCAACCCCCTCCCTCGGGGAGGGGGCTTCAGAAAGAGTCTCAGTGTGCAAGGGTAGAGCGCGTGTCAACGCAGGGTCGCCGTGGGCGCCGCGACGTGGCCGGGCTGTGGACGCCGGCCCCGCATCAGAATGAAGTAGAAGAGCATGGCGAGGGCGAGGCCCACGAACCAGGCGTAGCCGTAGATCTGGTCGAAGATTTCCGGGAAAACGGGATGGACGTCCGGGGACTTTGCCGCGATCGCGTGCGTTCGGTTGGTTGCGGCGTTGATGAAGCCCGGGATGTTGGGGAGGACGGCGAGCACCATGGCGATGATGGCCGTGTAGTTGAAACCGCTGGTGTAGGAGTATTCGCCACGCGGGTTGTAGAGCGCATCAACGTCGAGTTGCTTGCGCCGGATGATGTAGTAGTCGCAGAGCATGATGCCGGCGATCGGGCCGAGCAGGGCGGAGTAACCGATGAGCCAGGTGAAGATGTAGGCGGAGAGGTTGGTGTAGAGATACCAGGGCATCATGAGAACGCCGATGACGGCGGTGATCATGCCGCCCATGCGGAAAGAGATGCGGCGGGGGTTGAGGTTGGAGATGTCGTTGGCGGGGCTCACGACGTTCGCGGCGATGTTGGTCGAGAGTGTTGCCACGGTGAGGGCGACGAGTGAAATGATGATGACCGGGAGCGAGCCGAGCTTGCTGACGAGTTCGACCGGGTTCCAGATCGCCTGCTTGTAGAGGATCACGGTGGCGCTGGTGACGACGATGCCGATGAAGCAGAAGAGCGTCATGGTCGTGGGAAGGCCAAGAGCCTGGCCCCAAGCCTGCGATTTCTGATCCTTCGCAAAGCGGGTGAAGTCGGGAATGTTCAGGCTGAGCGTCGCCCAGTAACCGACCATCGCGGTCAGGTTGGGGACGAAGACGGCCCAGAACTCGGCGTTGGTCTTGAACTTGGAACCTTGCGCAAAGATGGTGCCGACCGGCTGAACCTCTGAAACTCTCCAGAGTGCCCAGATCATGAGCGCGAGTCCGGCGGCGATCAGGAATGGCGCGGCCCAAGATTCCATCCACTTGATCGAATTCATGCCGTGCCAGACGAAGTGCAGGTTGATGAGCCAGAAGGCGATGAAGCAGGCGAACTGGGCGGGCGTGAGGCCGAGAGTCATAACGCGCGCGGTTTCCGCATGCAGGTCGATCGCGCCGATGGCGCCGAGAATCTGGTAGATCGCATCGCCGCCCACCCAGGTCTGAATGCCGAACCAACCGCAGGCGACGACCGCGCGGGCGAGCGCGGGGATGTTCGCCCCCACCGTGCCGAACGAGGCCCGCATGAGGACGGGAAAGGAGATGCCGTACTTGGCGCCCGGGTGTCCGTTGAGGATCATGGGTATCAGAACTATGAGATTGCCGAGCGCGACGGTGATGGTCGCCTGCCACCAAGACATGCCCTGGCTGATCATGCCCGAAGCAATGTTGTATGTGGTGATGCAGACGGCCATGCCGATCCAAAGAGCGGCGATGTGCCATGTAGACCAAGTTCGCTGGGCAGGAGTCGTTGGGGCCAGGTCGGGGTTGGAGAGAGTGGACATGGCGAAAGGATCGGCGCATGCCGCCGGCGAAGGCCACAAACGGGCCTGTTTGGCCATGATTTCAGGCCTCGGAACGGTTTGCGAGACTGCAGTCAAGCCCGGGCCTACGGCTTGGCGATTTTCTCGTACGACTCCGGCCGCCGGTCTCTGTAGAACTGCCAGGTGTTTCGCACTTCCTGGATCATTTCGAGGTCGAGGTCGGCGACGACGACTTCGTCTTTGTCGCGGCTAGCCTGCTTGATGATCTGGCCGCGGGGGTTGCAGAAGTACGACTGGCCGTAGAACTCGCCGATGTTCCAAGGGGCCTCGGTGCCGACGCGGTTGATGGCACCGACGTAGTACTGGTTGGCTACGGCGTGGGCGGGTTGTTCGAGCTTCCACAGGTATTCGCTCAGGCCGGCGACGGTGGCGCTAGGGTTAAAGACGATCTCGGCGCCGTTCAGGCCGAGTTCGCGGGCGCCCTCGGGGAAATGGCGGTCGTAGCAGATGTAGACGCCGATCTTGCCGAAGCGGGTCTGGAAGACGGGGTAGCCGCCACCCTCGCCGTCGGCGTTGCCGGGCTTGAAGTAGAACTTCTCCCAGAATCCGGGGAGGCAGTGCGGGATGTGCTTCTTGCGGTACTTGCCGAGGTAGCGCCCGGTCTCGTCGATCACGGCGGCGGTGTTGTAGTAGACGCCGGTCATGTCGACTTCGTAGATGGGGACGACCATGACCATGTTGTGTTTCTTGGCGAGGTCCTGCATGAGCTTGACGGTCGGGCCATCGGGGATCGGCTCAGCAGTCTCGTACCACTTGGTCTGCTGCTCGGCGCAGAAGTACGGGCCGTAGAAAATTTCCTGCAGACAGCAGACCTTGGCGCCTTCGTCCGCGGCCTTCTTGATCAGGCCGAGGTGCTTCTCGATCATCGCGGCTTTGACCCTTTTGAGGTCGGTGGTATCGGAGAGGGGGTTCGAGCACTGGATGAGCGCGGCGCGGGTGATGCGGGGCATGAACAACTCCGAAAGATGCTGGAAGAGGCGAACAGAGCAGCAGAGCAATTGGAAGTTTACCAGCAATCAAGAATGCCGGCGTTCGGTGGCTTACGGAGTACCGAGGGCGATTTTCTTGGCTTCCTGAAGGGCTTTTTCGATCTCGCCGACTAGTGGTGTCAGGTCTTTCACGATGGTGGTCTGGTCGAGGGTGTCCATAAGCGACTTGCTGGTGAGGACGCCGCGGACGAATTCGGGGCCGTAGTCGCCGGAGCGGATCATGGCGCCGAGCTCGGGATCCTTTTCCAGCCGAGAGATTGCTTCCTGCACGCTCGGGGCTTCGCGGAGGTGCTTCATGGCATTGCTGTTGACGAAATGCTCGCGTGCCCGGCGATGACGCATGACGATCGCGAAATCGCCGGTGAGGGCGAAGAGCCGGGCGCCCTCCATAGGGTTGGTGCTCTCCGCGACGCCGCCGAGACTGGAGCCCTTTACTTGCTCGGCAAAGTTCACGACGGCTTCGGCGACGGGGTTGCGCGGGCGTTGTTCCGGAGCCTCGCCCTTGCCGATCTGCCCGACGGCGACGGGCTCCAGGGCGAGCGGAACCCAGAGGACGATGAGGCCGAGGAAGCAGCCCTCGAAAAGGCCGATGGCGCCGCCGGCGAGTTTGTCGGCTCCGGCGAGCTGCGGGCGCCTTTTCAGGAGACGTCGCGTGACGATGCCGATCGCGATCGATGCGATAGCAGAGATCAGAACGGCGGCCAATCCGGCCGAGAGCAGCCGGGAAGAGAGGCCGCTGGTGCTGGTTGCCGAAGCGAGCATGGGTTCGAGCAAACGACCGATCGGGCGGCAGAGGAGCACCCCAGCGATCATCCCGGCGACGATGCCGACCAGCTCCGCGGCTCCCCGCCACAATCCCTGGATGATGCAAAGTGCGAGGACGGCCGCAACGATCTTGAGCGGCAGGGATCCGAAGAGCACGATCAGGATCGCGAGGGCCGCGGCAGCGCACATCAACCACAATCTTGCCTTTGGAAAGGCCGAAGTGGATTCCGTCTCCGGAGCCGGAGTCTCCTGCTGACTCATCGCCGTAGAAGATATCAGGTGGATAATGGTCGGCTGGCAGTTTCTCGGGAATGGACGACCGAAACAAGGCCGGCGCGCCTTTCGGAGCGCCGGACCCAGAACTTACCTTGGCACTCTGCGTGCCCGCACCCTTAAGGGCGCGTGAATGCTTCGAGGCCGTACATCTCGGCCAGCTCGACAAGGGCGTGGCGGCGCACGTCGAGGGCCGCGAGATCGCCGCGGGCGTCTTCGACCTGCACGAAGGGCAGGCAGATGGACATCACGCGCCGGGCTTCGCCGTCGGCGCAGGCGCTGCATGCGAGACGGACGGGGCGGGGGCTCGTGCCGGGAGGCGGGTCCCACCAGTTGGGCGGGTAGACCTCGATGGTTTCGTAGAGGACGGCCACGAACATTCCTTCCCGGATGTCCTCCGGGCGCAGGATGCGCACGATGTTGAGTTCATTGGTCACGGGACACCACCCGGCCAATTGGCCGGTTCATTCGCATTGGCGGTCTTCGTTTGGGCCGACAACAGCGGCTTCAACGCGAGCACGGAACGCTCGGACAAGAGTTCTCGAATTCGTTGATGATTCAGCGGGGATCGACGCTTAGGCGTCGCGCATCGACAGCACCACCCAAAGGCTTGGGCTGACGCGTGTCGGGATATGGCTCAAATACAGGGCCATACGGGTTCTCCACTCGGAGCAACGGAGTCTTGACGGGCAGATTGCCGGAGTCAAGTGAAGATTGTTCCCGTGCCGGATCGGGTCACCGTAAAATGAAGCCCTGGAGAATCGCCATGGCGTATTACACCAAGCTCGGCCTGTTGCCCCGGAAGCGTCACGTTCAGTTCCGCCGGCCGGACGGGGTGCTGTACTCGGAGGAGTTGTTTGGCACCGAGGGCTTTACCGGGCCGAGCAGCACGATGTACCACATCCACCCGCCGACGCAGGTGTACGGGTGGAAGCCGGTCTACTCGACCAAGCAGGAGTACGTCGAGCAGGAGATCATGCGGATGCGCCACGTCATGACCGGCGGGCAGCGCATGAATCCGAAGGGTGATGCGGTGACCGGGCGGGTCGTTTTGTTCGGCAACTCGGACTGCGAGATGGCGGTCTGCAATCCGGCCGAGCAGATGAACTACCACTACAAAAACGCGCAGGGCGACGAGTGCATCTTCATCCACTTCGGATCGGGTGTCTGCCACACGATGATGGGGACGCTGAAGTTTGGGCCCAAGGACTACATCCTCATCCCCAAGGGCGTGATCTACAAGATGATCTGGGACAAACGCGACACCGCGAAGATCGGAGCGAATGAACCGAGCGCCGAGAACACTCCGTTCGGACGCTTCCTGCTCATAGAGACGACCAACGGCTCGCACATCGGGCCGCCGCCGCGTTACGTCAGCAAGGCCACGGGGCAATTCCTCGAGCACGCGCCGTACTGCGAACGCGACCTGCGACTGCCGGAGACGCCGCTCACCTGGGACGAGAAGGGCGACTTCCCCGTCCGGATCAAAGCCCGCGACCTGATCCACGAATATGTCTACCACTACCACCCGCTCGACATCGTGGGCTGGGACGGCTGCTACTACCCGTACGTTTTCAACATCGACGACTTCAGCCCGATCACGGGCAAATTGCACATGCCGCCGCCGATTCATCAGACGTTCGAGGCGCACAATTTCGTGATCTGCTCGTTCTGCCCGCGGATGCTGGATTACCACCCGCAGTCGATCAAGGTGCCGTACAACCACTCGAACCTCGATTCGGACGAGGTGCTGTACTACGTCGAGGGAAACTTCGGCAGCCGCAAGGGGATCGAGGTCGGATCGCTGACGGCACACCCGCAGGGGATTCCGCACGGGCCGCATCCGGGAACGGTGGAGGCATCGCTTTCCGCGACGCACACCGCCGAACTCGCGGTCATGTGCGATACGTTCCGGCCGCTGTTCCCGACGAAGGCGGCGCTCGACATGGATGACTCGAAGTACCCGGCGTCCTGGCAGGGGGAGCATTTCCCGGGTCTGGCGAGCGGGAAGGTGCACTTGAACGGGGCGACGGTCCCGGCGTTCTCGGCGGCGGCTTTCCCGAGAGAAGTGCAGCCGGTGAATGTCATCAAGGCGGAAGTTTCGTCGAGCGAGATTCCGGCGCCGGGAACGAACGGGGCCGCGCAGAATGGAGCTCCGGCAGGAAACAGCAAGCCGGGAACATCCACCGCCAACGTCTGGGCGCCGTGATTTGTGATCGTCGCGGCAGGGGTGCGGAGGCGGCTATGGCACGAACGAACGGTTGTGCGTGTGCGGTCGGCGCTGGCTTGCTTTGTGTGGTTCTGGCGTCGCGAGGCGGCGCTGCGCCCCCCGGCCCCGTTGAGCAGCGACCGGCGCCGGGCCACAAGTTGCCTCCCCCACTCCCCGCGGCGGCACCCGCAGACTATCCGCGGGAGGCGTCGCTTGAGGTGATACGGGAGTGGCTGAAAGCGAAGAAGCTCGAGGCCGCGAAGGCTCGGACCGGACCGGGCGGTGATGTGATCGCGGTGATGCCCGTGGCCTCACTCCTGCCCGAGGCAGAATGGCTGCGACTCGTGGATCGGACGGCGACGGATCTGCGGTCTGACAACGTTCCGACTTCCGTCTCGGCGATCAAGATGGCGTTTGAGCTGGAGCAGACGAGTCTTCAGATTCAGTCTTTGCGCGCGCCGCTCGGAGAGAAGGTGTTTCCGGCCGCCGCCGGGAGGCTCCAGAACATGCAGCCGGAGGAAGCGAAGCAATTGCCGGGCGTCGTCGCCCGACTTGTCCGCTATGCGGATCCGGCCATTGCAATCCCGGTGCTGGTGGAGACAAGCGGTTCGAAGGACGCCGCGGTGCGGCGGCAGGGCGTGCAGGGATTCATGGGGCTGGTGCTGGAATCGGAAGAGCCGGATAGGCTCACCGAAGACCAGCGGATCGAGATCGCGGAGGCGCTGGTCGCGCGATTCGAGGACCCGGATCAACGCATTCGGACGATGGCGATTTCGTTGCTCGGACAGACCAAGCCACCCGCGCAGGTTTACGTGCCCAAGCTGATTGAGCTCCTCAAGGACGAAGACACTTGCTTCGGAGCGCTGCTCGCGATCGGGTATTACGGACCGTCGGCCGGATCGGCGACTCCGGCGATGGTCGAACTGCTGAAAACCGGAGACACGCGAACGCGCCAGCAGACTTGCTTTGCGCTGCGTGGTCTCGGCGCGGCGGCGGGTGAGGCGGTTCCCGAGTTGATCAGGATGCTCGAGACCGGGGAGAGGCATGTGATGACCGCCGCGGCTTCGGCCCTGGGCGCGATCGGACCCGGCGCGAAGGATGCTCTGCCCAAGCTCGATGCGCTCGGGGCGGAGAAGACTCCGATCTCGGTCGAGTTCAGACACGCGGCCGACGCGATCCGGGGGAACCCGGTCCCGAAGTAGGCGATTGATCGGCGACCTGCCTCCCAATCACGACTTCGTTGGCCCGGACTTCGTCGATCCGCATGTTCGAATCGCCGGTGATCAAACGCGCGGAGCGAACGAAGAACCAGCTCCACGCCCAGTTGAACATCACGATGAGACGGTTGCGGAAGCTGATCAGGAACATGATGTGAACGAGCGACCAGACCACCCAAGCAAAGTAGCCGCCGAACTTGAAGCCGCCGATGGCGGCGACGGCTTTGGCGCGGCCGATCGTGGCGAGTGAGCCTTTGTCCCGGTACACAAAGGGCGTACGGGAGGCGGGCGAGGGAGCGTTCCGGACCTCGCGGGTAATGAGCTTCCCCACGAATTGGCCCATCTGAATTGCGGCGGGCGCGACGCCGGGGACGGGCTTGCCGTTCGAAACGACCGCGGCCATGTCGCCAACCACAAACACGTTTGGATGGCCCGGCACCGAAAGGTCGGGACTTACCTTGACCTGACCGTTCTTTTCGAGCGGCACGCCGAGGCTCGCGCCGAGCAGGTTGGCGCGCACTCCGGCGGCCCAGAGCACGCAGCGAGCGGGCACGAATTGATCGCCGACATACAGCCCGTCCGGCGTGATGTTGGTGACGAAGGCCTTGAGCCGCACTTCAACTCCCATTTTTTCGAGGTCGCGCTGCGCCCGCGAGCCAAGTTCGGGCGGGAAGGCGAGCAGGAGTCGATCGTTTGCATCGAAGAGGATGACCTTGGTCGTCTTTGTGTCGATGTTTTTGAAGTCGCGGGGGATTGTCTTGGCGGCGATCTCCATGATCGCACCGGCGAGTTCGACGCCTGTGGGCCCGCCGCCCACGATCGCGAACGTCAACGCGGCTCGGCGTGCTTCATCGCTGCCTTCGTATTCGGCGCTCTCGAACGCGAGGAGGATTCGGCGGCGGATCTCGGTCGCGTCCTCGATGGTCTTGAGGCCCGGAGCGATCGTTTCCCATTCATCGTGCCCGAAGTAGGAGTGCGTGGCGCCGGCGGCGAGAACCAGCCAGTCGTATTCGATGACCACATCGCCTTCGAATCTGATGTGCCGCGCGGTGAGATCAACCGCGATCGGCTCGGCGAGCACGACGCGGCAGTTCATCTGCTTCCGCAGCACGTGCCGGATGGGCGAGGCGATATCGGCCGGGGAGAGCCCTGCGGTGGCGACCTGGTAGAGCAATGGCTGGAAGAGGTGGAAGTTTCGGCGGTCGATCAGCGTCACGTCTGCGGGTGCACCGGCGAGGGCCTGCGCGGCGTTGAGGCCCGCGAAGCCTCCTCCGACGATCACAATCCGAGGCAATCCGCCCATCTTCGCCTCCCGTTGCGAACCCTCATTCCGCCGACAAGTGCGCTCCCTTTGGCGCGCTCGCCCGTTTCATGAGCGCGATCAGGGCAAGCAGCGAGATCGCCAGCACAGACGCGACCCAGAATATGTCGAAATACGAGAGCGCCGTCGCCTGGCGATCCCGCATGTTCGCCATCAGTTGGTACGCCATCATTCGTGCCGCGACGGGATCGCCGGTTTGGGTCATGAAGAGCTTCTGCCCCTGGTCAAGAATGCTCGTTACGGCGGGGTTCAATGGGTCCAAGTTTTCGTTCAGGCGAAGGGTGTGGAACTGCTCGCGCCGTTCCAAAATCGTCTGCGCGACGGAGGTTCCGACGCTTCCCCCTTCGTTGCGGAGGAGGGCGAGCAGACCGACCGCCGCACCTCGAATCGCGATCGGAATCGTCGCGAAGGCGGCCACGTTCAGGGGCGCGAAGAGCAACCCGAGCCCGATGATGATGACGACGCGGGGCCAGACCACCTGCCAGGGGCTGATGGAGAGGTTCATGCTCGCCATCCAATAGTTGCCGGCGGCGATGAGGAGCACGCCGATCGTCATCAGTATTCGCGCATCGAATCCCCGGTTGAGGAAGCGTCCGACAATGATCATCGTGGCGATCGCGAAGAGCCCTGCGGGCGATAGAACCAAGCCCGACATGGTCGCGTCATATCCGTAGAGAGTTTGGAGCATCGCGGGGAGCGACGTCGTCCCCGCGTAGAGCACGCCGTACGCGCAGCCCAGGATGACGCAGCACGAACGGAAATTTGGGTCCTTTAGCGTCCGGAAGTTCACAAGCGGATTCTCGGTTCTCATTTCACGCCAGATGAGCCCCAAAAGCCCGACCACGAATCCTGCGGCGAGCGCCTGAACGCGCCAGAATGGATCGCCGAACCAATCCCACTCCTGGCCTTTGCTCAGAACGACCTCCCAGCAGATCATGGTGACGCAGAGCAGAATCAGGCCGGGAAAATCGAAGGGCGTGGGATTGCTCCGTGCCCGCTCGGTTTGTTCGCGCAGGTATGGAGGATCCGTGACAACAGCATGGCAGTACAGGACCGCGACGAGTCCGACCGGCACGTTGACGTAGAAAATCCATTGCCAGCCGAAGTTGTCGGTGATGTAACCTCCGAATGTGGGGCCCACGACCGGGCCGAGCAGGGCCGCCATTCCGAACAATGTCATCGCTCCGCCGCGTTGCTCGACGGGAAAGGCATCGAGCAGGATTGCCTGGCTGCAGGGCTGCAATCCGCCCCCGGCGAGCCCCTGGAGCACGCGCGCGGCGATGAGAGCCCCGAGACTTGAGGCCATGCCGCAGAGGGCCGAAGCCAGCGTAAAGATTGCAATAGAAAGAAGAAAGTAATTCCGCCGCCCGAGGCGCGCGCTGATCCAGCCGGAGATGGGAAGGATGATGGCGTTTGCCGCGAGGTAGCTGGTGATGACCCATTCGCTGTCGGTGGCGGGGGCTGACAATCCGCCTGCGATGTACCGGAGCGCCACGTTGGCGATTGTCGTGTCGAGAATCTCCATGAAAGTGGGGATGACGACGGCGATGCCAACGACCCAGGGATTGAATTGGCGGCGAATCGGTCCGGCTTGGAAAGGCCGCGCGAGCGCGGTCGGCATCGTGGCGCTGTCCGCCCGCTCGCTCATTTCGACGCCTCCGCGGGAGCGGGTTTGGGCGCCTCGGTGGTCTGCCGGATTTGGTCCGATGCACGAATCTGAGGCTGGAGAATTCTGCCGGCGTCGGGACCGGTCGGAGGCTGGTTGATCAGCACCGAGGGGGTCACCGACAGCCCGACGAACAGGGGGAACTCGTCCGCGTTGTAATCGATCAGGTCGATTCGAACAGGGAGACGCTGAACGACTTTCACGAAATTGCCGGTGGCATTCTCCGCGGGAAGAAGGGCGAGGGTGGAGCCGGTTCCCATGGTGAAGCCGGAAATTCTTCCCTTGAACTTGTGGCGTCCGCCGTACATGTCGACGTCGAGATCGACGTGGTGACCGATCCGAAGGTCGGCGAGCTGGGTCTCTTTGAAGTTGGCATCGATCCAGATTTCGGTGAGCGATCGCACGGCCATGAGGGACTGCCCCACCACCACGTTGTTTCCGGGGTTGACATTCCGGCGCGTGACGGCGCCGTCGATTTCCGAGATGACGTCGCAATAGCTCAGATTGAGCTTTGACTGTTCGAGCTGGCGTTCGGCCTCGATGACCCTAGCTTCGGCCTGCTTGATGCTGGGGGCGGACTTGAGCAGATCGGCGTAGATGCGATCGATGTCTCCGCCCGGATCGCGATTTTTGAAATCCTCCACCATCCGGCGGGGCGATTTCTCGAAGGAGTTGACGATGCCGAGCTGGGCGGCGGCCTGAAAGAGCTTGGCCTGAGCCTCGCGGACGGAAGAAAATGTCTGATCGAGGTCTGCCGGGACGCTGGTAAGCGCTTCGCCCTCTGCCGGCCGGGGGGCGAGGCCCAGGGAAACCCGCGACTGGTAGACGCCCTGGGTTGCCTCATCGATCTGGGCCTGGGCCACGAGCAGGGCCTGCTTGCGGTGGTCGATTTCTTCGCGGGAGATTCCGCCGGCTTCGCCTGCCTTGAGCGCGCGGTCATAGTCGCTCTGGGCTCGTGCGAGAACGGCCTTCTGAGCATCAAGGGTCGCGACTTTGGATTTCAGGAGTTCGATCTGGTTATTGACGCTCTCGATCGACCGCTCAAGCCCGAAGCGGAGGCTGCGCATCTCGCCTTCCATACCGCGTGCCTGGGCGATGGCGGCGACGAGATTGGCCTTGGCGATGCCCACGGCCGATTCGGCGATTTCGACGGCGATCCGGTACGGTTGCTTGTCGAGTTCGACGAGCAAATCACCCTTGCGAACGCGGTTGTTGTCGTCCACGAGGACACGCGTGACCTGTCCGGAAACGCGCGGAGCGACGAACGTCACGTGGCCGTTGACATAAGCGTCGTCGGTCGAAACGGTGCTCAGCGCGAAGCGAATCCACGGAACGGCGAGGACGATCGCGACGACCACGGCAATGCCCGCGATCAGTCGAACGGTGAACCGCCTGCCGCGTCCGGGGCTTACGGGTGGGCCGACGGGAGCGCACCGGGACTCGGCACCCGCGGTAGAATTCGACGGCGCGGCGGGGGTGGTCGCGGGGTGATTTTCAGAATCCATGCGTGGAGAATAACCGTTCGGAAGCCACTGCACTGAACCGTCGCCGGCTCGTTGTTGTGATCGGCTACATTGTCGGGGCGGGAGAACAGCGATGGCATCGACGGACTTTGAGAAGCTCGGCGTGTTTTACCTTGGAAAGGCGTTCGATGCCACCTCCAAGAAACGACAGGAAGATCTCATCCTGTACGACTCCAAGGACTTGTGCACGCACGCGGTCTGCGTCGGGATGACCGGATCCGGCAAGACGGGACTGTGCCTGGCCCTTCTGGAAGAGGCCGCAATCGACGGCGTTCCCTCGATCATCATCGATCCAAAGGGAGACCTGGGAAATCTGCTGCTCACGTTTCCCGATCTCAGGGCCACGGATTTCCGGCCGTGGATCAACGAGGACGACGCGAAGAAGAAGGGGGTCTCGCCCGACGAGTTTGCGGCGCAGCAGGCGGCACTCTGGTCGAAGGGACTCGCCGAATGGGGACAGGACGGCGCGAGAATCAAGCGGTTGAGAAACGCGGCCGACTTCGCGATCTACACACCGGCGAGCAATTCCGGGTTATCCGTTTCGATTTTGAAGTCCTTCGCCGCCCCACCGCCGGAACTTGTCGACGACACGGAACTTTTCCGGGAGCGGGTGAACACGACCGTCACGAGCCTGCTCGGGTTGCTGGGGATCGAAGCCGATCCGCTCAAGAGCCGCGAGCACATTCTGCTCTCGACGCTTCTGAGCCGTGCATGGATGGAAGGCAAGGACGTAGACCTATCGGGGCTCATTTCGCAGGTGCAGCAGCCTCCGGTGAAACAAGTCGGCGTCATGGATATCGAGTCGTTCTATCCGAGCAAGGAACGGTTTGTACTGGCGATGCAGATCAATACGTTGCTTGCCTCACCGGGTTTCTCGCGCTGGATGGAAGGAGAAGCGCTGGACATCGGCGCGATGGTGCATTCGCCGAGCGGGAAGCCTCGCTGCGTTGTGTTCTCCGTCGCGCATCTTTCGGATGCGGAGCGGATGTTCTTTGTCTCGCTGCTGCTGAATCAGGTGCTCGGGTGGGTGCGCACGCAATCGGGCACATCGAGCCTGCGTGCGCTTTTGTACATGGACGAGATCGCGGGCTATTTTCCCCCCACCGCGAATCCGCCCAGCAAGCAGCCGCTGCTGACGCTGATGAAGCAGGCGCGGGCATTCGGTGTTGGGGTGGTGCTGGCGACGCAGAACCCGGTCGATCTCGACTACAAGGGGCTTGCGAATGCGGGCACATGGTTCATCGGGCGCTTGCAAACCGATCGCGATAAGCAGCGGGTGCTCGACGGGCTTGAAGGGGCGTCGGCGCAGGCCGCGGCAAAGTTTGACCGGGCTTCGATGGATCGGCTGCTTTCTCAGCTCGGTTCACGCGTGTTCCTGATGAACAACGTCCACGATGACCATCCGGTGGTCTTTGAAACCCGTTGGTGCTTGTCGTACCTCCGGGGGCCGTTGACGCGTGCTCAGATCAAGATTCTTTCCGACCCTCTTCGCTCGGAAGCTCCTAGACCAGCGCCGGACGGAAAGCCGCTGACAGCCCCGCCAGCTTCGGGCGCTGTGTCCGCCGGCGCTCGACCGGTCCTTCCTCCTGAGATTCCGCAGTACTTCATTCCCTCTCGGGCAGCTGGGTCGATCACGTACGTGCCGATGGTCCTTGGCCTGTCGAAGGTCTATTACAACGATTCAAAGACGGGCATCGACCAGGAAGTGTCCGCTTCGCTCCTTGCGGCGTTCGCGTCGGGCCCGGTGGTAATCGACTGGGACACGGCGGAAGCGACGGACCTATCGGAAAGCGATCTCGAAAGGGAGCCTGCGGCTTCGAGTTCGTTTGTCGCCGCACCCTCCGACGCGACCAGGCCGAAGAACTTCGACGCGTGGAAGAAGTCGCTGGCCGATGCGCTTTTCCGTTCTCAATCGCTTGCTATTTTCAAATGCGCTCAACTGGACCAGACATCGAACCCGGGCGAATCCGAGAAGGACTTCCGGCTTCGGCTCGAACAAGCCGCCCGCGAAGAACGCGACTCTGCCCAACGGAAACTCCGGGCGAAGTACGCGCCCAAGGTGGCGAGCCTGAATGATCGGCTGAGGCGAGCCCAAGCCCGGGCCGATGTTCAAAGGGAGCAGGCCTCGGGAGCCAAGTGGAGCACGGCGATCTCGGTCGGGTCGGCCATTCTCGGCGCTTTCATGGGACGAAAGACCATTTCGAGCGCCAGCGTCGGCCGGGCCGCCACGGCAGCGCGGAGTGTCGGCCGAAGCGTGAAGGAATCGTCCGATATTGGACGGGCCGAGGAAGATGTGAGCGCTGTTCAGCAGCAGATGAACGAGCTTGAGACACAGTTTCAATCGGAACTCGACGCCGCTGCCGCGAAGCTCGACCCGGCCTCCGTCTCGTTGGAGACGAACCTGCTCAAGCCGAAGAAAGCAAATATCACAGTGAAGGCCGTGGTGCTTGCGTGGGCCCCTCACACCAAGGACGGCGACTCGCTCAAGCCCGCGTGGTGAAGCCTACGAACGTCCCACCTCCCGCAGCAATCGCACCTCCTGCCGTCCGCACAGGGACAACCACAGCATCGCCAGGGCTGCCCGCGCTGACCACTCCCGAACGGCGCTGCGATCGCCGGTGAAAGCAAACCGGCGAACGTCGGGTGGTGCGTGGGCGGCCGCGAGCGCGATGAAAACAGTGCCGACAGGTTTGTCGGGCGTGCCGCCGTCGGGACCTGCGATGCCCGTGACGGCGAGAGCGAAATCGGCCTTGGCCTCGCGCAGGCCCCCTTCGGCCATTGCCAGGGCGACCTCGGAACTGACGGCTCCGGGAGCGCTTTCGCCGCCGGTCTCCTTGAAAAGCCCGGAGTCAACTCCTACTTCGCGCGACTTGGTCTGGTTGGCGTACGTCACCCAACCGGATCGGTACACGTCCGACGCTCCGGGCACGTCGGTGATCTGTGCTGCGATCAGCCCGCCCGTGCAGCTTTCGACTGTCGCGAGTGTTTGCGACCGATTCTTGAGCGAGCGCACGATCACCGAGGCGAGTGTGTCATCGCCAGTGCCAAAGACAGCCTCCCCGATCAGAGCGCGGATGGAGGCCTCGTCGCGTGAGACCAATTCCTCGGCTTCATGGACCGCGAGCGTTCCCTCGTACCGGATTCGGCAGGAAACCACGCTGTTCGAGGCGGTCGTGCCCACCAATGGCATCCGTTCGCGCGCCATCAGGTCTCCTCCGGGAGCGCCGCGAAGCCGCAGGGCGATGTCCGATTCTCCGAGCCCGATCGTGTGCAGGACTCGGACGCGAACAGTTCGGGCGCGGTCGGGTTGAAGCCTTGGCACGACGAAGTGATCGAACATCGGGGCCAATTCGCGCGGGGGGCCCGGCAGGCAGAAGATGTTGCACGGCCCGGAAATGGCAAGAATTCCCGGTGCGGTGCCATGCGCGTTCGGCAGCATCGTCGCACGGCTTGGGCGCAGGGCTTGAACTTTGTTCAAGTCGTTCATGGCCCGCCCCCGGGCGGCGAACCACGCCGTGATTTGCGTGAGAGATTCGGCATCTTCAATGAGTGTGTCGCTCGTCGCGTCTGCGAGGGCGAAACGGGTTAGATCATCCGCGGTCGGGCCAAGGCCGCCGGAGCAGATGATCAGATCGACGCCGGCCGCGAGGCGAGTGAAGGCGGCGGCGATCGCGGCGCGATCGTCGGGAAGCGATACATGCTCGATTGGAACGATGCCGATTTCGAGGAGTCGAGCCGCAATCCACTTGCTGTTGGTATCGAGCGTCTGGCCAATGACGATCTCGTCGCCCTGGGAAATGATGGCCGCGGTTCGGTGCATGGAGCGAGTGTACGGATGAAAAGACATTCACCACCGAGGCACCGTGACACAGGGAGCAAATGCAATGGGCATGAAAAGAGGGAGCGCCGTGGCTGAAGCGGAGACCCTCGCAGGCATGAGGCAAAGGTGCCGATTTACGCAGTCGATGATGGACGGGCGGGTGTGCCTAATGAACATGGGCGCGGAAGCCCGAAACGTCGGAACCGACTCTGTGCACGGCGACGACGTTCACAGATTTCGCAGTGCCCAGCGGCCGGCCGCAGAGTATGACGATCGGATCTCCCTGATTGGCGAACTTGCGGGAGAGTAGAAAGCGGTCCACCTGTTCGTTCCAAGATGCAAGCGGAGATGGTCCGTCGGGAACCCTCAGGCAGACGGCGGTGACGGCGCGGAGAATCGCCATGCGCCGGCACGCCCGAAGCGACGACGAATAGGCGATGATGGGAATATCGAAGTCGTTCTGTGAGAGATAGCGGGCCGTGCCGCCGGCCTCCGACCAGCAGACGACCGCCTTGGCGCCGATGTCCCGTGCGATCTGCCAGGCGCCGTGGGCGAGCGCGGCGGTCTGGTATCGGCTCTGGACGAGTTCGCGCGGGGCTTCGTGATGGGAGGGAATCTCGGCGATGCGCTCCTCCGCGACCGAAGCGATTCGGCGCATCGTCTCGACCGCCAAAACCGGCCACTTGCCCGTCGCCGTTTCGGCCGAAAGCATTACCGCGTCGGCCCCGTCGAAGACGGCGTTCGCGACGTCGCTCGCCTCGGCGCGGGTCGGTGATGGATTCTCGATCATCGATTCGAGCATCTGCGTGGCGACAATGACAGGCTTTCCCCAGTTGTGTGCCGCGGCGATGAGCGACTTCTGCACGACCGGCACGCGCGCGATGTCCATCTCGACGCCCAGATCGCCTCTCGCGACGATGATGCCGTCGGCGGCACGGATAATGGACTCGATGTTCTCAACCGCCTGGGGCTTTTCGATTTTGGCAATAACGGGCATGGAAGCCGACTCGCCTTTGAGATCGGCGCACCGGGTAGAAGGGCAAAGCGTCGCGATTCGCGCCTTGAGCTCGAGCACTTCGGCCGCGGTCCGGACAAAGCTAAGGGCCAGAAAGTCGAGTTGATTGTCCACCGCCCAAGCAACGCACTCCCAATCACGATCCGTGATTGCGGGCGCCGCGACGACGCTCTGCGGGAGGTTGATTCCCTTGCCGCTGGTGACAAGGCCACCCACCGTAACCGTGCAGCGGAGCTCGTCCATCCGATCGCCCGACAGTGCGAGCAGCCGGATCGCGCCATCGTTGATGAGGACCCTTTGACCGGGCTCGACCTCGAGGACGATCGGGGCGTACGTTGTCGGAAGAACGACAACGGTTTCGCGCGAGGGCGCCGTTTCAACGCGCGCAACGTCCAGGTCGTTGCGAAACACCACGGTCTGGCCGGGCATGATCTCTATCCCGGGAGCTTCAACCCGCCCGACGCGAATCTTCGGGCCCTGCAGGTCGCCGAGACACGCGATCGGGCGGTCCATTTCGGCGGACGTCTGGCGGACAACATCGAGCCGTCTTTCGTGGGCGGCGAAATCGCCGTGCGAGAAGTTGAAACGAAAGATGGCGACGCCCGCCTCGATGAGCTTGCGGACCGTCTCCGGAGATTCGCTCCCCGGCCCGATCGTGGCGACGATCTTTGTGAAGCTCGTTCCGGACGGGTTTGTGCTCGGGTGAGGCACCATGACACTCTATCGGCACGCGGGGCATCGACCTCCCCGATCAGTGCTCTTTTCGGGCGCTCCCGTACAGGGAAAGCATGTGTTCGTATTTGTCACGAAAGAACTTCGTGTAGGCGATTTCGCAGCGCCTTTGTGCTCCCGGGGATTTCCAGGAGGAGACGATCGACTGGCAGGTTTCCGGCGTGAACGCGACTTCCTTGCCGTCCGCACCCGGCGTCATCGGCCACGCAAAGAAGTCCGATTCCATCTGGGCCAGAATATCTCTCGGAAACGCCGGTTCGGCTTTAGCACGGTTCAGCGCGTTCCATGCGGCACGCTGCAGATCGGAGTTATCGATCGCGAACGCGCCCATCATCACTCCGATCGCGGATCGCCATCCGGCGGGCTTGACCGTCGAGGCGATGTCGTACGGGTCCACCTTGTCGACCAGTTCCTTCGCGTACTTCTCGTACATGATGCGTCGGATCGGCATTCGCCGGAGTTTGTAGTGCTTCGGTCCGAGCGTTACGCCGTCGAGCACCGGCGAGGCGGCGCTCTGAATGGGAAAATCCCAGAGCGCTTGCCCCTCGATGGTCAGTACGAACTCGACGAACCTTCTCGCGATTTCGGGATTCGGGCCGCCTCGAAGAATGGAGATCGAATCGGTATCGATAGACGCAGTTCCCCTGGGATCGATGTACCCGACCCGGACGTGGGCGGGATCTTCACCCGGACTGGCGATCGCCTGCGCCTGGCTGCGCCCGTAAAAATCAATCGCAAGACCGATAGCGCCTTCACCGAGACTGATATCGATCGGCGGTTTGGTGGAGGAGTTTGTGAAATACCGGGCGTTGGCGCACATCTCGCGGAGTATTCGCCAGCCCTTTTCCCAGCCATAGTTGCTCAGAATCGAGTCGAAGGCGGTTGCGATCGACCCCGACTGGCGCGGATCGGCGAGCGCGACCATTCCCTGAAGCCGAGGGTTGGTGAGATCCTCGAATGACGTTGGGTCCTGCAGTTCCATGCGCTGGAGCAGGTCGCGGTTGAAGACGATGCCAAATCCCGACAGAACGTTGCCGATCCAGTACTGCTGCGGGTCGTACAAAAGTGCCGAACCGATCCGGTTCTCGCCAAACCACTCGTCGAGTTGTTTCTGGGAAAACCCCGCCGGAACGGACATCGGCACGTTCTTGGTTGAAGCCTTGTCTCCATCCCGGATGGAAACTGTCACCCCCTCGCCCAACTTCAGCCGACCATGATCGAAGGCGCCACCGCCGAAAATCAGGTCGTAATCCACAGTTGCAACCGGGCACGAGCCGTCGGGCTTGAGTGTTCCGCGCCGGATTGCCGCGTTGTACTGGCTCTGCAGCAGCTTGAGAATCTCGCTCGTGCCGAGCGGCCCGCGCCAGTCGATCGCGACCGGCGTGCCGTAAGTACGTTTGTGCCAAGCCTCGAACGCCGGGCCGAATTCTGAGGAAATCTGCGAAACATGCGGGGTCATGATGATGAGCCGCGCAACGTCCTTGCCCGCATTGCTCGGCGCATTGGTCGGGCGCAACAGGAAGGGCACCCCGAGGATGATCAGGAGCGCCCCGAAGAGTGAAAGAATGCGGAACGTCACACCGAGAGTCTAGAGACTTCGCTCGCCGGAATACCTGCATCCGGCCCGATCCGTCCGCCGAACAATCGGTCATGAACACGAATGCCGTTTCAAAGACCGCCATCGTCACCGGAGCGGGCTCGGGGATCGGCCTTGCCACGGCCCGCCTGCTTCGGGAGGCAGGTTTTCGCCTGATGCTGGTCGGCAGAAATCGCTCCAACCTGGATGCCGCGGCGGCAAGCGTCTCAGGTGCGGTTGTTCACGTTGCCGACATCGGGCTGAGCGCGGAGGTTGAAGCCATGATCGCATCCGCCCTCGAACAACTCGGACGGATCGACGTGCTCGTCAACAACGCGGGGTGGACCAACCTCAAGCCGATCGCCGAGTACGGTGCCGCGGAGATCGAGGAGATCTTCCGGGTCAATGCGATCGGGCCGTGCGTAGCGATCGCCCGGGCTCTCCCGCACATGGTCGCACAGAGGACTGGCTGCATCGTCAACGTGGCCTCGATGGCGGTGGTCAATCCGTTCCCCGGGCTCTACGCGTACGCCGCGGCGAAGGCCAGCATGATGCTCACCGTCAAATCCGTGATAAACGAGCAGGGACGTCACGGCGTTCGCGCCTTCACCGTTGCGCCCGGAGCGGTCGAGACCGCGCTCCTGAGGAGCATGTTCGGAGAGGGCACACTCCCGCGGCGACGGGCTCTTCCGCCGGACTCGGTCGCACAAGTCATCCTCGAGTGCATCGAAGGAAAACGTGACGCCGAGAACGGAGGAACGATTCTCATCCCCAGTCCATGAGTTTGCGATTCGGCGCGAAAAGGAGCGTCCTCGTGCCTAGTGGGGCTTGAACGTGCTCGCCACGTGCAGGTCCTTGAGCTGCTGATCCGTGACGGGCGACGGCGCCTTGGTCATGAGATCGGCTCCCGTCTGCGTCTTCGGGAAGGCGATGACATCGCGGATGTTGTCGGTCCCGACGAAGTTCATGATGAGACGGTCGAACCCGAACGCGATGCCGGCGTGCGGAGGTGCCCCGAATTTCAAGGCGCGGAGCAGGAACGAGAACTTCTCCTCCGCCTGCGCCGGGGAGAGACCGAGCAACTGGAACACCTTGCTTTGGACCGCGCCGTCGTGAATTCGCACGCTGCCGCCCGCGATTTCCTGGCCGTTCAGCACGATGTCGTACCCGGCCGAGACGATCGACTCGATGAGTACGTCATCGTTCACGTCGGCTTTGACGAAAGCTTCTGCCTGATCGTCGCGGGGCGCTGTAAACGGGTGGTGCATCGCGATCCATTTTCCCGTTTCCTTGTTCTTCTCGAACATCGGAAAATCAATCACGAACAGGAAATTCCAAGGCCCGCCTTCGGCGCCGGACTTGGGAATGAGCCCCATGTCGCGTGCAACCTTCTGGCGGAGTTCACCGATCGCCTTCGTCGCAATCGAGTAGGCATCCGCCAGGAAGAACACCGTGTCTCCCGGCTGCATGCCGAGCGCCGCGACCAATTCCGCCTTGATCGGCTCGACAAACTTGGCGATGCCCGTCTCGAGCACGCCTTGCGCGTTCATCTTGACGACCGCGGCGCCGCCGGCACCGAATCCCTTTACGAATTCGGTGTAGCCGTCCGTGATCTTGCGGGTCAGTTTCTCCGCACCGCCGGGCACACGCAGGGCCTTCACCACGCCCTTGGCGCTGTTGTACTTCGGGCGGTCGGCGCCCTTTGCAAGAGCGTCCTTGAACACACCGAAGTCGGACTTGGCCGCAATCTCGGAGATGTCCTTGATCTTGAGGTCATAGCGCGTGTCGGGACGGTCGATCCCGTAGTCCTCCATCGCCTCGCGGTACGGCATCTTGCGGATCGGCGGCACGTCGTAGCCGCACATGTCCTTCCAGAGGCGGCGCACGAACCCCTCCATCATCTCCATCACGTGCTCGCGCCGCACGAACGACATCTCAAGGTCGATCTGCGTGAACTCGGCCTGACGGTCGGCACGCGGGTCCTCGTCACGGAAGCAGCGGCAGATCTGCAGGTAACGGTCGGCGCCCGCCACCATGAGGATCTGCTTAAAAAGCTGGGGGCTCTGCGGCAGCGCGTACCACTCGCCCGGCTGGTGCCGGCTGGGAACGAGAAATTCACGCGCGCCCTCGGGCGTGCTCTTGTACAGAATCGGCGTTTCGATCTCGAGAAAGCCGTTGTCGTAAAAGTAGTCCCGGGTGACTTTGAGCGCCTTGGCGCGTGTGCCGAGGATGTGCTGCATCTTCGGACGACGCAGATCGATATACCGATACTCAAGGCGAAGTTCTTCGTTCGGAAGCTTGCCGCCCTGCGGGTTGTCGTCGGGCAGGAACGGGGGCGTCTCCGCCTTATTGAGGATTTCCAGTTCCTCGATCACGATCTCTATCTTGCCGGTCTGGAGCTTGGGGTTTTCGCCGCCGGTGCGCACTCGCACCTTGCCCTTTGCCGCGATCACATCCTCGTGGCGGAGCTTGTCGGCGATCTCCAGCATGCCCTTGTGGGAGTCGTCGCCGTCGAAGACGAGCTGCGTCAGGCCGTAGCGATCGCGGAGATCGATGAAAACCAGGCCGGTGCCGTGCCCGCGGTGCGAATGGACCCAGCCGTTGAGTGTAACGGTCTGACCGACATCGGTATCGCGGAGTTGGCCGCAGGTGTGCGTGCGACGGAGCATGAGAATCCTTCTGAAAAAGTCGGCGAGTATAGGAAGGACCGGGCACGTCTTCGAGGCGTGCGGAGAATCCGTCCGCGAGATGATGGCTGCACGCGCTGTCCCTCAGACCGAACTCAACAACCGACTACCGGAAAGCCCGTCACTCGCCGACCGGCTGACACCGAACCTCGGTCTTCACCGAGTTCGCGATGTAACACTCGTGGTGCGAGCGGTGATGCAGATCGGCGACTTGATCAGGGTTGGGCTGCTTTTCGCCGGAAAAGACCACCCGCGGCCGCAGCGTCACCACGGTCATCGCGATTCTTCCTTCCGGGTCCTTGTCGAGCTCACCGATCGCATCATCGGTGTAGCGATCGACCACGTATCCCCGCTTTGCGGCGAGTGACAGGAACCAAAGCATGTGACAACTCGCGAGCGAGGCGATGAACGCCTCCTCCGGGTCTACGCCCGCCGGATCAGAGAGCGGAACTCGAACCACATGCGGTGAAGACGACGCCGGAACGACCGCGCCGCCGTCGAACTGCCAGGCGTGCGCCCGGCTGTACTTGTTGTCGATGAATACCTCGCCCCTGCGATCCCAGCGGACGGTGGCTTGATATTGCGACACGATGACCTCCGATGAAGAGTGTGAAGTCAGGATGGAGCATTGGCCCGGTCGAACAACGCGTCGGCCAGAAGTCGATGGAAGTGATGCACGCCCTGCTCACGGGTCGGCGAGTATCTTCCTCGAGAATAAAACGATCCGCGCGTGCCGCGCTGAACAGCTTCGACCACCACTTCGTCCTCCCTTTCGACGCGATCCAGTCCTGCGCCGGCCCCCTGCGAGATCTTGCTCTCGTCCCAGACGTATGAAAGAAAGCTGACCCGCGTGCGATCGTGCGCCAACGGCTGGACGACATTGACGGACAGACCCCACGGATAGAAATTGAACATCGTGTTCGGGAACAGCCACCAGTAATATGCCGCGACCGGGCGGCCAAAGTCGGGTGAGGACTGCGGCAGATCAAAGACGGTTTCGCCCGGCTTGGCGATTCCGAGCTGAAGATTGCAATGGGTGAAGAGTTCAGTCGAGTACTGACCGTAGTCGATCGCGTCGTTCAGCGAAGCATGCACGAAGGGAATGTGGAAACCCTCGAGATAGTTGTCGATGTACAAGGCCCAATTGGCGTGCACCAAGTAATCACGCGATCGTGCCGCGTCAAATCTGAACTCATTGAACGGCATCCATGCGAGCCGTTTGGCCATCGGCTCGATCACCGCGCCGAGCCCTCCCGCGGGCGCAACCGACGCAAACAGGAACGTCTCGCTCTGGACACTCTGTTCCGACACGCCGGATGTGCCCCACCCGCCGAACGGAATACGGCTGAGGTTGTCCGCCTCAGACGGGAACCCGACGGTCTTTTCAAACTCCGGCATGTACTGGAACACCCCGTTCAATCCGAATCGGCGTCCGTGGTAGCGGCAGATCAACGACTTTTCGACGCCGCCCTGTGAACACAGAATTGTGCCCCGGTGCGTACACACATTCGAAAGGCAATGCACCCGGTCGTCCCAGTCCCGGCTCAGCAAGACCGGCTCATCGAGGCATCCGGGCAGAAGGGTGAACGGATGCACCTGGCCCGGCACCTTCACACTTTCCGCGCTTCCGACAAACTGCCACGATCGCCGAAAGACCCGCTCGCGGCAGAGTTCGTACAACGCCGGATCGTTATACACCCGCCCGGGAAGCGTGTGGGCGCGGGCGATGTCGGCATCGATGGTGAACCGCTCGAAGGCCATTGCCCAGTGTAAGCCCGGGAGCGAACCGGCCAAAACTACCATCCCATCGCGCGGTCGAGGTAGACGCAGCACGCGGCAAAGAGGCCCAAGATACCTACCGCCGCCGCAAGCACCCACCATCCCACCCGGCGCGACACGATGAAACCAAGCGCCCCGAGCGCCCCAAACAGCATCAGGATCCCGCCCAAGAGTGTCCAGATAACCACGCGGCTCAGATTAATCAGCGCTTGGTTGTGCGCCGGGCTGGTGTGCACTCCGGCCCGTTTCATCGCGGGCAGGATCATTGCCCCCACCACCGTCGCAAACACAAAGATCAGCGACGCGACCATCAACGATACCAGCAGCCACGCCCGCAGCCGGCCCCGCTCCTGGGAGGTGATAAGCGCCGTCACGCCACCCATCGCGAGCGCCGCCAGCAGCGTGCTGACGATCGGCAACTGGCTGATTCCCTCACGCTTGAACTCAAGCGCCGTCACGAGTTGTTCCGGGTTCATGCCGCGTCTCCGTGGGCCAGAGCACGCATCCTACCCGATCGGCTATTCCGTCAGCGCAAGCAGCGCAAATGTCGCGAGCCAGTGTTCGCCCATGTAGTCCCCGGTCACGTGCGGCAGCGCCGCCGCGAGATGTTCCGACGCCGCGGCCTCGGCCATCGCCCGACGCGGGTCGGTCCCGGGGACCGCTCGGGCAATCGAACGCCAGCACCACGCCCGGCTGAGATTGAGCCCGTCGAGGTGCACAATCTGTCCGTCGGTCCGGTCGCTGATGGTCGCCGGCAAGAAAAGCGTCGCGGGTTCACGCTCTCCCGCCTTGAACGCCGGGAAGAAACGATCGAGCCAAGGCAAGAACTCATCTTTCGGGAGCAGTCGGCGCATGCACTCGGCTTCCATCAGGCCGGGCGACAGAAAGTCGGTGCCGTCCGGCTCCCACGCCGGGTAGGACGCGTCCTTGAGATACCACGAACGGGCCTTTGACTCGAGCATGTCCAACAAGGCATTGTCGGACACGGCCCGCGCATAGTCGCTGGCGAGCGCCAGCCCGAACGCCGTATTCTGGTGTGTTCCGACCCGAATCGGATACGTCGCCTTTGGCAGGTACTTGAGAAATCGCTCCACAAACGCGCCGGCGAGCGGAGCCATGGTTTGTGACCAACGGCTGAATTCCGCCCGACGCTCCGTGAGGGGCGCAGGCTCGCCGACCCGTGGCGATTCCAGATTCAACTCTGCGGCAAGCTTGAGCAACCACGCCCAGCCGTACGTGCGCTCGAAAGTCTGCCGGAGGGGTTGACCGAGATATGCGACCTCGACCGCGATGTTGTCGCGGGTCAGCCGCTCGTTCAGCAGCCGTCGAATATCGTCCGCCTGCGCGAGAGAGGGGAATCGTCGTAGCGCCCTCGCCAAGAGCCAGTACCCGTGCACGCAAGAGTGCCAGTCGAACGACCCGAAGAAAATCGGATGAAGGTCGCGAGGGCCCTTCACCTCTGTGCCGTCGTTGATGACATGATCAAGCTTGTTCGGATATTCACGCCCGACGTGACTCAGCACCAGCGCCACGAAGTGATCGATGTAGTTGTCCGGTTCGAATGTCGGCATGCGCCGATGCTAGCACGGACTGATCCCGCGCCACGTCCATGCCGGCCTCGTCCCCCGGCTCGGGCCCAGATCTCGCCGGGATGCTCTCGTCTATTTCAGCCGTGATGTTTGGGTTGTGATGACTGGATCACCCCTGTCATTGAGCACATGGCCGATCCCGCTTCCCGGCTTCCCGTTTAGCCGTACCGCGATCATGTGATGCAGCTTCACCCCCGGCGCATCGGGCGCCTCGATCGCGGAATCCGCGATGATCGGACCGGCGTTGAACACACAGTACACCCCCAGGCCCCACGCCTCGTGCGACGTCACCGTATCCGCCACCTTGTACGACGCGTAGCCCCGCTTTGTGCCGCTCATCCAATCCTCCTGCCGCGGCGGGTCGTAAGGCATCTCCGACTGATAGAAATAGACCCGCCCACCATTTCCGTTCCAGAGCGTCTGGTATTCCTGTTGGTGCTCCACAAACAGCCCATAGATGGTGACATCGTCGCCGTTCACCACCAGCCCGTTCGCGTTTCTGTTTGACTCCCACTTCGCGCCCGCACCATGATCCGCCCGCCACAGCCACAGGTTGTCGCCCACCACGTCGCTTGAGTTGATCGTCACGAGTGTCCGAGCGACGCCGTTGGCCGCACCACCAACCCGGCAGAAGATGTCCGAAAGCACAATCGGATTCTCGCCGTGGCGAGCCTTGTCGCCGGGCTCGCCGATCCGTATCAGCGCCGGCGACTCCGACTCTCCCGCTTCCACCAGAATCCCGCTCACCCGCACGTCATCGACGTCGTCAAGCACGAGCGGCACAATCCCCTTCTCCGCGACGAGCGTTGGAAATCCAAGCCCGAGCACGATCGTTCCCGCTCGACGCACCCGGATGCTTCCGTCCAATCGATAGATCCCCGGCGTGAGCAGGAGATGCTTCCCTGCTTCCAAGGCGCTATTTATCGTCGCCGCCGTGTCCTTGTCGGCGCGCGCAATGTGAAAATCATCCAGCGAAACGGACTTCTCCGCCCGAGACTCCGACCTCCACGAGACACCGATGGTGTCGCGCGCGATCGCGGGAACCACCACGCCGAAGCGCCCCTCGCGATCGATGTGCAAATACGGCTTCTCGCAGCGAATCGGCGTCTTCTCGATGACCGTATACGGTTTCTCCGGCCAATCTCCCGATGGGGGATTCGTCACACCCACAAACACCATGTTCCAGTTGCCGCCACGCCACGCACTCCATTGCGTGTTGCGGCTGAGCCATTGCTGCTGGGAGCCGGACGTGACGATGCCATCGATCACCGAATCAGCGATGAATCCGCCGCTGGACCAGCCGTCGACTGAAAGGTTCAGATTTCCCTTCACGTGGACACGCCGCAGTCCGGTCGCCTGAGAGACCGCCCAGACCATGGGGGTCTCCGGTGTTGCCGGCTGCACTGCCAGATTCTCCGCGCAGCGCCAGAAATTGCAGGTCGCGTTGCCATTTCTCCATTCTGCAGTCGCTCGAACTCCTCCCTTGAGAACAACATCATCGGGTGACAGTCCCAATCCGGCCACATGGGTGTAAAAGCCGACACGCACGTCGAGTTCATAACTGCCCGGCTTGAACAGAATCGCGATGCGCTCCGAGCCGAACTCGGCCCGCTCGTGCTCTGCGAACACGGCGTCGAGCCGAGATTGCATGTCCGGTGTGGAAGGTTCGAAAAGCAGCACATTCGGACCAAAGTCCGGCACGCTTACCTCTCCGGGCGTGGGTGTGCCCGATAGGCAAACCCGCGGCAGGGAAAAAGTGCATACGACCAAAGCCAATCCAATCAATGCGTGACTTGGCATGTGGCAATTGTTCGGCGTCGGCTCGCACGGTTGCTTGACAATTCTCTCTATCGACCCAGAACTGCGTCAAGGCTTCTCGGCATCTCGCTCCATGCGATATCCCGGGATTATCGCGCCATTGACCGTCGTATGGCACACCTCTCCGAGGCTACGAAAGCCAAGGCGTTGATAAAACCCGCGTGCATTAAGCGTCGAAACCAACTCAAACGACCGCATGCCACGCGAGCGGCCAAGCTCGATCAGAGCTCGAACAACGCCACCGCCGATCCCCCGCCCGACGCAATCGGAGTCGACAAAGATCCCGCGAATCACCCCAACGCCCGCCGACGAAATCTCGAGCCGCCCAAAGCCGACGACCCGTCCCGCTTCGTCCGCGACCAGATAGGTGCCCAGATTCATCAATTGCAAGACGCGCTTGCCATCAAAGCCCGAAACCCAGGCCTCGATCTGGGCCGGAGTGTAAAGTCCAAGCGGCGCAACCACGGTCCGGATGGTCCGCTCGCGGATCGCGGCGATCGCCTCCGCATCACCGACATTGCCTTCTCGAATGACCACGTCGATCCCAGCATACAAGCAGTTCCGGCCCGCGACAGTCTCCAAAGGTACCCTACACGCATGCCCGCGCCCCAATGGAAACTGAAGCGTCTGCAATTGGTACAAGACGCGGAAGTCCGCGAGCTGGCCGACGTGGTGATGGACTGCGTCGAGGGCGGTGCCTCGATCGGCTTCATGCATCCGCTCACGCGAGATCGCGCGCAAGATTTTTGGAAAAGAGTCGCCGCCGACGTTGAAATCGGAAAGCGGTTGCTTCTCGTCGCCACAGACTCCCAAGGCATCTGCGGCACCGTTCAACTCATCTTCGACCTCCCGGAAAACCAGCCGCACCGGGCAGACCTCGCGAAGATGCTCGTCCACCGCCGTGCCCGCCGATCGGGGCTTGGCGCCGCACTCATGCGGGAAGCCGAGACCGCAGCCCGGAACTCCGGGAAGACTCTGCTGGTGCTTGACGCCGTGACCGACGGAGATGCCTTTCGTCTGTATACCCGCCTCGGATGGGTACGGGTGGGAGATATCCCCGACTTCGCACTCTTCCCCGACGGCCGCCCGTGCAGCACAACCTACTTCTATCGCGACCTCCGGGAGTAGGGATGGCGGGCCTGGGAAATCGCGTCCACCTTCGGTCGCGTCGTATGCCGAAACTCCGGTACGATGCTTCCGCATGAACACGTTGATCCAATTCGTCGTGGTTGGGCTGCTCGCGGGGGTTCTGACTGCCGGGATGGGCTGCTCAACAACTCCGCGTCATCCGGACGTGACCGTCTCAACGCCAAAACCGCCCGATCCCACCCTCGCCCGCCAAGCGCGAACGGTCAAGATCTTTCGCGGCAACGACGGCTCGCCAGTCGCGTGGGATTCGCTGGTTGCAGCAGCGGCAGGCGCCGATGCCGTGGTCATCGGCGAGAACCACGGGCACAAGCTGGGGCTTGCGTTCGCTTCGGAATTGTGGGCCGACGTCCTCGCCCAACGCAACCAAGCGGTGCTGAGCATGGAGTTTTTCAACCGCGATGAGCAGTCGCGTTTGGACGATTACCTCAAAGGCCTGTGGAGCGAAGCGTTGTTCCTGAAAGCAACCGGGCGGACTTCGGAAGAGACCTACCCGCCCGGGCACCGCGCCATGGTCGAAACCGCCAAGTCGCACGCCAGACCTGTAATCGCATCAAATGCGCCCCGGACCTATGTCACCGCCGCCCGGAAAGAGCCGTATTCCTATCTCACCACGCTGACGCCGGAGGAACGACGCATGTTCCGCATTCCGGATGAATTGCCGACCGGGAAGTACCGGACCGACTTCGAGGCTGTCATGTCCGACCCGGCGATGGCCTCGCACGGCGGGCCCGCCAAGAAGGAATCGGCCGAGGAGTTGAAAACACGGCTGGAGGCCGCATTCCGCGCTCAGTCGCTCTGGGACTGGACAATGGCCGACTCGATTGGTCGCGGGATCGATACGGACGGCCGCCCGGTGGTCCATGTCGTCGGTCGGTTCCATAGTGACTTCTACGGCGGACTAGTGCAGGCGCTGAGAAGGATCCGCCCCGGCACCGGGGTGGTAACGGTGAGCGTGGTCGATGCCTGGTCCGATTCCCTCCAGAGCGATGATCATGGCCGCGCGGATTTCGTGGTGTACGTGGGAAAATCGGAATAGCCGCGGTTGCCACGGAACCGAGGACCGTCGCATCACAAGCCGTTCTTGCCGCACTCGCCGGCGGGAGAAGATGTCGCCGACGGGTCGCGCCAGAGCGCTTCCGTCGCCCCCCGCATCACTTCAGGTGGCGTCAGCCTCGGGACAACTGAGACTCTTGCTGTACATGCCAGACCGGTCGAAGCAGCAAGGCCGTCGCTTCCCGGCAGCAAGCATCGAGCAGGCATTTCCAATTCGTCGTGCTCGCGTCGCTGCCTGCTTGGCGGAGACGATCCATTGAATCCAATCTCGGCGTGCGGCGGGAGTGAGACCCGGCCACAACTTCCGCGCCTTCGGATCTGCCGCGAGAGCCTTTCGCAGATCCGCCGGCACCCTGGGTTCCGGCTCTGATGACGCGGGCGTGATTTCCAGCGTGACAACATCGCCCGCCTTCGCGCCCGCGCCTTCTCGCATCTTCCGATCGACTTTGAGCCAGTGACCTCCCTGACCGTTCGGCTCGAGCGTGGCTCGAAAGGGAATGCCGTTGAAGGTCCCTTCAACGGACGTCATGCCGCGCGAAGGGAGCATCGCACTGGCGTTCGGTGGCAAGTTCAGAAACGTCCAGGAAACGGATTTCCCGGTTTTTCGCCGCGGCGACAAAAGTGTCGCGATGAAGCGAATCTTGGAAGCGGGTTTGGAATCCCCGGGCTCGCTCGTGCGCTGGATCATCACCTGAGAGTTGGAGCTGGGTATTGCAAGGTGATCCCGCGCGGAAACGGCCTTCTTCTTGAACGACTGCCCAGCCATCTCCCCGCGCGGCGTGGCCGCCCCCGCAAAGGCCCGCTTGGCGCTATCCCGCGCTCCACCCTCTGGCGACTTCGTGAACTTCCTTTGGCCCATGGGGTTCACTCCAACAGAATCGGTTCGCCCTCCACGGCTACCACCCTCGGAATCGTTGGCAAGCACGCAGAATCACACGAGGCACGCCACCAACCGAAGAATCCTTCTATCCGTCTGCTTGCGTCGCCGTCCGACAGTCGGGATTTCTGTCTCGAAAATTAGTCACGCTTCCGAAGCGATCTTCGACGGGCTTTTTCCAGTTCGCGGTGGCAAGACGGGATTCAGGCTATTCCAAGAGAGAGTCCGCCTCTGGGGGCCGGCAATACCGTTCATTCTCGGCGTGGCAGAGTGAGCGCCCGGGAGCGCAGACCATTCGCCGCTGATTGCCATGCCCCGGCTCATCCTCGCGGGAGGATCGCGGGACTGGCCATTTCCCGGTCGGGGTGCGATGCTGTACTGATGCATCACCATTCCATTGCTTTCGGAGTTGCGGCGATCGACTCGGCGATCCCCCGGCTATTCCGCATTCACGACGGCCGAGGGGACAGACTCCACCTTCGAATAATGCACGCCAGCAGTTGGGGCTGGATGACCTTCTGCGCACTGTTCACCTGCGAGTAGATCGGAGAGGCGCCGCCGCGCCAGCCGCAACTCGAGATTGAAGGTCCACTCGACGTCCTGATCCGCGGTCTCGGACACCGGCCGCCCGCGGAGACCACGCTCACGCCGTTTCCTGCCCATCCCCAATTTGCCGCCGCCCTTCGGGCGATTGCGCGCTGCATTGGATGTAACAGTTCGGTGACCGGATGCGGATCATGGTCTCCTATTCCATGGGCAAAATCCTCGATCGGCACCGGAATCTCACAGCACCGTCCCACTTCAGCAGCGGTATCACAAGGCAACAGTATTGGAATTAAACCAATTCTTGACACAGTCCAGAATCGGGCTATGGTCCGGGCATGACTGATCCGTCCGCCCTGCTCCTCCAAAAACACGGCGTTCAAGTCACGGCTCAGCGTTTGGCGGTGCTCGGGTCGGTTTCAGCCCGGCCTCATTGCACAGCGGAAGACGTTGCCCAGGATGTACGAGCGAAAATCGGTGCCATCTCGCGTCAGGCGGTCTACGACGCCCTCGCAATCTTGGTTGAAAAACGCATCATCCGGCGCATCGAACCCGCCGGGTCGCCCGCCCGTTACGAGAATCGCGTTGGCGACAACCACCACCACCTGATCTGTCGCACCTGCGGAATCACGGTCGACGTCGATTGCGCTGTCGGCGATGCCCCGTGCTTGACCGCCGCCAACACCTCGGGTTTTCAGGTTGAAGAGGCGGAAGTGATCTACTGGGGAACGTGCCCGAGGTGCCTCACCGTGAAGCGAAGCCCCGCCAACGAGTGAGCATCTCGGTATCGCGGATGTGAGTGACCTGACCAGCGTGACGCTGAACCACACAGAAGGAACTGAACATGCAAGAGAACCAAAGCAAGTGCCCGTTCGCGGCCGGTGCTCACCGGAACGCGGTTTCCGGCTCTCCGACGAACGCGGCCTGGTGGCCCAAGCAACTGAATCTGAAAATTCTGCACCAGAACTCTTCCCTGTCAAGCCCCATGGACGCGGCGTTCAACTACGCGGAGGAGTTCAAGAATCTCGACCTAAAGGCCGTGAAGAAGGATCTCCTGGCGTTGGTGACCGACTCGCAGGACTGGTGGCCCGCGGACTTTGGGCACTACGGTCCCTTGTTCATTCGAATGGCGTGGCACAGCGCCGGTACGTACCGAATCGGCGACGGGCGCGGCGGTGCCGGATCCGGTCAGCAGCGATTCGCCCCGCTCAACAGCTGGCCCGACAACGTCAACCTCGACAAGGCGCGGCGGCTGCTGTGGCCTGTCAAGCAGAAATACGGCCGGAAAATCTCATGGGCTGATCTCATGATCCTCGCCGGAAACGTCGCTCTCGAATCGATGGGTTTCAAGACATTCGGGTTCGCCGGAGGGCGCGAAGATGTATGGGAGCCCGACGAAAGCACGTTCTGGGGCTCCGAGAAGAAGTGGCTGGCGGACGAGCGATACAGCGGCGATCGCGAGCTCGAGAATCCTCTTGCGGCGGTGCAGATGGGCCTGATCTACGTGAACCCGGAAGGCCCCAACGGAACCCCCGATCCCCTCGCCGCGGCACGAGATATCCGCGAAACATTCGCCCGCATGGCAATGAATGACGAGGAGACCGTCGCGCTGATCGCCGGCGGGCACTCGTTTGGCAAAGCACACGGCGCCGGTGACGCGAAACTGGTTGGCGCCGAGCCAGAGGCCGCCGGCATCGAGGAACAGGGCCTGGGTTGGACGAGCAGATTCGGCTCCGGCAAGGGCGGCGACACGATCACGAGCGGACTCGAAGTCACTTGGACCAGGACGCCGACCAAGTGGAGCAACAACTTCTTCGAAAACCTGTTCGGTTTCGAATGGGAACTGACCAAGAGCCCGGCGGGTGCGCACCAGTGGAGGCCCAAGCATGGCGCGGGCGCCGGCCTGGTGCCCGACGCGCACGACCCGTCGAGGCGCCACGCGCCCTCGATGCTGACCACGGATCTGTCGCTCCGCTTCGACCCGGTCTATGAAAAGATCTCGCGCCGGTTTTTCGAGCACCCGGATCAATTCGCCGATGCGTTCGCCCGCGCGTGGTTCAAGTTGACGCACCGCGACATGGGCCCTCGCGCACGGTACCTCGGGCCGGAGGTCCCGGCCGAAGTGCTCCTCTGGCAGGACCCTATCCCGGCCGTCAATCACACGCTGATTGATGAAAGTGACATCGCCTCGCTGAAGGCCTTAATCCTCGCCGCAGGGCTGACGATCTCTCAACTGGTCACGACGGCCTGGGCGTCGGCCGCGACGTTTCGCGGAAGCGACAAGCGCGGCGGGGCGAACGGTGCACGCGTTCGCCTCGCGCCGCAGAAGAACTGGGAGGTCAACCAACCCGCCGAACTGGCCCGGGTCCTGCAGAAGCTGGAAGCGATCCAGAAGAGCTTCAACAGCGCACAGTCGGGGGGGAAGCAGGTCTCGCTGGCGGACGTGATCGTCCTGGGTGGCTGCGCAGCGATCGAGGCGGCGGCGAAGACGGGGGGGCACGATGTGCGCGTGCCGTTCTTGCCCGGGCGCATGGATGCGTCGCAGGAGCACACCGACGTAGACTCCTTCACCTCACTCGAACCACGCGCGGACGGGTTCCGCAACTACGTCCGCAAGGGGCACGAAGCGGTCGCCGCGGAGATGTTTGTCGATCGTGCAAGCCTGCTCAATCTCACGGCGCCCGAGATGACGGTGCTGGTCGGTGGCATGCGTGTCCTGAACGCGAACTTCGGACGGTCCGCGCACGGCGTGTTCACGAGGCGCCCGGAAACGCTGACCAACGACTTCTTCGTCAATCTGCTCGACATGCGCACGAAGTGGCAGAAGTCGGCGACGGCGGATGGCGTGTTCGAAGGACGCGATCGTGCGACGGGCGACCTCAAGTGGACCGGAACGATCGTTGACCTGGTTTTCGGCTCCAACTCGCAGCTCCGCGCCTTGGCGGAGGTCTACGCATGCAGAGATTCTCAGCACGCGTTCGTGCGCGACTTCGTGGCCGCATGGGACAAGGTGATGAATCTGGATCGCTTTGATCGCACTGTCTGATCTCAACCGAGCCGCGGACGGCGATAGCAGTCGAACCGCCGACAGGCACGAAACGCACGACGACTGCGCCGAAGGCAAGTGTGATGGAAACACAAACGCCCGCTGGTCATTAACCTGCGGGCGTTTGCATTAAAAAGTCGGGGTGACAGGATTTGAACCTGCGACCTTCTCGTCCCGAACGAGACGCGCTACCAAGCTGCGCTACACCCCGCTGGTGTGTGGCGATCGTAGCGCGATCAACGCGCGTGGGCGAATCGGGAGGGCGAGTTCCACGGGCTGGCGGGACTCAACGCGGAAAGACAGGCCGGACCGTGTAGACGTTGTCTTCCGTCGTCGCGGGGTCGCCATCGGGACCGCAGGAGTAGAAGTACGGCCTGCGATTCGGCGGAGCACCGCCGTCCGAATCGCCGATTCCCTCGTTGGCCTTCAATTCTACCGGAGTTGAGTCCCTCCACTTGCCGTCTGTGTCCGGCATCCACTTCGACTTGGAGTCCCTGAAAAAGTCAGCAATCCGGTAGAGCGCAGTTCCGCCCAGCACGTCGGCGATCTTCCCCGGATTGCTGCTGGTGCTGCCGTGCGTGCCCCCGAATCGCGGATGCACGTAGCGAATCGGATTGCCCCAGACATCCAGAATCTGTGTCGTCCGCGTTCCGGTCTGTGATTCGTCAGACTTCGCATTGGCGGTATCGACGATGCCCGTCTTGCGCAATCGCGCGTCGATCTGGTGAACTGCCGCCAAGGCCGAACTGCCCTCGGCCTGAAGCTGATAGACGTACCAGGCCGTCGAATTCATCAGCCGCGGTCCACCATTCATGACGACGAATCCGTCCACGATCGGCATCCGCATGGTCGAATCGAGCGGGTCCCGGACTGTGGGCGGCGGGATCGACCCGTTCGCCTGGATGTACTCCCCGAGCGAGGTGTCCAGCGTCTGGAGCGCCCACTGAGTGCCCCGCTCCTTCCCGACCGACACGACCTTGGTGCCTGCCGCGAGTGTCAGGCTCACGAGGATCGCGATGATGGTGATCACCACCAACAGTTCCATCAGAGTAAAGCCCCGGCAGGGCGCTTTCGAATTTGGCCTCTCGCTGGACGTGGACATCAGAAACTCCCATCTCGGCGCTTCGAATAAAGACCGCGAAGCCCCGTCGAACATTAAGCAGCCCTCACGATCGCTCGATCCGGCCGGGAGGGCCACCTCTCCGGAAGAAACCCGAATGGCGCCGACAGTCCATACGTTATGGAACCTGCGGCTGTTTCCCCTTGTTTTGTTGTTTCGGCACGCCAAGGTATTGACCGGGAGCCCGCCCGTGCCCTATCTTGATTCGATCTCAAGCCCGCAAATCGGCGGACTGCCGCGTGCGTAGCAAGTCACATGCTCCGCCCGGGCCGGGTTCGCACTGGGTTGAGCCACACCAACGGAGCCCACATGAGCAACACACTCCCATTCGAAAACGCCAAGCCGATCAACGAAATGACCATCGTCGATCTCGGGAGCGCCCTCGAAAACGTCACGAAATGGATCGAGAACGAACGCGTCCGCGAGCGCGAGGCTAGAAAGGCCTACGACGCCGTCGCGTCCGAAGTGGAAGCGCGTGTCTCAAAGATCCGGGCGTACGCCGAAAAGCTCCTGAAGGCGAATCGCGACAAGATGGCCTCGTTCGACGGCCTCCTCGGCAACAAGCCGGCCCCGCTCTCCCAGGCACCCAGGTCCGGGCGGGCTCCGACCTACATCCAGGAGCCAAAGAACCTGGGCGAGGCAATCCTCTCAGTCTGGCAACTCGATCGCTACGCCGAACCCCTCACCACCGACGAACTCGCCGACGCCGTGAAGGACGTCGGATACGAAACCAGCGCCGCCCCTTCCAGCCTCAAGTCGAGCATCAACCAGGCGCTCGCCAAGCTCTGCAAGGTCGGCCGGGTCATCCGCTATCGCGCCGACGGCAGCATGATCGACAGCAAAGACAAGTCCTCCCGTGCCAGGAAATACCTCGCCGCCACGCGCCTGCCCGAAGGCGTGATCGCCGAGTGATCGGTCTTGCCGCCGCGACAATTCAAAACGAAAAAGGCCTCCCGCCGTCGGGAGGCCTTTGTTCATTCTGACCTCAGGCCAGCACGCCGCCCGGCCCCGCGTTCACATCATCGAACCCAGGCCCGCTGATCGAACCGCCCGGGGGCATGCGGGGTGCTCTGGGCGGAGGAGGAGGCGCGGGCGGCGCCTGCGGCGAGAGCTTGGCCTTAAAGATCATGTCGGTCACGCGCTCCTGGATGTTCTTGAGCACCGTGCGGAACATCCGCGAGCCCTCCCGCTTGTACTCGGTCCTCGGGTCGAGCTGGCTGAACGCCCGGAAGCCGATCGAATCCCTCAACTGGTCCATCGCGTACAGGTGGTCCTTCCATGATGAGTCCAGAGTCTCGAGGCAGAGCATCCGCTCGAGCTGCAAAAGCTCCGTCCGCAGGATGTTCTCGATCCGCGACCGCACCGCGTTTGCGCGCTCCTCGCCTTCGAGATAGCGCATCAGTTCCGTGACTCCCACATCGACGTGGTACCGGTTCCTGAGGTGCTCGTCCAATTCGTCATCGTTCTTGATCGCCAGTGCCTCCGCGATCTCCTTTTCGAGCCGGCCGGACTTGACGAACTTCTCGCTCATGTCCTTGAGCGCCGCGAACACCTTGGCGGGCGGCCCGAGTTTCTGAACGCTTTCCGCCGTCCAATCCGCGTTGTAACGCGTATTCGCCCAGCGCGCGATGTACCCGAGCGCTTCGGGCATGCTCTTGCTCTGCTTGGCGATCATGAGGCCGAGCTCCATCGTCAGTTCGACCGGGTACACAATCTCCCGCTGGAGGTACAGCTCCTCGGCCTTTTTCATGATGACGGCGGTCGGCGGATTGGCCGTGTCCTTCTCCGCCCGCACGATCTCTTCGGACGTCAGTTCCACCGAGAGCTTGTTCTTCGCCCAGGTCACCAGCTGATTGACTCCGTAGCCAGGCTGCAGGTACTGCTCGATGCCGGAGAGGTCCGTGGTATCGATTTTTTCGCACGCCGCGGCATGCAGCCGATCGGCCACAACCTGCCGGTTGCCCGTGTCCCCCCCGTGCAATTCGGCCTCGGTGATCTCAACGCCGAAGCGGCTCTTCGCCCACGCGATGAGCCCGCTCGCGTCGAAGTCCATCTGGATCTCCGACCCCTCCGCCGGCATGTACTCCCCGAGCGTGATCTCGATCATCTGGCGCGCATCGGCCCGGGCCTCCTCGCGGATGATCGTGTCCATCTCATAGGCCTCTTTGCCCTTGAATCGCTTCGGGTCGATCGTGACGCCCAGCGTCGTGTTCGCGAAGTCGGCGACGCACCGGGCCGTGTAGTCGTGGTCAAGATACTCCCCGCACGAGTCCTGGATGCTCTCTCGAATCCAGTCGAGCAGCAGCCCCTTGACGTCGCGCCCCTCCAGCACCCGCTGGCGAAGCCCGTAGAACGTCTGGCGCTGATGCTCCATCACCTCGTCGTACTCCAGCACCTGCTTGCGGATCTGGAAGTTCCGCTCCTCCACCTTGCGCTGGGCGTTCTCGATGCTCTTACTGAGCATCGAGTGCTCGATCGATTCGCCCTCCTTCATGCCCATGCGGCTGAGCAGCTTCATGGTCGTCTCGCCCGCGAAGAGCTTCATCAGATCGTCCTCGAGGCTGACGAAGAAGCGGCTCGAGCCGTTGTCGCCCTGACGCCCCGACCGGCCGCGCAGCTGGTTGTCGATGCGCCGCGCCTCGTGGCGCTCCGTGCCGATCACATGCAACCCTCCCATGTCCTCGATCGAGTCAAACCAGCGCATGTTGTGCAGCAGGAACCGCCCGGATTCGTCGAGAAGAGTCCGCAGTCTGGCGGCGTCCAACTTCTCGATCGTCTTGGGCGATTCGAGCGTGTGCTTGGCCGCCCAGGCACGCAGCAGCCGAAGCTCCAGCTCCGCGATCGGGAGTTCGTCCGCCTCCTTCTTGCGGATATCGATCTCCTGCGGCGCGATCTTCCGGTAGATCGCCTCGCGCAATTGCTCCACGCTCGCGTCCACCGTCAGCGTCCGCGGCGCGAGACCTCGCCGCAGCCAGTGATCGAGCATCTGCTCACGCGTGATCTTGCCCAGCTTGATGTCCGTCCCGCGCCCGGCCATGTTCGTCGCGATCATCACCGCGCCCAATTGGCCCGCGTTCTCGATGATGTTCGCCTCGCGCTCGTGCTGCTTGGCGTTCAGAATCTCGTGCGGCACGGCGTGCTTGCGCGTCAGCATCTGCCCCAGCGTCTCGCTCTTCTCGACGCTCGTCGTTCCCACAAGGATCGGCCGACCGATGTCGTGGAACGCCTTGATCTCATCGGTGATGTAGTTCCACTTGTCCTTGGCCGGCAGGAAGACCAGATCGTTGTAATCGTGACGGATGACATCCCGGTTCGTCGGGATCGCCACCACGTCCAGCTTGTAGATGTCGTGGAACTCCTGCGCCTCGGTATCGGCCGTGCCCGTCATGCCCGCCAGCCGCTTGTACATCTTGAAGTAGTTCTGGATCGTGATCGTCGCGACCGTCTGCGTCTCTTCCTTGATCGGCACCTTCTCCTTGCACTCCACCGCCTGGTGCAGCCCGTCCGACCACTGGCGCCCCACCATCGGGCGCCCGGTGTTCACATCCACAATCACAACCGTCGGCTGCGGCCGCCCCGTGTACTGATCCTCCTGCGGGATCACCACGTAGTCCCGGTCACGCTGGTAGACCGCGTGCGCTCGCACCGACTGCTCGATCAGGTGCGGCAGGTCCATGTTCTCATCGACATAGAACGAGCCGATTCCCGCGTTCCGCTGCGCCTCCGCCACGCCGTCGTGCGTCAGGAACGCCTGCTTGCGCTCCAGCATCACCTCGAAGTACTGCGTGAACTTGTTCCGCTCGATTTCCGCCCGAGTGGCCTCCGCCACCGCTTCCTTCAGTTCCGCCTGAAGAGCCGGAACTTTGCTCTTGTCACGGGCCTGCCGGATGTCGCCCTCGAGTCCCTTGGCCCGCATCTGAAGATGCTTGACCTTCTCGTCGTGCTCGGCCCATGGCTTCTGCTTCTCGAGCAGGTGGCGCGCAAGGCGATCGGCCAGTTCGTACCGCGGCTTGTCGTTGTGCGCCTGCCCCGAGATGATCAGGGGTGTCCGCGCCTCGTCGATCAGGATCGAGTCCACCTCGTCCACGATCGCGAACGTCCGGCGCTTCTGCACCTGCTGCTCGACGCTCCGCTTCATATTGTCGCGCAGATAGTCGAACCCGAACTCGGCCGTCGTCCCGTACGTCACGTCGCATCGGTACATCCGGCGCTTCTCGTCCTCGTTCTGCATGTGCATCGGATGGATCGCCCCCACCGTCATGCCCAAAGCCCAGAAGAACGGAAACGTCCAGTCGCGGTCGCGCTGAACCAGATAGTCGTTCACGGTCACAACATGGATCCGCGAATGCTCAACCGCTCCCATATAGCAGGCCAGCGGCGCGACGATCGTCTTGCCCTCGCCCGTCTTCATTTCCGCGATCTTGCCCTGACACAAGACCATCGAGCCGATCAGCTGCACGTCGAACGGACGTGCCCGGAACGGCGGGCGGCTCTCCTTGTACAGTTCCCGCACCGCCTCGTACAGCGCCACAGGGATCTCGACATAACGCCAGCCCGGGATCGGCTCGGTGCAGCCCAGAAAATCACCCGTCGGCTCCATGTCCGGCAGGGTCGCGATCTTCGCCTTTGTTTCCTCGTACATCGCCCGTGCCGCCTCCGGCAATCGGGAGGCGTCGAAGTTCAGCGCGGGATTGAAAATGTTCCGGATGCCGACGGCGCGGTCCATCGCCTCGCGTGCGACCGCGAACACGTCCACCATCAGGTTCTCCTCGGTCTCGCCCTTGTCGAACCGCGCCCGAAACTCGCCGAGCTTCGCCCTCAACTGTCCGTCCGTCAGCTTCCGGACCTCCGGCTCCCGCGACGTGATCTGCTCAACCTTGTTCGAATAACGCTTCACGAAACGCTCGTTGCGCGTTCCGATCATCTTGTTCAGGATCCAACCAACAACCGGAATGCCTTGCTCTGCCATGGAATGACCTTTCCGTCACCCGCGAATCCCGGGCCCTCGAAAGAACCGGAATCGCGGGAAATCTGCCCTCGGTACACCAATGCCGCGGCACGCTCGGAGGCGCCCGACGCATCGGATTCTTTAGTTCGGTGTTCGACTATCGCCGTCCGGCCAATCAAGCCAGCGGCGGAGGCAGACCGAGCAGCGCGTCCCGGAGCAGCCGTGAATACACCGGCCTTCCCACCGACACGCCAAGCTGCGTCAGGGATGAGTTCGCGGCAAGTTCGCTCGTGGAGACTCTCGCCGGCCGCTCCGCCTGCTTCTTCACGGGCCGGGCCGCGTAGCGAATCAAAGCATCGGTCAGGGCCCGCACGACCGTCGCCTGACCCTCGGATTCGCGGACCAGCCGGGCCGAATCCGTCAGCCCCACTCCGACCTGTACGGCCAGCGCCAGAACCAGCAGCAACGAAATCGCACGCCCGGAGAGCGCGGTACGCAACGGACTGGGGCTATATGGAGTCTCGTTCAAGGAAGACAAGTATCGGCCGTTCGGGGCTTTGAGGCAAATGGACCCCGCTCGGAACCAGTACGACCGCCACCGACCGAGGTTCTAAGCCCGCCAGACCTATTCCTGCCTGTTCACAACCCCGGCCCGATATGTACGGCAACCGGTGCGGACTGTCCGATTCCCAAGAACTGGCCCGGCCGCTCTGGACCCGAGCGGCCGGCGGCGTTACCTTCGCCCCATGCATGGCGACGGAGCGCCGGTTTCACATCCCTCGGCTGAGTTCAAGGACGGACCCATGGTTGCAATCCGAGACACGATGCCGGTCACGCGGGCCTCGATCACGCACAAGTTCATGATCGCGCGCCACGAGGGCTACCTCACCGTCGGCCTCTATCCGGACGGGCGCCCGGGCGAAATATTCGTGAAGATGGCGAAGGAGGGCTCCACGATCTGCGGCATGGCCCAAGCCTTCTGCCGCGCATTCAGCCTGTCCCTGCAGTTCGGCCTGCCTTTGAAGGAAGCGGTAGTCCGATTCAAGAACATGCGTTTCGAGCCCATGGGGCCCACGAGCAACCCCGAAATTCCCGAGGCGCAATCGATCATCGACTACGTCGCCCGGTACCTCGAACTCGAGTTCGTTGAGAAGCCGGCCCGCAGAATGTGAACCGGGCGGACTTACGAGGTCACCTCGTGAGGCGGCCGCTTGCCCAGGATGATGGCCGCCGCGTTCTCGCATGCCAGTTTGGTCATGAGCGCCCGGAACCTCGCGGCCGCGCTGCCGATGTGCGGCGAAAGCGTCACGTTGGTCATTCCGGCCAGTTCCGGGTGAATCTCAGGCTCTCTCTCAAACACATCCAGACCGGCGCCCCACAGCCGCCCGACCTTGAGAGCGTCAACCAGCGCCTGCTCGTCAACGACGGGCCCTCGTGATGTGTTCACGAGAATCGCGCCCCGCTTGAGATTCGCGAGCGCAGCCCCGTCGATCAGATGACGGGTGTCCGGTGTAAGAGGGGTGTGAATACTGACCACATCCGCCAGCGCCATTCCCTCATGCAGCGCCACCCGACGCCCCGCGATCGGCGCCATCTCGAATTCGAGGTGATTGGTCCTCGCCACATACAGCACCTGCATTCCCCATCCCCGGGACCGCAGAGCCGTCGCGTATCCGATCCGCCCCGCGCCCACGATCAGCAGAGTCTTTCCAGTCAGATCTTGCCCGAGAAATTCAGCCATCCCGAGCGGGCCACTCTTCGCCCAGCCGCCAGACCGCGCGTACCGGTCTGCCTCGATCAGCCGCCGGGCGACGGCCAAAATCAACAGCCAGGCCATGTCGGCCGTGCCTTCGGTCACCGCATCCGGCGTGTTCCCAATCAGCACCCCGCGGCGAACGCACTCCGCGACATCGATGTTCTCGTATCCGACCGCAAGGTTGCAAACGCCCCGAATCTGAAGACCGGCGGCGTCCAGAAACTCCGCATCCACCTTGTCCGAGTACATCGATATGACAACGTCCGCGCCCTTCACGTGCGCCAGCAGCCGCGAGCGATCGAGCTTCTCCTTCGGTCCTTCGCGCAGAGTTACCCGGACCCCCGGCGCATCGACCGCAAGCATGCCGGGGACCTCACGCGTGGCGACGACCAATGCCGATTTCAATGGTTCCCGTGTCTGCATCGCCGGTAGCCTATGACAAGCCTCGGCAACCCGGGCACCCGAGAGAGACCCATGCTCCGCCTGCTCCACTGGAACATCCTGCACGGCGGCGGCTCGCGTCGCATGCCCCACATCGTGCTGGCACTGCTCGAACACAAGCCCGATGTCGTGCTGCTCTCGGAATATCGCACCACCATCGGCGGGCAAATCCGTGGAATTCTCGCGGATCACGGCCTTCTTCACCAGGCGACCACCGCCCCCGCCCGTCACAAGAACGGCCTGCTGCTCGCCTCCAACCGCGAGCTCAAATCCCCGCCGAAACCGGCGGACCCGCCCGCCGGACAGCAGTCGCGATGGCTGGATGTCGCCATCGCCGATGAGGACATTCTGCTGACCGGCGTGCACGTCCCCGATGACTCTCGGGCATCAGCGCGCGCAGCGTTTTGGCTCGGAATGGTCGAGCTCGCACGGGCCAGAGCAGATTGTGCACATCTTTTTTTCGGAGATTTCAATACCGGCCGCCACCACGCCGACGAGCAGGGCGCCACCTTCACCTGCACCCGTCACCTCGGGACAGTCTGCTCGCTCGGATACGCCGATGCGTACCGCGTCTTTGAACCAAGCGCCCGCGAATGGACGTGGCTCGCCCCGGGCGGATCTCGCGCAAAGCCTGAAAAAACAGGGGTTTCCAGCGGATTCCGGATTGACTCGGCTCTCGTGTCCCGCCCGCTCCTTCCCCGCCTCGCCGCGGCCCGCTACTCGCACGCCGGGCGGGAATCCGGCGTTTCCGACCATTCCTCCATGCTCCTGGACTTTTCTCCCGCCCCCAAACCCGACCAAAAAAGTACGCGTTTCGTGCAGGAAACGGCGATTTTTTGACCTGTTCGACTTGCAGAGCGTGTTGTTCTGCGATACAAACACCGCGAAATCCCCGTGAAAAACAGTTGTTCACGGGGGCCGAGGTGCGTCCGGAGGACGCGCGTAGAAAGGTCAATGGAGACGACTCATGGCAAAACCGAAACCCGCAGCAGTCAAGGCCCCCAAACTCGTTCCCGCCCCCAAGGTGCGTTCCAAGGGTGATGTCTACGGCACCATCGCCGCCCACACCGGTCTGGCCCGCAAGCAGGTCGCCGGCGTGTTCGACACGATGAGCGAAATCATCAAGGCCGATCTCGCCAAGGGCTGCGGCATGTTCGCCGTCCCCGGCATGATGAAGATCACCGTTATCAAGAAGCCGGCCACCAAGGGCGGCATGCGCCCCAACCCCTTCAAGCCGGGCGAGATGATGGAAGTCAAGCCCAAGCCCGCGCGCAAGGTCGTCAAGGTCCGCGCCCTCCGCGCCCTCAAGGCCATGGTTTGATTGTGTGGCATCGGCCTTCCGGCCGGTGATCCCTACCAACAGCTTTCGCGACGCCCCGGCCCTGGTCGGGGCGTTTGCTTTTTGACTGGCCGCAATTGGACATCCCCGCCGTGCATTCTCACAATCGCACCATGGCCCGCCTGGCTCTCGAATCAACCATTCTCACACACGGCGTTCCCCGCGATGCCGCGATGCCCCTCGCCCGCGAACTCGCCGCGATTTCCAGACGATGCGGCGCCGAACCCGCCGTCGTCGGCATCTACGAGGGCAAGGCGATCGCAGGTCTCTCGAACGAACAGATCGAATCCATGCTGGCATACCCCAACGTGGCAAAGGCCAACTCCGCCAACCTCGGCGCGCTCATGCACCAGGGCGCGCACGCTTCCACCACAGTTGCCGCGACAATGGAAATCGCCGCGGCACACGGAATTCGCGTTTTCTCCACCGGCGGCATCGGCGGTGTCCACCACGGCTTCGCCCAGCGTCTCGACATTTCCGCCGACCTTTTCGCGTTCACCCGATTCCCCGTTGCCGTCGTGGCCAGCGGCGTCAAGTCCATCCTCGACGTTGAATCGACCCGTGAGTTGCTTGAGACTCTGGGGGTCCCGGTTGTTGGATATCGGACCAGCGCTTTTCCGGCGTTTTATCTCAGGGAATCCGACGCCGAGGTGGACGTTCGTTTCGACGACGCCGGAAAACTGGCCGACTTCGTCGGCGGAGAGCTGCGGCGAACCGGGCGCGGAATCCTCATCGCCAATCCAATTCCGAACGAATTCGCGATGCGACCAGAGGAATTTAGTGCGTGGCTCCGGCAGGCCCAAGCCGCGGTCGGTAGTGAAGCGTCCGGGCGTGATGCCACCCCCCGGCTTCTGGGGGCTCTCCACCGGGTTTCCGGAGGGAAAACGCTTTCATCGAACCTTGCCCTGATCCGGGCAAATACGGAATTGGGGGCCACCCTCGCAGCCAGCCTTTGAGTTTGATCGCGGCGGGGCCCGCTGGGTTCTCGGAATAGGGGGTTCGCCCATCCCGAACCGAAGATTCGCGCGTTCTGAAGCATTCCGGAGGGGCGCAACCCCGTTCTTCTGATAGAATTGTTAAGGTCGAAGATCGGTGCCTGAGCCAACGCCCCAGCGCCTCGAAAGGCCGTGGGCTTGGCGATCGGAGTTGTTCCCGTTGTATTTGAGCCCGCGCGTAATCTGCGCGTAAGCCATATGGCCGAATTTCAGAATGGATCGGAAACACTTTCGGAAGGAGAACTGAGAATGGATCGCCAAGCGAATCTGCTCGCACTCGCCATCGTCGCCGGGCTCGCAGCTCCGGTACTCGCCCAGGACAGCATCTCGAAGAATTCGGACGCCGGCAGCGGCATGCCGGGAGACGCTCTGAACTGGGTTGACCCGCTCGCCCAGCGAACTCGCTACTCCGTGGACTCGCAGGTCATCAAGACCTCCTGGGGCGTGAAGTTCGGCATCGTGCCGCTCGTCAAGACCGATCGCCCGGTGAACCCGGCCTTGGGTCAGGGAACGGTCTTCTTCAACAACCTCGCAGGTTCTTTCGGCATGAGCCGAACGGAACGCGCCGTCCCCTTCCGCGGCTCGAGCTACGCCTTCTGGCAGGCCGCGACCGCCGGTATTAACCCGACCGAAAACGATCAGAGCCTGAACAACTCTCCCCTGTCCCCGACAGGCTCATCCTTCCAATTCACGGCTTTCGTCAACCAGTTCGGCACCGCCTCCACTCCGGCCAACCAGACGACGGTGAACTCGGCCATCGGCGCTGTCGTGAACTTCGCACCGGACAACATCCGCCGATTCTACGTCGAGCGATCACTCCTGGCGGTCAGCAACCCGACGGGTGGCCCGACCTCCAACAACGGCTCCACCGCCGAAGGCTCCAGCGATTCGAACGGCCAGTTCTACCTCCGCGCTGACAGCAACGGCGGTAACTCGGCTGCAGCCGTCAAAGTTCAGGGCCAAAACATCTACCGCGTCGATCTGCTCAGCCGCTCGTCTTCGCTCAACGTCCTGAGCGGCAGCGGCGCCACCACTGTGGCGTCGGATGCCGCCGCGACCCAGTTCATCGCCAACAACTACACGACGAACACGCTCACGATCCCCAGCGCCCTTCCGGCCAGCCTCGGCCTCGGCGGCAACGGCCGCTACATGGGCCCGGATTTCGCCCGCAATTACGTTTATGAGAACACCCCCGGCGGACCCGTCACGGTTGAGGGTCCGGGCTCGGTCAACAGCTATCTGGCCGTCGTGGCCCCGAACGTGACCCCCTACCCGGATCACCGCGGCGCCATCTGCGTCTATCCCGGCTCGCTCTTTGGCAATGGCAGCGTCGCCACGGGGGCCATCCTCGCCCGCAACGGCGCCGGCGGTTCCAACAACGACCGCATCGCCATCTGGGGCATCAACAGCAATGGCAGCGTGAACACCGCCACGTCGTATTCGATCCCGGTACCAGCGTCCGTTCCGATCGTGCGCGCTCCGGCTTCGGACAACTCTCCGGTCGGACCAACCATCTTCCAGACGACCGCCGGCATCCCGCCGACCATGTCGGGCTACTTTGGCGGCCACCAGGGCGCGACGGCCTTCCAGGGCGGCAACTCGCAGGTTGCGGTCGGCAAGGATCTCGCCGGTCGCGGCCTGATCGCCGGACTCTACTACGAGAGCTTCACCCAGGGCGGCGCCGACCTGACCCCGACACCCAACAACGCCATCGTTGTCGGCCGCTTCGATCCGAACAACCCCGCGGGTATCGTGTGGCAGACGGTCGCTTGGACCTACGCCGCCGGCGCGTTCGTGGTCGACTGCGACGGCAGCCCGATCAACGGTGACTGGGGCAACAACGGCCACTCCGCCGCAGCCCTCGCCAGCCCCGGCCAGTTCGACGGAACCGTGGACCTCAATTCGGGCTCGGGCGTCTACGACCGCCCGATCGGTCGTCTCCAGCCCACGCTCACGTTCCCCGGCGGCGGCGCTGATCCGACCGTCATCGGTTCCCCGGCGTTCTCGATGCCCGCGATCGACTCGGTCGGCAACATCTGGTTCACCGCCCGCGTTGCCATGATCAATACGTACAGCACGACCACGAGCTCGACCTACAGCCGCTTCGACAGCGTCCTGATCCGCGCCATCTACAACCCGGACACCTTCACCTACAACCTCGAACTCGTCGCCGAGTTCGGCGACCGCTTCCTCGGCAAGAACTCGCTGACCAAGTACTCCCTCGGCGGGTTTATCTTCGCCGCCGCCAACAACGCCCCGTCGCCCTCGACGTTCTTCTCCAGCTCGGTCGCACCCTTCGCCGACCGCAACATGAACGTCGCCGCGGCACTGACAGCCGGCGACATGACCACCTGGGGCAGCAACGGTGCGGTCGTCGACCCGCGCACGCTGGGCGGCCTGGTCCTGGGCGGGAACATCCTGTACGACGTCAACGGTGACAATTCGTATCAGGATCCGTCCGGTACTTCCCCCACCAATCCCCTCTCACCAGACGAGTCCTATTCCGCCCTCATGTACATCAACTTCCGCTCCTGCGACTGCGACCTCAACGGTGACACCCTTGTCGATGACTCTGACTTCGTGATCTTCGCCGCGGCCTACAACAACCTCCTCGATACCTTCGGCGACTTCAACTTCGACAATCTCACCGACGACTCGGACTTCGTGATCTTCGCTCAGGCCTACGACCAGCTCCTCTGCACCCTGCAGCCGAACTGATCAGCCCGGGCGTTCGTATGGAACTCGTACCGCCCCCGGGCCTGACCGCCCGGGGGCGGCTTTGCAAGGGAATGGTCCGACCCGACTTCGATTCGGGGTGGGATGAAGGAGCAGGCTTTGACTAGGACACGCATCTTTGCTGCACTGGCCCTGATTGCAGGACTTGCGCAAGCCAACGCCCAGTGGAATCCCGCCACCCGCCAGTGGGGCAAGACCGATCCCGACGACTTCCGGGTGATGACCTTCAACATCCAGGACCGGATCTGCTCGACGAATGCCAAGCAGCAGGCAGCGAATACATGGACCGCCATCGCCGTGCAGGTCGCCGCAGCACGGCCCGACGTGCTCGTGCTTCTCGAGTGCGGCGACAACGTGGGCAACAACACCGGAGCAGCGCAGGGGTACGCAACGGGCGACGACGTCCCGCGACTGACCACCACCCTCGACCTGTTCTTGCACGGCGGCATCGATCCCTACGTCGCCGGCAATCCGGCGGTCACGGCCTATGTGACCAAGTACACCACGAACTACGACCTGCCGTACGTCTACGTCTCAACCGTAACCGACAGCAGCGGCGGGATCACCTTCAACCGCAATGTCATCCTTTCGCGCTTTCCGTTTGCGGATCTGAACGGCGACGGCCGGACGGCGATTCCCAGCTTTATCCTTTCGGCGGATGCCGCGGTCCCCTATTACACAGCGGGCGACAGTGGAATTCGCGGCTTTATGTTCGGAGAGATCAACCTCCCCGACGATCGTTTCGGAGGGGATTTCGTCATGGGCGGAGGTCATCTCAGGTCCGGAGGCGCCGCTTCGGATCTCGCAGAACGACTCGCTGTCAGCCCGCGCATTGCGTACTACATCGATGCGATTTTCAACGGCTTGGGAACAGCAACCTCGGATCCGCACGTCAGGTGCAGCAATTTCCCGCGTCCTAACAAGGTGCTCACCCCCCAGACGCCCGTCGTCTGGTCGGGCGACTTCAACGAGGACGAGGACAACAACGGCCGCGACGGGCCGGCACTTTGGATGACCCGGGCCGGCGCCGTCAGCCCGGGTACGCTGGACGGGACCGACCGCGACCGATCGGACAGTACGTTCGACACGTCGGTCGACCCCTTCACCGGCAACCGCAACACGCAGGGAACGAACAATAACAACAAGCTCGATTACATCTGCTGGCAGGATTCGATCGCGACACTGCGCCGCTCGTTCGTTTTCCGGGCCAGCACAATGCCCGGCACGGCGTTCCCGCTCGAATTCAACAACTACCCGGCGCTCTGGACCAATATCTCCTCGGCGAGTGATCACCGCCCGGTGATCGCCGACTTCATCCTTCCGGTGCCCGCCGTGCCTTCCGGCCACACGCTTTCGGCGCCCGCGGACACCTCGCAGAATCTCGCCAAGTCCCCAACCCCCACCCTCACCTGGAATGCCGGCGTGAGAGTCACGAGCTACTCGCTCGTTGTCTCCCCGAACAGCGATCTCTCATCGCCCATCTACACGGCGCCGGTCGCTCAGGCCGGACCGTACTCGCTCCAGATTCCCGCCGGGCTCCTGATCAACTGCGGAACCTACTACTGGACGGTCAACGCCACGAACCGCGGCGGCACCGCCCAATCTCCCAGCGGCGTCTGGTCCTTCCAGATCCAGGGTCTGTGCGACCTCAATGTCGACGGCGTGGTGGACGACACCGACTTCGTGCTCTTCGCCAGCGCGTACGACGAGTTCATCTCGACGGTGGGCGATTTCAACGGCGACGGATTCACCGACGATTCGGACTTTGTGATCTTTGCCGGCGCCTACGACACGCTGCTCGCCTGCCCGTAACCGCGGCTTGATCGGCTCACGGTCGCACGTACGGATTCGTTCTGCGTTCGCGCTCTACGGTTGTCGCCGGCCCGTGCCCGGAAAGGCACTTCGTCTCTCCCGGCAGGGTGTAGAGCTTTGTACGGATGCTTTTCGAGAGCGCGTCCATCGAGCAGCCCGGGAAGTCGGTGCGTCCGACCGATCCGGCGAACAGGGCGTCGCCGACGAACGCCACTTGATGGGCCTCGTTCCAGATTGAAATTCCGCCCGGCGAATGGCCGGGCGTGTGCAGCACCTTCCACAGCCCGCCCGGGAGTTCGAGCACGTCGCCGTCGCGCAGCGAACGGTCCGCCGGCGGGGCCGTTACCGGCATGCCGGCGAGAGCGCTCATATTGATCTCGGCGTCGGTGAGCCAACCCGTCTCGGCCTCGTGAACCCAGATCGGCAGCCCGGGGAACTCCTTCTTGAGCGTGCCCGCACCGGCGATGTGATCGAGGTGGGCGTGCGTCAGCACCAGGGCAACGGGGTTGAGCCGGTCGCGTCGGATTGCTTCCACGATCGCCCCGCTCCCGAAGCCGGCGTCGACCACAAAGCACTCGGTCTCGCCTTCCACGCCGACGACATAGCAATTCGTCGCGAACGGCCCGAGCGTGAACGTTCGGATGCTCAGCCTTTCACTCATGCACGAGAATAGGATCGTGCTCAGAAATCGATTCGGAGAGAACCGATGAGCACCACGACCCAGGGCGTCATCCGCAGCATCCACGAGATCCCAACCAAGCCGGTGCAGATGCCCGGCGTCAACGGCGCCGAGATGGCGATCATGGTCGGACGCGAGCACGGCGCGCCGAACTTCGCTCTGCGCCATTTCCGCGTCCAGCCGGGCGGAAATACGCCGCGGCACTCCCACGACTACGAGCACGAGGTGTTCATCGTGGAGGGCGGCGGGACCGTGCTGCTGAACGGGAAGGAGCAGAACATCCGCTCGGGCGACGTGGTGCTCATTCCGCCCAACCACGAACACCAGTTCAAGGCCGACAACGCCGCCGAGCTGCGGTTTCTGTGCCTCGTCCCGGTTACCCGCGACTGCGGCGAGCCGACTCCCGGAAGCTGATCAGCCCGCGTGCGGAGCACCGGCCGGAGCGCCCGTCGCCCGCAGCTTCCGCTCGTTCTGCCACGCATGCCAGAGCAGGAAGGCGATACCGATCAGGAGCAGCAGGTCGGCCACGTTCGAGACGTACGGCCAGACCTCGCGCGACGTACCCCACCACTTCACCTTGGGCAACGGGTGAATGAAGTCGCGCACGCAGCCGTACATCAGCCGGTCGTACAGGTTGCCCAAACCGCCCGCGAGAATCAGCCCCAGCCCCGCGTGAGAGAGATGATCCCTCGCACGCGTCGCCAGAACGAACACGCCCAGCCCGAACGCCACCGCGACGATGGTCACGGCGATGAAGAACCCGACGCGACCGGCGCCGATTCCGAACACCGCGCCGGGGTTCAACACCAGCGTGAAGTTGAGCAGGTTCGGCACAACCACCATCGGCTGGTGCATCGGGATGAGCGACGAGAGCGGTCTCGCCGAAATCGCCTGTTCGCGTGTGAATTCCACGGGCGAGCCTGCGATCGAGGCAAAGGCCCAGGATTTGCTCGCCAGATCGATCGCGAAGCCGATGACCACGACTCCCACCAGGGTTACCCACGCGGCCGGTGACCGCCACGCCGGGCCGGACCGGGAGGGCACGCCTGCCGTTTCGGAATCGCTGTGTGCGCCGGTACTGGACATCTGGTTTGCGGGGAGTCCGCTCACGGCCTGGTCATCTGCTGACGCTCGAGCATTCTGGCCGCGTCGATGGAATACCGGGCCCAGGGCAACTCTTCCAGCCGCTCCGCCTTGATCGGCTTGCCGGTCATCTCGCAGATTCCGAACGTCCCGTCCTCGATCCGCTTGAGCGCATCCTCGATCTCCCTGATCAGCCGGCGATCGGTCGCCGCCAGGTCGAGCGCGAGAGACTGGTCGAATGTATCGCTCCCCTGCTCGGCGATGTGCTGCGGCAGATTGGAGAGTGAGCCCGACTGTCCGCGCAGCGCCTCCTGCTCCATGTTCGACACATCGCCCACCAGCTCCAGTCGTTTGCGGATCAGTATGGTCTTGTAGTGCTCGAGCTGCTTCTTGTCGAACGGCGTCTTCGCCTTGATCTCCGGCACTTCGGATTCCTGCACCCCGCCCTGGTAACCCAACGGCACGCCCGAGCTCTTGAGCGTTGGGCCCGACGGGATCAGCGGCTTGCGCGATTTGCCGGCGCCCAGAAGGCTTCCGGCGAGCGACGAGATCGAAGAGGGCGCCGTCGTCTTTGCCTTCATCTTCTTCATCGGCTTGGGAGCGACGATCGTGATGCCCTTACGCACCGGCTTCTTGGAGGCATCGGCCTTCGCGCTCGGCGCCGCCTTCGCCGCGGGCTTGGGTGTCGGCTTGACCGGCGACTTCTTTGCCGGCGCGGGTTTCGCGGCCTTGGGAGCGGGCTTGGACTTCTTTGCTGACTTCTGCGTCACGAATGACCTCCGCCCTCAGTGGCGCCCGTCGTGCGGCGTCCGTGCTGCCGTACAACGCGAGCAGCCCGCTGTAAAAATCGGCGGGCAAGGGTAGATGCGCGCGTCGGGCCGGTCAAAGACGCGGATTCCATGCCTTCCCAGCGGCCGGGCACGCTCATTCGGGCGTCTGCTCGAGAAACTCACCCATCCGCCGGAAACGCTCGTACCGGGTGCTCACAAGTTCTTCGCCCGGTTTGGTCTTTAGCTCCTGGAGCGTCCGCACGATCCACTCGGAGAGGTTGTTCGCCGCCCCGCGCGGGTCGCGGTGAGCGCCCCCCACGGGCTCGGTGATCACATCGTCGATAATGCCCAGTTCAAGATTGTCCGCGGCGGTGAGTTTCAGGCTCTTGGCCGCGGCCGTATTCGTTTGCTCGTTCGCCTCTTTCCACAGGATCGCGGCGCAGCCTTCCGGGCTGATGACCGAATACCACGAGTGCTGCAGCATCGCGACGCGATCGGCCACCGCGATCCCCAGCGCGCCCCCCGAGCCGCCCTCTCCGATCACGATGCTGACGATCGGGACTTTCAGCCGGCTCATTTCCCGAAGATTGACCGCGATCGCTTCCGCCTGCCCACGCTGCTCGGCCCCGAGCCCCGGATATGCGCCCGGCGTGTCCACCAACGTCACGATCGGAAGCCCGAACTTCTCCGCCAACTGCATTTTGAGAAGCGCCTTGCGATACCCCTCCGGGTGCGCACAACCGAAGTGACACGCGATCTTCTCGCTGGTCTCCCGCCCCTTCTGGTGGCCGACGAGCATGACCTTGATCGGGCCGATGCGGCACATGCCGCAGACCAGCGCCGGATCGTCCCCGAATCGACGATCGCCGTGCATTTCCGCAAAGTCGCGCGTCATCAGTTCGATGTAGTCCCGTGTCTGAGGACGCATCGGATGGCGTGCCACCCGAACGGTTTGCCAGGCCGTCAATTTGGTGTAAATATCGACAAGAGCCGAGTCCCGCTGGGAGCGCAGCGATGCCGCCCTGGCCCGCAGGGAGTCCACACCGGTCGCCTGACCGGGGTCGGGCTCCTCGACCCGGATGCGGGACTCGAGATCATCGATCTGCTGGTCGAGCTCGAGAAGGGGCTTCTCGAAATCGAGCTGGTAGTAGGTCGCCATGGGGGCTGTAGTTTATCGCCCCGCCGTCCGCTAGGCTGTTGCCCGATGCCCAGCCCGGCTATGCCAAATGCTGATCTGTCCGCCAGCGCCTGGTGCCTCGTCGGCGGCGGAAACATGGCCCATGCCATCGTGCTCGGCGCCCTCGACGCGGGGGTTGCCGAGCCCGGCTCATTCACCGTCGTCGAACTCGATGCCCAAAAGCGCCGGGAATTCGAGTCGCGCGGTGTGGTCACGAGCGAGCATATCGCCGAAGGTCTACAGCGCCTGGGGCAGAATGAAAACGGGCCGGATTCCGGCCACATACTGCTCGCGGTGAAGCCCCAGGGGTTCGCGGCCGTCGCGAAAGAACTCAAACCGCTGCTCGCCGCTCCATCGCGCTCACGCCGCGTCGTTTCCATCATGGCCGGCACGAACACGATGCTGATCGAGCACTCGCTCGGTCCCGGCGCGCGGGTCATCAGGGTGATGCCGAACACGCCGGCCAGAGTCCGAGCCGGCATTGCGGCCTGGGCGCTCGGGGCCTCCGGCCTTCCGGGCGACGAAAGGGAAACCGTTGCCCTCTTCGACGCCCTCGGCGGAACGATCCGCATCGACGAATCGCTCTTCGACGCCTTCACAGCCCTCGCCGGCAGCGGCCCGGCCTACCTCTTCTACATCGCCGAAGCGCTCGTGCGAGCAGGAATCGAGCACGGATTCTCGCCCGGGCAGGCCGACGAGATCGTTCGCGCCATGCTCAAGGGCGCCGCCCAACTTCTCACTCACGACCCCTCCATCTCGCCCGAAGCGCTCCGCCTTTCCGTCACCAGCAAGGGCGGCACAACCGCCGCGGCGACTCGGGTGCTCGATGACGCCAACGTGCAGGATCTCTTTGTCCGAGCGATCGCGGCGGGGACGGCGCGCGGGAGAGAACTTTCGAAGCAGTAGGCGGGCCATCGCGGTCAGAAATCGCGACGCGCGAACAGGGCCACCGCGATCCCCAGCACGACGATCTCGAATCCGACCGACGTCCCCACGATCCACCAGACCGAGCGTGCCCGCAGTATTTCCTGCTGCTTGCGCGCCACCGCGGGGCTGAAATCGCCGGGCCCGCCTCCGCGTCGCTCGTTCTCGGGCCCGCGTCCGGCCTGGCTTCTCCGTGTTTCTCGCCGCTCATCCTCCGCGTCTTCCAGCTTCAGAACTTCGTCGATCGAGGTGAGCGAACGCTCGAGGATTGCCATCGTCTCCGACGTTTTGGGCAGCACCGTCTTGAGCCCGAAGAGCGCAAAGTGCCACCGGTCGAGCAGCGCTTGCGAATTCTGGTATTCCTTCAGGCTGGTTTCGCTGGTCTGGTGGCGCATCTCGAGCCCGGCCAGTGACGATTGGAGCGTGCCCAGTTCCGATTCGCGTGCGGCCCTCGCTTCCGGCGTCTCACCGTCGGGCGCGTGCGAAAGACGCTCGATCGATGCCTTCTGCTTCGCGATGGACTCCGCCAGCGGCTTGGCCCTGGCCTCGATCGACGCAACCCGGTCTTCCGCGTTCAAGCGGAAGAGCAGCAGCGACTGCTCCGCGCTATCGACCAGGAAGATCATGAACCAGAACAGGATCGTCAGCAGGAGCGCCGCGATCGTCGAACGCGTGACCAGTCCGATCAGGGCGCAGAAGCAGTACAGGAAACTGAAGAAGAGCAGCACCAGCGGCACCGCCAGGAAGACCTTCCAGACCCACTCCCCGCCGCGCAATCCGATCACGAGAAAACTCGCTCCCGAAAAGACGGCTACCTGCAGCGCCACGAAAAGCAGGCCGGTGAGGTACTTCGTGAAGAACAACCGCAGCCGCGCAACGGGCTTGGAGAGCATCAGGTCGATGCTTCCGCCGGCTACAAAGTCTGGGACGAGAGACGCCGTTGAGATCAGCGCCAGAATTGTCGCTGCCCAGGTCAGCCAGATCTTGAAGCCGAAGTTGACGAATACAAGTTTGTAGAAGAGCGCCGGCGACACGATCGATGAATTGAAAACCCCGGCTGGGATCGTCCACCACAGGATCGAAATCCCCCGATCGTTGATGCCAACGCACGCGATCGCCCCGACCACGAACGCCGAGAGGACCAGCGTGATCCAGAACATCTTCTTGGCGTTCAATTCGCGGTAGGCGTCCACAAGCATCGCAACGGTCTGCGTTAGAATCATCGCTCGTCCTCCTTGGCGCCCGGGGCGAGCGTGCGGCCGGTCGTTGGATCGGTGACCGCCTCCATGAAAAGGTCTTCCAGCGAGGGACGGATGGGCTTGAGAGCCCGGACCGTCAAACGCGAACCGCGCAGCGCGTCGAGCAGCGGCTGCACAACCGAGGCCTCCGCGGAGCCCACCTCCACCACTGCGGGAGCGTGTGGTGAATCGAGCGCGACTTTCAGGCTCTCGCCACCCGGGAGCGTTCCTTTCAGCGTGCCGGGGGCGAGCCACGGCGCCAGCGCCGCCCGTATCGCCGTATCAATATTGCTGTCCCCGGAGGCGACTTCGATCTCGTAGCGCTGCCGGTCCACCGTTAGTTCTTCGATCGTTCCCTGCGACGAGACCCGTCCCTGCACGAGAATCGCAACACGATCGCACACCATCTCGAGTTCGCTCAGGAGGTGCGAGTTCAGCATCACCGTCGTGCCGCGCTTCTTCAGTTCGACGGTCATCTGCCGGATGTCCCGGCGTCCCACCGGATCCACGCCATCGGTCGGCTCGTCCCAGATCACCAGGTCCGGGTTGTTCACCAGCGTCTGGGCAATGCCGACGCGCTGGCGCATTCCCTTCGAGTATCCGCGCACGCGCGTGTCCGCCCATTTGGACATTCCAGCAAAGTCGAGCAGTTCCGCCGCCCGCTTTTTCCGATCGCGTCGCGAGACGCCGCACATTGCCCCGTAGAACTCGACCACCTGGCGTCCTGTGAGATAGTCCGGGAAACGGTGATGCTCGGGCAGATAGCCGACGCGCGACAGAGTTGCCTTGTGGCCCACCGCACGCCCGAGCACGGTACCGCGGGCCCGTGTGGGGCGGATCACCGTCATGAGGATCTTCACGAGCGTGCTCTTGCCCGCGCCGTTTGGCCCGAGCAGCCCGAAGATCTCTCCGCGACCGACGCGCATGTCGATGCCGCGGAGCGCGTGTACTTTGCGCGAGAAGGCGCCCCCGTAGAGCTTGTCCACATCCTGAAGATCAATGGCCAGATCGGTCATGCTTTCTCCGGCGGCTTGCGGGCAACAACGTGGAACACGTGGTGGTATTTCGGCTTGCCCGTCGCGTCGTCGCCTTCTTTCTCGATTTCCTCGAGGTGCTCTACCACAAGGCCTTGAAGCAGTTGCTCAACCTGGGCCCTCGTGAAATGGCTCCTCGGACGCACGCACGCCCATTCGTCGCGATCGCCAAAGAACTGGCCCGCGAATCGTCCTCCGGGCTTCAGTACTCTGCGAATCCACGCCCACAGCACGGGAAAGGACTCAGGCGTACAGAAGGGCAGCGCAAAGGACGCATTGACCAAGTCAACCGCTCCGGCGCTCCGCTTTGACCGTCCGTGATACACCGTGGCATGGGACTTTGGCAACGCTTCCATCGAGCATGAGGCAAGGAACACCCGATCCGCATGCTCGTTTGGCAATCCTTCGCAGACGCGGGCAAGTCCTGCTCCGGTCGAATCCGAGGCCATGACACTCCAGCGCGTCGGACCCGCGCGGCGCAACATTTCCCGCGTATCTCGCCCCTCGCCGCAGCCGATGTCCACGCCGACTCGCCACACCGGCGCTCCGGCCTCGCGATCCTCGCGTTCGAACAGATCAAGAGCCCGGACCAAAGTATCCCGGGGCGGCTTTCCCGCCACCGCGCTGTAGTACTCTTCCCAGTCGCGCTGATAGTCGGCGCTCAGCGTCGAGCGGCGTGGGACGGGATTGGCCTGGATCGACTCCGACATCGGGGCGCAGTTTATGTATCAGACCTTGCAGGACTTCGTCGCCGGGCTTGAGAAGGCCGGCGAACTCAAGAGGATTCGGAGTTCGGTCTCTCCGGTTTTGGAGATCGCCGCCGTCGCCGATCGCGTCAGTAAGTCCCCTGCGCCCCACCTGCCGAGCCGGTCGACACAAGCATCCGACCCCCGCCACTGCTCCGGCGGCGGCCAAGCCCTGCTTTTCGAAAATGTTGAAGGCTCGGATATTCCGGTCCTAATCAACGCCTGGGGTTCGTACCGGCGCGTGGAAATAGCGCTCGGCTGCAATGATGCCGGGGCTGGTCTTTCTGCCGGCCCAACACCCGGCGGCCTCGTAGGGCTTGCAGCGCGGATCGAAAAACTTGTCAAGCCCGAGCCTCCGCCAACGCTGCTGGCAAAGCTCCAGAAGATCCCGGAACTGCTCGAACTCGCGAAAATCCCTCCGAAGAAAGTCCGTTCGGGGATCTGCCAGGAAGTCGTTCACACCGGCGATCGCGTCGACCTCACCCGCCTACCACTCATCCGCTGCTGGCCGCTCGATGGTGATTTTGAGGCCCTTGGCTACCCGAAGAACATCAATGACGGAATCTCGGGCGTCGAGTCCGGCGCCGAATGGGACCGGAATTTCTGCGGGCGTTACATCACGCTCGGCGGGATTCACACCATCCACGCCGACGACCTCGGACGCGAGAACCCCCAGAGTCACAACGTCGGCATGTACCGCGTGCAACTCCTGGGCAAACGCCACATGGCGATGCACTGGCACATGCACCACGACGGCGCCCGCCACTGGCGGAGCTGGCAGGCCCGGGGCGAAAGGATGCCCGTCGCGATCGCGCTCGGCGGCGAGAGCGTGATGCCGTACGCGGCGACGGCCCCCATGCCTCCGGGCATCGGCGAATTGCTGCTCGCCGGCTTTCTCAATCGCGGCTCGATCCCGCTCGTCGATGGCAAGACGGTTCCCATCCGCGTCCCCGCGAATGCAGAGATTGTGATCGAGGGTTATGTCAGCAACGAGGCCGGAATGCCCGGCTGGGACCCGAAGGAAATTCAGCGCACCCGCCAGGCTGGCGACTGGTCTGCCGAACTCGGCGCCGGCGCCGTTTTTGAAGGGCCGTTCGGCGATCACACGGGCTTCTACTCGCTCCCGGACCGCTACCCGCTGATGGAAGTAACCGCGATCACCCACCGGCGCAACCCCATCTACCCGACAACGATCGTCGGGCTGCCGCCTCAGGAGGATTATTACCTCGGCAAGGCGACCGAGCGGGTCTTTCTTCCGCTGCTCCGCACCATCGTCCCCGACATCATCGACTACGACCTTCCGATGTTCGGCGCTTTCCACAACTGCGCCTTCATCAAAGTCCGGAAGGAATACCCCCTCCACGCCCGGCGCGTCATGCACGCGATCTGGGGCGCGGGACAAATGTCGTGGACGAAGACGATCGTCGTTGTTGACGATGATGTCGACGTGCACGATCAAACTGCGGTGCTTCGCGCCGTCGGCGACCGCTGCATTCCCGCCCGCGACAGCGAACTCGTGCGGGGGCCGCTCGACATTCTCGACCACGCCGCGCCCTTTCTGGGTGCTGGGGGCAAACTAGGGCTCGACGCTACGCGAAAAACCGCCGTGTCGGAGACTCATCGGGCTCTCGACGGCGTTTCCCGCGAACTCTGCGAAGCCGGGCCGATCGACGCCGTAACCGACAGCGCCGCGCGGGACACGGAGACCCGGGTTCGGACGCTCGCCGGCGTTCTCGACGCCCGAGTGCCCGACGAGTTTGGAGGACACTGGTTGCTCGTGCGCATTCAGAAGGATGAGCCCGGCGACGGCGCAAGGCTCATCAAGGCGCTCGGCGGACTCGCCGACTCTCTTGCGTTGCCCCGATGGACACTGGTCCTTGGCCCCGACGCGGACCTCGCCAATCCCGACGACGCCCTGTTCCACTGGATGGCCAACACCGCGCCGGACCGCGATCGGTACCTGAGCGTCTGCGGCCGGCGCATCGCCTTTGATGCCACCCCGAAAACCGTCGGAGATGAGGCGAACGGCCAGCCAGTGCGAGCCTGGCCCCCCTTGATTCGGATCGACGACGCGACGCGCGAGAATGTGATTCGCAGGTGGAGCGAATTCGGACTGCCTTAGCCCTGAATTCGCAAACGAATGCCCTTAGACCCGCACGTCTTCCCTATGATCGTGCGGTTCGGGCGCACGGCGCCCGCCAGGACGTCTCGGAGAGTTCCATGAAAAAGTCCGCGAGTGTTTTCTTTGCCGCAGTCACATGGTTGGCCGCGCTGGTCGCCATCCCGTCGCCCACCCTTGCGTCCGATGCGCCCAAGGCCGCGCCGGCCGACTGGTGGACCGCCCCGGTCGCCTCGGTCGAGGGCATCACCGAGTACCGCCTTCCCAACGGCATGCGCGTCCTGCTCTTCCCCGATCAGAGTTCCGCGAACGTCACGGTGAACATCACCTACTTCGTCGGCTCACGCCACGAAGGGCGGGGTGAGAAGGGCATGGCCCACCTGCTGGAGCACATGGTGTTCAAGGGCACGCCCGAGCACCCGGACCCGTGGAAGGCGCTGCAGGACCACGGCGCCAATTTCAACGGCACGACCTGGACCGACCGCACCAACTATTACGAGACGCTGGTCGCGAGTGACGAGAATCTCGACTTCGCCCTCAAGCTCGAGGCCGACCGCATGGTGAATTCCTTCATCGCGGCCGAAGCACTCGCGAAGGAGATGAGCGTCGTCCGCAACGAGTTCGAGATGGGCGAGAACAGCCCCTTCTCCATCCTCATGAAGGAACTCTTCGCCAAGGCCTACACCTGGCACCCTTATCGCGATTCCACGATCGGCAACCGCTCCGACATCGAGCGCGTGCCCGCGGACAATCTCAAGAAGTTTTATCAGCAGTACTACCGTCCCTCCAACTCGATGCTCGTGGTCGCCGGGAAGTTCGACCTTAAGAAGGCTCTCGAACTCATCAACACCTACTTCGCCGGTATCAAAAACCCCTCGCAGCCGATCGCCGAAACCTGGACCGATGAGCCCACGCAGGACGGCCCTCGCTTCGTCGAGGTTCGGCGCGAAGGCTCTCAGGCCTCGGTCGGAGCGCTCTACCACACCCCCGCGGGGTCACATCCCGACGCAACCGCGGCCACCATGCTCGGCCAGATTCTGGGGAGCCGCCCGGCGGGCCGCCTCTACAAGGCGCTCGTCGAGGGCAACCTGGCCGCCGGCGTCACCGTGATGCCCTTCGGGATGGCCGAGCGCGGTCAATTGCTGATCGTTGCCACCCTCAAGGATGGCCAGGACCCCGACGCCGCCCTCAAGAAACTCCAGGAGGTCGTCGAGGGATTTGCGTCTAAACCCGTCACCGACGAAGAGGTCGAGCGTGCCCGCGCCGCCGAACTCAGCCAGATCAAGCTGGCGATGACCGACAGCAACCGCATCGGTGTCGAACTGACCGAATCCGCCGCCCTGGGCGATTGGCGTCTGTACTTCGTCGCGCGCGATCGGATCAAGAGCATCAAGGCGGCCGAGATCCAGGCCGCAGCGCTTAAGTATCTGGTCGAGAACAACCGCACCGGCGCGAAGTTCATCCCGACGAGCCGCCCGGTTCGCGCCGAGATCCCCGCCCGCCCGGACGTCGCACCGATCGTACAGGACTACAAGGGCACCGAGTCGATGAGCGAGGGCGAAACGTTCGACCCCACGCCGGCGAATATCGAGGCACGCCTCAAGCGTTCCTCTCTCGGCGACAACATCAAGCTCGCGACCCTGAACAAGCAGACCCGCGGCGGCGCCGTCAATCTCGCAATGTCCGTCCGCTTCGGCGACGAGAAGTCTCTGATGGGGACCCGCGTCGCGGGCGACTTGCTCTCCGCGATGCTCCGGCGCGGCACGACCTCTCGGACCTACCAGCAGATCTCCGACGAGCTCGACAAGATCCAATCCACCGTCTCGATCTCCTCGCAGCCCGGCTCGCTGCGGGTCAGCATCACTTCGGATCGCGCCAACGTCGCCAAGGCAATCGAGATCGCGGCCGACATGCTCCGCAATCCTTCCTTCCCCGCCAGCGAATTCGACACCATTCTGAAGGAACGCATCGCCGCGGTCGAGGCCTCGAAGAGCCAGCCTCAGGGCCTCGCGCAGAATGCTATCCAGCGTGCCCTCGCTCCCTTTCCCAAGGACTCATTCTTCTACGTTCCGACGATCGACGAGCGACTCGAGGAGTTGAAGGCCGCCACGCTCGACGATGTCAAAAAGCTCTACTCCCAGCAGGTCGGACCCGCCAGCGTGCAGATCGCCGCGGCCGGCGAGTTCGATGAATCGGACCTCAACGCCTCCCTCAAGAAGATGTTCGAAGGCTGGTCGGTCAAAAAGCCCTTCCAGCGGATCGAACGTCCCTTCATCGCCAACGAGTCCGGCCCCAAGGTCATCGTGACCCCGGACAAGCCGATGGCCACTGTCAGCATGGCGACCGAGTTCAAGATGATGGACTCCGACCCCGATGCGCCGGCGATGGAAATCGCCGCCTACATCCTGGGCGGCGGCGCCAAGAGCCGCATGACCGACCGCCTCCGCCAGAAGGAAGGCCTTTCCTATGGAGCCGGGGCGTTCATGCAGCCGAGCTCCCTCGATCCCAACACGACGCTGATCGCGTTCGCCATCTGCGCCAAGCAGAATGCGGGCAAGGCGGCCGGCGCCATGAAGGAAGAAATGGACCGCTGGATCAGGTCCGGCGTGGAGGAAACAGAACTGGCCGAAGGCCGCAAGAGCTACCGCCTCGAGTTCCTTTCCGAACTCAACGACGACGCCGTCGTCGCCGGGATGCTCGCCAGCGGCCTCTACCTCAACCGCACCATGAAGTGGGACGCCGATCGCCTCGATCACATCGACTCGCTCAGCGTTCAGCAGGTCAACGACACAATCCGGAAGCGGATGTCCGGAGTCGGTTTCTTCGAACTCCAGGCGGGAGACATCGAGCCAGCGAAGTAGCCCGGCTCATCGCTTCGGTTTGGAACCCGAGCCCTTCGCGGGCTTCACCGGCTCCTCGGCGAGGTCACTCTTGCTGAGATAGCGGTCGATCAGCCCGACGATGTGCTCGTGCAGCTGAAGTGCCGCCTGGTCTTCCTCGCCTGCGGGAACGTCATTCGCCAGAATCGAAAAGGCCACAACGTGATTCGCCTTCTCATCGATGACGTAGCCGGAAAGGCAGCGCACGTTGCGGATGTAGCCCGACTTGGCCCGCAGTTCGTTCTGAGGCCGCGCACCTTTGAATCGGCGCTCGAGCGTTCCCTCGCCCGGCTTTGGCAATGAATCGATGAATGTTTTGGAGACCGCCTTGTCACTCGCCAGCGCGGCGAGCCATCGCGTCATCGTGGACGGCGAGACACGATTCTCGCGCGACATGCCCGACCCGTCGCGAACAATCGTTCCCTTGGCCGCGTCGGGGCCAATCTTCTCGGTCAGCAGCATCCGCACCACCGACGCCCCGTTCTCCCACGAGCCGCTCTGCCCCGTCACGTCGTGGCCGATCCGCTTCATCAGGGCCTCGGCGTAAAGGTTGTAGCTCTCGACATTGCATCGCCGCACAATGTCGGACAGGGGCGTGGTGATCAGCGCGATCGTTCGGTCCGTCCCGAACGACTCCCCGGGCTCGGCGACCCGCACCACGGGCGGGCTGCCCCCGCCGCCGGGCGCGGGCTGGCGGGTGTTCGATAGGGTCACGCCGGACTTCTCGATGCGATCGGCAAGCAATTGCCCGAAGAAAGCAGGATTCTGAGTGAGCGTCACACGCACCGGCTGTGTCACCGCGAACCGAACATCCCCCATTAATTGGAACCGGTTCTCCTTCTGATCGCGCTTAAGCCAGACAGTGTTGCTCCCCGTCGTGACCGTCCTGGCCTTGGAAACGTCGATCTCGACGATCGAAGTCTCGGGCTCAAAGGTCACGCTCGGTCTCTGCCCGGAGGCCCCCGGGCGCGGGTACACATCAAGGACGTTTGCGTGGAAGATCAGCCCCGAGACCTCGGCGCAGTACCAGCGATCCAACTGATCGGTCGGCCACGTCGGGTGCACAAACTCCCGGTCGAACACCCGGTCGTCGATCACAACCTCGCTCAGCTTCTTGATCCCTGCTTTGGTGACGCTCGCCGTCAAAGCCCCGAGCAGATCCGACACCGTCATCCGGGGCGACGCGTTCGCTAGAACTTCCGGATCGCCGAACGCCGGATCTCCACTACCCACGACGATCAACCGGTCGCCGTCGAGTCGCAACTCGGTCTTGAACTGGAAGTCCGGCTTGAGCGTCCACAGCGCCGCGCCCGTGGTCAGGATCTTCATGTTCGAAGCGGGGGAAAAATCCTGCTCCGCGTTCCGGGCCGCAAGCACCTCTCCCGACTGCACGTCGATGATGCTGACGCCCACGCGTGAGCTGCCGAGCTTCACGCCGTGGATCAGCCGTTCCACCTCGCCTTGGAGCGTCTGCGCACCTGCCGGCAATGAACAAAGGCCGACGGCGCAGAGCGTCAGGACGAGCGACAAACGGCGACGAATCATCTCTTTGGTCATTTTGGGTTCCGGCTGGCTTTGGCTATCGACCAGCGGACGACCCTTGCTTCAGTCCGGCCCGCCCATCACTGCAATTGAGTCCGGTTCAACCGACTGCGACCGCCGCGCGGCTTTCCATTGCCGCGCTGAGCAAATCCAGCTGGATGCGTGCCAGCTTCACCAGCGTCTCCACCTGCGCCTTGCTCTGGATTTCCCATTGCACCCAGCGCACCCCGTCGACCTGCTTGGCGTGTGTGATCGCATCGCGCATCGGCTTGAGCAGCCGGCGCAGGGGCAGGGCCGAAACACCTTCATTCGTCAAGGGCACGATCAGCAAAGGCTGCTGTGGCTGCGGCACGAGGTAAACCCATGCCCTCCCGCTGATCGCTTCATGCTTGAAAAGCACCGACCAGCGCCACGGAACGCCCTGCCACGAGACTTGTTCGCCAACGCCCCCGATCGATAGCAAATGCTCGCGCAGCAATTCCACTGCCGGATGGACCGACTTGGCCACCTCCGACACCAGAACTTCGGCGGAGGGTTTCCGGAATCGATCATTCCACGCTGACCGGGCGACCATGCCGCTGGACATACATACTCCGCCGCTGTGGACCGCCGAGGCCCGCCCCGCTACCCGTTTTCCCACGGCCCGCATGCTCCCGCACGCTTCCGACTCGAATCCCTCCGAGGGCCGACAGGGATTATTACCCGGTAAAATGCGGAGGTAAAGTGCCGATTCAGGGGAACAGGGCTGGGCACCCCCCTCCCGGGTCCACGCTATGCTGCCCATTCGGATGCCCCCTAACGACCCCAACCCAAACCCTTCCGGTGCCCCCGGACAGCATTCCAGCCCCCTTGCCGACCCTTGGGATGGCCACGGGGTCAACGTCCTGATTGTGGACGACAACGAGCAGAATCTGGAACTGCTGGAGGCCTATCTCGAAGACCTCTCCTGCGAACTCCGCCTCGCCCGGGATGGAATGGAGGCCTTGGACGCCGTCGCCGCCAAGCGGCCCGATGTCATACTCCTTGACGTCATGATGCCCCGGATGAGCGGGTTTCAGGTCTGTTCCAAGCTCAAAAATGACCCTCCCACGCGTGACATCCCCATCGTAATGGTCACGGCTCTGAACGAGGTCAGCGACGTGGAGCGGGCCATCGAATGCGGGGCCGACGACTTCCTGAGCAAACCGGTGAACAAGCTGGAATTGCTGACCCGCGTCAAGTCCCTTGTCCGCATCAGCAAGATGCAGGCGGAGCTGCAGAGGACCCTCGCCCAGCTCCGCGCATTCCGCGATCAATCCGGAAACTGACCCCCGGCATCCCCTGATAATTGCCGTTCGCGGGCATTGCGCCTATTGTTTTGGCCCAACTCCGGGCAGTGCGCCCGGTTCATTGTCCCTACCGGTAGACCCCATGCCCACGATCAATCAGCTCGTTCGCCGTCCCCGCCGCAGCCCTGGGAACAAGTCCAAGGTCCGCGACCTGAACCTCTCGCCCATGAAGCGCGGCGTCTGCCTGATCGTGCGCACCATGACCCCCAAGAAGCCGAACTCGGCTCTGCGGAAGATCGCCCGCGTCCGCCTCTCCAACGGGCGCGAAGTAACCGCGTACATCGGGGGCGAAGGCCACAACCTTCAGGAACACTCGATTGTCCTCGTCCGTGGTGGGCGCGTCCGCGACCTCCCGGGCGTTCGTTACCACGTCGTTCGCGGCAGCCTCGACTGCCTGGGCGTCGAGAACCGCAAGCAGAGCCGGTCCAAGTACGGCGCGAAGCGCGGCAAGGGTGGTGCCGCCCCGGCAGCCAAGAAGGCCGCGGCCCCCGCGGCCTGATCAGACAATCCACGCGGCGAGTAATCGCCGGAAACGCGTGAGCCCACGCGATCCGAGCGGTGAAAGGTTCCGGGGCAACGTCGCACCGGACACGCCGAAAACCCTCTCAGGGAGTTTTGAGTTTTATGGGCAAGTACACCAAGGCTGACGAACAGCTCCGTCCCGACCCACGTTTCGGCGACAAGGTTCTGTCTCGCTTCATCAACTGCGTGATGCGTCAGGGCAAGAAGTCGGTCGCCCAGCGCGTGGTCTACGACGCGATGGACATCATCGAAGAGAAGTTGAGCAAGGAGACTGCGCCCGAGAAGCCGGAGAACTCCATTGCCCTCTTCCGCATGGCGCTCGAAAACGTGAAGCCGTTCGTCGAGGTCCGCTCCAAGCGCATCGGCGGCGCCAACTACCAGGTGCCCATGCAGGTGAACAACAAGCGCCAGCAGTCGCTGGCTTTCCGCTGGATCATCGATTCGTGCCGCGCTGAAAAGGGCCGCCCGATGGCCAACCGCCTTGCCGACGAGCTCTACGCCGCGGCGAAGAAGGAAGGCAAGGCGATGATGACCCGCGACCAGACGCACAAGATGGCCGAGGCGAACCGCGCCTTCGCCCACTTTGCGAACTAAGTTCGATCAGAATTCACGACCAACAAAGCCCGCCCCGTGCGGGCTTTTCTTTTGCCGGAGTCCCCATGAGAGGGGGACTCCGAACAACGAAAATTCCTCTCGGCAGCCCTCTGCTTGCGGGCCGGCCCTTGCCGATTACCGTGTATTCAAACACCACGTTCGACCCTTCGCCTTCCCGTTGTCGTACTCGAAACATGCCCGGCGATTCATCCCACAAGCGCCGTCGAATCCCGGTCTGGCCATTCGCCTGGGCCGGACTGACGCTCTTGTTCTTCCTCGTGCATGTGACGTTCTGGTTGCACACGCGCTACGTCGTCGTCTTCGAGCCGGCCGCGTGGCTCCTCAAGCCCATCGGCAATCTCGTACACATGCTCACGCTGCCGGGCTGGATGATCGGGCACCTCCTCTTCCAGACTTGGGGAGAGAGCGATCTGTCGATCTCCTTCTTTGCTTGCGTGATCGGCGCGGGGGTGGTCGTCTGCGTTGCGCTCGCTCTTCTTGAATTTCGCGCCCTGGTCCTTCGCCGCATCGACCGGCGTGCCGCGGCCCCATCGCGCGCGGTCAATCTCGCCCGCCGACGCCTGCTCGCCGATGGACTCTTGCTCGGCGCGACCGCCGGCTCTGCGGCGCTGCTCGTTGATTCCACCTGCTTTGCCCCGGCGCGCCTGCGCCTCACGCGCTACACGATCCCCATCCGCGGCCTTCCGCCCTCGCTCGAAGGCCTCCGGCTCGCCCAACTCACCGATACGCACCTTGGCCCCCGCGTCTCGGCCCAGCACATCGACGAGGCGATCGACTTGGCCCTGGGCCTCCGACCCGACGTCTTTCTCCTCACCGGCGATTACGTCCACTGCGGCAGCGAGTGGATCAACCCCGCCGCCAGCCAGCTCATTCGGCTGGCGCAGACCAACCGCCCCGTCGTAGCCGTACTGGGCAATCACGACTGGTTCAACGACGGCAGGCGCGTCGCCCGCACACTTCGCGACGTCGGAATTCCGACCATCGACAACGACCGGCTTTTTCTCAGCCGCCTTTCCTCGGGCAAACTGCAACTCGACTCCGCGCCCGACCGCTCCTCGCTCTGTATCGCCGGCCTGGGCGACCTGCGCCAGGATCACATCGACCCCGATAAGGCGCTCTACGCAGTTGATCCCGCGATCCCACGCCTTATTCTCTCGCACAACCCCGACAGCGCCGAGGAAAATTCCATCACCCGCCGCGGCGCACCACGCGTCGATCTCATGATTTCCGGCCACACCCACGGAGGCCAGGTCCGCATTCCCGGCGTGGGCACGGGCGCCGGGATCCTCTCCCGCTATGGCGACAAGTATGCCTGCGGCCTCGTGCAAGGCCCCGCCTGCCGCGTCCTCATCTCACGAGGCGTGGGCATTTCGCTCGTGCCGTTCCGCTTCCTCGTTCCGCCCGAGGTCGTCGAGATCACTCTGACCCGCGCGCCCGAAGAACCAATCTCCCATACGCTTTTGGGTGCAGTCCGATCCATTTCGGAAATTTGATCGTTACTCCCGCCAGATGATCCTTCCGGGCATCGGCGAGAGCGGCCAGCGCGCCCTTGCCCAGTCACGCGTCGCCGTCATCGGCTGCGGCGCCTTGGGCTGCTCCGTCATCGATCACCTCGCCCGCGCCGGGATCGGCGGGCTCGTGCTGATCGATCGTGACATCGTCGAGTGGACAAACCTGCAGCGTCAGACGCTCTTCTCAGAGTCGGATGCCCGCGACGGTCTGCCAAAGGTCATCGCGGCTCGCGATCGCGTCACCGCCGTCAACTCGCAGGTCGCTGTCGTAGCGAACATCGCCGACCTCAACCACGAGAACGCGGAGCAACTTCTCCTCGATCCCTCCCCCCCCGCCGTTCTCATCGACGCCACCGACAACCTCGAAACCCGCTACCTGCTGAACGACTTCGCCGTCAAGTACACTATCCCGCTCATCTATGGCGGCGTCATCGCCCGGCGGGGCATGCAGATGACGATCCGCCCCCACCCGCTCCCGCACGCGACGCCCTGCCTCCGCTGCGTCTTCCCGGAGCCGTCCAACGAAATCGAGACCTGCGACACGGCTGGCGTGCTCGGCCCCGCCGTATCGATTGCCGCCTCGCTCCAGACTGCTGCGGCGATCGAACTTATCGTGGGGACAACCCCGCAATCCCCACGCCTGACCGAATTCGACCTCGCATCCGGACGATTCCGCGCCATCGACCTTTCGAATCTCGCCACGCCCGAGGCCCGCACCGACTGCATCTGCTGCGGCAAGCACCGGTACGAGTTCCTATCCGGTGAACGGGCCCGCCCCACCGTCAGCCTCTGCGGCAACGGCGCCTTCCAGATTCCAGCCGGACAAGGACGTATCGACCTGCGCGACCTGGCATCCAAACTCGCCCGCGTTTCACCCGTGAGCGCTACGGAATTCTTTGTGCGTGTCACACCCCGGCAGGGCGTTGACATGACGGTCTTCGCCGACGCCCGCGCTGTCGTCCGCGGGGTCGCGAACGAGGGCGAGGCCCGGGCGCTTTATGATCGGTATGTCGGGGCCTGAAACCAGCCAAAGGAGTTTGCAGATGGGACAAGTGCTTGACCAGATTGTGACCGCTTCCCGCCGCGGGCGCGGCTTCGGCGAGAAAGCTCTCGTAGGCATCACGCCGCAGAACTTCGCCCGCAAGCCCCGCTTCGAGACCACCTCGGGCACGAAGATCATCGACTGCAATCACCCGGCGTTCGTCTTTGGGCACCTCTCGCTCTATCCGGCGCGCATCGGAGCGATGCTGGGGATCGATACTGCGCCGTTTGCCGCACCCGCCGAGTTCACTGACCTCTTCAAGGCGGGAACCGAATGCAAAGACGACCCCGAGGGGCGCATCTACCCCTCGATGGAGAAGCTCACCAAAGCCTTCTTCGCCGGTCACGACGCGGTCTACGAGCAGATGGGGAAGGTAGACGACGCCGTGCTGTTTCAGCCCACCCCAGACGAGCGCTACCGCGCCAACTTCCCCACCATCGGCGTTGCCGTGACGTTCATGTTCACCAGCCACATGATGATGCACATGGGCCAGATCAGCACGTGGCGACGGTGCTTTGGGCTTCCGTCGGCGATGTGACTCCGAGCTCTGCTAAGGCCGGCGCGCGACCTTTTTGACATCCGACGACCCGATCCACACCTTCTCGTTGCTCTGGATGTCGATCATCTCAAGGTTGATCTGGTAATACTGCACGATCGTGCGCCGGTCGTTGCTCTCCTGCTTCACCTCGCCGATGCGGCCCAGCATGATGTAGTCGGCGCCCAGTTCCATCGCCTGCTTCTTGACCGTCTCGGGCATGTTCCAGGCCTGGCCTTGCTGGCGCTCGTCGCGGATCTCCCCGCGTTGATCGCGATCGGCCACCACGCGCACACGTCCGGAGTTGATCAGTTCCTCCTCGAATCGCTTGGTCACGAGCTTGGTATCGATGTAATCGGCAGTCTCGTTGCGCACCGTGCCGACGAAGACCACGGGCCGGTTGCCGCCGTGCTCTGAACGGAAGTTCTCGACCCACGGGCGCGCGAGGCAGTCGCCGATCAGTTGCCGATAGGTCTGTCGTGCATCGTCGTCCTGCCAGCGGTAATCGACGTCCACATTCGTATCGGGATCTACACGCTTGACACCCCAGTTCCCGTACGGTCCGCTCGCGCAGCCCCACGCGCCGGCCAACACGAGAACCGCCACGCCGCCCGTCATCGCCCTCACAGCCTTCATCGCACTTCTCCTTGACCTTCCGGTGCCCGCCCGCGCGGCTCACCGACGCCATGCCATAAGTTTATACGCACTAACTTGTGAGCGGATTCCCTATTGCGTTTTGCGACCGTCACATTGCGCAAGCCCCTGAAAACACCCTACTTCACAATGGTCTCCACCACGGTTGTCAATTGTCCGGCGACCGGGCCCGGTGGCAGCGTCAAGTCGCGCCATGGGCCGGTGTATTCCGCGCCGCCGGCCTGGTTCAAATACACGACCCGCACGCGGTGCGTCCCGCTTTCGAGCCTCGCAAGGCAGACAAACGCTTTCGCCGGCAGGAACTCCCAGCAGCGCAGGTCCGCCTTCTCGGTCGCGCCGAGCACCGCCAGCCCGATCAGCCCGCCGATCGAGCGGATGAGCATCTGCGTGTTCTGATCGTGCTGCGTCTGTGCAACCACTTCCGATGCGCCGACCGTTGCACCGGCCTTGACGAGATACCGCACAAGCGTTCGCTGATAGATCAGAGGCAATTGGCGCGCGAAGTTCTCTTCCGCCACCGCGCTCAGGTCTTCGATGAGTTCGAGGCGCCCGCCATCGCGGACCGTTCCATCCGAATCCTGCACTTCCAGCCTCGCGCCCGCCACCCTGCTTCCTCGAATTCGCATCCGCGGCAACTCAAAGTACACCGGCAGCGAAAAGACGGCGATCGGGCCTACTCGCTCCGCGACAAGGTACGGCCCGCACCCTGTCAGGCCGACCCACAGCACGTTTCCCGCGCCGGGGTCAAGATCGGACAAACCCGAGAACGCGGCCCTGTTCACGTTCGGGAACAACTTCGGCTGAGTCTCCATCGCCTGCAACAGTCGCTTTCCGGCGACCCGCTGAAATTCGCGGTCGCCGGTTTTCATGAAGGTGATCGCGGTCAGGTAGGTCCCGAGCGGGCTTTCAATGAACTCGCCGCCGGTCGGCGTTGCGTACTTCTGCGCCGCGCCCGCTCGCTCGGCCGCGCCATAGCTCGTGCCCGCTCTTTCCTTGAGAGCCTTCGCCTCGCGAAGATACTGGTCGCGCAGAATGTTCGACTTGTTTGCAAGGCGTCGTGCCTCGACCGTCGCGCCGCCATCGACGTCGCCCCGCTCCAGCCGCGCCAGCATCTTGAACACGTTCACATAGGTGTCTTCGTACGGCGCGGCGATGTAGGGCGCGTAGGTGTCGTTGAGCACCCATTGCGCCACCTGCTCCTCCGGGCGGAGCGCCCGCTGGGCATCGATCCGCTTCTCCGCGCTTTCGAGTGTTGTCAGCGTTGTCTGTGTGTCGTTGAGCGCCAGGGCATCGCCGCCGCGGTCCAGTTCCCAGAGCAGGCGACTTCGATCACCGAACAACTGCTGCGTGCTCTTTTCGTCAAGGAATTTGGCGGCACCCTGAAAATCACCGGCCTCGTGCTGCGCCCGCAGCTGGTCCAGCATCATGTCGAAGGGGGACGTGCAGCCGCCCAAGAGTGACGCGGCCATCAAAACGCCTGCCGCCCACGCCGCCCTCACAACCGCCGCTGGTTCTGCTACGTTTCTGGGTATGAACACGCCGTCTCACAGTTCGCCGCTGACTCTCGTTGCGTTTCAGCAGCTGATACGGGAGCGATATTACGCGACCGACAGCAAGCGGGGGGTGCCCGCCACGTTTCTCCTTCTCACCGAAGAATTCGGAGAACTCGCGACGGCGTTGCACGCCAATCTCCCGGGCAAGTCCCCCTCCCCGGAGCAACGGGCCAATCTCGAAGAGGAATTCGCCGACGTTCTTGCCTGGCTCGCCACCATCGCCAACATCACGGGGGTGGATTTCGAAAGGTGCCTGCAGAAGTACACGATTCCCGGCATCGTCGAGGGTGTGAAGGACTAGGCAGCCCCGACGCCCCGCCCGTCCACCAGCGAGCCGATCCGCACGCCGTTATTGACCGGATCGTGGTGCTGCATGGTCCGCACAATCTCGACGACAAGCGTGTCATCTGCCGGCGGCCCGTAACGGTGCTGCTCGACTGCCGAGAGCAGATCGCGGCTCCAAGCCCGGGGCCTGTCCCGCTCGCCTCCCGCGATCGACGCGACAAGCCTCAGGATACCCTGCACCCCCAGCATCTTCCCCGTGCGATCCCGCGCTTCGAGCGCCCCGTCGGTGTACGCCACGAGCGTGTCTCCCGGCCCGAACTCGGTCACGAACGGCGCCGGATCAAACTCCGCCGCCTCGCATGCCCCAAGCACGAGCGCCGTGGATTGCAGTTCCCGCACCGTTCCATCGACGCCGACGAGGAACGCGGGCGGATGCCCACCACTGGAAAACTCAAGCGTGTTGGCGCTTGAATCGATCCGCAGGCAGAGCGCCGTGACGAACACCGAATGTGTCGCCAGCGTCAGGTGCACGTAGCGGTTGAGCAGGCTGAGCACCCTGCCCGGATCGATCGTCGGGTCTTCCGCGAAAACGCGCTCGAGTTCTCCGTGGAGCCGGTTGACCGTGAGCGCCGCGGGAATCCCGTGCCCGGTCACGTCCATAAGGACGACGCTCAGCCGCTGCCCCCCCGCCACTCCCGGCCCGACGTAGGCGTAGAGGTAATCCCCCCCGATCTGGCGCATGGGCTCGTACTGGTACCCAAGCCGCAGCGGCCCTACATCGATCCGCGCCGGAAAGAGGGCCTCGTGGATGCGCCGCGCGTCCGTCAACTCCCGGCGCACCTCGCCGTACCTCTGCTGCAGCACCGCCATCTTGAACTGGCTCGCGTACTGCGAATGCTTCAGCCAGGCGATGAGCACGCTGGGAGCAAAGAGCGCTACCGCAAACATCGCATACCCCACCAGCCCGCCAAACGTCGCCCCCGCGAAGATGCGCACGACGAGGTAGATCGCAGCCAACGCTGCCGCCGCGAGCACTGCCGAACGTGCCGCCCACGGCAGCAGGATGCAGGCGATCAGCAGCGTGATCGAAGCTTCGAGCCATCCAATGCTTCCGCCGAGACCCGCCGCCGCCGCGATCATGTGATACGCGCCGACGAGCACGACCACGACCTGCGAAAGGCGCAGCAATGACTGCTCCCGCACCTTCCCACGCTGCGTCCAGAGCAGCGCCGTGATGAAGACCACAACCGGAATCAGGCTTGCACCGACAGCCATCATGGTCTGAAACACTTCCGCCCAGATTGTGCGGATGGCGCTCGCCGCGTTCTCCTGCGAGCCGTAGTACAACCGCACGCCGCGCACGATCACGCCGATCCCCGTGACGGTCATTCCGAAGATCGCGCCCATCGTGCAGAAGATCACGAAACGCTGCTTCAGCAGCCGCAGCGTGTGCGCTTCAAACTCCCCCGCGAATTCGGAGGTATTGAGGGACTTGGTGGATGGGACGTCTTTCATCATCACTCGCGCTGCCGCCCCGCCCCCGGTCGCCAGAGTACGTCCCGCTTGCCGTCATCGTTCGCGGCACGCGCCAGAACGAAAAGCAGATCGCTCAGGCGGTTCAGGTACCGGATGGTCTCGGTGCTGGTCGCTCCGACCTCGGCCCGGTGCAGGGACACCACCGCCCGCTCCGCTCGGCGCGTCACCGTTCTGGCAACGTGCAGAGCCGCCGCGAACCCCGAACCCCCGGGGAGAACAAAGCTGTTCAATGGTGGAATCGACGAATTGAATTCGTCGATCGTCTTCTCCAGGCGGTCTACCTGACCGGGCGTGATCCGGAGGGCTTCGCCGGGCTTCTCGCCCGGCTTGATAGGGGTCGCCAGATCGGCCCCGACATCAAACAGGTCATTTTGAATCGCCCGAAGAACCGCTACAAACCGTGACTCCGCAGGCGCTTGCGCGGCGGCGACGCCAATGAAACTGTTCGCCTCGTCCACGTCCCCGTACGCCTCGACGCGCGGATCGTCCTTTCGGACGCGCACCCCCCCGACAAGCCCCGTCGTGCCGTCGTCGCCGGTCTTCGTGTATATCTTGCTCAGCTTTACCAAGGCTTCGTTCCCGGCGGCTCAAGTGAATCCCGGCCACGCTTCGTCACCCGCACAGAGTATCCGACCCGTCGAGGTCGGTGCGCCGCCTCCCCGTCCCGGTCCGATCCGCGGCCTCCGATCTGTCTGGAAACTCAGAAATTCCGCAATCCCCGTATCGGAACCTCTTGTCCGGCGAGTGCTTGCGGCGAGAAGCATCGATGACCCTAATTTCCTCACCCCGTCGCTCAAGCAACTGCATGATCCCCGGCTTATGCCCGGCCTCGAAAAGGCCGCGACCCGAATTCTGCAGGCGCTCGCATCCGGCGAATCGATCGTCATCTATGCCGACTACGACGTCGATGGCGTTTCCGCCGCCGCCGTCCTATGGCACACCCTGCGCGCGATCCGGCCCGATGCCCGCGTCGAGACCTACCTCCCCCACCGGCTCGAAGAGGGGTACGGCCTCAATCCCGAGGCTATTGCCAAGCTCTGCGACACGCACAGCCTGATCATCAGCGTCGATTGCGGGATCACGGCAGTCGCGCCGGCCCGGGTCGCCCGCGAGCGCGGCGTCGATCTCATCATCACCGACCATCACACGCCCCCGCAGAAGGAGGCGGGACTGCCCGATGCATTTGCGCTCGTCCATCCGCTCATCCCCGGGCGTGAGCCCTATCCCTTCCCGCACCTGTGCGGCGCCGGCGTTGCGTTCAAACTGGCCTGGCGACTCGCCACGCTGTACAGCGGCGGCGAACGCGTGAGGCCCGAACTCCGTTCGCTTCTCATCGAGCTTGTGGCTCTTGCCGCGATGGGTGTGATCGCCGACGTCGTCCCGCTCCGCGGCGAGAACCGGGTTCTGGCGCATTTCGGGCTTGACCAGATCCGCCGGAGTTCGTTGGCTGGGGTGCGGGCGCTCCGCGATGAATCCAAACTTGGGGGCGAGAACGTCGAAGCCGCCGACATCGGTTTTCGACTCGGGCCGCGTCTCAACGCCGTGGGGCGCCTGGGCCACGCGAAGGAGGCCCTCGAGCTCCTCACGAGCGCGGACGAGGCGCGATCGAAGGAGATCGCCCGCGCCCTGACCGGCTGGAACAACGAGCGACGCACCACCGAGGCCGCGATCACCAAAGCGGCGCAGGAACTGGCAATCACGCGCGGGATGACAGTGGAAGGCCACCGTGCCATCGTCCTCGCTGATCCTGCCTGGCACCGGGGCGTCGTGGGCATCTGCTGCTCGCGTCTTGTCGGTCTTTTCTCTCGCCCTGTGATTCTCCTGCAGCAGGAGGGCGATCTCTGCCACGGATCCGCCCGCTCGATCGACGGTTTCGACCTTCACAGCGCTATCACGGCGTGCTCGGCGCATGTCGAGTCGTTTGGCGGCCACGCCATGGCCGCGGGCCTCAAAGTCCGCACCGATCGGCTCGCCGATTTCACCCGCGCTTTTGTGGAGCACGCGAACGCCTTGCTCACCCCGGCGGATCTGGTGCAGAGCATGTGGATCGACGCCGAATGCGAGATTCGCGAACTCGATCAACCCGGAGTCGCTTCGCTCGCCTCTCTGTCGCCCTATGGACGCGACAATTACGAACCGCGCGTGCTTCTGCGAGAGGTTCAAATCGCCGGACCGATTCGGCCCCTCGGCTCGAATGGCTCGCACGTCGCATTCGACGTCAAGCAGGGCAACCGCCTCCTGCGCGTCAAGGGCTGGGGATGGGCGCCGGAACTCGCTCGAAGCGACCTGTCGCTGCGGCCGGGCTCCAGAATCGACGCGGTGGTTGTTCCGGGGCTCAATACCTGGAACGGGCGCACTAGCGTCGAGGCCGTTCTGCATGACCTACGAATCGTGTGACCACACGACTCCGGTTCAGGGGCATTCGAGTGTGTCGTAAGCCGCAGCGAACAACACAAAGTCGGCGTCGTCCGTAACGCCGTCGCGATTGAAATCGCCGAAGCTGCTGAGCAGTTCGTCATAGCTCGATGCGAAGAGCACGAAGTCCGAATCATCCGAAACTCGATCCCCGTTCAGATCTCCAACGCACGGCGGCCGGGGCCTTGAAAGTGCGTCCAGCTCCGCGCAGGTCACAAACGCCCTGCCGCCGCCCGCCGGTCCTTTCACCCGCACACCCGTCGCCTCCACCGGCGACGCGAGAACAAAGTCGATCAATTGCCACGGGCGCGTCGGGTCGAGGGGCTCGCTTGGCATCACGGTCTGCGGCACCCACGTTCCGCCGATCTGCAGCTCAACCTGGATCGAGTCAAACCAGCCGCCCCAGCCGGACGTCGGCCCCGTCCGGATCGACGGCCCGCCGATGAACCGAACCGTGTGCACCTCGACCGGCGCCGGGTACACGATCTGAAGGGTCACGATCTTTCCCAGAACCGGCGGCGATCCGGTATCCCCAGAGTCGTACGGCCGATTCTCCCCGTACACCACCTCGCGCCCCGAGAAGTCGTTCTCCAGTCCGTTCCCGATGAATGGCGCGTAGCTCGCCCCGTTGGTGGGCGGCGCCCCGACCGGCCAAGGTTCGGAAGACGTCACCAGGATCGGCTGCGCATTGCGCAAGAATCGCAGATTCGCGCTGCGCCCGTCGAGTTGCTGCGAAGGATTCCAATCAATCCCGCGTCCCCAGACGGGTTCGGGCAGTATGTAACGGTCGTTGGCCAGGTCGACGATGCCCCCGGCCTCGACGACCGCCCGGTCCACCATCGCCATCGATCGGTCGGCGAGCATCTGGAACGTGTCCTGCGCGGCCGGATCGGCGGGCAGATAGTCGGGCAGGTTGTCGCGCGTGCGATAGATATTGAACCGGTCGCTCAACGTTTGCCCTGGGAATGCGTCGCGGATCGCCTGCGTGCCCTTCACGAGCCCGATCAATCCCCCCATCGTCGCGGTCGGATTGTCCGCGTCCCAGCCCGAGAGCGTCCCGATCTGAAGCGTCCGCTTGTAGTCCATCTGGCCGTAGAGCAGACACATCACCCCGTCGGCGAAGTTCACACTCGACTCGTACCACGCCCGGAACACCCACCCGTTCGCCGCGGCGTTCGTCTGATAGATCGAGGCGATCAGGTCCCGGGTGCGTTCCCAGTCGTTGGGATCGGGGTTCGCAAGAAAGTCCGCGAGCACGAGGTCCGCCAGTCCGGCAGTCTTGCTCGAATCCGGGATGAATTTCCTCGCTTCGCGCACCAGCCAGATCGCCTGGTCGCGCCCGCTCAGGTTTCGGTCGACCCGGGCCGCGAGCGAATAGAGCGCGGCATAGAACTGTGCCGCATGCACGGCGTACCCGCTGGCTGTCGTTTCGATTGGCAGGAGCGACAGCCGAAGCATTTCCTCGGGCATCCCGGGCGTGAACGCACCAAAGATCTCGGTCGTCAACTGAGCATCGATCATCAATGAGAAGATGTTTCCGGAAAACAGGCCTGTGGAAGGCGGGGTCACGTTCTGCCCGATCAGCGTCCGAGCCTGCTGATTGCTGACCCAAATGTACCGGTTGATGTGGCTTGTCCAGCCAGCGCTGATCTCCGCCGGCGTCAGAAGGTTGTGCCCGAGCGTGGACATCAGGTGCAGGTAGACATATTCAACATCGGTATCGTCGTCGGCCTGCCAGGGGTCGAGGATGACGAAATTAATGAACTGCCCGTTCCCGATCGGGTCTCCCCAGTTCGCGTCGGTGAAGAACGGCGGCGCCTGGCGCCGGCCCTCGCACGTCAGGCCCGTCCAGTTCGCCAGGCTTTCCCCGAGCCACATCCCGTGCAGCCGATCGCGGTATTCACTTCGAGAGATTTCGCCGGCGCCGCAAAGACACGTCGCGCACGCGGCGCCGAGGGTCACGCCAAGAAATCCGGCAAACGCTGCCCGCATGCGAGCTCTCCGCGTTGAGCGTCCAAAGGTCTCGCGACGCGAATCTCACGAGGTCTATGGGCACACGGTCAAATTGTAGGAAATCAGGAACAACTGGAAGTCCGTGTCGTCCACCGCGCCGTCCAGATTCAGGTCCCCCGGGCATTCCGCCGGCGGAGTCGGGCAGGCGGTCAGGTTGTATGCCGCCAGAAAAAGCGTGTAGTCCGCGTCGTCTACCATGCCGTCCCCGTTGAGATCGGCGGGGCATGGTTCGCGTTGCGAAAGCACGAAAAGGCGTTGGCTATTCCCCCGCTTGCCGCTCGCCAGGACCTGTCCGAGGTCGTTGATATCGAGCAGGAGGCTGATCGTCACATCCGAGGGCAGCGTGGTAAGGGAGCGGATGTCGTACCACGCCCCGTCCTGGTAGAAACCTGTCTGGGTGCCCACGTTTGACGCGATGACCTGCCCGAACGAGTTCATCCGCAGGGGAGTGCTTGGGAGCGTCGTTCCCGCGACGTACGGGCCGAATGTGTAAAGTCGCGTCACGGCGCCGTTGTTCCAGAGCTGGATGCCGACCTTCTGGCCACCCACGTCATTCCAAAGCGCGTGGCTCAGAACCTGGCCCAGGTCGTTCATGGTCGGGGGGGACGAGTAGTACACGTCCGGGATCGTGTTCGCCGACCCGTTGCTCCAGTAGACGTAGTAGCTGTTCATCAGCGTGCAGCCGCCGCCCGGCCGGGTCTGCGACCCGTAGCCGTTCGCGAGGATGTCGCTGGCGTTGTTGATCGCGTATTCGACGCTGGAGTAGATCGTGCAGGAGCTCGTGCACTGCGAAGACCACGGGCCGGCGGACTTCCAGGTACCACCCTTTCCCAACCCGGCCTTTCCGTACCACTGCGTGCTCCCGTTGCCGCAGTCGGTCACACTGAACGGCACCATGAGGACGCCGGTCTCCCGGCGGTTGTTGATCCCCGTTGAGGAATTCGCCATCCAGGTCGGCCCGCTCGGCCCGTCGGTCAGCACGCCGCCGACCCAGGACCACGCGCGGTTGATCTTCGCGCCCGTCTCCTGATAGATCCCGCTGACGTCACCGAAATCGTTCAGCCCGGTCACGCCCGTCCAAGCACGTCCGGTCTTCGAAGGGATGTTCTGCAGGCTCCCGTTCTTCCAGATCACCGGGCCTGTCGGGGTCAGGGTGGCCACCCAGCCCTTCAGATTGATGAATGCCCGGTTCGCGACCGCCGTCGCCGGGATCTCCCCGGTCAGATCGAACCGCGCGGGCAAGGCGCTGGCCTGGTGCACCATCGCGACCGCACCCAGTATGAACGTCTTCTCACAGAGCTTCTTCGCGCGCATCGAAGTCCAATCCGGCCGCCTCGCGGCCTGACAATCCGTCGTCAAGATGGGTGACCACCACAGGCACGCGCGTTTCCTCCCGCGCGCGCTCGAGCGCACCCTGTCCCCTCTACGTACTGATGCTACAGGAACCCCTTACCGAAAAGCAACCATAACTTTTGGTCCGAGAACGAGATAGTCAACGTCTGTCATCGGAAGCGGCAGATAACCCCAACCGCGGCCGAATCCGCCGGGATCGGGACGTTTAACGTCCCTTGAGATCTGCGGCATCGGGATGACCCAAGTGCAACGCCCTCTCGCGCAATCGCCCGAAACGAGCCTCGTCTCCGGCTTTCCGAGCACGCACGGCGGCATCGAACGCCAGGTTTCGGTCCTTTGGAGAGGCATCCGACGCGGCCTCGAGCACCTCCGCGGCCTCCGCGTCCCGCTTGAGCATCGAGAGCGCGTCGGCCAGCACGCGGGCGATGGGCTCAGCACTCTTGTCCGTGGGCTCCAATGGCATCAGTAGTTCCACGGACTTTTCCGGGTGCCCGGCTCGCGCGTGGATTCTGGCCTCGATCAATCGCCAAACAGTGATCCTGGGTTGCAGCGACCTCGCCTTGCCGACGTTCTGAAGCGCCACGTCGAGCTTGTTCTCCCGCAGCGCGATCTCCGCCAGCGATCCCCAGGCGCGTCCGTCGTCGGGATTCAACTGGGCCGAACGCACGAGGCTCGCCCGCGCCTCGTCCAGCTTGCCCATCTGCAACTGAACCTGCCCGAGGTAGAGTGGATATTCGGCGTTGGCTTTGTCGGCTGTCTGTGCCGCGCTGTAATGCTCCAGAGCGCGATCGTTTTTTCCGACCATGCTCGCGACGGTGCCGGCCTGGAACTCGAGCTTTGCCGTGCGCTCTCCCGTCGCGAGAGCTTTGACGTAGCTCTCGTACGCGCCCGAGTAGTCCTCTTTCGTCAACTGCATCTCCGCCAGCGTCACGTACAGCCGCTGATCGCCCGGGTGCTCCACGATCGCCTGATTCAGAACTGCCTCCGCCTGTGAGATCTGATTGCCCCGTAGCAGGTTGTTCACGGATTCGAGAATCGCGTCCACCTTCGAGACGTCTCGAGCGTTCGTGCCTGGCTTCTTGTCGGGAGCCGCCATCGCCTTTGCGGGGGCCGAAAGTACCGGGACATTGAGCGGCGCACCCGGGTCTCGGAGCAGGTAAATGAAGGCCGCGCCCACCCCGCCGATGAACAGCACGCACAGGAGCGCCGCGAAACGGATAAACCCCGCCCGCGTACACTCGCCTCCCGATGTCCGAGCCTTCCAATCCATCATCGAATCCTGCTGAACTGCCCAAGCAATACAAGCCCGCCGAGCACGAGGAGCGTATCCGGGCCCGCTGGGAAGCAGCGAAGGCGTTTCATGCCGACCCGAAGCGAGTCCTGCGTGGAGAGGCCAAGCCCTACTGCATCGTCATTCCGCCGCCGAATGTGACCGACCGGCTCCACCTCGGGCACGCACTCAACAACACGCTGCAGGACGTTCTCGCCCGCGCCCACCGCATGATGGGCTTCGAGACACTTTGGATGCCCGGCACCGACCACGCCGGGATTGCCACACAGGCCGTCGTAGAGCGTCGGCTCCGCAAGGACGGCATTCTCAAGGGCCCGCTCCGCGAGTCGATGAAGCGCGACGATTTCATCGCGCGCGTGCAGTCCTTCAAGGACGAGTACGAGGCCACCATCACCGGGCAGCTCAAGGCGATGGGCTGCTCCTGCGACTGGGACCGCCAGCGTTTCACCATGGACGAAGTCTGCACCCGCGCGGTGCGCGAGGCCTTCTTCCGCCTCTTTAAGGACGGCCTCATCTATCGAGGCAAGAGATTGGTCAACTGGGATCCGGTCCTCCAGACCGCAGTTTCCGACGACGAGTGCTACGAGGAGGAGATCGACTCTTCCTTCTATTACCTGCGCTATCCGCTGGTTCATCGCGACGACCCGAAAATCGACGCCCAGCCCGTCACCTGGAACGAACTCGCCCGGCGCGGCTACCCCGGCGCCGAAAAACACCTAGGCGAAGAACAAGCATGGGTGACCGTCGCGACAACAAGGCCGGAAACCTATCTCGGTGACACGGCGGTCGCGGTGAACCCCAAAGACCCGCGTGCGAATGCGCTGCGGGGACTCTTCGTCGAGTTGCCTCTGGTGGGACGCATCATCCCGATTCTCGAGGATGATTACGTTGTATTGCCGGCAAGTCTTGAGAACGCGATTGACTTTGCACCCCGAAGCTTGAATCGCGATTCCGATCACGCATCGGAGTCGAAGATCTCGGAGCCACCGGCTTCAGCCGGCGCGGGGTCTGCTCACGCCCACCACCGGCCTGATTCGCGTGGGCTGAAGCCCACGTCTCTGAGTTCGAGCGAATTCGATGGGGCAGGTGAACCGGAAGACCCCAAAGCCAAATACGCGACCGGCTTCCTGAAAGTCACGCCCGCGCACGACCCCAACGACTACGAACTGGGACAGCGCCACAAGGCCGCCATCGAAGCGTGCGGAATCCCAGTCCTCATCAACATGCTGGCCCCCGACGGCAGCGTGAGCGACAAGCACGGATGGACGGATGTGGGCGATGCGCATTTGTTTGTGGGATTGCCGCGCGAGAAGGCGCGGAAGAAAGTGCTTGAAGAGTTCAACGCCCGCACCGTGGGCGACTCGTCCAACGAACTCCTGGCCGAGACCAAGCCCTACCGCCACAGCGTCAAGCACAGCGATCGCAGCAAGGCGATCATCGAGCCCTACCTGAGCGATCAGTGGTACGTAAGGGTGACCGACGATCGGCTGGCCCCGGCGGCGAATAGGGCGCTGGTGCCGGAACAGAGAGCGGCAAAGCAGCAGAGCGGCAAAGCGGCAAATGGGGATGGGGAGCTTCGTTTCTATCCGGCCCGCTACGCCAAGACATACGAGCAGTGGCACGATGGCATTCGGGACTGGTGTATCAGTCGGCAGCTCTGGTGGGGGCACCAAGTTCCGATCTGGACCGCCATTCTGAGCGATGAAGCCGGCGGGCGAATCGAGGACTTTTCGGAAGGAAAACCCTCACAGAGGCTGGCCTCAACGCAGGGACTCTTCGAACGGCTCTTCTCGAGCTTGGGAATTCGTGATCAGATTCACATCGCCGTTGGCCAAGATGAAGTGCAGACATGGATCGACTTGTGTCCCCGCACCGATGCAGCACAAGGGGCCATTGAGGCAATCAGCATCTTCTATCGCGAGGACGGTGCCGCGTTTCGAACGGAATCGGTGCGAGATCCTCGCTATTGGTTGCGGGAATTCCCGGATGTGCTTCACCGGCTAACGGATGATTCGATCGAACTGCTCTTCGCAATCGCGCCGCTGCTCGAAAGTTCGTACAAGCAAGACCCTGACGTCCTCGACACCTGGTTCTCCTCCGCTCTCTGGCCGATGTCCACCATGGGGTGGCCCGACCCCGCCGCGGCTGGCTCCGCCTTTGATGGGCTCCTCCAAGCCTTCAACCCCACCACCACGCTCAGCACCGCCCGCGAGATCATCACCCTCTGGGTCAGCCGGATGGTGATGTTCGAGCGCTACCTGATGCCGGAGACGTGGCCTCCCGCTTCGGAGCCGCGGGCTTCAGCCCGCACGGTCGACGCCGCTGTTCTCGCCGACAGCGCCAAGGGCGCCGGCCCCCTTCCCTTCAAAAACGTCTTCATCCACGCCGTCATCCAGGACGGCGAAGGCCGCAAGATGAGTAAGAGCCTCGGCAACGGGCTCGATCCGCTCGACATCATCGCAACGCACGGGTCCGACTCGATGCGGTTCACGCTCTGCCAGATGACCACGCAGACGCAGGATGTCCGCATGCCGGCGGTAAAAGACCCGACCACCGGGCGCAACTCCAGCCCCAAGTTCGACCTCGGGCGCAACTTCGCCAACAAACTCTGGAACGCCGCACGATTCACCATGAGCATGCTGTCGGCCGCCCCCGGTGCATCCGGCACCTCTTCCCCTAGACACCTTGAAACCTCGACACCTCGACACCTCACTCTCCCCGACCGCTGGATGCTCTCCCGTCTCGCTTCCGCAACGCAGGACGCCAACGAGGCGATCGCCAACTTCGAATACAGCAACTACGCCCAGTCCGCCTACGACCTGCTCTGGCGCGACTTCTGCGACTGGTATCTCGAAGCAATCAAACCCACCATCGCGACCGACAAGGGCCAGCAGGCCGTCCTCCGCATCACGCTCGATAGCATCCTGCGGCTCCTCCATCCGATCATGCCGTACGTGACCGAGGCGGTCTTCGAGCAAGTGCGCATGCTCCCTACCGCCACAATCGACGGCATCACCCTCGCTCCTCCTCGCAAGGGCGCCTTGCTCTGCACCGCCGGGTGGCCCGAGATTGCTCCCTCGCTCCGCGATGAAAGGGCCGAAGCCGAGTTCGAGCGCACCCGCTCCCTGATCACAGCGATCCGCGAGATCCGCTCGCAGCACAACGTGCCACCGAAGCGCCGCGTGACGCTGCACGCGCCGAAAGACCTCCTCAACAAGGACGCCTCCGCGCTCGTGGAGACCCTCGCCGTCATCGAGTCGATCACCGACCAGCCCGCATCCGCAAGCGCGACCGCCTTCACCTTTGAGTCGAAGCAACTCCACCTCACCAATCTTCGCGACGCCGCCACAGCCTCTGACTCGAGCGCCGAACGCGACCGCCTCCAGAAACTCATCTCCGACTGCGAAAAGTCCATCGCCACCCTCGAGGGCCGCCTCAACAACCCCGGCTACGCCCAGAAGGCCCCGCCCGCGATGGTGAAGCAGACGCAGGACCAGCTCGCCAAAGCCAAAGCCGATCGCGACGCGGCCAAGTCCGCACTGGCGGCGCTGTGAAGCTCATTCACGCGAGACTGTGCCTCCGATCGTGTTTCCGCACGATTGGTGCGTCGCTTCTCTGCACCCTTCTTTCCTCCTGCGACTCGGCCCCCAAGCCCTCCGGCTTTGAACTCCCGGTCACGGCGACACCGACCACAGCCCCCGTCGAGACTGTGCTCGCCCGGGACGCTTGGTCATTCGGTTCCACGCGTGGCATCGCCCTGACCACTCGCTCCTATCGCATCTACACCACGTCTCAGGGCTCACTACCGACGCGCCTGCCGATCTTCCTCGAAACCGCGCTCCTCCACGACCGCACCGCGATCGTCCCGCTCCCCGCGCCCGCCGAGCGGATGGAGACCTTCGTCCTCGCGAACCGCTCGGAGTGGACCCGCTGCGTCCAGATGATCTGGGCCGAGAAAGCCGACCCGTACCTCACGATCCAGCGCGGCGGGGTCACCGCCGGTGGAAAGAGCGTCCTCTACGACATCGGCCCGCGCGACACGCTCGTCCTTGCCGCGCACGAAGGCTGGCACCAGTTCGCGCAAGTTACCTTCAAGGAGCAGCTCCCGACGTGGCTCGACGAAGGAATCGCCTGCTACATGGAGGGTTTCCGCACCGACACGGCCACCAATCAGTACGTCTTCCTGCCGTGGGCGAACCCCGAGCGCTTCGATCGTCTGCGCGACGCGAAGGCTTCGGGTGTTCTTCTCAGCCTCCGAGAGGTGATCGAGTCGAGTCCATCTCGCCAGATCTCCGCCTCCCGCGGCGATGCGCTGACGTGGTACGCGCAGGCCTGGGCGCTGGTTCATTGGCTGAACGAGGCCGACGGAGCCGCTCGAAAGCCTGCTCTCGAGAAGATCATTCAGGACGGCGCCGCCGGACGCATCCTCTCGCACGTCGAAGAGAAGCTGGGTCCGCGGGCCGCGGTCTACGTCCGCCAGAAAAGGCCCGGGCCCGAGATTTTCCTCTCCTATTTCGGCAACAGCATCGACGAGGCCGATCGTTCCTATCAGGACTTCATCTCCCGCGTCGTCAGCACGGGATCGCGGGACAAGATCATCGCCGGGCACTCACCGGTCGAGGTCGACACAGCACCGCCGCCGAGCCCGCCGAAATACCCCACCTCGGTGCCCTGAGCACTACTTGGACGAAGCCGGATCCGGCAAGTCGCTGGCGCGCTGCGCCGGGGGATTGTCCGGAAGCGGGAAGACCCAGCGAACGACCGTCACGCCGCTCGTCGGAACTGTCTTGCCATCAATGCTCACGCCAATTGGGGCCGGGGCACCATCGGTGCTGCTCGTGCCGACGAACCCGATGATGATGATGCAGGGCTCGGTAAACCAGCGCGCGAGGTCAAGGCACTGCGTCGCCTCTCGCCGCAACACGCCCACCGCCTGCGACTGCTGCCCCTTGGCATCCTCGGGAATGCCAAGCTCGGAGAACAGGCTCGCGACCGTCATCGCCTCGGTGATCGACTTGAACCGACCAGGATCGACCGGCCCCATTCCCACCATCCCGCTCGACATGGGCACGCGATCGCTCAGCCACAATTCGCCCGACCCGCTCGCCGCCATCTGCGAGGTCAACTCTGTCAGGTCCAGCGGTACACCCGGGGCCCAACTCCATGTGGCGGGAGGTTTCCAGAACTGCACCCGAGAAACCAGCCTCGCACGCACGTCGGCCCCGATCGGCTGCTGGCCGACCACGTGCGCGATGACGACATCGTGCAGCTGAGCCGGCATGTCGTGCACGAGCGCCCCGAGCAGTTTGCTCCCGTCGGCCTTGATTCCCTCTTCGTGGAACGGCCTGGGCATCTTCCAGCGCGGTGCGCCAGCCCAGTCGAGTTGAACCTGCTTAACGGTTGACCGGGAGGGCAGGTCCAGCCGCGTCGGATCGCGCCCGTCCACCTGATACTCGCGGGCGTCCATGAAGCCGCTGCTCTGCGAGCTGCCCACCGGATCCCACGGCGAGAGCACGCCTCCAAGTTCTCGCCGCAATCCCGCGGCCTCCGGCTGTCCCTCGCTGTCGGGTGCAACAACCGAAACTGAGCCGTCGGTCGGGAGCATCAGGCTCAGCCACGATCGTGCGCGTTGATAGTGCTGCCCGTACACATGGTCGAGAATCGTGAGGTGGCTCGCCTCGAAGTGGCGCGGTCGGAACCATGTCGCCGCACCGAACGCGAAACCCGTAAACCCAATCGCCGTAACGAGAAACCCGAGCCACGCAAACCGCGTCGCCTTACGAGCCTTCAGCACTCCGAACCCCAGCGGACCCGCCAGCAGCCAGTAAACGACGAAAACCGCGATCCCGAGCAAAACGCCAGTCGCCGCCGTGCCCCGCTTGGCGATCTGCGATGAGATCACCTGATCGACGCTGTAGGTCTGCCCGCGCGGCACGACCTCCTTCTGATCCGGAGTGAGAATCCCGCGCTTGCCCAGAATTCGATGCCAGAAGACATCCGCATCCACCAACCCGCCCTGCGAGAACAGACGCGAAGAGAAATCAAACCCAATGAGCGTGACGGCCCCGATCCCGACCAACCGGCGAGCCACGACGCAGTCACCCTTCGGCCCGTTGAGCACGCGGATCGCCTCACCGGCTCCCGCATCCGCCCGAGGCTCAAAAGTGTGGAGCACCACCGACCGGGGCAGGACGGCGTCCTTGCCCCTCAGCAGAAGCGACCGGTACTCGGACAGGTCAACACCCTCGTGCCTCGTGATGTTCACCGCGGGCAGAATGTCGAGCAGTTCGTTCGTCGCGACATTGGTCCAACTCTGCCCGCTGGGCGGCAGCACGATGACCAGGTGTCCGCCCCGCTGGACCCATTCCTTCATCGCCCGCGTCCGCTCGCCTCGGAGCTGGCTTACGTCGGTCTCCGACCCGCTCGCAGAATCCCCCCAGACAATGGTCTCGAACGGCGCCAACCCCATCCACCGATCGGGCAAGCCCTTGGCAGTCAGCCCGGGGACCGACTCGATGGCTTCATGGGCCAGGGCCGGGTGCGGCTGAGCCCCTCCCTGAGCCAAGGATGCGTACTGCCTAAGCCCCATCTCTCCCGGCCCGATCACGCCGAAAAGGGGCGTCCCCGAGTCCTGCACCCGTCCACCAGGCAGAATCTGCCGTCTTGCCAGCAGCCGACCCGGTCGGTAGCCCGATGCCGCCCGTTCGTCCGGAATCGGCTCGTTCACCAGCACCAGCATGGTGTCGCCGGTCCGGAACCAGAAGGGGAGCCGGAAATAGACCCAGGCATCCTGCGTCAGTCCGGGATTGAGCGTCAGAGTCCTCGTGTAGGCCGCCCGGTCGCCGTCGGCATCCCGCTGGACGACCCGGATCAGCACGTCCCGCTGCTTGGACGCCGAATCGGTCAGTTTGAGCCGGACCCCGCACCATTCCCCCGCCCTTGAGACGTTGCCGACCCCAAACTCGCCCGATTCGACCTTGACGGGGTCTGCGATCGCCGACGCGGGGTCCGAACTTGGCTGGGCTCTGGCGGCAAAAACCGGCAGAAAGAGCGCAAGCACGGCCGCCAGAAGGTGGAGAGTGCGTGTCGAATGGCGGATCGGACTGACCGGAAAGTGGGGCATCAGGAATCATTCTAGAGGAATCGCGCGTAGGTTCGTGCCAGGGATTCGGGGCGAGTCAATTCGAAGGAGGCGCCGGTCGGCGTTCGTAATCGAAAGAAAATCTCCCGCGGCACACAGTTCGCTCAGTTGGACGAAAGTCCGCAAGGTCCGGGGACGATTCTCATGGTCATGGCCGAACTGCTGGGCAACTCGTGGATCGTCGTGACCGGGCTGATCGCCTGCTCCATACTCGCGATCCTCTACATGCTCGCCACAGCCGTACGTAACCAGACCTACATGCACGACCTCCAAGTCAACGTGGCCCGCCTCCAGCAGCAGTACCACGCCCGAGTAAAGGCGATGCAGGAAGCGGCCCAGACCGGAGAGGTCGAACTAATGCCGGCCGGGCCCGAAGAGAAGACCGAACGCAAGAGGGCTGCCTAGGTCTCGCCCTAAGCCATCTTCAGGAGTTCGTCCACCAGGTACGCATGGCTCAACGTTCCGATCCGCAGGCACTCGATCTCGAACTTCTCATTGGGTGAGTGCACGCGGTCGTCGTCGAGACCGAATCCCATAAAAATGGTCTCAAGCCCCAGCTTGCTCTTGAGCGAGCCGGCGACCGGGATACTGCCGCCGGTCTTGATCAGCGCCGGGCGCTTGCCGCAGGCACGCTCGATCGCCCGTGCTGCCGCCGCCAACTCCTTTGAGTCTGTCTTTACGGTCGCTGGATTACCACCGTGGTGATCAATCAGTTCCCACCGGCAGCCCGGCGGCGTCCGGTCCTTGCACCACTTGAAAAACGCTTCGGTCACCTCGTGCGGATCCTGGTCCGCCACCAGCCGGAAGCTCACCTTGGCGCTCGCATGCGATGGGATCACGGTCTTCGCGCCCTTCCCGGTGTAGCCGCCGACGATCCCGTTGAGTTCGGCTGTCGGGCGTGCCCACTCCCGCTCGGTGAAGCTGTAGCCGGTCTCGCCGACATTCGCCTCGGCTGGGAATCCAATCTTTTTGAGGGCGTCGGCCGGGTCGATTCCTAGTCGCTTCCATTCCTCGCGCTCGGAGGGCGCGATTGGGCGTACCTTGTCGTAGAAGCCCGGGATTGTGATCTTCCGGTCCTTGTCCCAGAGTTGAGCCAGGACTTTCACCAGTTCACTGATCGGGTTGGGCGACTTGCCACCCCACATGCCCGAATGAAGGTCCTGATTCGCCCCGTGCAGCACGACCTCGGTGTACGCCAATCCGCGCACGCCGTACGTGATCGCCGGCTTGCCCCGGTCGAGCATCCCGGTGTCACTGATGACGCAGACAGTGCACTCGCCGAGTTCGCCCTTGTTCGCGTCGATGAATGCGTCAAGGTGGACCGAGCCGGATTCCTCCTCGCCCTCGAGCAGCACGGTCATCTTCACGCCGCCCGCGGCGACACCTGCAACGTCCTTCCACGCCCGCATCGCCGCGAGAAAGGTCATGACCTGCCCCTTGTCGTCCACCGCCCCGCGTGCGATGATCCTCGGCGTCGGCTCGTCCGCAATCTTGGGTTGAAACGGAGGGCTGTTCCAGAGTTCCAGTGGATCGGCGGGCTGCACGTCGTAGTGTCCGTAGAACAGCACATGCGGCCCCCTGTACCCCGGCGCGCCCGGGCAATGTGCGAGCACGATCGGGTGGCCCGGGGCTTGCTTCGTCCCCGTCTCCTTCAGCGTCGACGTGAACCCGCTCGCCGCGAGGTGGTCGGAAGCCCACTGCGCCGCCTTTCGGCAATGCTCGCGATAGGCCGGATCGGTGCTGATGCTCGGAATCTTCAGCCAATCGACTAACTCATGGATCTGGGCTTGTTCGCGGTCCTTGAGAAGTGAAATGACACGCGGAGTGAATGACTCTGGCATGGGGGCTCCTGCCGGAAGAGTACCCGTCCGCCGCCCTCAAAAGGACGATGGGCCGTGCTGTTGGGAACACGCCGGCAGAACAAAGACGTTGGAACAGCATCGACCAAGCGGTGGGAATCGAGAATGTTCGGGCCGCTCAAAAAAAATTCCGATCCTGGATTCCTACCTCAACCCCGCCGGCGCCTCGCTCATGTCCCGGTCCAGCATGCGCGCCCACATTGCGCCCATTTCGGCTTCACCCGAGGCGGTGCACAGCTGGGTCATGTCGCTGATTAACACTTTGCGCCAGGGCGCCCGGCGGCCGGCCTGTTTGTAGACGTTTTCCCATGCGAACCGGAGGTGCTCGCGGGCCTCGGCGTAGCGGCCGAGTTTGCACAGGACGTGGCCGCGGGAGAAGCGGATGTGGCCGGCGGTATCGATCGGGGTGAGCGGGAAATTCCCCAGCGTCTGAATCGATTCGGCGGAGATACGGTCGGCCTCGGCGGTCTGGCCGGTCTCGACGAGGCACACGGCGCGGTTCGCCTGGGTCAGCGCGATCAGATAGTGATTCGTTCCCACCTCGGCGGTGAACTGACCCAGGACGGGCTGTAATTCCTTGAGCGCCTCTTCGTACCTGCCTGCGGCCATCAGATACCAGCCCAAGCGCCTCCGGCAGTTGTTCGCGAGCAGCCGATCGCGGGCCTTGTCGGGGATCGTCCCCCAGATTCGGACCGACTCGCGGGCCAGGTCGATGGCCTCGTCCAGCTTGCCGGCGAAGGCGAGATTGATCGCCGCCTGCTCCAGGCAGACAAGCACCGAGCCATCGTCGGGCCCGAATTTGTCGCGCAGCAACTTGGCCGCGTGCAGCGCGGCCTTTGCCCGCGTCTCGAGCAGGTTGTCGCCCTCGGCGCCGCGCATCAGCGTGATCAGCGTCCGGATGATGGCCGGGTCGTTCTCGCCGAGCATCAGCCGCTGCAGATTCAGTATCCGCTCAATGACCTGAGTCCGGCCCGTCGTACCGGTGTAGTACACGGTGCTGCGGTCGGGCGTGCTCATGACGGGAATGTCGGCCCTGATCGCTGCCGCCAGCCCCGGCCCCTCCACCTCCCAGGCCGCCGAAAGTTCCTTTCCGAAGGCGCAGCCCGGGCATTTCTCGATGAAATCTGCCGCGGTCGAGAGGGAGGCGTGCAGTTCCGGATCGTCGCCCGCAAGTCTGCGCAGCCGACGAAGAAGTGCATCCCGCACGAACGGCTCCGCGGCCTTGTAGTTGCCGTTCTGCATCTCCACCTGGGCCTTGAGCGCCGACATCGATGCGATCAGCACATCGCCCTGCGCCTCCGGCACCGTCTGCAGAGTCGAGATCGCAATATCCGCCTCACGCATCGCGTCCTCGGGCTTGCCGAGGCTGAGGTGGACGCGGGCCAAGAGCGTCCGCGATTCGGCCGTTTCCATGCTCGACGGCCCCAGCAGCCGCTCCCGCATCTCGAGCGCCGACCGGCAGGTCTTCTCGGCCTCCGCCGAGCGTCCCCGCACAAGCAGCACGCCGGCCAACTCGTGCAAAGTCGCGGCAATCTCAGGATGGTCGCCGGGGTGCGCGAGGCGCAGACGCATCAATCCGTTGCGCAGCGAAACTTCCGAGTATTCGATCAGCTGAACCGACTTCCCGCTGCCCAGCCCGGTGTACACCCCGCCCCACATGCGCCGCAGCGCCTGATCCATCTCGGGATTGTCCGAGTACGCCCCGGTTTCCAGGCGGTAATAGAGCCGGCTTAATCCGGCGGCAACCGCCGTAGCGATCTCCGGCCGCTCGGGGTCGTTTGAAGGAAGCGCCTCACGAAGCAACTCGGCCACGGCCCGGGCCCGGATGTTCTCCGCGCGGGCCTGATCCGCCTGAAGACGGGCGGTGCGCCCCGACTCGACCGCGTTGCCGATACTGACTGCAACCGCCGCGCCGGCGCCGACCAGAAGAACGCCGCCGGCGATCGCCCAGCCCAGCCGACGCCGATTCAGCGAGATCGCCTTGCGAAGAACGTACCAACCCGAACCGCTCCGTGCATCGACCGGCGCGCCCTCGAGGTAGTGCTCGATGTCCCGCGCCAAACCCGCGGCGGACTGGTACCGCAGGCTCTTGTCCTTACGCATCGCCCGCCGGACGATCGCCTCGAGATCCGGCGAGATCGAGATATCGTGAAACCGCATCGGCACGGGCTCGACCGTCCCGATCGTCTTGGCGATATCAAAGATCGAGCCGTTGAGGTCGTACGGCATGTGCCCGCAGAGCAGGCGGTAGAGCACAACACCCAGCGAGTAGACGTCCGTCAAGGCGTCCACGTCCTCCGACTTTCCAGAGACCTGCTCGGGCGAGGCGTACGCGGGCGTACCCGCGAATTCACCGGTGAGCGTCGTGCGCAATCCGCCCGCCTTGGCGATCCCGAAATCCAGGACCACGGGTCGCGGCTCGGCGGTCACCAGCACGTTGTCGGGCTTGATGTCGCGATGGATCACGCCGTTCAGGTGGGCGTGGTGGATTGCATTGCAGACGTCTAGAAACACCTTGAGAAGCGCCCGGCGCCGGACTTCCTCGTTCGGTCCCTTCGGGTACCACCGATCAATCGGCACGCCGTCGATGAACTCCATCACGACCGCCACGCGCCCGTCGCCCACCTTTCGCGACTCAAAGACCGTGACGATGTTCGGATGGCGCAGCCGGGCGGAGATCTCGGCCTCGCGCTCTCCCCGCGCCCGCTGACGGGCCGACGCGGTATCGCCGGCGATCATCACCTTGATCGCGACCGTCCGCGAAGTCGATTCCTGCACCGCCTTGTAGACAACCCCCTGCGAACCCGAGCTGATCACGCTGAGATTCGCGTACCCGGGAATCCGCGGAGTCCCCACAGGTGGAAGCCCGTCCTCCGCCAGCGTCCGCACCCGCGTCAGAAAATTCGCGTCTTCCTTCGCCGAGCGCAATCGCTCGCGGCATTCGGCGCAGGTCCCGATGTGACGCATCACCTCCGGGCTCGACGACTCGCCGTTCGCGAGCATCTCGATCTCGATGGCGCTCGCACACTGGCCGATCCCCGCGGGTTCCGCCGCGGGCACCGGATTCGGCGCGGGAGTGGAAGGAGGAGGTGTCATTTACACATCCTCTTCAAACGCCGCGGTCAGATCCTGAACTACCTCGCGCAGCCGCTTCGTCAGCCGGCTCTTGGCGACGTACACCTGCTCGACGGTCATCCCCGACTGCGCCGCGGCCTCTGTCGCGGGAACACCCCGCAGGGCGACAAGTTCAAACGCAAGCAGGGTACGGTCATCCACCGATGTCTCATCGCGGAGCATGCCGATGGCGCGGGAGAGGATCGTTCGGTCGCGCTCGTCGGTCCAGATGCTCCGCAGCGCCTGCTCGTCGGGCATCTCCGTCAGAATCGTCGCGCCCGGAAGCAGGTTCTTCCGGCTCGTCCGGGCGATCCGCAGCGCTGTGTTGTGCGCGATCCCCAGGATCCACGAACTCAGCCGCCCGCGGGTGCGGTCGTATCGCCCCTCGCGATAGACACGAACGAACTCCGAGAGCGCCTGCTGTGCGACCTCCTCGGCATCCGCGTCCCGCAGCCCCAACCGGCGCGCAAGCCCAGCAATAACAGGGCGATATCGAGCGTCAATCTGGGCCCACGCCGGCTCGTTCGCCGGCTCCAAAAGCGCGTCCAATAGACGCGTGGTCGTTCGTGTGGCCAACAGTGCTTCGCTCACCCGGAATCCTTCCGTTGGTTCCAGTATACCGGGAAATACCCGAACGCCAAGACCTTTTCGCCGCCTCCACGGGGACCACTCCCGAATCCGAAAAAGCCCGTTCTTTCGATGCCGATAACCGCGCCGAATCTGCTAGATTCCGGCATGAACACTCGCACAGCCGCCAGACTCTCTGCTCTCGCACTCGTACTCGCCGCGCTCTCCGCCGGCTGTTCGACGTCAACCAAGTCGGGCAGTGCCCCCGGCCTGGAGGTGCCGCGCCCGGTGTCGGGCTCGCAGGCGCTGGCGATCATCAAGGAGGGCAATTCCCGCTTTGTCTCTGGGCATCCGCTCAATCCGTCGATCGACCACGCAACCATGGAACACGCCGCAAAGGACGGGCAGCAGCCGTTCGTCACCGTCCTTTCCTGCTCCGATTCGCGTGCACCCGCGGAAAGGCTCCTCGACCGTGGAGTGGGCGAGGTCTTCGTCATCCGCGTCGCGGGAAACGTCACGGCGCCGCACGAGACCGGGAGCATCGAATACTCGATCAAGGCGCTCAAGGTCCCGCTCGTCGTCGTGCTCGGCCATACCCACTGCGGCGCCGTGCACGCGGCCTGCGACAACGTGAGCCTGACACCGAACATCAATTCCTTCATCCAGGATATCGATCCGGTCGTCCGCCAAGTTCGCGCGACACACCCCGATGCCAGCAAGGAGCGCTTCGAAGAAGAGGTCACCGAAGAAAACGTGCGCCACAGCATTTCGAGTCTGTACGCCACAAGCCCGCTGATCAGGGAAGCCGTCGCGAGCGGCCAGGTGCAGGTCGCGGGGGGCATTGTCGATATCTCCACCGGAAAGATCAATTGGCTGGCGGATGTGCCCAAGCCATAAGGCTTCAGCGCCGCAGGCAACGATGTGATGGAGCCTCCCGCTTGAGCGACAGAGCGGCAGTGCAAACGAGTCACTGATCGCGACACCGCCCCTCGACTGGTGTTGGTCCATTACCCCGAGATGAACAACCCCGCCACGCTCGCGGTCATCTGGGTTGCCAGCGCCCCGCCGAGCATGGCCCGCATCGCCAACCTTGCGAACTCCTTCCGGCGAGTCGGAGCAAGCACCGACAGCCCGCCGATCTGGATCGCGATCGAAGCAAAGTTCGCAAACCCGCACAGCGCGTACGCCGCGATCTGTGACGAGCGAGGGCTGATCTTCGCAGCGATCTCGCCTCCGTCCGGAACACCGAGCGTGGGGTGGATCGCGTCGGCCAGATGAAGGTACGCGACGAACTCCGTCAGAATCAGCTTCTCTCCCAGAAGCGATCCAACGAACGGCGCATCCTTCCATTCAATCCCCATCGTCCACGCGAGCGGCGCAAAGACTTTCCCGAGAATCACCTGAAGAGAAAGCTCCGGAATGCCCCACTCCGCCAGGGTCGACTTCACGGCCGCGATTTCTCCGATCGCGTGCAGCGGCCAGTTGATGAGCGCCAGAAGTGAAATGAAAGCAATCAGCATCGCCGCGATGTTCGCCGCGAGTTTCATCCCTGTCGTCGCCCCGCTCGCCGCCGCATCAAAGAGATTCGCGTGGTCCTCGTCCGCCGCCGCGCGCAGACTCTCCGGATCCTCCGCCGGGGGCGTTTCGGTCTCCGGAACGATGATCCGCGCCATCACAAACGCCGATGGCGCGCTCATCACGCTCGCCGCGATCAGATGCGTGGCGTACAGCGCCTGCCTCGCCGTGTCATCGCCTCCGAGCACGAGTACGTACGCCCCCAGCACAGACCCCGCGATGTGCGCAAAGCCCCCCAGCATGATCAGCATCAGCTGCGCTCGCGTCATCAGCGGGAGCATCGGCCGCACCGTCAGCGGTGCCTCGGTCTGCCCGATGAACATGTTCGCCGCCATACAGGTCGCCTCAACACCCGTCACCCGCAGCGCCTTTCGCAGACACCACGCGAGAACCGCCACGATCCGCTGCATCACTCCGAGGTAATACAGAACGCTCATCAACGCCGAAAAGAAGATGATGATCGGGAATACCTGCACAGCGAAAATGAACCCCCACGGCTTGCCCGGATCGCGAAGCGACCCAAAGACAAACTCCGCTCCTTTCTGGTTCATCAGGATCACGTTGTTGACGAACCAACCCAACTGCTCAAATGCCCACTTGACCCCGGGCAGCCACAGAATCGCCCCGGCAAAGAGAAGCTCCACCAGCACTCCCAGGAACACCAGGCCCCACGGAACCTTTGACCGATTAGTCGACAAGCCGTAGGCAAGGACAATCATCACGACAATGCCGAGAAGTCCGGTGAATTGGCCCACGGTGCGCTCCTGGCCCGCAGGAGGTTCGGCGGGCACGAACGTGTAGTAGAACATTTCCCGGCACGCCCGTCCAGTCGCTTTCTCCGCGCGTAGACTCGTGCCCGCAACCCATTTCCCTCGACGCATGCGCATCGCCATTCCAACCGAAATTCACCCTGGCGAGAAACGTGTCGCGGCAACTCCGCAGACGGTCATACGGCTCCGCAAGCTCGGTTTCGACGTCTCCGTTCAGGCCGGAGCGGGCATCAACACGGATCTGGCCGACGGCGCCTTTCAGGAAGCCGGAGCGACAGTCGTCGAAGACGTTCGCTCCCTTTTGGCGGACGCCGATGTCGTCCTCAAGGTGCGCCCGCCCGAGGCCAACAGCGTCCTTGGCGTCAACGAAATCGAGCTTCTGAAGCCCGGCGCCCTGCTCATCAGCTTCGTCTGGCCCGCGCAGAACCGGGAACTTCTCGAGCGCCTCGCCGCACGCAAGGTCCGCACGCTGGCCATGGACTGCGTCCCCCGAATCACGCGGGCTCAGAAGATGGATGCTCTCTCGGCGATGGCCAACATCGCCGGCTACCGCTCCGTCATCGAGGCCGCCGCCAACTTCCCCCGCTTCTTTACCGGCCAGATCACCGCCGCAGGCAAGGTCGATCCCGCCAAGGTCCTGGTCATCGGCGCCGGCGTCGCGGGTCTCGCCGCCATCGGCGCCGCCAGGGCACTCGGCGCCATCGTCCGCGCCTTCGATCCGCGCGCCGCCACACGCGATCAGGTCAAGAGCATGGGCGCCGAATACCTCGAACTCGATGTCCGTGAAGAAGGCGAAGGCAAGGGCGGCTACGCCAAAGAGATGAGCGACGCCTTCCTCAAAGCCGAGATGGCGCTCTTCGCCGCTCAGGCCATGGAAGTCGACGTCATCATCACCACCGCCCTCATCCCGGGCAAGGCCGCGCCCAAACTGATCACAGCCGGAATGGTCGAGAGCATGAAGCCCGGCTCGGTCATCGTCGACCTTGCTGCAGAACAGGGCGGCAATTGCGCCATGACCCGGCCCGGCGAAGTCGTGACCCACAAGGGCGTCACGATCGTCGGTTACACCGATCTGCCCAGCCGCGTCGCCAGCCTCTCCAGCCAGCTCTACGGCAGCACGGTGGCCTCGCTTCTCGAAGAAGTCGCAAAGGGTGGCACAATCACGATTGACGAGGCCGACCAGGTCGTGCGCGGCGCCCTTGTCACCAATGAAGGCCGCATCACCTGGCCACCTCCTCCGGCGCCCATTCCGACGCCCACCCCTCCGCCCGAGCCGGGCATCGCCGCAACCACCAGCCGCGCTGAAAGCGCAGGCCCCAATTCCCACGGGGCCGCCGCCGAAGGTTCGGGCGCGCCCGCTTGGGTCTGGCTCCTCGCTGGTGCCATCCTCGCCATCGGCATCGCCCGGATCGCCCCGCCGTCGTTCTTGAGCCACTTCACAGTCTTCGTCCTTGCCTGCTTCGTCGGCTGGCAGGTCGTCTGGAACGTCAAGCCTGCCCTCCATACGCCGCTAATGAGCGTCACCAACGCCATCAGCGGAATCATCCTCATAGGTGGCATGCTCCAGCTCGCCGGTCCCCCGACCGCCGCCGCGACCATCCTCGGCGCAATCGCCGTGCTCATCGCGACCATCAACGTCGCCGGCGGCTTCCTCGTCACCCAGCGCATGCTCGCAATGTTCCGGAGGAAAACCTAGCCCCCCACCCCAATGCGCGAGAGCCTCTCCAATATTGGATACATCGCCGCCAGCGTGCTCTTCATCCTGAGCCTCGCCGGACTTTCCAAGCAGGAATCCGCCCGGCGTGGCAATGCCCTGGGCATCCTCGGCATGTTCATTGCCTTGCTGGCAACCGCGTCCCGCGCCGATTTTGGCGGCTACGGCATCCTCATGGTTTCTCTAGTGCCCGGCGCGATCATCGGCGGCGTTCTCGCCCGGCGTGTCCAGATGACCTCGATGCCGCAGCTCGTCGCGATGCTTCACAGCTTCGTCGGCGCCGCGGCCGTTCTTGTCGGTCTCGCTACCTACCTCGGCCACACCGGCGTCATGACCGAGGCCGAGCACAAGATCCACCTCGGTGAAATTTTCGTCGGCATCTGCATCGGCGCCATTACGTTCACCGGCTCGGTCATCGCCTTCCTCAAGCTGCAGGGCCTTCTCTCCGGAAAGCCGCTCATCCTGCCCGCCCGCCACCTGCTCAATCTCATGATGGTGGTGGTGACGATCGGCCTGGGTGTCTGGTTCTTCCGGTCTCCCGAAGGTGCAGGGCTTTGGCCTCTCATTCTCGCAATTGCCGTCACCGGCATCCTCGGCGCCCACTCCGTCATGGCCATCGGCGGCGCCGACATGCCAGTCGTCGTCTCCATGCTCAATAGCTACTCCGGCTGGGCCGCCGCCGCGGCGGGGTTCATGCTCAGCAACGACTTGCTGATCGTGACCGGCGCATTGGTCGGCAGCAGCGGCGCCATCCTGAGCATCATCATGTGCCGCGGCATGAACCGCTCCATCGCCAACGTCATTCTCGGCGGTTTCGGCGCCGGCGAAGGTTCAGCTCCCACCGGAGGGGCCACCCCGGCGGGAGAAGTCCGCTCGATCGACGTCGCCGGCGCCGCCGAGCAAATGAAACTCGCCAAGAGCATTGTGATCGTGCCCGGTTACGGCCTGGCCGTTGCCCAGGCCCAGCACGCTCTCTCTGACGTCGTGCGAACGCTGCGCGATCGCGGCGCAACCGTCCGCTTTGCGATCCACCCCGTCGCCGGCCGCCTCCCCGGCCACATGAACGTCCTCCTCGCCGAGGCAGATATCCCGTACGACATCGTCCTCGAGATGGACGAGATCAATAAGGATCTCCCAACCACCGACCTGGCACTTGTCATCGGCGCCAACGACATCGTGAATCCAAGCGCCTACGAAGACCCCGCCAGCCCCATCGCAGGAATGCCCGTCCTCGAGGTCTGGAAGTCCAAGACCGTGATCGTCATGAAGCGCGGCATGGCCAGCGGCTACGCCGGCATCGAAAACCCGCTCTTCTTCAAGCCCAACACGCTTCTTCTCTTCGGCGATGCCAAGAAGACCGTCGAGGCTCTCCGCGGCGCCCTCACCAGCTGATTGAACCTCCCGCGTAAGCGGGAGGTCGCAACTGTGTCTCTCGAGCACTGACGGCCGACTCTCCCGCCGCACTTCAAGAAAGTCCGCTACATCCCAATGGCTCGCGTGACGGCCCAATAGCCCGCCACGCACGCAATCATCAACGAAAGCGGCAGGACGACCCGAGCCCGATACCACGCTCGCGATGCCGCCCACCCAAAAGCGCCATACGCCGCCAGCAGCACGCCGATCTGCCCGCACTCAACCCCGACGTTGAATCCAACCAAAGCCACGACAAGCGATTCGCGAGGAAGTTCCATCTCCCGGAACGCGGCGGCGAAGCCCAGCCCGTGCACCAGGCCGAATCCAAAGACGATCGGAGCCCGCTTCCAAAGCTCTGCATCGTTTCTCCCTTCCCCGTGCGGCACGAGATTCCAGATCGCCATCGCCGCGATCGTGACGGCAATCAGCGGCTCCACAACCCGTGGCGGCGCAATCACCACTCCCGTCGCCGCCAGCGCCAGTGTGACCGAATGGGCCACCGTGAACAGTGTGATCAGCACGAAGAGACTCTTGAGGCGCGGGCTCGCAAGAAGCAGGCTCACGATGAAAAGCACATGATCGAGACCGAACGGCACGATGTGCTCTATCCCGAGCCGAACAAAGCGCGCGAACCCCGACGCTCGCGACGAACTTGCCCCGCCCGAATTCAGAACGATTCCTTGGCTCCGCTCCCCGGCCGCCAGCGGGATCGCTCTCGCTTCCTGGCCCGACAACTCGAGCGCCAGGACCAGGTCGCCCAGCACCTCCGGAAATCGGATGTCGATGCGACGGACGCCCGCAGGTAAGTCCGCGGCGAGCGTCGCCTCCGTCAACCATGGGAGACTGGGCTTGCCATTAGAACCTCCAAGACGCCAATGCCCTAACTCAATCACGTTTGGAAATCGCTGCACCTTCAGGGGCACCACACCGCCGTCCGCACGCAATTCGACCCCTCTTTCCAACCTCGCCGCGGCTTTCTCCAATTCCCTTCCGGATTCCTCCTGCGGAGCGTCAACCAGCGCCCAGATCGCCGTGTCCGCCGCCTTCGAAGGCTCTTCGTTCAGCACATACGAGAGCAAATCGAATCGAAGTTCGATCTCGGCCTGGTGCGCGGTCCCCACCCGAAGCGTCGCCACGCACCGGATCGCCGGATGCGCGATTGCCACCGCACACGTCCAGCACGCGATCGCCCCCACAACCAGACACCGCGTGCCGCACCACCGATTCACGGCAACTTCGCCTCGGCCCGCATCGCACGGATCGCATCCTCGGCCAATGCCGCATCCCAGATTGTGAAATGCCGGATCTCGCCCTCAAACCTTCGCTCCTTGTCCCAGGGATCGATCGGCGCGATCCGCACCACGTTCTCGTCATCCGCCAGTTCGCCTTCATTCTCGCCGAGAAGCACGCCGTCCTTGTACAGCCGCACCGTCCGACCGTCAAACGTCGCCGTCAGCATCTGCCACGAACCCACATCCAGCGCTGACTTGCTCGACAAATCTCCGTGGTGGCTCCAGAAGTGCACGCCGCCCGAGAACTTCGCCAGATAGCGCCCGTCGCCCCCCGTTGCTCCGCTCGTCCGGCCGAATCCGGCAATCAGCGTCCGATTCTCCGGCTGCTTTTCCACCCGGATGAAGCCATTGATCGTCCAAGGTTTCGAACCGCCCACCGGCAAACCCGCGACATTCCTCACTTCCAACGTTTCCGAGCCGGGCGAGAACGTCTCCAGCGAATACACCGGACCCTTGACCATCAGGTCCGCCGCCACATCCTGCGCGTTGTGCGCGGGCGACCGGTCCGCCATTCCCTTCGCAAAGACCGTGTACTTGGTGCCTGCGACCAGCGGTTCCACCAGCAGCAGCGAAATGCACGTCCCGTCCGGCGAAAGACCCGCGGATCGGAACACGCCGTTGGGCAGAATCGTGTATTTGGAAGTCTGAGTGGCCGTCTTCTCGTCCAGCGGCTCGCTGAAGTACAACCGCACGCCGCGGCCGCCCGGCCCTCCCTCTGCACGGACGAGTTTCGGCGGCATGCGATCCTGCACCACCACCCGCTTCTCGACGATCGGTCCCAGTTTCCCGTGCTCGTCGAACATTGCGGCCTTTACGATCGTGGGACCGCCCACAGCAAACGGCCGCAAGTACGCCGGCGAATCGATCGTCGGCTCCGTCCCATCGAGCGTGTAACGGAATGCCCCCGCCCGCCAGTACAGTCCCGGATCGATCCGCACCATGGCGCAGTCCTGCGGCTCGCCGGTCACCACAATTCGGGAAGTATCCTGCGTGTGATCCGCAAGCGTGTCAAAGAGCGGCCACGCCGCGCTCGCACCCGCCGAGCGCCCCTCGACCATCGTCGCCCCCAGCACCAGCACATTCGGATCGTTCGGCAATTCCAGTGTGGCCGCCCCCGGCGGGACCGCGAACTCATGCTCGAAGATGTAGCAGTACTGATAGTGTGCATCACCCTGCGCCGTGTGATGATGCGAACACCACCACGCTACCGACGCCGGCTTGATGTATCCCGGAACGAGCCCCTCCCAGGGGTTCTTCCATTGGAACGCCATTTCCGGAACCTCGCCTCCCCAGAGTCGGTTGTCCCACCGGCCGATGAACCCGCGCCACGATTGAATACGCACCCGCTCGGCCTTGCCTGCTATCGCGAACTCAGCATCCCGATCGCCCGCCTTGCTCACCGCAAGAACATGCACCGTGCCCCCGCCCCTCGAAGGCAATACGATCGACTGCCCCTCGCAAGCCACGGCCTGCGCCTTCTCATTTCCTACCTTGAATCGAACTCCGTTCGCCGCAATCTCCCGCGGCAGTTGCTCCGCCGGGAACGACCGCCCGTCCGCATCCAACCTCGCCGCGTTCACATCTGCACGTGAAGTCGCGATCACCGTATCAAACGGCAATTCAACCACTCGCTGCGCCGGAGACTCCGCGTTGCTCTGCGTCGGCGCCAGCTTCAGTGCGTACGCCCGCAATCCAAAGCCCCGGATTTCCGCAACGAGGTCTCCGTCCGCGACTTGCGCGGGTCCGATGTTCCTTTCCTGCCCGTCCAGTTCGCGAGCCGCCACGACCGCACTTCCGAAGCGAACCCGCACACCCTTCGCATCCCGGCCCGTCGTCTCCCGCAGACGCACGATGACCTCGTCCGAATCCTCTGCCTTCTTGGCCGCCGTCATCACCACCGCCCCATCCTCCACAGCGCCAAGCGACAGTTGTTTCCCAATCGTTCCCGCATGCTTTGGCACAACGAACGCTCGCAGCGGCTGATTCACCCGCGCCGCTTCCTGCGCCGTCCCCGCATTCTCCCAGCCCCCCGCGTGCGGGTACAGCGAGTACACCATTTCGTGCTTGCCGATGTCCTGTGTCCCCTGATCCTGGTATCCGCCGCGCACGCCCGGCGTGTACACCAGTGTCAGACGCAGCGTTCGATCGTCCGGCTTGTCCGAGCCATACTTGGAATCGCTCAGAACCGACACGCCAAACGCGCCGGACGTGTCGGTCAGATCAAACCACTGATGCGACGGATTCTCGTACCGCTTCGCGCTGTTGTTGTCACGTTGGATCGCCCCCGCCTGGATGTCGTACGTCGCGATCGGATTCGACGCCGCCAGAACGAACGCCTGCTTCAGGCTGCGCTCTTTGGTCTTCCAGTCCAGGTGCGTCTCGATATCGACTCGGCGGCTCTCCGCCGCCAGCCGGATGTGCTGGAGAAATTTCGATCCCTCGTGCTCGCGCTCGACCGTCAGGGTTGCCCGCGCCGGGCCCGTCTCTGTAACGGCAACCTTCGCCGGCCCGCCCACAAAGCTTCGCGCCGGCTTCTGCCGGTCCGCCCAATCCATATTCCACGCCGGCCAATCCCTGGGCTTTTCATACAGCAGCGCCAGCCGCGCCGGCTCCGCAAGCATCTCCTTGTTCTGCACCTTGTCAAACACCGACGCAATATCCCCGTTCTCATCCACCGTCACGCTCAGATTTGCATTCTCGATCGTGCGCCCGCTGGCCTTGAGTTCCGTCGGCCCTCCCGGCCCCGCCTGCACCGGGCGCACATCAAACACCGAGAAACTCATCGACGGTGCCGTCGCCGCAAACACGACGTGCGCTTTGGCATCCTTCACCGAATCAACCTGGGCCGGCACATCTTTCCCGTCCGGCCCGATCACACGAACCGAACGCCACTCGCTCGACCACGGAATCTCCGCGTCCACGCAATCCCTGCGATCCACGGCCAGCGGGTTGTACACCAGCACGCTCGTCCCCTGCGTGTGCGTGTCCATCCGCGACGAAATCGCATCCACGGCGTGCGTCAGCACCTGCGAGAATACGTTCCCCGCGATGATCTCGTCATTCCACGCGTACTCGTACGCCTTGGGCAGACTCGTCCCCGGCAGAATGTCGTGCATCTGCGACCCAAGAACCAGCGACCACCCATCCTCCAGCCTCTGCGCCGGGTACGCCTCGCCGGTCAGCCACCACGCCGCCACCGCCGCGCGTTCCGCGGCATCCGCCAATTGCTCATTCTTCCGATTCCATCGCTTCATGTACGCCTGCGATGTGATCGACCCCGCCGAGTGCTCAGTCAGCAGCAGTTCACCCTTGTACGCCGGCAGCCCGCTCTGCATATCCGGCTTGATGGCGTGGAACATCCAATCCGCCGGGCCGCTGATCACCTTGATCGCGCCGTTCGTCTTCACGCTCTCCTCGACCATCGCCACCGATTCCGGCGTCGGCGCGCCCCCCTGATCGCCCGTTCCGTAATAGTGGTAATCCACAAACACGCCCGACTTGGCGCCGTTGTTCTGGATCCGAGTCTTCCACGATTCGCTGTTCGCCAGATTCTCCTTCACCTGCCCGACATACGCCCCCGGATCGAGCGCCGCCAGCACCTCGCTCCCGTCGGGCCCGATCCAGCGCCCCACCTTGAACGGAATCCCGACCGGCGAGCCCCACGTCAGCTTCTGCGTCGAAAAACCCTGAATCCCGCAGTGATTGAGAAGCGTCGGCAGCGCCGCCGGGAAACCGAAGCAATCCGGCAGCATGAACTCATCGCTGGCGATTCCGAACTCGCGCCGGAAAAACCGGTTCCCGTACAGCATGTGCCGCACGAACGACTCCGCCGACGGCACGTTCGCGTCATTTTCATCCACGGACGATCCGCACGGGAACCACTTGCCCGCGGCGATATACCCCTTCAGCCTCTCGTACTCCGCGGGGTAATACTCCTTCATCATCTGATAACGGCGCGACCCGGAGAAATTGAAGACATAACCCGGGTACTTCTCGAACAGATCAAAGTTCTTGTGCAGCGTGTCGGCGATGAACTCGCGGATCGTCTGCGGATACGCCCATCGCCACTCCGTATCCAGGTGCGCGTACCCCACCACATAAAGCGTCGGCTTTGAGCGCAGATCGACCTTCGGCTCTTTCGGTGCCGCACTCGCCGGCGTCACTCCCGCCTTCTCCGGCTCCGCGGCAATTGACCACGCACTCCCCGCCATCAAAGCCAACAAGGAGGCCACAAACACTCCGCGAATCGCATCGATATCACGCATGGAGTCCTCCATCCGCACGAACCAGGCCAACAACGGGCCCTCACGCGGCAGTCACACTTACAAGCCTAGCTCACGCTTCAGCAATTCCGCCATCTCCCGCGGGCCCGCCGCGCTCTCGACCGCACCCCGAAAGTCCTCATGCACCAGCCGTCGCGCCAACTGAGCCAGCACCCTCAAATGGGTCTTTGCCTCGAGCCGATCCGGCACCGCCAGCAGAATCACATGCCGCACCGCCGCGCCGTCGTTCGAACCCCAATCGATCCCCTTCTCAAGCCGCGCCACCGCCACCGTCACCGATCGCACCGACCCCGTCCGACAGTGCGGCACCGCAAACCCGAAGCCCAACCCCGTCGAGTAGGTCTCCTCCCGCGCCCAGATGTCCTCCTCCAAATCCCGCGGCCGATCCGTCCTCGCCGCGCCGTACACAACCCCGACCATCTCCCGGATCGCCTCTTCCTTCGACCGCGCCGTGCATCCCAAATTGATCAGATGCTCCCCGATCGGCGGCTCTCCCGATTCTGCGCCGCTGAATGACGCCAGCATCTCCTCGACCTGCGCCGCATCCTCAGCCCCGATCGCCCGCTCCAGCAGCCCGCGGCAGTCCCTCTTCTCGAGCCCCCGAAGTCTCACCTTCAGATCCGAAACAACCGAACCCGCAACGCTGATCTCATTCAGCCCCAGCCCGAGCAAGAGCGGCAGGTTCTTTGGCTCCGACGCCATCTCACCGCACATCCCGATCCACTTCGACGCTGCCCGCGCCTCCGAGCACACGCGATCGAGAAACGCAAGAAACGACGGCTCAATCTCGCTTGCCAGCCCGTGCACCGCAGCATTCCCGCGATCCGCTGCATTCCAGTACTGGGCCAAGTCGTTCGTCCCCAAGCTGAAAAAGTCCGCGTGCGCCGCCAGCCGCCCGACGGATGCCGCCGCCGCCGGCACCTCAAGCATGACGCCCACCTCGAGCGGAGTGCCCTTCGTTTCCGCGTTCGCCAGATTTGTCTCCGCCGCCCGCACCTGCCCCAGGAACCACTTCGCTTCAGCAACGTTTGTCACCATCGGCGCCATGACCCGAACCTTCGAGCCGGCTACTGCCGCCGCGGCACGGACAATCGCCCGGATCTGCGTCCGAAGCGTCGGAGCGTGCTTCAAGTACAGCCGAATCCCGCGCTCCCCCAGAAATGGATTCTCTTCGGCCGCGAGGTGCAGAAAAGGCGCCGGCTTGTCCGCCCCGATATCGAACGTACGGAAGATAACCGGCCGACGACCGCACGCCACGACGGCGTCCCGAAACACCCCGAACAATTCATCTTCACTCGGTCCGTGGTCGCGCCCGAGATAGAGAAACTCCGTCCTGAACAGCCCAACCCCATCGGCCGCGCTCGCGCGGGCGACATCCGCCGCCGTCGCCGCGTTGCACCCGATTTCCATGCACACACCGTCGCGCGACGTCCCTGGCCGCGCCACAATCGGAGCGATGAGCGCCCGCCTCGTCGCAAGCGCCCGCTCGTCCAAGTCGTACAACCGCCCGACCTGCTCGCTCGGATCGAGAATCACCGTGCCGGACACGGAATCCACCACCACCATTCGCGCCGCGCCCGCGCGCTCCTTCAAACCCTCGACCCCGATCACCGTGGGAATTCCCATCGACCGCGCCAGAATCACCGCATGCGACGTTGCGCCCACGTTTCCGAATACCAACCCCGCCAGCATCTTGGCATCCAGGCGCATGATCTGTCCCGGCGTCGGGGCTTCGCACAGAACGACCGACCGCTCCATCAACGTCGGCACGTCCCCAAAGTCCCGAACGCCCAGGGCCGTGAGCAACTGCATTCCGAGGTCCATGACGTCCGCCGCCCGCTCGCGGATCAGGATGCTCCCCGCTTCTCGAAGCCGGGATGCAAATTCTTCCGACGCGCCCGCGACTGCACTCTCCGCAGAGTTTCCCCCGTCAGTCCGTTGCTCAATCGCCCGCATGAACTCCGGGTCCGCGATCATCGCCCCGTGCGCCCGCAGCAGATCGGCAGCCGCCCCTGTTGAACGCTGCGCCCTCTTCGTGAGTTCTTCCGACACGCTCGCGACTGCCCCCGCCACGCGCGTGCGCTCCTTGCCCGGCCCCGAAGATCTCCTCCCTCCCGCGGCCGCCCCGAGATTCCACGAACCGAGCATCACCGCCCGCCCGCGTCCAACCCCGCCGCTCACCGGTCGCCCCGACAGAACCGATGCGCCCATCCTCTTGAGCGCTGCAGGAATTCGAGGAGCAATCTCACTCTCAGGTCCTTCCCGTTCCTCCGTCTCGCCAAACTGCGATCGCACCAAGCCGTCGATGGTACTCGAAACTTCCTTCTCGTCCTCGCCGTCCACATCGATCGCCCACTCATCCCCGGGCCGTATGTCCAGCCCAATCACCGAGAGCACGCCCTTCGCATCCGCCTGACGCGAGGCACCCACGTGCTTCACCGTGACCTTCGACCGCGACGCCGCCGCTATCTGCGCGAGCAGACTCGCCGGCCTCGCGTGCAGACCGTGCCGTAGATCGCAGGCGAATCGGAGCGTGATCGACAATCGGTTTCTCTCGAGTGCGGCCCGGATTAATTCCCCGCCGACGCCAATCAACTACGCGCCGGCCTTCGCGATCACCCCCGCCGCATTCTTAATCGCCTCCTGCACACCCACCTTGATCAGTTTCTTCCCTTCGAACCGTTCTTTCTTCTCTACGTCGATATCCACCGCGAAGATCACCACGTCCGCATCCTTTACATCCGCCTTCGTCAATTCGTTCTCGATCCCCATCGCCCCCTGCGTCTCCAGCTTGATGTGATGCCCGAGCGACTTCGCCGCCTTTTCCAGATGCTCCGCCGCCATGTACGTGTGCGCAATCCCCGTCGGGCACGCCGTCACCGCCACGATCTTCATGCCGCCTCCTCTTTCTCCCCCGGCGCCTTCCAGATCACCTTGAGCGTATTGACGAGAAGCGCCGTCGTCACCGTCCCGGCCACGATGGCCACGACATACATCACCCGGTTGTCCACCACCGGCAGCACGATCGGCCCGCCGTGCGGCGCATGATCCCCCACGCCCCCCAGCATCGCGATCACACTTGCCACCATCGACCCCGCCATCAGACTTGGAATCACCCGCAGCGGGTCGGACGCCGCAAAAGGAATCGCCCCCTCCGTGATCCCGATCGTTCCCATCCCGAGCGCCGCCAGCCCTGACTCTCGCTCTTCGACCGACCACAACCGGCGCGAGAGCAGCGTCGCCAACCCCATCCCCAACGGCGGCGTGCAGATCGCCGCGGCGCAGGCACCCATCGCCAGGAAATGCCCCTCCTTAATCAGGCTCGCCGAAAAGAAAAACGCGACCTTGTTCACCGGCCCGCCCATGTCAAACGCGATCATCGCGCCGATCACCGCCGCCAGCAACACCGCGTTTCCGGTCTGCATGGCCTTCAACTGCTCGCTCATCCACGCCATCGCGTCCACAATCGGCGGCCCGATGATCATCAGAAACACACCCACCAACAGCGACGAAACGATGGGAATGATGAGGATCGGCATGACCGGCTTGATCAGCCGGTGGGTCGGCAATTTCTTGATCACCGCCACCAGGTAGCCGGCGAACAAGCCCACGATCATCGCTCCCAAGAAACCAGCGCTCAGTGCATTCGCCGGCGGCTCCTGGAAAAGCAGAACCGGCCGAAGGTCGTTGCACAAATACCCGCCGATCGCGCCCGGAACGAGCCCGGGCTTCCCCGCTATGGAGTACGCGATGTACATGGCGAGAACTGGGAGCATCAACGTGAAAGAGGTCACTCCGATGTTCAGAAGGAACTTCAGAATCGGAACCGTGCTCGGATCGGGCGCCCGCGTTTCCGGGTTGAGCGGCGCAAACGCGAGTCCCGCAGCAATCAAAATCCCGCCGCAGGCGACAAACGGAATCGCGTACGAGACGCCCGTGAGCAGGTGCTGACGCAGTTGTTTGAGCGATTCAATCATCGTTTTTCCTGAAGCGGGCAGTCTAACGCCCTCGGGAGCCCCCCTCCCCGATGGGAGCAAGGGTTGGGGGTGGGTTGGTTTGGCCCCCTATTTTTCAGAACTTCTTTGCGCCCGAATTCCTACCCGCAACTTGACCGCGTCTCTCCATCAGCCTTGTATTGCCGTCCGATACTCGCCGATAAAGACCCCCATGACTCACACCGCAACCAAACAGGGCAAATCGAAAGAGCTGAAAAGCTCGTCGGCTGTCCCTTCGCGCGGTTGAGATCCACCAGATCCACTGACCGTTCCGGGCCGGCCGACAAGCCGGCCCGCTGTGCTTTTTGGCGCCGCGGGATTCCCAAACCCGCGGCATTTCTTTTCTAGGAGTTTCACCCATGTCCACCGCAACCCAGTCCCAAACCAGCCCCTGCCCCGAATGCGATGCCCCCGTCCCGTTCGTTCGCCGCCCCCTCCAGGGTGAAGTCGCCCGCTGCCCCGGCTGCACCGCCGAACTCGAGGTCACCAACTTGGCTCCCCTCACCCTCGAACTCGCCCCCGAAGTCCAGGAAGACTGGGGCGAATAAGGACCTTTCCGCCACTCGTCTTTCTTCTCTGTGCCTCGGTGCCTCGGTTGTGAATCCGCCTTTCTTCGGAGTCAACATGCTCGTCGGCCTCCTCCACTCCCGTATCCGCGTCGAAGAACGCCTGCTCATCGAAGAGCTCGAACGCAGAGCCATCCCCTTCGAACTCTTCGACGCCAACAAGTTCCGCGCCGATATCCATGACCCGGCTCCATGGCAGCGCTTCGACGTCGTTTTCGAACGCTGTATCAGCCAAACACAGGCCGTCACCGCCGTCCGCGTCCTAGAGGCGTTCGGCGTCCCCTGCGTGAACCCCAGCGCCGTCATCGAGGCCTGCGGCGACAAGCTCACCACCTCCCTCCTGCTCGCCAGGAACAACATCGCAACCCCTCGCGTCCGCGTCGCCATCGACCCGGAGACCGCCCTCGAGGCCATCGAAGAAATGGGCTACCCCGTCGTCCTCAAGCCCACCGTCGGCTCCTGGGGCCGCCTTCTCGCCCGCATCAACGACCGCGACGCTGCCGAAGCCATCCTCGAGCACAAGTCCACCCTCGGCTCCGTCCAGCACGGCGTCTTTTACATTCAGGAGCACGTTGATAAGCCCGGCCGCGACCTCCGCGTCTTCGTTGTCGGCACCGAACCCATCGCCGCCATCGAACGGCGCAGCCAGCACTGGATCACCAACACCGCCCGCGGCGGCCAAGCCGCCAACTTCCGCATCACCCCGGAAATCGCCGACCTCTGCCGCCGTTCCGCCATCGCCCTCGCGGGCCCCGCCGGAGCACTGCTCGCGATCGACCTGCTCGAATCCTCCGACGGCCGGGTCCTCGTCAGTGAGGTCAATCACACGATGGAGTTTCGAAACTCGATCGCCACCACAGGTGTCGATATTCCCGCTCGCATGATCCAGTACGTTCGCTCGATCGGCGAATCTCGCACGCGGCCCTCGCGCCAGATTGAAGCCAAGCACGCGACCGGCGCCAGCATGGCCGCGGAACTCGATGCCCTCGAGCTCCGCTTTGCTCTGGGGGCCGCCTGATGCCCGCCAACCGTCTCAACGCATCGATCGTCGGCGGCAGCGGCTACGGCGGCGGCGAGGTTCTCCGTCTTCTCCTCGATCACCCCTGCATAAATGTCGCCCAAGTCACTTCGCGCCAGCAGGCTGGAAACTTCGTCTACAGCGCCCATCCCAACCTGCGCGGCCGCACGAGTCTCCAGTTCACCACGCCCGATCAACTCGAGCCCTGCGACGTCCTTTTCCTCTGCATGCCCCACGGAGAGGCGGCGGGCCAGATCGATCGTCACGCGAACCTGGCCCACCGCGTCATCGACCTCTCCGCCGATTTTCGCCTTCGCTCCCCCGACGTCTACAAGAAGTGGTACGACTCGGCCCATCCCGCCCCCGCATGGCTCGACCGTTTCGTGTACGGACTGCCCGAACTGAAGCGCACCCAACTCAAGACCGCGCGACTCGCCAGCGGCGTCGGCTGCAACGCAACGGCCGTGAATCTTGCCCTGCTCCCTCTCGCCAAGGCAGGACTCATCCGCTCGGTCGTGGCCGATCTCAAGGTCGGCTCTTCCGAGGCCGGCAATGCGTCTTCGCAAACCAGCCATCACCCCGAACGATCCGGCAGCGTCCGCTCCTTCGCCCCCACCGGGCACCGCCACCAAGCCGAAGTCCGTCAGGAGCTCATGGAGCCGCACGGCAATTTCGATCTCCACCTTAGTATCACCTCCGTCGAACTCGTCCGCGGCGTTCTCTGCACCGCCCACATCACCCCGACCCAGAAGCTCGACGACAAGGCCCTTTGGAAACTCTTCCGCGAAGCGTATTTCAACGAGCCCTTCGTCCGCATCGTCAAGGATCGCTCCGGCATCCACCGCTACCCCGAACCCAAGATCCTCGCCGGGACCAATTACTGCGACGTCGGTTTCGAGTGCGACCCAGAATCCGACCGCGTCGTCGTGCTTTCCGCGATCGATAACCTGATGAAGGGCGCCGCCGGCTCCGCCGTCCAGTGCATGAACCTCATGTGCGGCTTCGACGAAAACCTCGCCCTCACCTTCTCCGGCCTTCATCCCATCTGATTGAGCTTCTCGCGTAAGCGAGAGGTCGAAACAACCGTCCGTTTACAAGTCACGCTCCGCCCTTGAAAATCGCCGGTCTACTCATGCCCCCCCCCTCCCCAATCATCGTCGTCAAGCTCGGCGGCAGCGTCGGCAAGCAGCCCGAGCCGTTCTGCCGCGACGCCGCCGCGCTCGTCGCTGCAGGCCGTCGCCTGGTCATCGTCCACGGCGGATCCGATCACACGAACGAACTGGCCGAACGCCTTGGCCACCCGTCGCAGTTCATCACCAGCCCCAGCGGCCACACCAGCCGACGAACCGACCGCAAGACCCTCGAGATCATGCAGAAGGCCTGCCGCGGCCTCCTGAACCAGCAAATCGTGGAGCACCTACAGCGCCTCGGCGTCAACGCCGTCGGCCTCTCCGGTATGGACGGGCGCATCTGGCAGGGCGAACGCAAGGCCGCCATCCGCTCGGTAGTTGAAGGTCGCATCACCGTCGTCCGCGACGACTACACCGGCGCCGTCGAACGCGTCAACACCGACCTGCTTCTCCAACTCCTGAACTCCGGCTACACACCCGTGCTGTCTCCGCCCGCGATCAGTTTTAACAACGAGCCGATCAACATCGACGCCGATCGCGCTGCCGCCAAGACCGCCGCGGCGCTCGGCGCCGCCGACTTGCTCCTGCTCAGCAACGTTCCGGGCCTGCTCGCCCAATTCCCCGACGAATCCTCGCTTATCACTCGGCTGCCCCGTTCCCAGATCGAAACGGCCCAGAGCGCCGCCCAAGGCCGAATGAAGAAGAAGGTCCTCGGCGCGGGCGAAGCCCTGAGCGCCGGCGTCCGGCGAGTCATTATCGGCGACGCCCGCACTCCCGAGCCTATCACCGCCGCCCTCGCCGGCGCGGGGACGGTCATCGAATGAGTCCCGCCGCCTTACCAACGCTCGCTGCGCGAACACCGCCCTCCGATGGAGCTGCCGAGAGTCTGCTGCGTCAACTGGTCGAGATTCAAAGTCTCAGCGGCAATGAGTCGGCCTGCGCCCAAGCCCTCCTCTCCTCCATGCAGGTCTTGGGCTTCGACGCCTTCATCGACCAGAGCGGCAGCGCCGTCGGCGTGATCGGCGATCCCTCACCGACAGCTCGCGAGATCATCCTTCTGGGTCACATCGATACCGTGCCCGGGGAAATTCCGGTCCGCCAGGAGGGCGATCTGCTCTACGGCCGCGGCACCGTCGACGCCAAGGGACCGCTCGCCGCCTTCGTCATGGCGGCGGCACACGCCACCCTTCCGCCCAACAGCCGCGTCCGCGTCATAGGCGCCGTCGAGGAAGAGTCCGCGTCCTCCAAGGGAGCACGCTTCGCCGCCTCGGTCTACCGCCCCGCGGCGTGCATCATCGGCGAACCCAGTTCCGTCGATGGCATCACGCTCGGCTACAAGGGCCGGCTCATCGCAAACGTCACCGTCTCGACCGACTCCTCCCACTCGGCCGGTCCGGATGCCACCGCGCCCGAGTGCGCCTTCGAACTCTGGTCCCGCGTCCGCGCCGCCGCGACCGCGTTCCGCGCCGAAGCCCCGCGCGTTTTCGATCGGGTCCAGGCTCGCCTTCGCAATATCCGCTCCGAGACTGACGGCCTCAACGATCGAGCAACTCTGACGCTTGGATTTCGAATCCCCCCGGGCGTGGCTCCCGCAGAACTCGAGGCCTTGTGCCTGCGCGCCGGCGACTCACTCCGTGCAAAGGCCGAGTGGTCATTCACCGGCCACGAGGCCGCGCACGTCGCCGACCGCTCCAACCCCGTCGCCCGCGTGCTCACCGGCGCGATCCGGTCGGAAGGGCTTTCGCCGCATCCCAAGCTCAAAACCGGGACCTCGGACATGAATGTGGTTGGTCCGATCTGGAACTGCCCAATCGCCGCCTACGGCCCCGGCGACAGTTCCCTCGATCACACTCCCAGCGAGCACATCGCAATCAGCGAATACCTGACCTCGATCCGGGTCCTGCGTTGTGCTCTTGAGCATTTGGCAAACGAACTCACCGGCGCGTGACCGCCCGCGCCATGGTTACTGCGTCGCCGTCCCCGCATCGATTGTCTGCCCCGTTGGTTTCGTCTCTTCCGCGACGTCCGGAGATTCATCTCCCCACCCACCCCCGAGCGCCTTGTACAGCGCGACCAGATTGGTCGAAACATTCGCCTCGCTCTGAGCCAGGGCATCCTCCGAAACAAATAACTGCCGCTGGGCGACAAGAACATTCAAAAAGTCCGTCCGCCCGTTGCTGTACAACTGCATCGACAGATCAACCGCCTGCTTGTTCGCCTCGACCGCTTCCGCCAGCGACACCCGACGCTTCTGCTCCTCGGCGAAGTTCGCCAGCGCTGTCTCGGTATCGCGCAGCGCAACCAGCACCGTCTGCCGATACGTAGCGAACGACTCTTCCGCAATGCCCCGCTGCAGTTCGATGTTTCCGCGTGTCTGCCCGCCGTCAAAGACCAGCCAGTTCGCGCCGGGCCCGATCGTCCAGTAGTTATTCGCCAGCGTTCCCAAGTCGCCAGCCTCGCCACCCTGAAGCCCCGCCGTTGCCGTGATCGAAAACTGCGGGTACAGATTCGCGATCGCCGCCCCGATCTGCGCGGTCGCGGCATGCAGGTTCGCCTCCGCCCTGCGGATGTCCGGGCGCCGACGAAGCAGATCCGAGGGCAGTCCGATCGGTACGCTCCCCGGCGCCTTGGGGATGTCTCCCGCGAGAGTCAGTTGTGCGAGCAGCACCTCCGGCTCTTCTCCGAGCAGCACTCCAAGGGCGTAGATCGCGGTGCGGATCTGCCCCTCCTGCACCGGAATCGACGACCGGGTTGATGAAACCTGCGCCTGCGCGTTCGCAACATCGAGCGCCGAGACAAAGCCGGCATCGAACCGCTCCTTGGTCAGCGCCAGCGTCTGCTCCTGAGCCTCGAGGTTGCTCCGCGAGATCGCCAGTTGCAACTGCGAGCCCCGCAGCGCGATGTAGTTCGTCGCGATCTCCGCCGACATGGTGACCAGCGCATCATCCCGGGATTCGAACGCCGCCTCCAGCCCAGCGTTCGCCGCCTCAATCTGCCGGCGCACGCCACCAAAGACGTCGATCTCCCACGACGCATCGAACCCCACGCGATACGAATTCGTGAGCCTTCCCGATCCCCCCGTACCTACGCCGCCCAGCGGGCTCCGCGAGCGCTGCGCATTCGCGGCGATGCTCAGCGACGGATAGAGCGCTCCCGTCGCGATCATCACCTGCGCCCGTGCCTGTCGCACCCTCGCAAGAGAAATCGCCACGTCGAGATTCTGCTTCTGCGCCCGCCCGATGAGGTCGGTCAATTGCGGATCGTTGAACTCTCTCCACCAGCGGGACAACTCCACCGATCCGTCGCTCGGCTTGCTCGCCAGGTCGTCCGACGCAAGGCTCTTGTCGAGACCGGCGAACTGGGCGCTCGTCTTCGTCGTCGGGCGCGAATAGTCCGGCCCGACCATACACCCCGACAGCGCCGCGAGCACCGCGCAGGCGCCAATCACGCAGGCAATCCCGGCGCGTTCTCGCCCAACCCCTTCTCCCATGGCCGCCGCCCGTCTACTCATACCGCAACGCCTCGATCGGATCCAGGCGCGAAGCCTTCCACGCCGGGTAGAACCCGAAAACAATGCCAACCGCCGCCGAAACGACGATCGACGCGACAATCGCCTCGATCGAACTCTCCGTCGGCCACCTCAGAAATTTCTGAACCATGATCGCCGCACCTCGACCGAGCCCAAGGCCGAGCAGCCCCCCGATCAGGCACAGCAGCGTCGCCTCCATCAGGAACTGCGTCAGGATGTCCCGCGACCGCGCCCCAACCGCCATCCGCAGCCCGATCTCACGCGTCCGTTCGGTCACCGACACCAGCATGATGTTCATGATCCCCACGCCCCCCACCACAAGAGAGATCAGCGCAACCGAAAGCAGCAGATTCGTCATCATCGTGGTCGTGCTCGCGAGCGCGTTGGCGCTCTCGGTCATGTCGCGCATGCTGAAATCGTCCGGTTCTCCCGCCGCCAGCCGATGCCTCTCCCTCAAGAGCGCCGTCACCTGCCTGATCGCGTTCTGAATCTGCGCCCCCGACTTCGCCGCCATGATGATCTGGTCCACGTTTGCAAACTTCACCGGCATCGGCGCATCACCCGCCTGCGTCGAAGTCGGCGCCGGAAAAACGCTCGCCCCCCCCGGGTAGGACGTATCGCTCGAAGATGATGTTGTCGTCGTGCTCGCCGTGGTCGTTCCCGAACCGCTCGACTGCCCCGACACCCGGTATTTGATCGTGGTCCACGGCGCGAGCAGGATGTCGTCCTGGTCCATCCCGAACGCGTTCGCTCCCTTGGAAGACAGCACCCCGACCACACGGAACGCCACGTTCTTGACCCGGATCTCCTTCCCAACCGGATTCTCGCCCCCGAACAGTTCGCGCACCAGTGTCTTACCCACCACGCACACCCGCGACGCGTTCCGAACCTCCGCGTCCGTGAAGACATCGCCGTCCTCCATCTGTGTCCAGTCGCGCACCGCCAGGTACGCCGGCGTCGTCCCGTACACGAACGTCGGGACCCAGTTCTTGTCCTGATAGATCAACTGCGGCCGCGCCCGCACGATCGGCGCCGCCGCCGCCACCGACGGACATTCCCGGTTGATCGCGTCGCAATCCTCCGCCGTCATCGTCAGCGACGTCCCGGCGCCGAAGCTCACGCCCCCGGTCGCCGCCGTGCCCGGCATCACGAGCACGTTGTTCGCCCCCATGCTCGCAATCGTCTTGGAAATCGCTCCCGACGACCCCTTGCCGATCTCCATCATCGCGATCACCGCCGCGATCCCGATGACGATGCCCAGCACCGTCAGAGCCGAACGCGTCACGTTCCGCCTGAGCGCGCGGACCGCAGTGCTCATCGTCTTGCGGATCGTCACGCGACCTGCCTTTCCGCCGGCTCATGCGTCGGCGCCGGCCCCTCACGAACCGTGTCCGATTCGACCATCCCGTCCTTCAGCCGGATATTCCGCCTCGCGTGCGTCGCCACGTTCGGATCGTGCGTAACCAGCAGGATAGTGATCCCCTCCGCGCGGTTCAGCCGGTCAAACATCTCCAGGATCTCCGCCGTCGTCCGCGAGTCCAGGTTGCCCGTCGGCTCGTCCGCGAACAGCAGCGGCGGCCGATTGATCAGCGCGCGCGCGATCGCCACTCGCTGCTGCTGACCGCCCGACAACTGGCTCGGCGTGTGATCCAGCCGCTCGCCAAGCCCCACCATCGCCATGAGTTCCGTCGCACGCTTCTTCGCTTCACGCTCGCTCAGCCCGCTCGCCGTGTACGCCAGCGGCATCGTCACCTGCTCCAGCGCCGTCGTCCGGGGCAGGAGATTGAAACTCTGAAACACAAAGCCGATCTTCCTGTTCCGAATCATCGCACGCCGATCCGACGAGAGTGCCGACACCTCCTGCCCGTCGAGCCAGTACTCGCCCGACGTCGGACGGTCCAAGCAACCCAGGAGGTTCATCAGCGTCGTCTTCCCCGAACCCGAGGCCCCCGTCAGCGCGACGTAATCCCCGCGTGCGATCTCCAGAGATATCCCACGCAGGACATGCACGCTGATCTCGCCCACGTGGAACGTGCGCCGGATCTCTCTGAGTTTGATCAGCGGATCGTCCATGACTTACCGCCGCCCGCCCCCGCCACCACCCGGGCGACCGCCGAACGGATTGGCAGGCGCAAACGGGTTGGTCGTTCCGCTCGCTCCGGGCCCTCCCGCGACCGCCTCTCCCACGATTACCTGATCGCCATCCTTCAGATCCCCGCTCTCGACCGCGGTCAGCAACCCGTCGGAAATCCCGACCTTCACCTCTACAGGGCGCGGGCCCCCCTCGCTCAGTACCCACACGGTCCCGCGTCGAGATGCTCCGCGCTGCCCGGAACGGTCCGCACGGGGCGCTCCGTCCGGCCCGTTGGCGCGGGCAGGCCGTTGCCGCGCTGTATCGGTGCCGCCGGGGCGTGCCCCGTCCGGAGACTTCGCCGCGTCGCCGGACGCGGGCTTGCCGGCCTCTCCCGAGGGCGAGTTCCCGCCCGAAGCCCGCATCGAGCTCGGCGCGGCCGCCTCTGTCGGCCCGCCCGTCGGCGCCCAGCGCAGCGCCGCATTCGGCACCGCCATCGCATCCTCATTCTGCTCGATCACGAACCGCACGTTCGCCGTCAGGTAAGGAAGAAGCCTGCGGTCCGGGTTATCGGTGGATATCTCCGCCGTGTACGTCACGACGTTCTGCGTCATTGTCGCGTTCAGCCTCACCTTCCGCACGACGCCTTTGAACGTCTCGCCCGGGAACGCATCGGCCGAGAATGTGACAGGCCGCCCGACGATCACATGGCCCACATCGGCCTCGTTCACCTGCACGAGCACCTTCATCTTGGTGAGGTCCTTTGCCAGCAGAAACAGACTCGGCGCATTCATGCTCGCCACAACCGTCTGCCCGATCTCTACCCGTCTGTCGATCACCGTGCCGCTCACCGGCGCCCTGATCGTGCAGTACGCCAGGTTCCTTCTCGCCCGCATGACCGACGCCTCGGCCATCGAAACCTGCGCATTCGCCTGGCCGATCGACGCGTCCGACAGCGCGATGTTCGCGGTCCCCTGCTCGTAGCTCGACTTGGCCGCGTCATAGTCCGCCTGCGAGATCGCCTTGCTCTGTCCCAGTTTCTGCGCCCGAGCCCAGTCACGCTCGGCCTGATCCAGCTTCGCCTGCGCCTGCGACTTGTTCGCCTCCGCCACTTTCACCTGCGCTCTCGCCTGCGCCAACTGCGCCTCCGCAGTCGAGACATCCGCGAGGTAGAGCGCATCGTCGATCTTCGCCAGTACCGCGCCCTCATCGATTTCCGACCGGTAGTCAACCGGCTTGCCATCCTTGTCAAGCCCGAAACTCGCGATCAGCCCGTTCACCTGCGCACCGACATCCACAACGTCCTCGGGCACGATCGTTCCCGTCGCGCTGATGCTCGAAACAATGTCCGCGTGCTTCACGGCGACGGTGCGATACGACGCAGCATCCGTCTTTCCCCGCGCGCGATACCACTGATACCCATACGCCGCACCCCCGCCGAGCAACCCCAGAATGACCAGCCAAACAACCAGCTTTCTCATCGAGCACTCCGGCCGAGCTCTTCCGCCTTACGAGTCTATGAAGGAAAACCGCCGGAGAGGCCTCGCTATTGCTTCGAATCGTTCCCGATTCCGGGTGAATCCCGCGTTCATAGCCCCCGTCAATCCTTCGCTATCACCACCGCTGTTCCGTAGCAAAGCACTTCCGTCGCCGCCGCGGCACCTCCCAGCTCCGACGCGTCATAGTGCAGCCCCACGACCGCGTTCGCACCCACCGCTCGCGCGTGCTCGATCAGAATGTCGTACGCCTGCTGGCGGGCCTGATCGCACATATCGGTATACGCACCGATACTGCCTCCGATGATGCTCTTGAGCCCGCCCAAGATCCCCTGCCGGATCGTCGGCGCTCGCACGATGATCCCGCGCACCACGCCAAGGTACTGCACGATCTTGTACCCCTCCAGATGAAACGTCGTTGAAACCAGAATGTCGGCGTGCTGTGTCACCGCGTGCCCTCCGAGTCCAAGCCCTCACCGCCGTCCATTCAAGCGTCTATGCACGAGCATGGACGCCGGAGATCCATCCGCCCCCTAACACCAGGTCCGGCTTCGCGCGCGAGTAGAGCACCATCGCCTGTCCGGGAGCGACCGCCTCCTGCGCCGAACCAAACTCGACCTCAAATGTTCCAAGCCGGCCGGAAGGCGAGTGCGATCCGATCGACGCATCAGCGCGCAAACGGACACGCGCCAGCGCCGACGGAGTGTTGTAGCGGTACTTGGCAAGAACAGGACACCACTCCGCGCTGGAAATGCCGATCACCCCCACATCCACCAGCCAGTTCGCCTCGCCGCACTCGCACGAAGTGCATCCGAGCGCTCCCTTCGGGCCCACGGTGACTCTGTTCGTCGTGGCATCTTTGTTCACCACATACACCGGATACCCGAGCGCCAGATTCAGTCCCCGCCGCTGCCCAACCGTGAATTGGTGCTGACCCCCGTGCGTTCCCACTTTCCGTCCGCTCGTATCAACAAACTCCCCCTCGCGAGCCAGCGTCGGATCGCGCCGCTCCAGAAGCCCCGAATAGTCATTGTCCGGAACGAAGCAAATCTCCTGGCTGTCCGGCTTGTCGAAAACGGGCAGTCCGAACCCCTTCGCAAGTTCGCGCACCCGCGGCTTTTCAAGCCCGCCGATCGGGAGCATCATGTGCTCCAGCCGATCGCGCGTCGCACCGAACAGCACGTACGACTGGTCCTTGTCGCCGTCGATCCCCCGGAGCAGCGTCGCCCGACCCTCCGCATCGCGCCCGATCCGCGCGTAGTGCCCACTCGCGACAAAGTCGGCCCCGATCTGCTGCGCGTAGTCATGAAGCTTCCCGAACTTCAGCCAGTCGTTGCAGCGCACACAAGGATTCGGCGTCCGTCCCGCGGCATATTCCCCCGCAAAGTACTCGATGATCCGCCCGAAGTCCTTCTTGAAGTTGCACACGTAAAAAGGCACGCCCAGCTGCGCCGCGACAGCACGCGCATCCGCCGCGTCGTTGATCGAGCAGCACCCCTGGTGCCCGATCCGGATGGTCCGCCCCGTCGCCGGAGCGGGGCATGCCGCGGCCTCCTCGTACGGCACCAGTGCATCGAGCGATTCACCCGGCGAACCCAGGCGCATGAAACAGCCCACGACTTCATAGCCGTCCTGCTGCAACAACGCGGCGGCAACGGAGGAGTCCACGCCGCCGGACATGGCGACGAGCACTTTGCCCTTGGTTTGGCGTGCGATCACTGGCAATCGTAGGGATTGGCAACTTCCAACAGCGCATCCGAAGGAGGCCGGCCCGGGCGCTTTCCGGCGCCTTACGGGCACACAATGGCGTCGTACGCAGCAGCGAAGATCAGGAAATCGGCGTCGTCGACTAGCCCATCCCAATTCAAATCGGCGAGGCAACCGGCGGGCATGGACGGATCGGCACAGTCCAACAGGTCGTGCGCGAGCGTAAACAGCGTGAAGTCCGCATCGTCCACCACACCGTCGCTATTCAGATCCCCTGGGCAAGGCGCGGCGACCGTGATGACCGCGGGAATGGTCGTGGAGGCCTCCGTCGCCACTCCCCAGTTCGACGAAGTCGATGACGCATAGAAGCTCGCGCCAAAAGCCCCACCCGTCCCGATTCCCGCGTTTGGATAGGCGAACGTGTTCGCCGTCAAAGTGATCGTTCTGGCCTTTGCAGCCGCACCGCTGTTTCCGATGAGCAGCTTTCCCGCGTAATACTGAGTCTCGAGTTTCTGCGGCCGGGGATTGATTGCTCCCAGCGCAGTATCGGACGCGAACGAATAGATCGAATTTGGCGTTCCCAGGATCAAGTCCGAACCGGCCTGGGAGTGAACCAGCGCCTTGGCGTTGGACACACTGACCGCTAGGTTGAACGACACCAGACCGTCGCCAAAGAGCGGGTTCCCGAAGTTGGTGACTCTCTGCGAATTGCACAATCGCAGTGGCGCCCATGCAGTGAGATTGCTCCCCAATCCCGGCAGGAGGTGCTCGGCGCCATCGTGATAGACGCTGATCCGGAAGTCAACACTCTTCGGGCCGCTGGAAACGTCCACCGTCGCCGCCGTCGTCCAGCCGGCACCAGCGTTCACCTCGTACTTCACACCCCAGACCGCAAGCGCGCTCCCGCCGATACAACCTGCGAGCGCCGCCGCGAACACTTTCAAAGCACAATCCATGGACTGTCTCCTGTAGCGCGAGAACCGGGATCAACCCGACCCGCGCCATCCCGCCGTCAATCCACGCACCATAGCCCCCGCCCCCGCGCGGACGCCGCTTCACGCGCCATTCACTCTTTGCGACCGGCTTTCCCGCCCGGCGAACATTTCCTTCGCATGCTTCGGCACTTTGGTTGCTTTGAAAGGAACTCTCACGTGAATTTCACATTTGCGTGTTCAGGCTCGGTGTGCCGGGCAACACCGAGTTCATGCCCAGGTGGTCACACCGCCAGCACTTGCGCTCCGGGGTTCGGCGCATGTCCTGAAGACGTATTCTCCCGCCTGCCCCGGCCTTAGCCCGTCGATTGCATGGCCGCCGCAATCCCGTTGATGCTCGCCAGGATCGCGCCGCGCAGCGCCGGGCGATCGGCATCGGGAGCATCGCGGAACCGGGCGAGCAGTTCCATCTGGACAAGATTCAGAACATCGGTCCAAGGGTTCCGCGTCGCGATCGATGCCGCGATGACCGGAGAGTGTTCCAGCAGGGTCGTACGCCCGGTGAGCGCGAGCACCGCCTCGCGGGCCGAGTGAAATTCCGATTCGAGAACACCGTACATCGCGTCACCCTGCGGGCCGAGCGCTGCGTATCGCTTCGCGATGGACATTCGCGCACGGGCCATCTCCTGCGCCGCGTTGTCCAGGACGGTCGAAAGAAACTCGCTCTCTTTAAGGTAATCGCGCAGGATGCCGAACTCGACGGACGTACACGACGAGAGCGCGGCTCCCAGACCAAACCAGCCCGGCGCGAGTGCACGCATCTGGATCCACGAGAACACCCACGGGATCGCCCGGAGCTGATCGAAGACGAACCCGGCCTCGCCGGCGCGAGAAACGGGTCGGCTGGCGATCGGGAGGCTGCCGATGTGCATCATCGGACTGGCCGCGAGAAACCACGGCCAGAAACGCGGATCGCCGATGAACTCGCGGTAGCGGGCCATCGATGTCTGCGCGATCCGCGCGATGAGCTGCTCAAACCCTTTCTCCCTCGCTTGCACGCCATCGCCGGGCCTCGTTGGAGAGACCGGGAGCGCTGCACGAATCGCGGCGTTGAGGATCTGCTCGAGGTGCCGGTGTGCGAGCTCGGGTAGCGCATAGCGGAACGAAATCACTTCCCCCTGTTCTGTAAACCGCAGCCGTCCCGAACGCGCCCCGGCCGGCGCCGCCAGGATCGCGCGCCCGGCACGCCCGCCACCCCGGCCGACCGTGCCGCCCCTGCCGTGAAAGAACCGGATATTTACGCCCAGCCGGCACGCCGCAACCGCGAGGCGTTCCTGCGCGTTGTGCAGGGCGACGTTCGCCATGAGAAACCCACCGTCCTTGTTGGAATCGGAGTACCCGAGCATGACCTCTTGCGCAAGTTCAGCAGACGCCTCCGCAGGCGGTGATTCGGCCGCATCCTGCCGCGCCAATTGCTCGAGGTGTTTGCGGTAAACCGGCTCGGCAAGCAGTGCGGACAGGAGTTCGGGGCCGCATTCAAGGTCTTCGACGGTTTCAAGCAGCGGCACGATGTGCAGTGTGCGTGCGGGTCGGTCGGAGGAAGCACTCTGGAGCCCACGCTCCTTCATGAGGAGCAGAACTTCGAGCACATCGCTCACGCCGTGCGTCATTGAGATTACATACGAGCGGACGCTCGCAGGCTCGCGGGCTATCGATTCACGCACGACATCGAGCGTGCGAAGGACTTCCCGAGTCATCGGCGAAAGCCCGGTGTCCGAGGAGGTAAGAGGACGGCGCCCGGCGAGTTCCCGCCTCAGAATCGCGAGCCGCGAAGCCTCATCGAGCGAGGCGTAACGGTCCGTCACGCCCGCCGCCGCGAGCAATTCCCCCACCGCGCGCTCGTGGACGGCGCTGTGCTGGCGGATGTCGAGGGTCGCGAGGTGCAGGCCAAACACGCGGGCACGCACAACCGCGTCGTCCAGCGGGTCGTACCGAACGAGCCACGGGCTCCGCGTCGATCGCAGAGCGCGCCGGAGCAGTTCCAGGTCGGACGTCAGGGCACGCGAGGTGTACGAGGAATCGCTCCGGAGTCGGGCACGCATCTGCATGAGACGCAGCCGGAGAGGCTCGGATCCTCGCTGCGCAACGATCGCGCTCTCCGGCAGCCATCGGGCCCGATCCAGCTCGACAGCCTCGAGCAGCTCCGGAGGCACTTCGGCGCGGCGGGTCGAAACGCTCAGTTCCTGCTCGAGCCCTTGAAGTTCGTGATCCCAAAGCTCGAGAGCGGCGGAGCGCAGCAGCGCGAGTGTTGCATCCGTTGTCGCGTGCGTAACTTCGGGGTTGCCGTCACGGTCGCCGCCGATCCAGGAGCGATAGTTGAGCACGCACGGGTTGAGACGCGACTGCTGATCAGCCGTCGCGAGACCCGCATCGCCACCGTATATCGAATCGAAGGCGGATTCGACGTCGCGTACGAGCCGGGGCACGGTTTGCCAGATCGAATGCGTCAGGAAGAACAGGCCGTTGCGGGCCTCGTCGTCCACATTCAGGCGGCGGGCACGCACGTCGTCGCTCATCAGCAGGAGCGAAACGGCGGCGCGGATCCGCCGTTCAAGGTTGTCCCGGTCTCCGGGCGTAAGTGGTCCGCCCCGGAGCGTCCTGGCCGCCCCGGCGATCTCCAGCTGCTTGGTGATCACCGTCCGCCGGCGCGCTTCGGTCGGATGGGCAGTGAGAGTCGGACCAACTTGGACGGCGCAGAGACATTCGGCGAATCCGCTCGCGGAAACTCCCGCCGCCCTGGCGACCACGACTGCCTCGGCGATCGACTCTCGCCGGGGAGTTTCCCAGGTCGCCACGAGTTCGCGGTCGTGGTTTATCCGCGCGATGCTGAGTTGCTCGCCAATGTTCATGAGATGGAAACGCGCCGTGATCAGCTCGACCACCCGCAGGAGGTCTGCGGTATCCACCACCCCGAGCTTTAACGCCGCCGCGTCGTGCGATGCGTGGCCGATCGTGTCGCCCGCGGCAACGCAGAACGCGAGAAGTTCATGTACCAGGCTAATCGTGGATGCAGGAACGAGTCCGGCGGCGACCTCGTCGAGAACGCCTTCCAGATAGTTGCCGATGCGCTCGGTCATGCACCAGAGTACGTTGAGCCGATTCGGCTTTCGATCCCGGGCGGACTTGTCGCTCTGCCCCGCTCTGAAGTCGGGAAGTGACCGTTGGCCGACGCGCTATCAGCGACCGGAGGCATCGCCGGTCCCGGCTTGCACAATGTCGTAAGATTTCCGGCCGAGTACCCCACAGCCCGTTCGCGGCCGCCGCGCGGAGCCCGGCCGCCGGCCTGTCATCACGCAGAAAGGAGACACCGATGCCCCAATTCCTTCACCCGCGTGTGTTCCTCGCCCGTTCCGCCGTCGTGTCGCTCGCTCTCTTTGGCGTTGGCGAGACCAATTCGGCCACGGCGCAGGCAACAGAGCCTGCCGCGCAGGCTGCCACGCCGCAACCCCCTCAGCTCTTCCAGGGCCTCGGCTCCTACGGGCGCAAAGTCTCGACAAAGAACCCCGAGGCCCAGCGCTACTTCGACCAGGCGCTCACGTGGATGTTCTCGTTCAATCATGACGAGGCGATCCGGTCGTTCCAGCACGCCGCGGAACTCGATCCCAACCTCGCCATCGCGTATTGGGGCATCGCGGTCTGCAACGGCCCGCACATCAACAACCCGGTCATGGACGAGCCCCGCGCCATCGCCGCCTGGGATGCGCTCAAGAAGGCCCAGGCCGTCTCATCCAAGGCCAGCCCCGCCGAACAGTCGCTCATAACGGCGCTCGCGGCCCGCTATTCCGATCCTTCGCACCCGCCTGTTGCGTTCACCTTTGAAGACAGGGCCCCCCTCGACAAAGCCTACGCCCAGGCCATGGCCGAGGCATACGCCCAATTCCCCGACGACGCCGACATCGCGTCGATCTACGCCGAGTCGCTGATGGATTGCCGCCCCTGGGATCTCTGGGACCCCAAGACGCAGGAGCCGCGTCCCGAAACACCCAAGGTCCTCGCCGCACTTGAACACGCCCTCGACCTCAACCCCA
>JBGAPK010000060.1:0-3935 GCA_044221315.1 Phycisphaerales bacterium | reverse complement strand
ACCAACATTCTCCAGCACCCGGGTGCAACGAGAACCGCTTGGATCCTGAAACAGAAATGGATCGGGTCGTGACCTACTCCAAGAGTACATTCGCACTACTCGCGAAGGAACCGCGAGTAGTGGCACTCCGGCGGGTCTGTGGCCCGCGAGACCGATGGGAAAAATCGGATCATCCGCCCCGCCGGCGGCATCCTCACTCGGCGCATCCATTGAAACTCCGAGGCGCGTCAGGTCCCCGCGTCTCGTACCATTTCGCTCTATGCAACGCGGCGAAGCCAATGTCCGTCGTCTCAATGGCCGCATCTGGGGCGATAGCCTGCTCAACAAGCTCCCGGCCCGCAGCCGCAAACGCCGCAAACGCCGCAAACGCGCCGCGAGCAAAGTCCGCCGCCGCACGCTCCGCGAAGAATCATCCGGCGAATAGCCCCCGTGAACCCTCGCCCCCTCGCCACCTTCCCCCATGCACAAAGACATCAAAGCCTACAACTCCGCCCAATCCGCCGGCGACAAACGCATCTGCGACACGCTGGCCAAGTCGATCGACACGCACCTCAAGGACGCTGAATCCAAGGTCTGGCACGCCCACCCCGTCTGGTTTCTCGACGGCAACCCGATCGTCGGCTACAGCAAACTCAAGGGCTCCGTGCGTCTTCTCTTCTGGAGCGGCCAGTCCTTCGACGAGCCGGGCCTGGAGGTCGAAGGGACGTTCAAGGCCGCGGAAGCGCGGTTCACGGATGTGAAGCAGATTTCCAAAAAGAACCTCAAGCGCTGGCTCGCAAAGGCCGCGAACATCCAGTGGGATTACAAGAACCTGATCAAACGCAAGGGGAAGCTCGAGCGGCTGGCTTGCCCGGGATGATTGCAGAGGATTGCTCGGTTGCATGGTCGGGTCTTGACATGCGCCGGCGGGGCTCGGTAGGCTCTGGGTCGGGGGTGGCGTGCGTGAACCCATGGCCCGTACCGACGCACGAATCCGGGGTGAATTCACGCTCATCGAATTGGTGATCGTCATCGCGATCCTGGCGGTGCTGATCGCGCTCCTGTTCCCGGCGGTCTCGTCGGTGCGGCGACTCGCGGATGCAGCGCTGTGCATGAGCAATGCCCGCACGTACGCGCAGTTGATGGCCTCGTACACGACTGAGAACAAGGAGACTTTTCCGTTCGTGCGCGATTGGGGGATCGGCGTTTCGACATCGGGCGACCGCATCGTCGGTTTCGCTGTCCCGCCGTCGCTGTCGGTGCAGGTCAGGTGGCTGAGTTTTTGGTCGATCTCGTATCTTCTGCTGGGGCGGCTGGATGTGTACCCCAACCAACGCTGGATGTACTGCCCGCGCTCGCCGCAGGCCAAGCAGGCGTGGACGGGTTGGCAGCCGAATCTTCCCTTTCTCGATGATGCGTCCGATTTCGGGCAGGTGCCGAGCTATCTGTACGCGGAGGTGCTCATCCGCAAACCGGACTACATGCCGGGCAAGAAGTCCTGGAAGTACGCGACGACCTGGCCGCTGCCGCCCGACTACGCGCTCACCGCCTACGGGCCGGTGCGCCTGTCCGACCTGCGCTTCCCGTCCCGAAAAGGCGTGGCATACGAAGCGACGAGGTGGCACAGCGGCAAGTACCGGCCGCAGAAGAACGCGTACCAGCAGCCGCTGGATTTTTTCGCGGTGGTGGGCAATGAGAACCACACGTTTTCGGTGCCGGTGGCGGACGGGTCGGTGCAGCAGCGGAAGATGAGCGAGTATCGGCCGGGGCTGAATGCGGGTTCGGTGATGGTGGACAAGAAGCTGCGGGTGCTGCAGCCGCCGGTGGATATCACAGTCGATGGCGTCGCGGGGTGGGACTGGTAGGAAACAACGAACGCCCGCCGGGAGGGGGCGGAGCGACCGCGTGCGTTCTTGATCCTTCGGGGCGTCGGGCCGGTGGATGGGTCAGCGTGATGCGTTGACGGGGCGCGTGGTGATGTTGGAGGCGGGTTTGCGCATTGGGGTGGCGGGAATACGACCGCTGCTTTGCTCGCGCTTGAGTTCGTCGAGGTGGGCCTGGAGTTCGTTCATGCGCGCCTGCATGCGGTCGATCTCGGCGTTCATCTGCTGCTGCACCCTGTCGAGTTCCTGATCCTGCTCGAGCTCGATCTCTTCGATGGCGAGAGGTCCGCGGAGTGTTGCGCGATTCTCTTCGCCCCCGGGGCCGACTTCCAGGTTGGAGGTGACCGCGCCGTACGCGGTGGGGAAATAGACGAGCGTGAGCTGGATATCGAACATGGAGGAGGAGTCGGCGTTGTTGCTCTTGCTGGCGACAAAGAAGAATGTGGAGGTGCCCGCCGCGACCTGGAAAAGTCCGTGGGCGGACGCGGAGAAGTCGTAGGTTCCGGTCGTGAGCCCGGAGGGGATCTGCGTCTGAACGTCCTGATCGACCGGGAGTGAGTTCGCGGCCATCGAAACACCGTAGGTGCAGTTCATGATATTGCCGGCATTGTGGATGATCTGAAGATCTCCCTGAGCGAGCGCCAGCACGAATCCCGCCGCCGGCACGGTGATCGAGCGGGAGGCGACGGCGGCGAGCGCGGTCGTGAGCGCCACGGTATTGGCGCGAATGTTGGCGACGCCGGGCTCGTCGAAGGTTTCGACGGCGCTGATGGCGTTGGCGGGGAGCACCACGCTGGAATCTCCCGCTGCACTGGTGTTGATCGTGACCGGGCTGGTTCCGAAGATGTCGAGGCGCGGATTCCCGCTGCCGCCGGCGTTTCCGTCGAATGCAAGACCTTGCTGATTCGTGTCGCGCGCCAGGAACATAAACACCCCGGTCCCGTCGGCGTCGGGCTGGATCATCGACTGGAGGTTGCCGGCCTCGTCATTGGTGCGGAATTCACCGCCGAAACCCTCTATGTCGCCGGTGAGACGGATCGTTGTCTGTCCGTTTCCGGTGAGCATCGAGAAGACGCCGCCCTCGGCGGAGGGGCCGCCGGATATGGTGATGCGATCGGCGCCGTCGTTGTTCTGCACCTTGACGAGCCCGCCCGTGGCGCCGGTTCCCGTGCTGCGGAGCACGAGCGCGCCGGTCTGGGTGCCCACAGGGCCAACGGGCAGATCGCCCTCCAGCAACGCATTCAGGAAGCCGTTCTTGGTGTACAGTTCGATGAAACCCGAACCATCCAGCGATGTTCCCTGAGCGCTGGTCGAGCCCAACGTCACGGGATTGAAGAATTCGAGGTACTGCCCATTGCCGGCAGTGCTCAACGACGGCGTCGTGCCGACCTTCCAGATTGTCAGGTCGCCCGCATCAATTCGGAGGTTCCCTCTTACGTTGAGCCGTGCCTCGGGCGTGGTCGTTCCGATACCGACGCGGAGCAACTCGTCCGTGAACAGGCCGCGGGTCTGCAGCGCATAAGGAAGGGCGGACACCGGCTCTCTGGGCGAGAGCTTCTGGAAGGCCCCGACACCGGAAGGGCTGCGGACCTCAATCTCGATCCAGCGCGCCTCGCCGTTGAAGACTTCCGCGCCGAAGTCGATGGTGGCGGTGAAGATGCCGCCGACGACCAGAGCGTTGTTGACCTGGAGCGGGAAGCCGACGACGGCGCCCGCGACGGAATCATTGAAGAGTGTGAAGCGGAGGTCGGCGGTGGCCGTGAGGGGCGCACCATCCAATGTGACCCTGCCCTGGTAGGTGAAATCGGTCCCGAGGGGAGTCGGGGGCGCGGCGGACGCGCCGGCGGCGGCGAGGGTGAGAAGCGAGATGCGGAACATTCTTGAGAGCGATGAGTGCGGGCGATTCATGGCGTTCTTCCTCACGGGTTTCGAGCTCGATTTCACGCGCAGCCGCGCCGTTCCCTGCACGGGAGCGGACGGGCGGCACGGTCCATTGTCATTGGAATGCGGATAGGACGCAAGGAGAAATTGGCGGAAGATCCGCGGGGCGATTATCCGCGAAATCCAGAGTGA
>JBGAPK010000008.1:0-137652 GCA_044221315.1 Phycisphaerales bacterium | reverse complement strand
AGACAGCGCGGCGAGCCGAGATCGATCGCACCGCCGGGCCCGCGGGCGACCGCTCGAGAATGATCACGTCCTGCATCACGCCCTTGTCGGCATCGAACGCCCTCGCGTAGAAAAGCCGGCGCTGCCCGTCGGGAACCAGTTTCACCGGGATCGCGTCCAGCCGGCGCTGGCTGGCCTGCTCGCGGTCGCGCTGGATCAGGTCCGCGATCCGCGGGATCAGAAACTCGAAGTTCGCGGCCTGGATCGCGGTCATCAGGAGGGCGACCAGGATGATGGGGCGCATGATCCGGTGCAGGCTCACGCCCCCCGCCACGACGGCGACAAACTCCCGGTGGCGCACCATCTGCGAACAGGTGAACCCCATCGCCCCGATGATGATCAGCCCGATCATGTAGTTGAACAGCTGAATGAGCTTGGGCCACCAGTAGTCAAACACCAGAAAGATCGTCAGCAGGATCTTCCGCGCGGCCGACGGATCGCCCTGCGGCGTCATCCCGCGTTTCTCCGCCAGAGCCATGAACTTGTCGAAATTCAGCGACAGATCGATCGCCACGATGAAGCTGAACAGGATCACCACGAGCGCGATGATGTTGATCAGGTACTGCCGGGCGATGTAACGGTCGAGGGTTTTCACGGCTTTGCAGACGAATCCGGGACGCCCGCCTCGGCCCGCGAGCGATTGTGGACCGGGGAGCGCATTCTTGGCGATCGGTCATCGCACCCGCTTCAGCATTCCCGCCACGACCGCCCCGACAATCCAGCCGATCACCCACCCGAGAAAAACGTCGGTCGCGAAATGCCTGCCGGAGAGCATCCGAGTCCAACCGCAACCGATCGCGACCGGAATGAGAATCCACCCGCTCCCCGGAAACGCCCTGGCGCAGGCGACCGCCGCGGCCATCGCGACCGCCGCGTGACTGCTGGGCAGCCCGAGATTCCCCAGGACGAACCACTTCTCGCCGTTGTAGATGCCGCTGAAAAGCCCCTGCCAAACGTGGTGTTCGTACGGGCCGGAGGGATCGGCGAGCGGGCGCTGACGCGCGAGGATCGCCCGAACGGCCTCGGCGAGAACGCCGCTCACCACGGGGGCGACCGCGATTCCGATCACACCCCCGAGCCGGATGCGCGGGGCGTTTCCACCGAACGCGCGCCAGAACGCATGCGCACCGATCGCGAGCGCGGCGATGAACCACGTCCGCACGTCGCCCGCCTGGCGCAGGATCTGATACCACGCCTTCGATTCGACCTCTCCGAGCTTGCCGGGGCCGGCATAGGTCGCGTCGAAGAGCGCTCGATCGAGAAAATGCAGGACGATCATGCCGAAGAGCGCGATCGCAACAAACGCGAGGCGTGCGCGCGCTCGCCCTTTGCGTTCGGAATCAAAGAAGTAATCCTGGCGGATCGGGCGCGAAGCGCTCATGGTGCCCCCGGTGCGCCGGGCGTGGAAGAATCGCCGGGCACGCCTCTGAAGTGCTCGCCGATCCGCGTGTACCGCGCCTGACGCGGGTCTTCGGGGATCGCCTTGAGTTCGACGAGCCCCTCAAAGAGCGGACGCCATTGATCCGCTTCTCCGCCGATCAGGATCGCGTTCTTGCCCCGGAGCGCCGGGTTCGACAGAGACAAGTCGGGCCAGAGGTCCCACTGAGTGCGCCGATACCCGAGGCGGCTGCCGGCGACGAGGACCATCGGGTGATTGCGGAGATAGAAGGTGAGTTGGGCCGCCACGCCGTAATGGTACGAAATCAGCAGGGGCGGCCCGGATTCGACGGTGGCGTACTCCTTCGAGAGACGCTCGATGCCGCGGGCGAGCGTTCGAGCCCCTATGAGCCGGTGCGTTTCGACGGGAACTCCGAGGATGGGGACTTTGTGGCGGGCGAAGTATTCCGAGCCCAGAGGCGGGATTCTCGCGATCCAGTCGATGCGGAGCAGCAGGAGTGTGGCGAGAATGCCGTACACGAGGGTCGCGTGCCACGCGACCTGCGCGATCGACTCCGGACGCTTCAGCAGGAGCCCTTCGCGTGGGCGCTCCGCGGCCGGAATCGCCCGCCAGCGCGCCACGCGGGCCCGCCATTCGTCCATCCCAAGCATGGCCCCGATGCCGCCGAGGGCCGCGAGAGAGACAAAGCCGGCCATGGGCCAGTTTCCCTCGACGCTGGTGAAGAAGGTGGCGAGCAAGTAGAAAAGAAGTGTGGGCAGGCCGGCCCAGAGCAGGAAGACGGCTCCGGATCGTGCCGCGCTGCTGGCCATTCTCCGAAAGCCCCACCACATCAGCACGAGAGCCGGCCCGACAGCGCCGGCTTGGATCCCGATGAATTCGAAAGTCCACTTCGGTGAGTACGAGGGGCTTGGCTGGGAAGAGCCCTGATCTCCACCGGGCAACTTTGCGTGCCCGATGAAGTGCTTGACGGTCGGCCAGCCGTGCAGATCGTTCCACGCGACTACAGGGATCAGCCCGAGCACCACGAACACCAGCCCGAGCGCCAGCCAGCGCGCCACCGGACGAACGGCCGACAGACTCCGGCGATCGATCCACGCGCCAATGGCCAGGCCGGGGATCAGGAGGAGCATGGTGTACTTGAAAAGGAAACCGACGCCCAGCATCACGCCCAGCACAATCCACGCGGAGCCGGAGGACCGATAGAGCGCCCTGAACCCGGCCCAGCACGCCGCCGCCCAGAACGCGAGCAGCGGACCGTCGATCGTCATCAGAAAAGTGCCGTTGAGAGTGAACAGCGGGATGAGAAGGAAAACGGCGCTGCCGAAAACCGCGGCACGCCGGTTTCGAAGCGCGTCCGCCGCCAGCCCCCCTACGGCCAGCGCTGCGACCGCGGAGTAGACTGGCGCCAACGCCCTTACACCCCACTCGCTGACTCCGAGCAGGTGCGTCGAGAGCCAGATCGACCACGCGATCCCCGGCCCTTTCGAGTAGTAGGACCAGTCCGGGCGAAGGCTCCAGACCCAGTACTGCGCCTCATCCTCAATCAGGTCGTACGGACAAAGGTACGCGATGTACAAGAGGCGAGCGAGAGTGACGAGCGCAACAAGCAGGATCGCGTGACGCGACAGGCAGGATCGCCAGGTTGGGCTTGCGTCCGTCCACGGATCGCTCATCGCCCAAGAGTATGAGGGGCGGGGGCGTTGCCACTCTGCCGTCTTGCCACTTCCGGTCCTCAGTGCTTGCGCACCGCAAGATACGTCCAGAACGTGTACGCGCCCAGCGCGGCCACGCCCGCCCAGAGAAGCACCAGACCCGGCCAGCCCTGGCCGTGCGTCATCTGCTGCCCGCCGCTGATCGTGATCACGCACACCAGCGCGGGAAAGAAGCTCCACAAATAGACGGTGAGCGGGAGGCTGCGGCTGAACCGCAGGGCGGTCACAGCGCCCGTCAGCAGCATCACCAGGCAGCTGAGCGCCATTGCGACCCGCTCGTTCTGCTTGCTCGTCACCTCGCGCATCAGTTGGCCGATCTCTCTCGTGAGCGCGTTGCTCTCCTGCAGCACGTACTGGTCGTTCGCGGAAGACTCGCTCTCCTTCAGCAACTCGAACGACCCGAGCTTTGTCAGCGCCACGAGTTGAGCCTTGGGGGCGAAAAGATTGGTGAACGAGACGCGGTCTCGCTTGGTCGCTTCGGTCTGGCCGGCATCGCCGAGGGGCGAAGACGCAACGTCGCGCATTTCGAGCCGCAGTACAAGCTCGCCTGCCGGCCGATCCTCGCTGTTGTCGGGCGTCAGGAAGACGGAACGGGCGAGGTGGCGAACGCCGCCGGATTTGGACAACCCCACGCCCTCCTGTCGGAGCAGGTCAACCTCGACAAGCCCCGAAGGGCCGGGCTGAACGGTCCACGAGCGGCCGTTGCCGGGCCTGATATCAACTCCACGCACGACGACCTGGCGAGCTGCGCTGTCGGTCAGCGTAAACGAACCGACAGAGGCGAGCGATCTCGCCATGTCCGCCACGGCGCGGTTGAGCGCAAGTTCGCCCGCCAGGCGGCGCCGGCGCTGGTCGATCCAGCCCATCCGCTCCGGGCGCCGACGCAGATCGCGCAGCTCGTCCGATCGCAGGAACTTCGGATCATCGGAGAGCGAGGATGGCATGGTGATCGAGACCGGGAGCGTCCGCCCGGTGACCAGTCCCGTCTTCACGTCCTTGCTTGTGAAATCCTCGAGACGCATTGCGACGCGAGTCGTCGGTCCCGAATCGGCCCGGATCGGCTCGGGGAAGAGCCAGAGCGTGGCCCGGCTGGCCGTCCCCTCGCTCACGATGTTTCCCGCTTCGTCGCGCTCCAGCACCGCCGGTCGGGCGAGCACAAGCGCGGTCGTCGCCTCCGAGCCGGGCTCGAGATCCACCGGCTGCGCGCGGTCGGCGAAGACGATCATCTTGCGCAATTCGACGCTCTGTCCGCGGTTGATGCTCCCGGCGAGAATCTTTGCCAGGTCCTGCGTGATCATCGTCTGCATCGTGCCGAGAAACCGCGGGATGATCTGCTCGTTCAGCAGCATCATCCCGGCGAACAGCACCACACCGATCGCCGCGGCGGGCACCAGCAGCGACCGGTGGCTCACGCCGCCGGAAGCCGCGGCGGCGAATTCATTGTCCGCGCTCAAACGGTGATAGACCAGCGTGCTCGCAAAGCAACCCGCGAAGGGCAACGCGTACGCCAGCATCGGCGGGACGGCGAGCAGCATGAACTTGATGGCGTCGAACGGTGCGAGGCGCCCGTCCGCCAGCGGCTTGATCGTCGCGGCAAACGCGATCACGCTCACCAGCACCGCCGCCGAAAGGGCGAGGTTGCGGAACAATTCGCCGAAGACCGAGGACCAGAGTGTGAGGGGTTGCGGGCGTGCCATTTGAGGAAGGGATTATCCGGCGCCCAGTTTCGCCAGGATGGCCTCGCGGAGCGCTTTGGCGTCGCCGCTGCCGCCGGAGAGCTTCATGGCAGCGCCCACAAGGCGTCCGGCCGCCGCAACTTTGCCCGCCCTGACATCGGCCGCTGCCTGCGCGTTCTCGGCGATGGCCTGATCGACCCAGCGCGCCATCGCCGCATCGTCGCGCACGGTGAGCATGTTCTTGCCCGAAGCGATGGATTCGACTTCGGCCAGCACGGACGATGCGGATTTGTCCTGGCCGTCTTGTCTCTTAGTCTCACAGAGCAACCCGAACAACTCGTCCGCGTTCTGGTTATTCAGCTTCCCATCCTCGCGGAGCTTGCCGATCGCCGCGACCTGCCCGGGAGTGATGCCGAGCCGGTCGATCTCGACGTGGCGCTCGTTCGCCCGCTTCGCGCCCGACTGGAGCAGGATGTTCGCGGCCAGTTTCCCGGCGCGCGGGTGGGAAACTCCGATCTCCTCCATCGCCGCGATCGTGTTCTCGTAAAACACACAGACGTCCCGCTCGTCGATCAGCGCCGCCGCTTCTTTCTTCCCGAGGCCGAACTCTTCCATGAACCGGGCGAAGCGGGCCAGGGGCAGTTCGGGAATGCGGGCTCGGATGGTCTCTTTCCACTCCTCGCTCACCACGACCGGCACGAGGTCGGGATCGGGAAAGTACCGGTAGTCGTGCGCATCTTCCTTCTCCCGCTGGAGCACCGTCGCGCCGCGCCCGCCTTCGGCGCGGTCGTCCCAGCCGCGGGTCTGCTTGGTTCCTTTGCCCATCTCGCGACGATCGGCCAGCCAGCGTTTCGGCTGCTCGCGGAATTCGTACTCGATGGCGTTCTCCACCGACCTGAAGCTGTTGAGGTTCTTGACCTCGACGATCGGAGTCTTGATGAACTTGCCGTCCTTCATCGTCAGTTGAAGGTTTATGTTGGGCTCAAATCGCATGTGCCCCCGCTGCATCACGCCCTCGGTCACCCCGAGGAAGCGGCAGATATTCCTCAGTTGCTTGCAGAATGCCACCACCTGCGCGCTGCTTCCGAACTCGGGCTGCGTCACGATCTCGAGCAGGGGCGTTCCCGCACGGTTGTAATCGGCGATCGAACCGTCGATCGGCCCGCCGCCCGGCGCCTCGTGGAGCAACTTGCCCGCGTCTTCTTCGAGGTGCGCCCGAAGGATTCCGATCCGCGTCGGCTCAGCCTCCAGATCGACCTGTCCCTTGTCGTCCACGGCCGGCACGTCGATCGATCCATCAAAACAGATCGGCAGGTCGTACTGGCTGATCTGATAGGCCTTGGGCAGGTCCGGGTAGAAATAGCTTTTGCGGTCCCACTTGGTCACCGGGGCGATCTGGCAGTTCAGCGCCAGCCCGACCATGATGGCCATGTCCACCGCCGCCTTGTTCATGACCGGCAGCGCGCCCGGCAACGCCAGCACGGTCGCGTCGATCAGGGTGTTGGGCCCGATCCGTGGGTTATCGTGCGGATCGAATTCCGGGCACGCGGGGCTTGGCGAGCGGCTGAACATTTTCGTTCGCGTCGCCAGTTCGACGTGCACCTCCATCCCCACGATGAGCTTGATGCGATCGATGTCGGAGGCGGAGTAGGACATGCGTGGGATCGTATCGGTTGAATTGAACGCCAGAGCCGGGGCCGGTCTTGCCGCTCGCCCGACACGAGCGCATCGCTTCGTCATCGTCCTGAACAGGCCCGGAGCGCCGCCTGCACCCTCTCGGCCGCCCGTGCCCGGGTGACCTTGATCCGTTCTGCGATTTCTCCGATGCTGTGAGGCCGGGTCGCGTCTCTCCCGTCGCGAAGCATCAGAATCTCCGCGACGTCGGCCGGCAGTCCCGAAAGATCCGCCCGCAGCATCGGAGACAGCGCCTCCGTCCACGGGCAGACGCTCATCGCCCAGTCCGGCGCCCCGATCGCCTCGAGACTCCGCACCGCGCGCCCCATCGCCGTCCGCTCCCCCGCCCGGCGCATATCTTCCGCGTGCAGCACCGCCCACTCTGCCAGCGCCTTTCCCACAGCAAGACCCACGGGAGCCGCAAGCCGCCCGCCGATCCCGCGTCTGGCCGTCTCAAGCGGGGTGAACTGCTCGATCGCCCCCGACGCCGCGCTCACGCCCGCCGCAAGAGCCGAAACCAGCACCGCCGGGTCGAGCCGCCGCAGGTCAAAGCCGGCCGAGGGCTCCGATGGTCCGGCGAGCGCTCCGATCGACTCGATAATCACCGCCCTGTGCGCCCGGACCAGTTCCGCCCGCAGTTTGAATACCCAGCGCAGCGCCGTCTCGGCCGTGTCCAGGGCCTCAACGCTGCGCGCCCCGCCGATCGACCGCGCCGCCAGCGATACCAGCGCATGGTGCGCCAGGACCAATTCGCGCTCCCTCTCCGGCGGCACTATCTCCCGAATGCTCATCGAGTCAAGCAAAGACCCCAGATCGCTTTCCACGGCCGGAGTTGCAACCTCCGCCGCGAGCGGAAAGCATCCCGCGATGGCCGCAAGCGGAGGCCGCCCCGGCGCCAACTTTGCCCGCGGCACGCGCGACGACGGATCCCAGTTCTCGATCCTCACCGCGCGCGCAAGGCTCAGCGAGCGGATGATCGCCGCGCGCGACTTACGCGCGCGGCGGGCCAGGTCGCCAACTCCCGCGCCCCGATCCCAAGCCTCGAGCAGGCGCGCGCGTGCGCTCGGACCCTGGCGGGATGCGGCCCTGCCCTGCGCGCGTGACGGTGGAATCAGCCGCGCGATCGTCCCCTTCGCCCGCCCGGTCCGGCGCGCCAGGTGCGCCGCGAGCCGGGAGCGTGAGACCTTTGCCCGCGCCGCGAGTTTCGCGGCCCGACGTGCGATCCGCTCCCTGCCGGACGCGTCGACCCGTGAGAACACCCGGGCACGCCGAAGCGCCGGCGCATTCTCCTTCTCGTAACGGCCCACGACCGCCGCGGGAAACAGAAGTTCGCTCCGACCCCGAAGCCCCAGGACCCGCAGCGCGAGCAGGCCCTTCGACCGATACCGCTCCAGCGTCTTGCGATTCACGTTCCACCTCGCCAGCAGCTCGGCCTGCGAGATGCCCGGGCCGAACGAAGCAAGGTCCTCCGCTCTCAGCCGCGACTGCGCGCACAGCCGCTCGACAAACCGCGGCCATTCCGCCCGCAGGAGTGCACCCGGGATGGTTGCCAGTTCTCCCGACCGCTCCTCCCCCCGGTACCCCGTTACGCGAAAGACCACCCATTCCCCGGGGTACGACTGGGACGGATCGATGACGTCGATCGTGCGGACCGCCCGCCCGATGTCCTTCACCACCGCGCTCCGCGGCGCGAAGCGCAGCTGCTCCGCCAGGTCGGCCAGCACGCGGACTTTCAGCTTCGGCCAGGCCGGCATGTGTTCACTCAACCCAGTGGGTGATCGCCCGATCCGGCGCGATGAGGTCCGCCGCAACGCACTCCTCAAAGAATCGCGCGACGGCGCTCTTCTCCGCCTCTCCCACACGGTAACGCAGCAACTCCCCGATGTACCGGCGCGCCAGGTCACGAGGCCATCCGAACTGCGGCGCCCGATCCTCGATGATCCGGTTCAGTCGCGTGAGATTGTGCCTCAATTGCCGGTCCAGCAGCGCCGCCCCCACGCCGATGCGCTGCCGACGCTCCGCATCATCCAGGTCGGCGCTCCGGCACATCCACAGCGCGTACACGAACGGAAGGCCCGTGAGTTTCTTCCATTCCTCGCCCAGATCGAGCTGGTGCGGATACTGGACTGCCGGGGGAGAGGCGGTCACCACCTTGTCGCCGATCAGCACCAGCGATTCGGGCCACTCGCCCGCCGATGGATCGAAACTCTCGACCTTCGCCCGCACGTTGACCAGCCGGCGCAGGACGATCCGTGCCAGTGCCACGGAAGTGTGACTGTCCGGGTCGGCGTGGAGAGTTCTGATGGAAGATGCGGGCACCGCCGAGAAGAGCCGGACGGTCAGCGTGGGCCCGTCGCTCCCGATCATGCCGCAGGAGAGCATCGAAAGCGGGACCGACGACCTCGCCGCATCGATGACGCTCACCAGCCCCAGATCGATCTCACCCCGCTCGAGCATCGCGCCCAGCCCGGACGGGGCCGCGGGGACCAGCGCCAGCCCGTGCACCTTGTCCAGCCCGTCCGCCAGCGGGACGGTGTTGAGGAACTTCACGATGCCGATGCGAACAGGGTCCATCTGTTCATTCTTGCGCGCGTCGCCCCCCACGTATAGAAAGGACTGCCGCCCCTCCGCCGGGTTCCCTTCAGCCCGAACCAGCGCATCGCCGAAGGTATCTGCATGTCGGAGCGCCCACAACACGGCATTGTGCTCATAGGAGGCGGAGGTCACGCCCTCGTCGTCGCCGAGGCGCTCGGCCTCCTCGGCCTCCCCGTCGCCGGCGTTCTCGACGACCGGGCCGACGCCCCCGCGATCGCAAGGCTGAAACTCCCCCACCTGGGGAGCCTGACGACGCCACCCGCCGCCGGGACGCGGTTCCTCATATGCCTCGGCAACGTCTCGCTGCGCGAACGCGTGCTCGGAGGGTTGGGAAACTCCGACGCCCGTGCGGCGGCGCCCGTGGTTTCGCCGCGCGCTTACGTATCGCCGACGGCGACCCTCGGCGACGGCGTCTTCGTCGGGCCCCTGGCGGTCGTGCACTCCTTCGCGCGGGTAGATGCCCACGCCATCATCAACACCGGCGCCATCGTCGAGCATGATTGCCGGATCGGGCGGAACTGCCACATCGCACCCGGATCCGTCGTGGCGGGCGGCAGCACCGTCGGAACCTCCAGCCTGCTGGGGGTTGGATGCCGCGTCGGACCGGAGCGACACATCGGATCCGGATGCACGGTGGGCGCGGGCTCTGTCGTGATCCGCGATGTGCCTTCGGGCGCTCGCGTGGCGGGCGTGCCGGCGCGTGCTCTGGTGCGCCGGAGCCCTTAGAAGCAGAACAGCAGTTCGTACGCCTGAACGAACAGCACGAAATCGGCGTCGTCCACCAGCCCGTCCCGATTCAGATCGGCCGGGCAGTCAAAGCCCATCGCCGGGTCGGAACAATCCAGCAGGTCGTAGGCCCTGATGAAGATCGGGAAGTCGGTGTCGGAGACGTATCCGTCGCATGAAAGATCGGCGAGACAGACGGTGACGTGCGCCGCGGAAGTCGTAATCCCGCCGCAGCTGCCGCTAATGACCACAGAGTAATCGCCCTCGTTTGCAAATCCGAAATCCTCGACGACCAGGTCGCGGGTGTTCGCGCCGGAGATTCTGGCTCCGTCGGGGCGGCTGCCGTTCTCGAGGAACTCGTCCTTGAACTTCCAGCGGTAGTCCAGCGCGTTGGTCGTCGGGTTGACGGCACCGACTGCATGAACAGATAGGGCGACCCTGCCGCGGAGGCACGTCGTCTGGCTTGGCGGACTCCGGGTGACCACCGGCACGCAGGGCATAAGTATGAACGGGACCTGCCGGCCCGATGCGTCTCCCGGGGCGATGCCGACGCCGCGGCCCACAATGAAGCCGCCGTCGCTAATCGCATTCGCGGCGATCAGCCGGTACCCGGCTCCGTGCCCGGACGGATCGGCCTTTTCGATAAGCGGGCTCGGGTTCTCGCCGGCGCCGTACCAGACAACGGCCTGCCCGGAGTCTTCGCTGCCGCTCCGCCCCACGATGTCGTCGGCACCGTTGATGGAGAGGGCCATCGAGCCCTCCGCGTATCCCCCGCCCACGGATCGCAGTTTGATGATTGTTCCGCCCAGCCAGACGGCCGGGTGGATGCGTCCGGAGTCGGATGCATCCTGCGCGATGCCGCAGACGTCGCCGAAGTTGCTGATGGAAAACGCCTTGCCCTCCTCCGCGCCGCCGGAGAATGTGGGAAGCGGGACCTGACCGGAATCGTCGCACGTGAACGGGCGCGCCATGAAGACCGGCGCGGTCTCGCCGCCGACATTCATGAGCGCCCAGCCCGCAAGTTCTCCGCCCTCGTTGACAGCAAGTGCCGCACCGGGAGAACAGATGTCGTTGCTGGCGAGGAGCTTTGATATGAACGAACCGCCGGGGCTCCACCGGCACCCGATACCGGCCGACTGCGTCGGCGAGCAGGGAAAACTGGCGATGCCGGCGATGGTGCCAAGGTTGTTGATGCCGCGGGCCTGCGCATCCGACGCAGCGACGAGCGGCGTCGGGGCGACGGTGATGTCGCCGTAGACGAGTGATCCGTCGTCGGGATCGCGGGTGATAAGAAGGGCGCGGTTTGCATCGCCGTTCTCGTTCGTCCGTGTGCCGACGATAATGCCCTGATCGTTCACGCCCCAGAGGCCGTGTTCGTCCGCCGGACCCAAAGGGCCAAGGTCGAGAGGATTGGTGTCGGAGGCGGGTAATGAAGAATCAAAGACGAAGCCTGAATAAGTCTGCGTTGACTCGATCAGGCAGCGTCCCACGACCACGCCCTGGTTATTCACGGCGGTCGCCTCACCCCGGCTTGCGCCCGGAAGCAATGGAATCGAGACGACCTTGTAGATGAACTCGGCGCGTGCGGCCACCGGAGCGGCGCAAAGCCCCGCGAATGCCGCCGCCAAACAAATCTGCCGACGCAAAGACATGAAGCCCCCAACGACTCAAGGCCCGAGAACCCCGAAGGGTACGCCAGAACAGTGCGCACGCGACTCCGTTAAGGATGCTCCCAAATGGCGATGTCGGCCAGTTTGCAGGGCCGAGTGAGGCTTCTTTTCAAGGGTTTGCCCGGCATTTTTGCCGCTCGATTTGCTGCCGGCCGACGCGGACGTTTCCAGACCGTCCGCCGGATCATCCCGTCGGACAAGAGGTCTGTGGTCAGCATGCCCGCCTGCTCTCCCGAACCGGCCGGGGCAAGAGATTCGGGCGGAATGGTCATGCCACGTGTCGCGAGATAGGCACGCGCGGATTCGGCCCGTTCGACCGTAATTCTGTGCTCCGCGGCGAGGCCCAGAACCGGCTCCATCGCCGGGTCCTCCGCGGCGTCGGCGATAAGAACCAGCCGCGCCGGCGCGAGCGACCGGATGACCTCGGGCGCGCCCGAGAGAGACTCGGTAGCACCGGAGGTGAGGACCAGAGCATCAAGGCGGATCACTCCAAGAGCGCGGGCAATCGACGGAAGTTCGCCCCCGTGGGATGCCGGGGACCGGGTTCCGGCGTCGATCATGACCGCCGCGGAGTGGTCGCGAATCATGGCGCACGACGCGGTCCCCATGTCGAGGCGGTGAACACGCGTGACGACTTCGGCGGGCAGCGCGCGGCCAAAGGTGAACTCAAACGTGGCCCAGGCGGCAAGCAGGCAGGCGAACCCGATGAAGGCGGGCCGACGCAGTCGCACGCTCCTGTACCAAAGGGCAAGGAGCACCGTTGCCGCGATCGCCCACGACGCGGACAGCCACGGGATGCGGATGGTGGCGCCGGGCAGCGAATCAAAGAAGAGCACGGTGGAAACGGAGAAGTCGGTGAGTCGCGTGAGAATGGATGCACAGGCGCCCGCAAGGCCGGGAGCCAGCATTCCGGCGAGCAGCGCGGCGTATCCAATCCAAAGGACCAACACGAGAACCGGCGTGACCAGAATGCCGGTCAGAACAGCGAGCGGGTTAAAGATGCCGACGCTCCACGCGATGCAGGGCGCCGAGATTCCCCAGCAGAGCAGACCAGTGGCGAGCATGACTCGGAAAATGTCACGGAGTCGCCGGGCCGGACCTCGCTCGAGCGCGCGGGAGCCAAGTGGCGGCGGAAACAGCCGCTCCTGGAACCGGGAGTTCAAACCGAGCAGCGCGCCCGCGAGGCCGAAGCTCAGTTGAAATCCCAGCGCCCACAGCTCGCTGGGGCGCACGATCAGTACGGCGAGCGCAACCCAGCAGAGCAGCGTCAGGCGGTCGTAACGCCGGCCCCAGGTTTCTGCGAGGAGCAACGCGAGCAGAATCGCCGCGGCCCGGACGAGAGGCGAACTCGGCGGCACGATGATGAGGAACAGAACGATCGCACCGCTGACGAGCAGCGGTTCGAGCCGGCCCAGATCACCGAAGAGACGGAGAACCAGCAGCACGGCGCCCGCGAAGACCGCCAGGTGAAACCCGCTGATGGAGAGAATGTGCGCGAGACCGAGGTGGTAAAACGCCCGCAAGCCGTCGCTGGGGTTGGCCGGGTCTTCGCCCAGGAGGAGCGCCCGAAGGATTTGGCGCGAGTCGTCGCCGGCATCTCGCGAGGTGCGATCCAGCACTGCTGAGGCGCGCGACCGCAAAGCCGCTCGCAGGCGGAGCCACGCTTGATCGGCCCGCTCGAAAAGGGGCGGCCGCGACTCGTCGGGCCGGATCATGGAGCCATCCGAAACGCGAAACGACCCCTCGATCCCGCGGTCGCGGGCCCAGCGCTGGCGATCAAACTCGCCGGGATTGCGGGGAGGATCGATCGGACGGAATGTTCCCTTCGCGATCAGCCGGTCGCCGGCCCTCGGTGAGCGTTGGCCTTTCGCGGGGAATCGGAGCCAGACTTTGCCGACCGCCTGCGTGTCACCCGCATCGGCGACCGCGGCACGGCAGGAAGCCAGAGCCGTCAGGGACTGTGCGTCGTACGGATTGGCGGATGGGCGCGGGGTTTCGAGGAGCGTGAGGCGGAGAATCACGTCTCGGGCGGGCCCTTGATCTAGAAGTGCTGAGATTTCCGCGGGGTTTCTTTCGCGTAGACGCACCGTCCCCCAACCCAGGCCGAACGCAATCGCAGCCAGACACAGTGCGATCGACCCCCACCGTTTGAGCGCAAGCGAGGCGCCGGCAAGGAGAATGGCCACGGCGAGCCAGAATGCGCCGGTTAATGGAACGCCAATGTTCCTCGCCGGCAGTTCCCACGACGCCAGAAGCCCCAGTGAAAAGCAGAGGAGCGCAAGTGCGGCACGGAGCCGCGCCAGAGCAACCGGGCCGAATGGTGGGGGCGTGGATTGGCTTCGAGCATTCACGCGGGCAGAGCGTCCGCGATGGAGGCCGATTCGTCAAGCGGACTTCATGAGGCGCCAACCCGGTTCGCCGGCTTCAAAGTTTCTTTTCTTCGAAAAGTGCGCGGTTCCGTGAAGATTCCTGTCACACCGGCGACCCGGGCTACGCCCAGAAGAGGACGCCCGTGCGGCGCGGAAGCCAGTACTTGCCGAGGCGATGCCACGGCCGGAAGCGCTTCAAAGGTCGCGCGGGCGGACAAGGGGGTTCGACGCATGGTGCATCGCTGGAAGCCGAAAGCAGCCGTTGCCGCGGGATTGCTTTTCGTCGGCTTTGGAACCGGCTGCCAGACCGGCTTGACCAACCGCCCGATCACGACGGGCGAGGAGCTCTTTCCGGCCCCGACACAGGTGCAGCCGCAGGGCCGGGCCGCAAGCGGGAACCAGGTCGTGGCCGGACTTCTCGCAGCACACGACCAGGTGCACTCGCCCGATCCTTCGCCGGCGCGCGGCGCCGGGACCCCGTACGTTCTCTCATCGGGATTGGCGCAGTCATCTCTGATGCGGAAGCTCATAGACGTAAACGCTGACGCGTTCAGCATCGACCGGGCCCGGTCCGCAACGACCGGCGCACCAAGCCTGAAGCCGGTGAGCTTCACCGAATCGGACTTCACAGACTTCCTAAAGACGGATCTGCAATCGGCAAACCTGCAGGTCTGGTCTTCCTCGGTTGCGGGGTACCAGGCGCGCGCGGCCGACCGCAACGCACTCGCGATGCGCCGGATCCAGTCGTACATGATCGCCTACTTCGACGGGAAATTCGTCGATCGGCGCGGCACGCCGATCGCGAAACCAGCCGTCAAGGACGGCGCGATCAGCAACGACACCATCACGGGCTTTCTGACCGTGTTCTTTGAGGCGGTGGACGATTCGCTTTTCAGGGTTCCCGTGTACTTCGAGATGGACGCGAACAACAAGCGCAAGTGGCTCAACCCCGGCGAGAAGGAGCCGACCGTTGCCGCCCTGTCAAAGGACGCCAACGGCGCCTACGACGCGGAAGTCGTCCGCAACATCGCCTCGGACACCGAGATCACCACCGACGAGCTCCACGCGATCCAGTTTGCCTCGGCGATGGCGTCGGAGCAGTCCAAGGCGCTGTCGGGATTTGTCTTCCGCATCTTCTCGGATATGAGTCTCAGTTTCGTCGTCGGCGGCAACTTTGCGTTCGGCAACAACGACACGGCGGCCAAGGTGGTTGACTGCTTCTTCGAAGTCTCATCGCGTCGAACGACCGAGGCGCTCGCCTATCGCTACTTCAGCGAGCACAGCGAGAAGGACTACGGCGCCGGACTGAAGGAACTCATCGACCTCATCAAGTACGTGTACGACCGCATCAAGTGAGCCCGATCAGGCGAGACCGCTCGCGGAGCACGCGCCATGAAGCGAACCATTGCCCTCCTCGCTTTCGTTCCGATATCCCTCCTTGCCGGTGGGTGCCAGAACGCGGAGAAGCCGCGGGTTCAACGCGAGAACGCCGCGATCGAGCGCGCCAAAGCCGAGGCCTCGCGCGTGGCGGGAACCAACGACCAGGTCTTCGCCCGGGTGTTCACATCAAGCCTGAACTCGGCTCTTGATCCCGGGCGCGCTGACAGCGCGGACGCGTCCGCGTTTGCCGACGATCCGGCCTACGCGGCGAACCTGAGGGGCATGCTGGAGTTTGCCCCGGCCGCCACGCTCCAGCCGCGCATCATCGGCGACATTACCGTCGAATTCCCAGATTGTGTCGCCGTCGGGGGGGCGCGTGACTGGTGCTGCAGCGGCACGCTTGTTGCGAAGAACGTGGTTGTGACGGCGGGGCATTGCAACGCCTCCTGCGCGTCGCGCGTCTTCATCGGTCCGAGCGTCTTTGGACCGGGCGAAACCGTCAAGGTCATCCGCTCGGTCCCCCACCCCCGCTACCGCGGGAACCCCGCGTTCGACAACGATCTGACCGTCCTCATCCTGGAACGCGACGTCACCACGGTTGCCCCGCGCTCGATCGCCAAGCCGGAGGTGATCAACGGCGCCTCCTGGGTCCGCCTGGTCGGATACGGGTACGGCGACCGCTGGAGATTGAGCGGGAAAGGGGTCAAACGTGAGGCCGATGTCGCCGCGGTCTCGCTCGCGTGCAGTCGCCCGGGCGATCCCGGAAAATATGGGTGCCACGCGGGTCTTGAAATGGTCTGCGCCGATCCGGCGGCCGTGAAGGACTCGTGCTTCGGCGATAGCGGCGGGCCGGCGTATGTGTTGAGCGGGAACGACTGGTACCTGGCGGGCTGTACCTCCCGCGGCGTCGTTCCGAGCCAGAAGGACTGCGGGGATGGCGGGGTCTACGTGAGGGCGGACGCCTACTCAGACTGGATCAGGTCCGTTCCCGGCGGGCACTGGGACTAGCCCGCGAGGTAACGCACGTATTGCCGTGGGCAGTCAACCACGGGCGCGGGCCGGCGAGCCCGCGGTGGAGAAAAAAAAAGACACCGGCGGGAGCGCCGGTGTTTCGTTCGTCTTGATTGTCCGACAATGACGGAAAGAGCCTCGGCGCCACCGCTCAATTCGCAAGGATGATGTCATCAAACCGGTCGAGAATATTGATCGACGTGGCCTTCTTGTTTGAATCCGTGTAGAAGTTGCCGCCGGCATCTTTGATGTTCACGCCGTAATAGATCGCTCGGGTTGCCGCGTCCTTGAAGTACTTCGCGCCCTCGCGCTGAGCAAGGAAGATGCCGTCGGAGCCCGGAGCCTGGAAGACAATCCGGCCGCGCGGTCCGGCGGGGAGAATTGTGTCGATCGCCGCTGTCTTCGGATCGGGTGTCGCGTTGGGCTGGCCGGGGTTGCCGAGGATGGCCTGCAGAGTCGCAAGCTCGCCCTTATTTTCGTGGTTCTTCGGCGCTTGGCCACCCGCGGCCTGCTCGGCCAGCAGGCTCATCGTGGGCTTGGTGGGAGCTGCTGTTTCCCAAATGGTGTTCAGCCCCAGCTTGCCCTGCGCCTTGCTCTTGAGGATTCCGGAGTTGGATCCCCAATAGAAACGGGAAGCAATGGCCGAATCACGGCCGACGAAAGAAGTCGTGGGATTCGTCGCGTCGTCGATCGGCGTCTTGCACGATTCATCGAGCTGCCAGGCGAGAATCGGCTGGCCCTCATAATCGACCAGGTCGAGAAGCTGCGTCTCATCCGAACGGCCGGCAAACTTCAATCCGGCCCGCTGTGTGTTGGTTGTACCGTCCACCGTAAAACTGGCCAGGCTCTTCTTTCCCACATTGAAGTAATTGTTCTTGCCCGAAGCGATGAGATCGGGATTGACCCATACGGTGCGGGTCGGGTCGCTCGCGGCGATCGGGCCGACATCCTTGAGGTAGCTCGCCTTGTCCTTCGTAGTGGGAAATTGAGCATCCGACCCGACGAAGATCGCGTCCTTGCCGCAGAGATCGAGAAGGACGTTTTCCATCGCAGTCATGCCGCGCCCGACGTTCGTTTCACCGGCAGCGCCGGTGTTCTCCACGCTCCCCATCTCCCGCGCCGTGAAATACCCCGGCGGGCGCCGGTTCTCCGTTTCAAACGCGGCCGAGGCACTCACGATCTGGCTCATCATGCTCCGGGTAGCCGCGTTCCGGGCCGCCTTGCGGGCGCCGCCCAGGGCGGGAAGCAATATCCCGATCAAGAGCCCGATCAGGGCGATGACCACCAGCAGCTCGATCAGGGTGAAGGCGGGGCGCGAAGAACCCGAATCGGGCCCGCGGCGTGTATTGCTCAATGGCATAAGACCGTCCGTCTTCTGGCCGCGACGCGGCGAATGATCCAAGGTGCCGGAGACGCGTCCGACCGTCCAAAGCTCCCGACGGAGATCCATGCGCTCACGCGGAGCGCTCCCGGACTCAACTCTATTCGATCAGGAATCGTACGGGTTCCAGCCCGCAATCCTTTCAACTCCCGAACGTTCGTCTTTTCGTCATACTCCCCAACCCCCCACCGTGCCCGAAGTCATCGAATTGACATCCCTGGACCCAAACGCCCGCGAGACCCTCGCGGCCAGGGCCGCCGCGCTGCTCGACGAGGGCGAATTGCTCGTGCTCCCCACAGAGACGGTGTACGGCATCGCCGCGAGCGCTGCACGCCCCAACGCCCTTGGAAGGCTGGCGGCGTTTGCATCCGGCGTAAAGCGCACGATAACCGGCAAGGCCGTCGGGCCGACCGGGTTCACCTGGCACGCCCCCGACCGCGACGCCGCAGTCCGCGCCCTCGGCATCTCGCACCGGGCGCACCGGCGGTTCTTCGACCGCCTGACCCCCGGACCGGTCCGCATCCTCTATGAGAGCGCCCCGGCGGGCTCGGTCGCCGGGGAGATTCCCGGCGCGTTCGTCACCGATGGTGTGCTCTCGCTCCGCCTGCCGGACCTGGATTTCGTGCGCGATGTCCTCTCCCAGGCCAAGACTCCGATCGCCATGGACCGCGTGCCCCGGGCGATGAGCCGGACCGGGCGATCGCTCGACGGCTCCGGCCTGCGCGGCGCACTCGAAAGCGCCGGCATAACGCTCTGCATCGACGCGGGGCCGACGCGCCTTGGTGGAATCTCGACCGCGGTGACACTCACGGCCGCGGGCGGTTATCGCGTGGACAAGGAGGGCGCGATCGACTCCAAGGCGATCGACCGCGCAATGGAGACGGTGGTGCTCTTCGTCTGCTCGGGCAATACCTGCCGCAGCCCGATGGCCGAGTCGATCGCCCGCGACCTCCTTGAGAAGGCGCCGCCGTCGGCGGTGATCGTTCGGGTCGCCTCCGCGGGAACGCAGGCCTCCGACGGCGCACCGGCAACGTCGGACGCGGACCGCGCTCTGGCCAAGATGGGCGTGCCCCCGCCGCGCAAGCCCCATCGGTCGCGCTCGCTGACCGCCGAGATGATCAGCGGCGCCGAGGTTGTCTACGCCATGACGCGTGCCCACCGCGAGGCGATCCTCGAACTGGTGCCGGAAGCCGCGGCGAAGGTCGAACTGCTCGACCCGCACGGCCAAGACATCCCGGACCCGATTGGCGCCGGCTTCACCGCCTACACCCGGGCGGCGGAAGAGATCCGATCCGATATCCTTCAGCGGTTCGCCGAGCGGAGACTGCTCCCCGGCGTGGATGCAAAGCCCTCGAAACCCCGCGCAAAGGCGGCCGGAGAAAAGTCATGAAGATCGGGCTTGGAGCCGACCATCGCGGGGCCGCAGCCATCAAGCAACTCGCCGAGCGCCTCGGCTCGGAGGGCCACACCGTCGAGATTCTCGGCGATGCCTCGGGCCAACCCTGCGACTATCCCGAGCCCGCCTTTCTCGTTGCAAACGCCGTCTCACAGCAGAAGATTGACGCGGGCGTCCTGATCTGCGGCACCGGCGTCGGGATGTGCATCGCCGCGAACAAGGTCAAGGGAGTGCGGGCCGCCAACGTGCACGACGAAATCACGGCCCAACTGGCCCGCAGCCACAACAACGCCAACATCCTCTGCCTCTCCGCCGACCTGCTGGGACAGCGCCTGATCGAGAAGATCGTCGAGCAGTGGCTGCACACCCCGTTCGCCGGCGGCCGCCACAACCGGCGCATCGAAAAGATCGCCGCGATTGAAGAGGGAAAGGATCCGAAGTCGGTCAGGGATTAGACCCGTCGAGCGCAGAGTGCTTCGCTCCCCGGTCTGCCCCTTCGCTGCGCTCCGGGCTCGTTCGGCACGCGGGCACTCGTTCCGGAAGAAAGCGTGCCGAACGAGGCGGGAACGAAGTGAACGACCGATCCCAACCGGGCCGCGTCCGGGTTCTTCTCACACCAGCTTTTCCAGTATCTCCAGCACGCCCTCGATCTCTTCTTTTTCGGAGACATATGCGGCGTGGTCCTTGAGTTTCTCGTCCGCGTTCTTCGGGCATGCAAAGAACCCGACGCGCTCCGCGATGGCCAGGTCGGACAGCGAATCGCCGATGCCGGCGAGGCGGTCTTTCTTGAGCCCGGTCTTGGCGATCAGTCGCGCAATGCCGGTGGCCTTGCTCACATGCTCGAGGTCGAGGTTGATCCAGCGGACGGTGTTGCTCACCCGGATGCGCCACGGGCCGGCGTCGCCGCCGCGCTGGCAGCGCTCGCGCAGGACCGGCATGAGCCACATGAGATAGGCCGTGTCCTCGTGAAAGATCGAGACGCTTGCGCTCTTCCCCGGCTGGATGACGACTCCCTTGGGGCTCAGGTCGCGCCGGATCCAGGCGGTGAGTTCTTCCACAGCCTCGAGATCATCCGCCGTGATCGCCGGGTCCTGCTCAAAGCCGCCGGTCTGAGGCGTGTAGAGCCACACGCCGTTCTCCGCGATGCACGGCACGGTCGTGTTGAACGTCAACCGGCAAAGGCACTCGACGAACGGAGCCGGTCGCCCCGAAGCCAGCGTAAGCACCGGCCCGCTCCCCCCGGCGCGGACGCGATGGTTGTGCGCCGCGATCTTCGCGAGCGCCGCCGCGTCGAGCGGGTGATGACTTTCCGGACCCAGGCAGCCGTCGATGTCGCAAATAACCGCGTCGAACCGTCCCTGACGCTCGGCGAACTTCATGAACGAGGGTAGGAAACGCTGTTGCCGCGAGCGCCGGCGTGGTAGGCTGCGGATGCCCGCCGGAAGTATTCCGGGAGGCGAGGAGATGCCCCGATGATGTTTTCCGCTCGCGTGGCGATGAGCGCCGTAGCCCTGTCCTTGATGAGCGCGGCGAGCGTCCGGGCGCAGGTGGCCTCCTACTTCTTTCAAGATTCGTTTGGCTCGGCTGTCCCGGGCGCACCCGCCCTCATCCCGATCGATCCGCTTGGCGCCAACGGCTTTGCAACCGAGTCGGTCTTCGGAACGCTGCGCCGCGTCTACCACATGGATGGGAATAACTTTCCGGTGAATCAGCAGGCAGGCCTCTTCCTCGACGCTTCCGCGCTCGTCGATTCCGACGACTACAGCGTCGAACTGGTGTTTGCCTTCTTTGAACGCAACGCGGCATGGCGCATGATCCTCGACGCCCACGACCGCAAGAGCGACGTGGGCTTCTACGCCAGCCCGTCCAACCACCTGAACGTCTATCCCACCGTCGATGGCACCGGCGCCGGCATCTTCTCCGGCGCGTACCACCACGTCATGCTGACCGTGCAGCACCGCCAGGGCCAGAGCGCGATGGTCCGGGCCTATCTCGATGGCGTCAAACAGCTGGAGGCCGCGACCGACAACATGAATCTGGTCAACGCCGACAACCCGGGCAAGTTGATCCACCTCATCGCGGACAACACCCAGGCCGGCGGCCAGGGCGAATTCTCCGATGCCTCCATCGCCCTCTTCCGCCTCTATCGGGGTGCCCTCGCCGACGCCACGGTCGCCGCGCTCGCGCTCGACCCGTTCGGGGCCGCCCCCTGCCCGTGCGATCTCAACCACGACGGGCTCGTCGCCGACGACGACTTTGTCATCTTCATCAACGCCTACAACATCCTCGACTGCGCCGACCCCGCGATGCCCGGCGGCTGCCCGGCCGATTTCAACCACGACGGAGCGGTGGAAGACTCGGACTTTGTGATCTTCGTCGCGGCGTACAACGCACTGCTCTGCCCGTGAGGCATGGCGATCGCCCATTGAGACTCGATTGCAACGCTCCTTTGGTGGTGTGGGGAAGGGGTGTGGGGGATGGGGGTGGCGGCCGTCGGACCCCTAGACTTTGTCCTCGCGCGACGTGTCCGATCGCAGTGCGGCAAGGGCAACCGTGGATTTGGCCGATCGGCTCGGAAAGCGCTCCGGAGCCGCAGCAATGGCCAAGTCTCATCCCTCCGCCCGCCACTCCCCCCACGCCGAGCCCGAGCGCCTCAAGTCAAAGAAGTACGACAAGGAGCTGAAGAAGCTCCAGGCCAGGCTCTGCCTGATGCAGGACTGGATCAAGCACAAGGGCCTGCGCGTGATCGTCGTGTTCGAGGGTCGCGACGCCGCCGGCAAGGGCGGCGTGATCAAGGCCATCACCGAGCGCGTCAGCCCGCGCGTCTTCCGCCTCGTCGCGCTCCCCGCGCCGTCCGACCGCGAGAAGTCGCAGATGTACATCCAGCGCTACATGCAGCACTTCCCCGCCGCCGGAGAGGTCGTGATCTTTGATCGCTCCTGGTACAACCGCGCCGGCGTCGAGCACGTCATGGGCTTCTGCACCGACGATCAGTACGAGAGCTTCCTCGAACTCTGCCCCATCGTCGAAAAGTTCATCGTCAACGCCGGCATCATCCTCATCAAGGTCTGGCTCGAGGTCAGCGACAAGGAACAGAAGAAACGCTTCGAGGCCCGGATCGACGACCCGCTACGCCAGTGGAAGTTGAGCCCGATGGACCTGCCCTCGCGCGAGCGCTGGTTCGCCTATTCCAAGGCCCGCGACCGGATGCTCGATGCCACCGACACGCGCCACGCTCCTTGGCACGTCCTGGTGAGCGACGACAAAAAGCGGGCGCGGCTCAACTGCATCCAGCACATCCTCGACAGCATCCCGCACAAGAAGGTCAAGCGTCCGAAGATCAAGCTGCCCGAACGCTCGATGAAGGGCGCGTACGACGACCAGGCCCCGATGAAGAAGCGCAAGTACGTCCGCCAGGCGTATTGATCCCATCAAACAAGCGGCCCAGAGACCCTTTGGAGAATCAAACATGACACGCGTCGCCTCGTCGAAACACAAGGGCGCCCTCAAGCCCCGGACCCCAGAAAACGTCCGGATTCCCGCGAAGTCTTCGGCCGCCGGCCCCCTCGCCCCGCCTGATCTCCGGCGCATCGACGCCTACTGGCGCGCCGCGAACTACCTCTCCGTCGGCCAGATCTATCTGCTCGACAATCCGCTCCTCAAAGAACCCCTCACCAAGGAGCACATCAAACCCCGCCTGCTCGGCCACTGGGGCACCACGCCCGGCCTCAACTTCATCTACGTCCACCTCAACCGCGTCATCCGCCAGCACGACCTGAGCGTGCTCTATGTCGCCGGCCCCGGCCACGGCGGGCCGGCGCTCGTCGCCAACGTCTATCTCGAAGGCACCTACAGCGAGGTCTACCCCAACATCTCGCAGGATGAAGAAGGCATGAAGCGCCTCTTCACCCAGTTCTCCTTCCCCGGCGGCATCCCCAGCCACGTCGCCCCAGAAACCCCCGGCTCCATCCACGAAGGGGGCGAACTCGGCTACGCGATGTCGCACGCCTTCGGCGCCGCGTTCGACAACCCCGACCTGATCGTCGCCTGCGTCATCGGCGACGGCGAGGCCGAGACGGGTGCGCTCGCCACAAGCTGGCACTCCAACAAGTTCCTCAATCCCATCACCGACGGCGCGGTCCTCCCCATCCTCCATCTGAATGGCTACAAGATCGCCAACCCGACGGTCCTCGCCCGCATCCCGCACGAGGAACTCGACGCCCTCATGCGCGGCTACGGCTATGACCCGCACTATGTGGAAGGCGACGACCCCAACACGATGCACAACCTGATGGCCGGCGTGCTCGACACCGTCATCGCAAAGATCCACGCCATCCAGCACGAGGCACGCAAGAACGGCTTCAAGGAACGCCCGCGCTGGCCCATGATCGTCCTCCGCTCACCAAAGGGCTGGACCTGCCCCAAGGAAATCGACGGCAAGAAGTGCGAGGGCTACTGGCGCTCGCACCAGGTCCCCATGGGCGACATGGAAAAGGCCACGCACATCCGCATCCTCGAACAGTGGATGAAGAGCTACAAGCCCGAGGAACTCTTCGACAAGAACGGCCGCTTCGTTCCCGAACTCGCCGCGCTCGCGCCAGAGGGCGAGAAGCGCATGGGCGCCAACCCCCATGCCAACGGCGGCCTGCTGCTCCACGACCTGAAAATGCCCGATTTCCGCGACTTCGCAGTCAACGTCACCGCCCCCGGCGCCATCACGGCCGAGGCCACCCGCGTCCAAGGAAAATTCCTCGCCGAGATCATGAAGCGCAATCTCGCGAGCAGGAACTTCCGCCTCTTCAGCCCCGACGAGGCCGCCTCCAACCGCTGGCAGGATGTCTTCGCCGTCACCAAGCGCGGCTTCGTTGGCGAGACCGTGGCCTACGACGACAACATCGCCCCCGACGGGCGCGTCATGGAGATGCTCAGCGAGCACCAGTGCCAGGGCTGGCTCGAGGCCTACCTGCTCACCGGCCGCCACGGATTCTTCAGCTGCTACGAGGCCTTCATCCACATCATCGACTCGATGTTCAACCAGCACGCCAAGTGGCTCAAGGTCTGCAACGACATCGGCTGGCGTCGCCCCATCGCCTCACTCAACTACCTGCTCTCCAGCCACGTCTGGCGCCAGGACCACAACGGCTTCAGCCACCAGGACCCCGGCTTCATCGATCACGTCGTCAACAAGAAGGCCGAGGTCATCCGCGTCTACCTGCCCCCCGACGCCAACTGCCTGCTCAGCGTGACCGACCACTGCCTCCGCAGCCGCAATTACGTCAACGTCATCGTCGCCGGCAAGCAGCCCGCCCCGCAGTGGCTCACCATGGACCAGGCCGTCAAGCACTGCGAGGCCGGCATCGGCATCTGGGAGTTCGCAAGCAATGATCGGGGCGGCGAGCCCGACGTCGTCATGGGCTGCTGCGGCGACGTCCCCACCCTCGAGACCCTCGCCGCGGTCGATCTGCTCCGCAAGCACATCCCCGAGATCAAGGTCCGCGTCGTCAACGTCGTCGATCTCATGACGCTCCAGCCCGAGAAGGAACACCCGCACGGCCTCTCCGACCACGACTTCGACGTCCTCTTCACCAAGGACAAGCCGGTCGTCTTCGCCTTCCACGGCTACCCGTGGCTGATCCACCGCCTCACATATCGCCGCACCAACCACAGCAACATCCACGTCCGCGGCTACAAAGAAGAAGGCACCACCACGACTCCCTTCGACATGTGCGTGCTCAACGAGCTCGACCGCTTCCACCTCGTCGGCGACGTGATCGACCGCGTCCCCTCGCTCGGCTCCCGCGCCGCTTACGCCAAGCAGGCCATCCGCGACGCTCTCATCGAGCACCGCCAGTACATCACCAGGCGCGGCGAGGACGAGCCACGCATCCTCGAATGGAAGTGGGGAGGCGGCGGAACAAAGAGCGGCGTTCGCAGCTCCACCGAAGGGGACAACGCCTAAAGCAGGCATCCGGCGTCCGCCGGGGAGTTCGCCATGTCCAGGGATGCGGGAAAGACCGACGACTCCAAGTTCGTCAGCCTCGCAGATGAGGAAAGCGTCCGGGAGATTCTCGCCGCGTCCGTCATGGACCTGTGGGAGGTCGTGAACAACCTCACCCGCCTCCGGCCCTCCCGGCGCGAACGATACCGCGTCGCCATTTTCGGATCGGCCCGGGCCCAACCCGGTTCGTTCGTGTACGAAGAGGTCAAACGGGCCTCGAGAGCCTTCACCGAGATGGGCTGCGACATCGTCACCGGGGGCGGGCCGGGCCTCATGCAGGCCGCCAACGAGGGCGCGGCCGGCGTGACAGGCGCCGGGCGCTCGGTGGGAATCCGCGTCGATCTTCCCTTCGAACAGGACGTCAATCCGTTCGTCGAGCAGGCCTTCACCCACAAGACCTTCTTCAGCCGCCTCCAGCACTTCGTGATTGCCTCCGACGCGTTCGTCGTCGTGCCCGGAGGGATCGGCACCGTGCTGGAGACGCTGATGATCTGGCAGTTGCTTCAGGTCCGCCACGTCGAGAACGTGCCGCTCATCCTCGTGGGCAAGATGTGGTCCGGATTCGTCGAATGGGCGAAGGCCAGCATGCTCGACGAGCGCCTCAACCTCGCCAGCCCGAAAGATCTTGAAATCCCCCACTGCCTGAGCACTGCGGACGAAGCGATCGCGCTGGTGCGGCAGTTCCACGCCACCTGGCAAAGACAGCAGGCGGACCCGCGGGCCGGCGCCTGATTCGCCTTTCCACCACAGCCGAGCGGAGGCTCACACATGAATCCCGAACGCCAAAGACTCGTGGACGCGCGCGATCCGGCAACTCCGTGGAAAGCCTGGGGCCCCTACCTCAGCGAACGCCAATGGGGCACCGTCCGCGAGGACTACTCCGACAACGGCGACGCCTGGAATTACTTCCCTCACGATCACGCCCGCTCCCGCGCCTACAAGTGGGGCGAGGACGGCATCGCCGGCTACAGCGACGATCAGCAGCGTCTCTGCTTCGCGCTCGCCTTCTGGAACGGAAAAGACCCGATCATCAAGGAACGCCTCTTCGGCCTCACCAACAACGAGGGCAACCACGGCGAGGACGTCAAGGAGTGCTATTTCTACGACGACAGCACTCCCACCCATTCGTGGATGCGCTACATCTACAAGTACCCGCAGAGGGCCTACCCCTACGACCACATCGTCGCGACCAATCGCGGCCGCGCCAGGCACGAGCCCGAGTACGAACTGACCGACACCGGTGTTTTCGATGACGGCCGGTACTTCGACATCGCCGTCGAGTTCGCCAAGGCCTCCCCGGCCGACACCTGCATCCTCATCACCGTCACCAACGCCGGCCCGGATACCGCAACCCTCCACCTCCTGCCCCACCTGTGGTTCCGCAACGAATGGTGGATGCGGCCCCAGGCCCCCAGGCCGCTTCTGCGCGAAGCGCCCGCCGGCAAGGGCTTCCGCGTCATCAGCGCGCAGCACCCCGATCTCGGAGCGATGCAACTCAGTTGCGAGGGCTCGCCCGAGCTCATCTTTACAGAAAACGAGACCAATACCCAGCGCCTCTGGAATCAGCCGCTCGCACAGCCGTATGTCAAGGACGCGTTCAACAACCGCCTCGTCCACGGCGCAATGAACACCGTAAATCCGTCGAAGTCCGGCACGAAGTCCGCCGCGTGCTACATCCTCGAAGTTCCCGCCGGCGCTTCCCGCTCCATCCGCCTGCGCCTCGCACCCCCAAGCAACGAAGTGAAGCCGTTCGAGACCTTCGACGCAACCATGAAGTGCCGCAAGCTCGAAGCCGACGAGTTCTACCGCGAGGTCATTCCCGCCTCGCTCGACGCCGATCGCGCCTCGATCATGCGCCAATCTCTTGCCGGCATGCTCTGGTCCAAGCAGTTCTACTTCTACGACCTCGACCGCTGGCTCGACGAGCACAACGCCAACCCCATCTCCGGCGGCAAGAAGTCCTCGCGCAACCGCGAGTGGTTCCACATGCTCAACCGCCACATCATCTCCATGCCCGACAAGTGGGAGTACCCGTGGTACGCCGCCTGGGATTTGGCCTTCCACGTGCTCGCGCTCCAGCAGGTTGATCCCGACTTCGCCAAGGAACAACTCTCGCTCATGCTCAGCGAGAACTACATGCACCCCAACGGCCAGATCCCCGCCTACGAGTGGAATTTCGGCGATGTCAATCCACCTGTCCACGCCTGGGCCACCGTCTTTTTCTACAACATGCGCAAACTCGCGGGAGATCAGGACCCGGTTTTCTTCCGCGCCACTTTCAACAAGCTCGCCCAGAACTTCAACTGGTGGGTCAACCGCAAGGACCCCGACGGACGCAACCTGTTCAGCGGCGGCTTCCTCGGGCTCGACAACATCGGCGTCTTCGACCGAAGCGCCCCCCTCCCAACCGGCGGCCACCTTCACCAGGCCGACGGCACCGCGTGGATGGCGTTCTTCAGCCACACCCTGCTCCAGATGGCCCTCGAACTCGCGCCCGACGACCCGGCCTTCGAGGAATCCGTCGCCAAGTACGTCGAGCACTTCCTCTGGATCGCAGGCTCGATGCACCGGGCCGACGACGACTCCGGCAGCCTCTGGGACGAGGAGGACGGCTTCTTCTACGACGTGCTCGTACTCCCCGACGGCACCTCCCAGCGCCTAAAGCTCCGCTCCATGGTCGGCCTCATGCCGCTGATGGCCAGCACCGTCTTCCCCAAGGACGCTCTCGCCTCGATGCCCAAGGTCCGCGATCGCCTCGCCGCCTTTACCTCGCGCCATGTCGAACTGATGGCCAACATCCACCCCGCCCGCACTCCCGGCGCCGGCGGACGCCTCCTTCTCTCCGTCCTCAACGAGGAGAAGCTCCGCCGCATTCTCTCCCGCATGCTCGACGAGAAGCAGTTCCTCTCCCCCCACGGCATCCGCTCCCTCTCGCGGGAGCACGCCGACAGTCCGTACATCCTGAACGTGGGCAACCAGCCCTTCCGCGTCGATTACGAACCCGCCGAATCTCGCAGCGGCACCTTCGGGGGCAACTCCAATTGGCGCGGGCCCGTCTGGATGCCGGTCAACGTTCTCCTCATCCGCGGCCTGGTGAATCTCTATATGTACTACGGCAATGAATTCACCGTCGAATGCCCCACCGGCTCCGGCCAGCACAAGAACCTCTACGAAGTCGCTGCCGAGATCGTCCGCCGCCTCGAGTCACTCTTCCTCGCCGATGATCACGGCCGCCGCCCCGTCAACGGAACCGATCCGAGATTCGCCAGCGACCCGTACTGGCGCGACCACGTCCTCTTCTACGAGTATTTCCACGGCGATACCGGCACAGGCCTCGGCGCCAACCACCAGACGGGCTGGACCGGCATCATCGCCTTTGTGGTAGATTTCTTTGAAAGGATCAAGCCCGGAGACCTGCTCGCCGGGCGCCCGGTGCGGGCAACCCGCCCCGCGGTGGCCCGGACCTGAGCAAGGGAGTTCCGCAGCGTGATGTTCGCCTTTGAAGACGTATCGATCGCCCTGGGTCTCCTTGTCGCGCTGATCGTTGCTCTCGAAATCGGCTTCCGCGCCGGGCGCTGGTCGGCGTCCGAGCCCGACGCGAAGGCCGGCGCGCAGGTCGGCGCGGTGCAGGGTGCCGTGCTCGGCCTGCTCGGGCTCCTGCTCGGCTTCAGCTTTTCCGCGGCCGCATCCCGGTTCATGGAACGCCAGGACTTGATCGTCCAGGAGGCCAACGCGATCGGCACCGCCTACCTCCGGGCAGACCTCATCGACGATGCGAACGCCGCCGGCCTGCGCGGCGCCCTGCACGCCTACACCAAGCACCGCATCGAGGAATCTCCCAAGCTGAGGCACGGACTCTCAGCCGAGTCCGCGGCAAAGATCGACCAGCTCCAGGCAAGGATCTGGGCCGCCGCGCGCGACGGCGTCAACGCCAAGCCAATCGTCGCGCTCGCCGTGCTCGACCCGGTCAACCAGGTCATCGATCTGCACACGCTGCGCATGGCTGCCGGAATGAAACACCTGCCCTACCTGGTCCTTTGGCTACTCATCGCCTGTTCGGCCCTTGCCGTCGGTGTCATCGGCTACGGATTCGGCCTGAACGGCAAGCGACGCGTGCCGCTCACCATGCCGCTCGCGATCGTCGTGTGCGGCGCTCTCTGGATCACCATCGATCTCGACCATCCGAGGGCGGGCCTGCTCCGGTTGAGCGACGCGCCGTTGGCGGCGCTCAAATTCACCGGACAAGAACGATGATTCCCTGCGTGAACGCGCGCTCGATGATCGCGGCCCAAACTGTTTTCGCAGAGTTCCTAACTTAAAACGCGAAGTTTTCTGGCAAGCCCGACAATTTCGGTGTAAATTGCCCGGTTTTCGTTGTGTTTCCAGAGCTCGCCTCATGCGGAGAAATCCGCTCGTTTGGCGATCCGTTTCTGCAATCAACGCTGCATCCAACAACATAGATTGCAGACCGACGCCGCGCGGGCGGGCCACGATCGCGAAGCGCGGAGACCACGTCTTCGGGGCACAGAGGAAGCCGCGTGGGCGTGTCACCCGAGGGAGAATTAGATTCATGCGCACACACGGACCACGTTCGGGTCACCATGGGGCCGATCCTATATCTCGCGCGTCGATCGGAGCCGCCCTGCTCGGCGCGATGATCGCCTCGCCCGGTTTCGCCGACACGACCCCGCTCACCATCCTCGACCCCAACCTCCAGGTCACGGTCGTGCTGAATTCGGGGATCTCGCAGCCCATCGGCATCGTCTTCCTCGCCGCCAATGACTTCCTCGTGCTCGAGAAGGCCTCGGGACAGATCAAGCGCGTCACCAACGGAGTCCTCCAGCCCACGCCCGTGCTTGATCTCGCTGTCAACTCCGCTTCTGAACGCGGCCTCCTGAGCGCCGCTCTCGATCCGAACTTTCCGGAATTTCCCTACGTGTACGTCCGCTGGACCGAGAGCAGCACGGGCGTCGACACCACCGTCACGCTCGAAACGCCGCTCGTCGCCAACCGCGTCGATCGCTTCGTCTGGAACGGCTCCGCCCTCACTTTCGATCGCAACATCATCAGCCTCCGCTCGCTGCAGACCGACAATGTCGTCGTTCCCGGCCACCCAGGCACCAACAACGCCGGCAACCCCGCCGGCAACCACAACGGCGGCGTCATCCACTTCGGACCCGACGGAAAGCTCTATGTCTTTATGGGCGACCAGGGCCGGCGCGGCTGGATGCAGAACCTCGCCAACGGCCCCTTCGTTACCGCCCCCTTCGTCGACGACACCTTCGGCGGGCCCGCACCCGACAATGCCCATCTTTCCGGCGTGATCCTCCGCCTCAACACCGACGGTTCAACCCCGGCCGACAACCCCTTCTTCGCCGCCGGGGCCGCCATCGGCGGCCAGGTCGGCGCCAACATCCAGAAGGTCTATTCCTACGGCCATCGCAACGGCTTCGGAATGGCGTTCGATCCCTATTCCGGCTACCTCTGGGAAACAGAGAACGCCGACGACGCCTACAGCGAACTCAACCGCATCATCCCCGGCATGAACGGCGGCTGGATCCAGTTCGGCGGACCGATCAGCCGCTTGTCTGATTTCAAGTTCATCGAGACGACTCAGTTCAACAGCGCCCTCCAGCAGAACCGCTTTCCGCCGACGCGCATCGCCTACACCCCGGAAGCGGCGCTCGCGCGCTTGTTCATGCTCCCCGGCGCCGTCTATGTTGATCCCGAATTCAGTTGGCGCTACGAGATCGGCCCCGCCGGCACCGCCTTCGTCAAAGGCACCGCTCTCGGACCGGAATACGACGGCACGCTTTGGATCGGCTCGGCCCGCGGCTTCGCCCAGGTCGGCGCCAACGGCGGCAGCCTCTACCGCCTGAAACTCACGCCCGACCGCCTGCACGTCGATGTCAGCGCCGACCCCCGACTCGCCGATCACGTCGCCGACAACCTCTTCCGCGCACAGAAGTTCGACGGCACCGAGAGCGAAACGCTCCAGATCGGCACCGGATTCGGCATTACCCCGGACATCGAGCAGGGCCCCGACGGCAACCTTTACGTCGTTTCCAACACCGACAACGTCATCTACAAGATCAGCCGCCGACCCGCCGCGCGTCTCCAGCCAAACACCCTGAACAACACCAGGCAGACCATCAGAGAGGACTCCGTCAATGACTAAGCACACATCAACCGCATTCGTGACGATCGGCGCGCTGATGTGCGCCGCGGCCGCAGCCTCCGGCCAGGAACTCATCACAAACGGCGGGTTCGAAACCGGCTTTGCCGACTGGACCCGGGCCGATCAGATCGGCAGCGACGGAACGTTCTCTCACCAGTCCGGCGCTGCCAGCCCGGTCAATGGATTCGCCGTTCCCCATCCGGCCCAGGGCCTCTTTGCCGCGATGACCGATTCCGCCGCCGGCGGCTCGCACGTTCTCTACCAGGACTTCGTCGTCCCCGTCTCCGTGCCGCAGGCGACCGTCCGCTTCTCGTGGTTCGTGCGCAACGCCGCCACCGCGTTCTCCACTCCGGCCTCGCTCGACTGGGCAACTCCGACCCTCAACCAGCAGGCCCGCGTCGATGTCGTCAAGTCCGGCGCCGACCCCTTCAGCGTCGCCCCGGCGGATGTCCTGCTGAGCCTGCTCCAGACAGCCATCGGGTCCCCGCTCGTCACCGGCTACAACGATTTCAGCCTTGACATCACGGCGTTCCTCACGGCGCACGCCGGCGAGACGCTCCGCCTCCGCTTTGCGGAAATTGACAACGTCAACTTCTTCAACTTCGGCGTTGACGCCGTCAGCCTGACCGTCCCCGCCCCATCGGGCGTCGCTCTGCTCGGCGTCGGCCTGGCCGGATTCGCCGGCCGCCGTCGCAACCGTTCCTGATCCCTCCGCCAATCTCCCAACTCCACCATTGATTGTTAAGCCCGCACGCGACCGGCCGCGTGCCGCCCGCCGCCAGACTCACGAGAATTCGCATGCAACACCTCCGTCATTCGCTCTGCCTCGTCCTCGTCGCGGGTGCGGCCGCCCTTGCCCAGGCCGACTCGGTCTCCATCATCTCTGTCGCCGACAACACCCTTTACCAATCGGCGGACGGCGGCCTCTCCAACGGCGCCGGCTCCGCCATGTTCGCCGGCATGAACGCCTTCCCGCCGACCATCATCCGGCGTTGCGTGCTCCGATTCGATGTCGCCGGATCCATCACCGCCGGCCGTCACATCACCGGCGCGCTTCTCTCGCTCTCGCAGAACGGGCAGAACGCGGACCCGGTCTCGTGCGACCTGCACCGCCTGCTCGCGTCCTGGGGCGAAGGAACTTCCGTCGCGGGGGGTGGCCAGGGCGGCGGAGGACTTGCCACCGCCGGCGACGCAACCTGGCTCCACCGCTTCTGGTCCGGCACCCCGTGGACCACACCCGGCGGCGACTTCGCCGCGACTGTGACCGCAACTTCCAGTGTCGGCGGCGCCGGAACGTACACATGGAGTTCCGCACAGCTCATCGCCGACATCCAGTCGATGCTCGATGCGCCGGCATCCAACTTCGGCTGGATCCTCCGGGGCAACGAAGAGGTCGCTCAGACGACCAAGAAGTTCTCCACCCGCGAAGACCTCGAGCCGTCCGTCCGCCCGACCCTGTTCATCGAGTTCTCCAGCCCGTGCCCGGGTGACCTGAACAACGACGGACTGGTCGATGACTCCGACTTTGTCATCTTCGCCGCCGCCTACGACATCCTCGATTGCGCCGATCCCTCGATGCCCTCCGGCTGCCTTGCCGACCTGAGCGGCGACGGCGCGGTCGATGACTCCGATTTCGTCATGTTCGTGGGGGCGTACAACGACCTGCTCTGCCCCTAGAGCGGCGGGTTTTCCCCGTCGTCGGATTGTTCTTGACCCGCCACGGTGGTTTCTGCGAGACTGAGCACTTCATCGGCGCACAAGCGCCCGGAGTCGCTCGCATGGCGCGTTATTGCTTCGTTCGGCCGGGCCTTTCCACCCTGCTGTCGGCGTTCGGCACGCTCGCCTTGTTCGCACCACCGGCCCTCGCCCAGATTGACCCCGCCCAGGCGCTCCACAGCGCCCCCACCACCTCCGACAGCCTCGGTGTCAGCGTCGATCTCGACCGCGACACGATGATCGTCGGCGCGTACAACTACGACCCCGCGGGCAAAGCCAACGCCGGCGCCGCCGTCGTCTTCCGCTGGGCCGGATCATCGTGGGCGGAAGAAGCCCGCCTCACCGCGAGCGATGGCCTCGCCAACGACAAGTTCGGGCGGGCTGTCGCGATTCAGGGAAACACCGCCGTGGTCGGCGCGTACCAGGTGTCGCCGCCGGGCAAGTCCGGCGCGGGCGCGGTGTACGTCTTCCAGCGCACCGGCACGATGTGGACGCAGGTCGCCAAGCTCGTCGCCCCCGACGCTGCCTCACCCGACAATTTCGGAGCATCGCTCGATTTCGACGGCGACACCATCCTCATCGGCGCTCCGTTCAAAGCCGGGCCCGCCGGCGTCCAGCAGGGCGCGGCATACGTCTTCACCCGCGCCGGCGGCGTCTGGACTCAGCAAGCGAAGATCCTCGATCCAAGCGCATCCAGTTCCGATTGGTTCGGCACCAGCGTCGCGCTCCAGGGCGACACCGCCGTGATCGGTGCCCCGGCCGACGACGTCGGCGTTTCCGACCGCGGCACGGCCCATGTTTTCACCCGGACCGCCGGGGTCTGGACCCGCAGGGCAATTCTGAACCCAAGCGACGGCGTCGTATCCGACTTTTTCGGTCAACAGGTGGCGATCAGCAACGGCACCATCGCCGTCGGCTCACCCCAGCACGATCTCACGCCGAACGGCAACCAGGGCGCGATCTACGTCTTCACCGGTTCAGGTGCGGCGTGGACCCAGCAGCAGAAACTCACACGCACCGGCTCGCTCGTCAACGATTTCTTCCCGACCAGCCTCGCGATCGAGGGCGACACGATCGTTGCGGGGTTGCAGACCTTCGACGGCATCGTCGGCGCCAACCAGGGCGCGGGCCTCTACTTCACGCGCAGCGCGGGTGTGTGGAGCGCCGGCGACTATTTCCAGCCCATCGAGACCCAGGCCGGCGCCCTCTTCGGCGCCTCGGTCGCCATCAGCGACCAGTTTGTGGCCGCCGGCAGTTTCAGCTACACGCGCCCGGGATTCACGGGCGCCGGCGCCGCGTACGTCTTCCGTCGCATCGGCGGCGTGCCGAATCGGACCCTCACCATCGCACCCCCCACGCTCCAGACCGACGCCAACTTCGGCAATCGCATGGCCAGCGACGGCACGCGGCTGCTCGTCGGCGCTTTCAATGAAGACGGCGCCGCCGGCGCCAACCAGGGCGCGGTCTACGTCTTCAGGTTCCAGAACGAGTCCTTCGTCCTCGAGCAGAAACTTCTTCCTTCCGATCCGGCCGCGGGCGCAAACTTCGGCGGCTCTCTCGCCGTTGACGGAACGACCATTATCGCTGGCGCGCCCGGCGATTCCCTGCTCGGATCGGGCGCGGGAGCCGCGTACGTCTTCACCTTTAACGGCTCGACCTGGTTGCAGCAGGCCAAACTCACCGCGTCCGACGGATCGGCCGGCGACAACTTCGGAACGTCGGTCGCTCTCAGCGGCGATCGCGCCCTGGTCGGCGCCCCCAACGACGACATCGTCGTCTTGGCCGTGACTCAGTTCAGCGCGGGAAGCGCCTATTTCTTCGCGCGATCAGGCGCCGCGTGGTCGCAGACCCTCAAGGCCTCCTATGTCGGCGCTTCCACCAACGACGTCTTCGGCGTCTCCGTTGCCATCGAGGGCGACACCGCTCTGATCGGCAGCCCCGGCTACGACACCACCACCAACCTGAACCAGAACCGCGGAGTGTGCTTTCTGTATCGCTGGTCAGGATCCTCCTGGGTCTACAACGCGGCCGAGTCCTTCATCGGAACTGCCGACGGAGACTCTCTCGGCAGCGACATCTCCTCCCGCGCCGGAATGTTCGCGGCCGCCAGCGTCCCCGGGCACTACGTCATTTGCACAGAATGGAGCGGCGCCAGCCTCGTGACCCGCGGCATACTCAACATCAACACCCCTTCCTTTGGCTCGGCCGTCTCCGTCCAGGCCGATTGCATCGTTGTCGGCACGCCGAGTTACGGCGGGGGTGGCGCCGCGTACCGATTCCCCCGCAGCGGCAGCACGCTCTCCAATGCCACGCTCTACTTCCCGGGAGCCGTCGATCCGAGCGACAACCTGGGCGAAGCCGTCGGATACGCGGGCGGCGCCACGTTTGCCGGAGGCGGCGGCATCTCCCTACCCGGCGGATCCAACCAGGGGGCCGCACGCCGTCTCCAGCCGGGCGCGCGCCTCGATCCGTTCCCGGTCAACAGCACCACCGGCTCACGCTACGCCAGCATCGCCTCCATGCTCGGCGCCGCCGCGCTCAATAGCGACCTCGTCTCCGAGCTCGGCCCACTCGCCCGCTCCGGCGGCTTCAGTTTCGGCTCCACCGAGGCCAAACTCAACGTGCCGACCTCGCCCTTCATGCCCTCGATCCACACCATCACCCTCACCAACGGCGGCGACCTCTCCACCGCCAACTCCGACATGCGGATCTGGAACCGCATCGACCTGCCCGCCGGCGCCAACAGCCGCATCAGCGCCGGAACGCTGAATTTCGATCTCCCGTCGAGCCTGAACATCGGGGCGAGCGCCTTTCTTACCGTCACGCCGCTCAACCCGATCTTTAACGGCTCCACCACCATCCTTCCCAACGCCACGCTCAGCGCCACGTTTATCACGCAGAACGGCTCCTTCTCTCTCTTCGGCGGCATCGTCGCCGCCTCGGCCCTCAACAACGCAGCAGGCGCCCAATTCGCCGGCTACGGCGACATCGCCGCGCCGGTGACCAACGCGGGCCTCTTCGACATCGACGCCGATACGCAGATCGTCGGCGACTTCTCCAACCTCGCCGGCGGCGCCGTCACCGTGTTCAACGGCACCCTCACCATTCTCGGAACCCTGACCAACAACGGCACGCTCATCGGCGATGTCGCCGGACGCTCCGCTCTCTCCTCCCGCCTCGACCCTGAAGGCCTCTTCGCTCCGCCATTCGCCGACCGCGCCGTCCAGACGATCTACGCCAGGGGCGGCATCGACATGGACGAGGGCGCACGCCTCTCACCGAGCACCGGCGCCATCCTCAAGTCCGCCGGCCGATTCAACTGCGCCATCAACAGCAACCTCCGCTTCGACATGCTCCTGCGCACCCTTCAGATGAACGGCCGCGGCCCGTCAAACCTTGAGGCCATGTCCACCGACCGCGGCCAAGCCCTCAGCGCCCTCAACCCAAACCTCCCCGGCGCCTTCCCCATCGGCACACTGCGCATCGGCCCCGGCAACCCGGGGATCCCCACCATCGTCTCAATCGTCGACAACCGCGACAACGACACGCTCGGCCAGGTCTCCTGCGAAGCCGTCTACGCCGAGAATCTCATCATCGAGTCCGGGGCGGTGCTCAATGCGCCGTCTTGCCGCGTCTACTACAAGACTCTCGCCAACCACGGCACCATCGCCACCCCCGCCACCGTCCTCCGCCTCTTCGGCCCCTGCCCCGCCGACCTCAACAACGACGGCCTCGTCGAGGACGCCGACTTCTCGATCTTCATCGTGCAGTACAACATCCTCGATTGCGCCGACCCCGCAATGCCCTCGGCCTGCTCCGCGGACCTCAACTCCGACTTGCTTGTGGACGACGCCGACTTCGTCATCTTCCTCTCGGCGTACAACGAATTGCTTTGTCCGTAATCGGCCAGGGGAGCTCGCATGCCGTTGTCAATGTTTTGTTTGGCTTGTGCCGATGGGGTCTGCCGGGTACCTTGTGATTCGTTCGCACGGCGCGAGAGCGTGGGCGGCGGTGCTGCTCCGCGTTTGCGCGGGAGTGGGAAATCATGAATTGCCGTCGTTCGTTCGTTCTCGTGGGTGCGGCATCGACCGTTGCTGCGTCCTTCTCCCAGGCTCAAAACCTGCTGGTGAACGGCGGCTTCGAGGCGCCGGATGCGGGGGCCGGATTCGTGCACCGCAACGGCAGCTTTGGCGCGGGAAACGGCTGGACGATCATCGCCAATCTCGACCACATCGGCGGCTTCTGGGCCGCGGCGGAGGGACACCAGTCGGTCGATCTCAATGGGAGTTCGGCGGGCGGGATTTCGCAGTCGTTTGCGACAACCCCCGGGAAGTCGTATCGCCTCCGTTACGCGGCGTCGGAGAATCTCTTCGGCTACGCCGACAAGAGCATGGACGTGAAGTGGAACGGGAGCACGATCGAATCGGTCGTGATCGCTCACGATCCCACGCGCACGACGACGAACATGAAATGGGCGTACCGCGAACGGCGCGTGATCGCCAGTTCACCGACGACCACCCTCGTCTTCCAGAGCACGACCGGAAACATGGACGGATCGCAGGGAGTATCGGCGTTCTACGGCCCGGCGATCGATGATGTGAGCGTCGTCCTCGGCCCCCCGTGCCCGTGCGATCTGAACTTTGACGGCTATGTTGACGACGTCGATTTCTCGCTGTTCATCGTGCCCTACGACATCCTGGACTGCGCCGATCCGACGATGCCGGCGGGGTGCCCGGCCGATTTCAACGGCGATGGATTCGTGGACGATTTGGACTTTGTGGTCTTTGTGCCCGCCTACAACGACCTGCTCTGCCCGTAGCCATTCGCGTCACGCCGCCGGGTGGACTATCTGATATCTTGCGGTCGTGAACGATTCGTCCGCGGCAGACACGCACACCCCCACCACCATTCCTCACGCCCCCGCCCCGCGCGACGCGTGGCTCGCCGTCAGCGCCGGGTTCCTGGGCTGGACGCTGGACGCGTTTGATTTCTTTCTTGTCGTGATCGCCCTGCCGCGGATCGCGGCGGATTTTCACGTCGAGGAAAAGACGATCGCGTTCTCACTCACGCTGACGCTGATGTTCCGCCCGGTGGGAGCGATCATCTTCGGGCTGCTCGCCGACCGTTACGGCCGCCGCGTCCCGATGATGGCCAATCTGGTTTTCTTCTCGGTCGTTGAAGTTGCGACCGGTTTCGCGCACGACCTGACGACGTTCATGATCCTCCGGGCTCTCTTCGGTATCGGCATGGGTGGCGAATGGGGCGTGGGCGCGTCGCTGGTGATGGAAAAGGCCGGGCCGCGCTTCCGGGGGCTGGTGAGCGGGCTCCTGCAGGAGGGGTACGCCTTCGGGTATCTCCTCTCCGCCGTCGCGGCGTACTTCATGCTCGACCACTACGGCTGGCGCCCCATGTTCTACCTGGGGGGCGTCCCAGCGCTGCTCGCTGTCTTCATCCGGTTCTTTGTCAAGGAGTCGGAGGTCTGGCACCGGACCAAGGCCGACGGGTGGCATCACCTTCTGCGATCTATTGCTGCGCACTGGAAACTGCTGCTCTTTCTCACGCTTCTCATGGCGATGATGAACTTCTCCTCGCACGGCACGCAGGACATGTTCCCGACGTTCATGAAGAAGTTCCGCGGCATGGACCCGAAGGACTATTCCACGGTCGTGATCGTCGCGATGATCGGAGCGATCCTGGGCGGTGCGGCATTCGGATTCGCGTCGGACCGGCTGGGTCGGCGGCGGATGATGGCGGTGGCGTTTGTCGGCGCGCTGGCGTGCGTGCCGCTCTGGGCGTTCTCCACTTCGCTCGGCTGGATCATGGCCGGCGCATTCTGCATGCAGTTCATGGTGCAGGGCGCGTGGGGGATCATCCCGGCGCACATCAATGAACTCTCCCCCGACCGCGGCAGGGGCTTCCTCCCCGGCTTCGCCTACCAGTGCGGCAACATGATCGCCTCCAGCATCGCCTGGGTGCAGGCCTCGCTGGCGGAAACCAACCCGTACCCGACGGTCATGGCGGTGAGTGCCGCGATTATTTTCTCACTGGCGATTGTCGTGACGCTAGTGGGACCGGAGCGGCGGGGGGTGAAGTTCGGCTGAGTGGCACCGGGCTTCTGCCCGGTGTTTTTTCTGTCTTTCTCTGGAAGGCAAAGACACCGCCCGGAAGGGCGGTGCCACACCTACGGCCACGCTAAATTCCGCTGAAGGCGCGAACGCGAAGTGTGCGCGAGCTATGAGCAATCCGATGCCGATGCCCGGAATCGATGACATGAACGACCCGCAATCACTTGGGCCGCAGCCATTTCTCCTGATCCTTCACGCGAGGATCGTTCGGATCAGGCACGGCCTTCGGGTCGGGACGGGTCTGCTCCTTGAATCCCTCCGTCGAAACATCGAATGTGTCGGCCCCAAGCCGCGGGATCACCCTCGCTTTGACAAGAACGTCTTGGCGCTCGCGCGGCGTTTTCGGAAGATCCGGCGAAATATCGACCAATTCGACGGAGAGGGTCGTCCGCCGCCGAAAGCCGATTGCAATTTTGGTGTTCTCTGCCGGTCGGAAATCCGAGTAGTCGTACTGGGCTTGCACATTGCCTTTCTGCCCCAGAACCTGCACCTGGCTCAGTACCAGGTCGGAGCATCCGGGGCCCGAATACGGCGAGAGCACTGCCCGCACTTTCATCGAGGGTACGTCGATGACAAAGGCACCGTTCTCGCCCGCGCTCACCTTCGCCAACTTCGCCGGAAAGCCAACATCATGCATCCACTTACCGGAAAAGAGCGGGCCGAGTTCCTTCCAGACCGCCGCGCTGGTCCGATGGTCAAGCGACCCATGCCGACGTTCCACCGACTTCCTCGAACCTTGGCCAGAGAACTCGAGCATGTCGCCGCCCGGCTTGAACACAATCCTCTCCGTGAATTCGCCGTCTTGAGTCCGCGGAGCATCCGTGGAAGCGCGACCTCTTCCGTACTGCGCGTCCAAACCGTCCGGCCAGCGGGCGCGTAGAAAGACATCCGTGCGCATCTTGTCGATAGATTTTCCGTCCGTTCGGATAGTCGGAGCCTCCCAATCCCAGACAAGTTCAATAGACTCAACACTCGCGAAGCAGGCCGCCCATCTTTCGACTCTTTCGGTGTCGACTTGGCTGGCGATTGCTGTTCCAGTCAATGCGCTCGTAAGCAAGACGATCGACATGAACCGGCCCATACTTTGGTTCTCCTTCGTCACCACCGGTTGGCTGGGCGAGCACGTTGCAGTCTGCCCCTTCCGCACATTAGAATATCAAGTGCTGAGCACCATAGGAACATCCATTGTGGAGACTGCAAGGATGAGCGACCGTCCAGCACGCAATGCTCTCGGCATTTCGGCATTCACGATTCTCGAACTTCTGGTGGTTCTTGTCGTCATCGGGGTACTCATTGCCCTCGCCGCCCCTTCGCTGAGAACGATCAAAAGCGAAATGACCCGTCTTCGCTGCGTCGCCAACATCTCGCAGGTCAACCGGATTCTCCTTTCCTATACAAACGACAGCCGCGGCATGTTCCTGGCCCGTTACAAGGACGACCCGAACACGCTTGACACCCCAAAGGGCCTCGCACGTTACCGCGGCCAACTGCAGAACACGTTCTACAACGAGCCCTGGCGCGGCTACTCGGGTTTGGCTCCGTACGCGCGCGTGCTGCGTTGCCCAGCCAGCCAGCACGACACCGGCAATCCAATCGCCTTCAACTGGCCATGGGACTACGTCATTTCCAGCTCCACGCTCATCACTCCCGATTACCTTGATCCGACTTTGCCCGCCTCCGTCTGGTCTACGCGTACGGGAGCGCGCGTTCAGAACATCGATGGCGTGCTCTTCCCTTCGGCCAAGGCGCTCGTCTACGAGGAAACCGTCTGGCACGCCTGGAACGGATACTTCTCTGCCGCGACCGATCTGCGCGAAGTGATGCTGTGGGGTCGCGTTGCGAGTCCCGCCAGCCTCGCGTTCGCCGACGGCAGCGCCGCCATGATCCCCGTTGCCTCGATGGGTCCGTTTGTTCTACGCGCCCCCGACATGCTCTCCATGCCCTGCGAAACCACCGAATGGGGAATACGCGGGCGCGATCGGTAGCGTGGCACTGTGCTTCGGCCCGGTGTGCCTTGGCGATTTCGGCGAAAGCAAAGACGCCGCCCGGAAGGGCGGTGCCACGCGTGACGGCTTCCTCTATCCTTCCTCCATGCCCGCTCTCGATTATCAAACCGCCGGCGAATCGCACGGCCCTGCGCTCGTCATCACCATTACCGGCCTGCCCGCGGGGCTGGACCTCGATATCGATTTCATCAACGGTGAACTCGCCCGGCGCCAGGGGGGATATGGGCGCGGCGGGCGTCAGCGCATCGAGCAGGACACGGTGGAGTTTCTGACCGGTGTGAGGCAAGGGCGCACCATCGCGGCGCCGCTGACGATGGTGATCCGGAACAACGACTCGCGGCTGGACGATCTTCAGAAGACGCCGCCGGTCTATCGGCCGCGCCCGGGGCACGCGGACCTTGCGGGGAGCGTGAAGTGGCTGACGACGGACTGCCGCGAGACGCTGGAGCGGGCGAGTGCGCGGGAGACGGCCAGCCGCGTCGCGGCGGGGGCGGTGGCGCGGTGCCTCCTTCAGGAATTCGGGATCGAGTCGTTCGGGTTCGTGCGTTCGATCCTTGATGCGCCGACGTCTGCTCAGGTCACGGCGCAGAACTGGCAGGAGATGAAGAAGCTCCGCGACGCGAGCGAGACGTATTGCCCGGATGCCGCGGTGACGGAGAAGCAGTGCGCCATCATCCGCCAGGCGAAGATCGATAAGGACACGGTCGGCGGGCTGGTCGAGGCGCACACGTTCGGGTGCCCGATCGGCATCGGCTCGTGCATGGACTGGACGACCAAGCTCGACGCGAGACTCGCGTATGCGGTGATGGGGATCCAGGCGTTCAAGGCGGTGGAGATCGGGCTGGGGAAAGAGTGCGCCTCGCGCCCCGGCAGCAAGGTGCACGACCCGATCCGGTACGACGCCTCGAAGCGCGCCGAGGCGCATCTCGGGTTCACCCGCGACAGCAACAACGCCGGCGGCACCGAGGGGGGCATGACCAACGGCATGCCCGTCGTCGTCCGCGGCACGATGAAGCCGATCGCGACTCTGTTGCAGGGCCTGCCCAGCATCGATCTCAACACCAAGCAGGCGGAGATGAGCACGTACGAGCGGAGCGACGTGTGCGCCGTGAGCGCGGCGAGCGTGGTGCTGGAAAACGTGTGCGCGTTCGAGATCGCTCGCGCGTTCACGGAGAAGTTCAGCGGCGATTCGCTGACCGAGATGCGGGCGCAGTACGACGCGTACATGCGGTTTGCCCGCATGCTGCCGCTGGAGCCGCCGGTGGCGGTGATTGCGGATAAGAACAGCCAGCGCGAGTAGTCAAGCTCTGCTCAGCAGTGCTTGTTACGCCCGAAGGGCGCACGATCGTTGCCGGCAGCGCCGATCGCGAAGCGATCAAGCTGCCGGTCGGCCTCCATTGATCATTTCGCCCCGGAGGGGCGGACGATCCAATCACATCGCACTCGCAGGTCGGTGCCCGTCCGCTCGCCTGCCCCTCCGGGGCGGGCGATTTCTATGCTCTACCGGCGGCTGAAGCCGCCGGCAACGATCGTGCGCCCTGCGGGCGAAGGGGACCCGGAAGCAGCAGTCGCTGCTGGACTCGGAAGCATTCGTCGGGAACGACGCCGACCCGCGCGCGAAGATGAGAGATTTGGTATGTTCCGCGCATGCCCAGCACTTGGACGCACAACTACTACCACTTCGTCTTCGGGACCAAGCACCGCGAACCCTGGCTCACTCCCGAACTAGAAGACCGTCTGCATCCCTTCCTCGGCGGCATCGCGAAAAATCTGAAATGCACTCCGTACGCTATCAATGGCTTTGTCGAGCATGTCCATGTTGCGGTTCGATACCCGTCGGAACTCTCGCACTCGGATCTGGCACGCCATCTGAAATCCCGTTCGTCGAAATGGATTCATGAGTCCTTTCCGAAGCTCGCGGATTTCGCTTGGCAAGAGGGGTACGGCGGATTCACCGTGAGCAAGTCGGTTTTGCCAAAGCTTGTTCGCTATATCGACAACCAGAAGTCGCATCACAAGCGGCTCTCATATGTGGATGAGTTGATCCGGTTGCACCGGGCGCACGGGACGGATGTTTCGCCCGACGAGTTGTTTGGTTGATTCATCGGCCCTCCGGGCCGGGGAGTTTTCTATCCGTGGACCGGCAGCTTGATCGCGTTGCGATCTGCGCTGCCGGCAACGATCGATGGCCCTCCGGGCCGACCAAAGACGATTTTTGACCTCACGCGCCGTGCTTGATACCCAGTCGCAAGTACTCTGCTTTGCCGCTCTGCCCTCTGCCGCTCTGTGGCTCTACCGCCCTGCTGCTCGGCTTCTTTCCCCGTTATACTCGCCGTGCACAAGGAGCACAGACGTGAACCGACTCCCGGGCTTTGCCGCTTTGATGACTGCCGCTTTCTTCTTCGCGCCCGGAGCGATGGCCCAAGCGCCCGCCCCGGCGCCTGCCGCGGCCGCCGCTCCGGCGGCGGCGCCCGACGGCGATGCCCCGCTCACGCAGGAGCAGCTCGACCAGTTGGTCGCGCCGATCGCGCTCTACCCCGACGACTTGCTGGCGCAGGTGCTCATGGCCTCGACCTACCCGATCGAGATCGTGCAGGCCGACCGGTGGACCAAGGCGCACAAGGACCTCACGGGCGATGCGCTCGCGAAGGCCGTTGACGAGCAGACGTGGGACACGAGCGTCAAGTCGCTCGTGCAGTTCCCCGACGTGCTCTCCATGATGAGCGACAAGCTCGACATCACCTCCAAGCTGGGCGATGCGTTCATCGCCCAGCAGAAGGACGTGATGGACGCCATCCAGCGCCTCCGCAACAAGGCGCAGGCCGCGGGCAACCTTCAGTCCAATCAGCAGCAGACCGTGACCATCAACCAGGCGCCGGCCGGCGCCGCGGCCCCTCAGACGATCGTCATTCAGCCGGCCAACCCGGAGGTGGTGTACGTGCCGCAGTACAACCCGAGTGTTGTGTACGGCGCGTGGCCCTACCCCTCCTACCCGCCCTATCCGTACTACCCGCCCGGGTACGTTGCGGGCGCGGCGGCACTCTCCTTCGGCGTGGGCGTGGCCTGCGGCGCGATCTGGAGCAACAACTGGAACGGGAACTGCAACTGGAACGGCGGCTCGGTCAACATCAACAACAATTTCAATCGCAACACCAACATCCAGGGCGGGAACCGCACCAACGTCCAGGGGGGCAATCGCGCAAACGTCCAGGGCGGCTCCCAATGGCAGCACAATCCCCAGCACCGCCAAGGCGCGCCTTACGCCAACAGGTCCACAGCCCAGAAATACGGCGGTGTTGATCGCGCCCAGGCATCGCAGGCCCGCGATCAGTACCGTGGGCGCGATGCCGGCGCGGGCCAGTCGGCCAATCGGCCCGGCCAGGGCGCGGGCAACCGACCGGCCCAGCAGCCCGGCGCCGGAGCCAATCGTCCGAGCGGGGGCCAGGCCGGCAATCGCCCGGCCCAGCAGCCTTCCGCCGGAAATCGTCCCGCGGGCAATCAGGGTGCCGCGCGTCCTTCCACGCAGCCGGCCAACCGGCCCAGCGGCGGCCAGGGCAATGCCCTCAGCGGCGCCAATCGGAGCGGCGCCTCGACGCAAGCAGCCAGCAACCGCGGCAACGCGAGCCGCAGCAGCAGCGCGGCCTCGCGACCGAGCGGCGGAGCATCGCGCCCGTCCGGAGGCGGGGGCTCTCGCGGCGGCGGCGGCGGGCGCGGCGGTGGCGGGCGTCGCTGATTGATCGCCTCATCAACTCTGACACCGGTCCATCCCGACACCAGTTCAACTTTCTCCGCAGGATCAACGCCATGTTCTCAACTCCCCGCTTTGCCGCCGTTCTCTTCGCCGCCGGAGCCTGCCTGTTCCTCGGCGCCTGCGCGTCGAACCCGGCGCAGGTGTACGCCACGCCCGACGAGGCCGTGAGCGCCCTGACGGCGGCGCTCACGACTGACAACACGGATGACCTCAACAAGATCCTCGGCCCCAATGCCGAGGATGTTCTCAGTTCGGGGGATGAAGTCGCCGACGCGAACCGGCGCGAGTTGTTCCTCGCGAAGTACAACGAGAAGCACAAGCTCGTGGACGGTCCGGAGGGTTCGAAGATCCTCGAGGTTGGAAACAACGAGTGGCCGATGCCCATTCCGGTCGTGCCGGCCAACGGGGGCTGGCAGTTCGACCTTGCCGCGGGCAAGGACGAGTTGGTCTCGCGACGCATCGGACGCAACGAGCTCGACACGATCCAGACCTGCCTGGCGATCTGCGACGCCCAAAGGGAATATCTCGCGATGCGCCCGCAGGGCACGGCCGAGTACGCCGCGAAATTCTTCAGCGACTCGGGCGCCAAGAACGGTCTGTATTGGCCCGCCGACGGCGGACCGGAAAGCCCGCTTGGCGATCTCGTCGCCGAAGCCTCCGCGCAGGGGTACACCCGCAGCGCCGATCCCACCCACGCACCCAAGCCCTACCACGGCTACTGCTACCGCATCCTGACCGCCCAGGGCCCGGACGCGCCCGGCGGCAAGCAGGACTACATGCAGAACGGCCGCCTCACCGGCGGCTTCGCCGTCATCGCGTATCCGTTCGAGTACGGCAGTTCGGGCATCATGACTTTCATCGTCAACCAGCAGGGTCTCGTGTACCAGAACGATCTGGGCGAAAACACCGAATCGCTCGCGCGTGGAATGATCGAGTACAACCCGGATCTGAACTGGGAACTGGTGGGCGCGCCGAAGCCGGTGGAATGAACAAGTGTCCGCCGAACGGCAGTAGGCTCCGCAGCGAACGCCGGAAGATCGAATGTCATTTCTCATCGCTCGCCGGCTTTGACGGCGGGCTGACCGGACTGCCGCCCCGGGTTCGGACCTGCCCGCCGGTGCGGGAATTCGTCAAGGCCAGACTGGTCATCCGACAACTCACCACCGATCTGAACTCGATCAAGACCGCTCGATGCAGAATGCTCGCGAGCGAGGGGCCTTGCCCGATCGCTCAGTCTTCCGACGAGATGCTCTTGGGCCCCTCTTTACCCGCCACGCGTTCCATGTATCCCTTGCCCTTCTTCTCGTACTTCGTAAAGCCCATCCGCTCGAGGTTCTTGTTGCTGAGGGCCGACTTTTCTTTGATCGGGCTCCACTTGCCGGCGATGGCGGGGGCGACGATGGCGCGCCGGACGGGGCGGCCCTTTTTGTCTTTGGTGAGCGCGTCTTCCTTCATGGACTGGACGAGTTCGAAGGTCTCGCCGGTGGGCTTGCCTTCTTTGTCGAGGATTTCGTAGACGTAGGTGGGCATGGGATCAGCTATCGGTTTTCAGCTGTCAGCTCTCAGCCAAACACCCGCCCGGTCTCCACATCCATCATCCGCCAGCCCGCCGCCTTGCAGACGCGGCTCAGGACCGGCCAGGCGATGTCGTCGTCGAGGACCGTGACCAATGCCTGTGAAACCTCGTCTTGATTCGTCGGCAGTTCGACGATGAGTCCGGGGCCGTGGAGCACCTCTGTGCCGAGCGAGGCGCTGCGGGGAGAGCCGTCGGGGGCGGTGTTGTAGCGGGCGAGGACTTCTTTCACTTCGGCCGCGGTGCCCATCGGGCCGTGGGAGCCATCTGGGCGGGCCGGGCTCGCGCGCGTGCCGGCGGCGAGGGCGGCGACGCCGGTGAGGCTGCCTTTCATGAGGACGATTTGTCGCTTCTTTGCCACGGGGAATGGTAGAACCGGTCGCTGCGGTTGCAGAACAACCGGTTCTGCGCGATGGCGTGCCGGAGGGCGGGGTTGGGTGGTTCTTGGACTAGATCAACCGCTCGCACCAATCGTGCAGAGCCACGATTGGTGGCACGATTCATCCCAATCCGTGCTGACGTTTCAGGCTTCCGACGGATCGTCGCCCTCTTCGGCCTCGATCAATTCAACCGCTGTGTCAAGCAACTGCGCCAGCGGCACCGGCTTCACAAGGTACTTGTCCACGCCAAGGCTCTCGGCATACGCCTGGTGACGCCGGCCTTCGTTGGCGGTGACCATGATCACGATCGGGGCGTCCTCGTAGCCCTTGATTTTCTCGAGCACAAGAAAGCCGGACCGCCGCGGCAGCATCATGTCGAGGATGACAATGTCGGGCGGGTCTTCGCGGCAGATGCGCACGGCCTCGTTCCCGTCCATGGCGAGCTGCGTGAGCGCGCCCTCCGACTGGAACGCGGCCTCGAACGAATCGAGCACGTCGCGGTCGTCATCGACGATCAGGACTCGGATCTCTTCCAGCCGGGTCTTGCTTTCGGTCATGTGCGGCCCCTTTTCTCCATAGTCGGTAGCGCCGGAGGGGCCGGGTTGGTTGCTTGTTCGGGACGTTTTTTGGCCGAATCGTTCGGGGATTCGCTGTTTTCTGCGCGGCAGGCCCCAAGACCTACCGGTTGCGCCGCCTTGTAACAGTGAGCCACTCCCGGCCCAGTAGAATCGATCAGGTGGAAGAGGCTTTCGAAATCCGGGATGATTGTCCGAGGCTGTCCGCGCCCGACAAACTCTCCATCTTCAGATGGAAGGTCGTGACGTCCGGCGACTCCGTTGAAGTTATCGTGGACCATCGGGCGGCTCTTGGCCTGATCGTATTTTTCTTGACGCTGGGTGTTCTCGCCCTTGTCGGAGGCATTGCGCTCGCCCTTTGGGGCTCTCCCGACGATCGCCAGAAGGGGATCTTCACTGCGGTGTGCTTGCCTGTTGCCTTCGGTATCGGGGCGATCGGTATCTGGATTCTTCGATCACGTGAATTGAAAGACCTCCCCGCTTTTCGCTTCGCAGGTACGGAGCTGTCGTGGCCGCGCACCGGCAAGAGTATCAGCCGCGATCTAGCGCTGCGGTGGGATCTTGTTCACGGAAGGTGGGTGCGCGATGCAGCGCAGACGGCGAAGCGATGGGAGGACGTATGGGAATTGCAACTTGTCTTCTTGCGGGAAGACAAAGAGTTCGCCATGACGCTCCTTCGTGATGGCGGGGCAGGCAACTTGAAGGCAGTCGCGGTGGAGATTGCGGACGCGACAGGCTTAGAGCTTGCGCACGTAGAGGAACCAACCGGCGGCTTTCTTGGGCGCAATCCCTATCGCAATCTCGGCGGGCCGGCTGCTTAGCCGGCTCAAGCCTCAAAGCCCTTCAATCTATTGCGTTTGGGTCCGATCGCGCTGCTCATGCCGCGCGATTTTCCGACGTTGATCGGCCCTTCCTTCATGCGTGCGAAGGCGCTCTGAGCGTTCTCGTTGCTGAACTCGCAGCCGATAAAGCGACGCTTGAGGGCGTGCGCGACGACGCCGGTTGTGCCGCTGCCCAGGAATGGGTCCATGACGAGGTCGCCCTCGTTGCTACAGGCCTCGATGACGCGTTCGAGGTAGACCTCGGGCAACTGGTTGTGGTGGCGCGGGCGGCGTTCCTTGTTGTTGCCCTGGATGCGTCCCCAGTTGGGGCCGTACCAGACGTCCATGGGGACTCGCATGCCGGCGGGCATGCCGTCCTTCTTCGTCAGGGTGCGCTTGTCGCCGTAGATGCTGGCGCGGTCGGACATTTCAACGACGCGCTGGGGGTTCCACGTTCGAACATTCACGTCGTCGTGCTTTGCGAAGTAGAGCGCGTGCACCTTGCTGTTGATGAAGCGGGCCTTGTTGTTCTGGCCAAAGCGGTAGTGCCAGACGCACCAGTTCACCATGTGCAGGCCGATCTTCTTGAGATAGACGACGATCTCGGCGGCCGTGTCGTCGGGGATGTTGACCCAGAGCGCGCCGTGCGGGGCGAGCGAATCGGCGCAGGCCTTGAGCCAGGCGTAGGTGAAGTCGAGGTAGTCGTTGCGGGGCATGCCGTCGTGCCAATGGTCGTAGGGGACGCTCCAGTTGAAGGGCGGATCGGCGAAGATCAGATCGACCTGCTGCTTGGCGCACTCGGGAATCTTGGGGATGATCTCGCGGCAGTCGCCGATGTAGATGCGGGCCTCGGGCTTGGCGATGGTGAGCAGGGGCTCGGCGCCGGACTTTGCGGTGTAGGACTTATCGAATGATGCGGCGTGCGCCTTCGCGACTCGCTTGCGCTCGCGGGGCCTGCTGGAAACCGCTTTCTCCTTGGTGGCCATGGAACCAGAGTACGCGATAGAGGCGGATTGCGCTATCCACTTGCCGCCTGTCGGTTGTAACTCTTACGAGCCCTCGCCGGGCCATTCATGCTTGGTCAGCGGATTGACCCTGGGCGTTGGATCGCCGTGGTGGGTCACGTACTGGTCGATGCGCCGGGCCGTGGAGCGGACCAGGGCGCGTAAGGCCTTGCGGTCGCCCTTGTGGGCCCCGAGCGGGCGGGCCAGCGTGCCTTCGAGCCATGCGGCGCAGGCGTCTCGGAGAGCGCGATAGGCGAGCGGCGCGCGCGGCGGGCAGTGCACGCCGATGGATTCGATGAGAAGCGTCGCGAGCATGCGGACAATCTCGCCGGGGTTGCCGCGGCGTCGGATGGCGACGGTGTCGATGAGTGTGACCAGGGGTACACCTTCCTCGAACGAGACGATGATGTTGGAGAGCTTGTGATCGCGGTTGCAGAGGCCGGCGCGGAGCATGGCGCTGACTTGGACGCCGACGGCGCGGGCGAGGGAGTGTTGATCGCGGACGGAGAGGTCGTGCGAGGCAAGATGATCGAGCGCCGTCTTTCCCGGCGCCGCTTCGAGGATGAGCCACTCACGCGGGTTGGCGTAGGAGTGCGGCTTGCGCCCGGCATCAAGCTCCGCACGGGACAATCCGTACTGCGTGAGCAGCGCGACGGGGCGTGCGGTGGGGATCCCGGCGCGGGCGAGGGCCTTGGAACCCCGCCATTGCCGAAAGCCCCTGGAGGTCCGGAGCAGACTCGAAGCCCGGTCCCGCAGCGTGGCAAGTTCGCGCCATTTCACGATGACAGGCGTGCCCTCCAGCGCGGTTCGGACGACGAACGACGAGCCCTGCACCTTGAGCAGTTCCGCATCGCCCGGGCGCGTCCCGTCGGCACCGAATCGGGTGGCGAGTGCAGCGACGGCGGCTTGGCGTTCACGCCAGGCGGGGGCGATTTTCTCGATTCGGACACCGGGGCGGATGTACGGGGCGAGTCCCACACGCTCAGCCTAGCTGCCCTCGTAGACTCATGCCCCCCGGGGGTGTGTTCGAGCCGGCCAGCCAACGAATAGCCATGCCCCCAATCTCGGTTTCCATAGTCTGCAAGAACAGCAAAGCCACGCTGCCGCGCGTGCTGGAGGCGGTGCGCCCGATCGTTGCCGACGGCGGCGAACTGGTCGTGGTGGACACGGGCTCGACGGACGGCACGGTGGAATTGCTCGAGTCGTTCGGTGCGCGGGTGGTGAAGGCTCCGTGGCAAGGCTTCGCCCGGACCAAACAGCAGGGGATGGAACTCTGCGAACGCCCGTGGATTCTCTGCCTGGACAGCGACGAGCCGCCGGAAGCCGACCTTGTGCGCTCGATCGTCGATGCTGTCGGGCGGGACGATCCGGCGATCGGCGGCTACCGCGTCAACCGCAAGCTGTTCTTTGCGGGGCGTTACCTGGAGCATTGCTGGCAGCCGGAATGGCGCCTCCGGCTGGTCCGTCGCGGCAGTGCGGTCTGGGGCGGCCTCGAGCCGCACGCCAAGCTGGAACTCATCAGCGGCGCTCAGCAGCGTGATCTTCCGGGCACGCTGCGGCACGATTCGTTCGTGAGTTTCGCACAGCACCTGGAACGGCAGGCGACCTACGCGCGGGTCGCGGGCGTGGCGCTCTTTGATCGCGGCGAGCGGAGCGGTGCGGTGCAGGTGTGCACGACCGCGCCGCTGGCGTTCCTCAAGCAGGTCGTCATCAAAAGCGCGTGGCGGGACGGCTGGCGTGGAATTCTCGCGGCGGCCTCGACCGCGGCCGGCACGCTCATGAAACACATCGTGCTCGCCGAACTCACGATGCGCGAGCGCGAAGAACACGCCGACATTCCGGATGCGACCCGGACACGGGCGTGAGGAAGAAATCGGATCAGGCCGCGACGGCCTGCTGGAACTGAAGACCGAGGCGGTAGCTCTTGCCACGTTTCTCGCACCGGATGACCCGGCCGAATCGGCGCGGGCTGAGCGCGTCATCGGGGTAGAGCGCGAAAGTCGTGCCCGGCCTGATCTCGGCATCGCTGTAGATGCCAAGGCCCGACGAACTGCTGTCGGTGATGCGGACGCTGGTCAGAAGCGGTGGCCGCCCCGGGCGCCCAAAGACCGCGACGGCGGAGCCCGTCGCCTCGTACCGCTCGGAACGCCTTCGTTCAAAACGGAAAGGGCCGGGAGGGTCGAGTTGGTCCGCGCCGTGCATGCCTTGCGTATCGGACGACGCGGGGGGCGACTTTGGCGGACTTTTGAGTCCGGCTACTTCCTCTGCGGGCGCTTTTCGAGCCGCCGGGAGAGGAGGAAGGCCATTTCCAGGGCCTGCTGGTAGTTCAGGCGGGGGTCGCACGGGCTGGCGTAGTTGTTCGTCAGGTCGGCCTCGGTGACGCCCGAGCCGCCCCCGATGCACTCGGTGACGTCCTCGCCGGTCAGTTCAAAGTGCACGCCGCCGAGGATGGTGCCGAGGTTGGCGTGGACGGCGCAAGTCTGATCGAGTTCGGAGCAGATAGCGTCGAACGAGCGGGTTTTTATGCCACTGGAGGTTGTGACCGGGTTTCCGTGCATGGGATCGCACATCCAGAGGATGCGTCGGCGGGCCTTCTGAACGGCCTCGATGATCGGGGGCAGGGCTTTGGTCACGTTTGGCGCGCCCATGCGGCAGATGAGGGCGAGCCGTCCGGGCTCGTCCGAAGGGTTCAGTTTTTCGCACAGAGCGACAACATCGGATGGCGCGGCCTTGGGGCCGATCTTGACGCCCACGGGGTTGCGGATGCCGCGGAACAGTTCGACATGTGCGCCGGTGAGCGATCGTGTCCGCTCGCCGATCCAGGGGAAATGCGTGGCGAGGTTGTAGTGCCCTTCGCGCCGGGGTACGGTGCGGGTCTGGGCGCTCTCGTACTCAAGGCAGAGCCCTTCGTGGCTGGTAAAGAACTCGACGCGGGTGAGGTCATCCACGGCTTTTTCGCCGAGGGCTTCCATGAAGCGCAGGCCGTCGGCGAGGTTGTCGGTCATGCGCCGGTATTCGGCGCGGACCTGCTCGGAAAGGCTGGCGTGGTGGAAGAACGAAAGGTCCCAATATTCCGGATGGTGCAGGTCGGCGAAGCCGCCATCAACCAGGGCGCGGATGAAGTTGAGCGTGAGTGCCGCGTGCTTGTAACTGCGGACCATCAGATGAGGGTCGGGCTTTCGGGCCTCGGGCGTGAATTCGGCGTGATTGAAAAGATCACCGAAGTAGCTCGGCAGCGTGACGGGCTTGCCGCCGATCTCGCGCGTCTCGGTCGGGCTGCTGCGGGGCTTGGCGTACTGCCCTGCGAAACGGCCGACGCGTACCACCGGCTTCTTGAGCCCGTGCGCCAGCACCAGCGACATTTGGAGGAGTATCTTGAGCTTGTTGGTGATCGTGCTGGCCCTGCAGTCGGCCAGGGTCTCGGCGCAGTCGCCACCCTGAAGCACGAAGCGCTTGCCCTCCTGCGCCTCTGCGAGGAATGACCGCAGGCGCTCGATCTCCCAGCTCGTCACCAGCGGGGGCAGGTCGCGGAGCTGCGTCTCGGCGGCGGCCAGCGCGCCGGCGTCGTCGTAGCGGACGGCGTGGGGGTTGGGCGCCGAACGCCAGGTTTCGGGCGACCAGGCGGGGGATGTTGGGTTTGCGGTCACGGCGTTGAAAGTAGGTGAGCCGCCCGAAGGGGCGTGGGTATGGAGTCGGTCGGATGGGGGCGTGGGGGATGCGTGCGGCCGGGATTTTTCGCACAAATTTGTCCAAAGGCGAAAGTGCCGGTTTCTTCAGGCCGATCGCCCAATTTGTTCGCGATTATCAGGACGCCGGCGCAGGGCCGGCCCCTCGCGACATTCGGAGGCGCCCCCCGGCCTCCCGCTCCGCTTGTGGAGCATCACGGAGACCGAAGACATGGCGACTCGCAAGAATTCCCGTACCCGTCGCACGACCAAACGAACGGCCCGCCGCACGACCAAGCGCATCGTCCGCCGCACCGCCAAGCGCACGACCGCCCGTCGCACGACGACCCGCAAGGCCCGTCGCACGTCGAGCTGGTTCAACTATTCGTTCAGCAAGTTCGCCAAGAACTCGAAGCGCAGCAGCCGCAAGAGCAGCGCCAAGAAGTCGGCCCGTCGCACCAGCAAGCGCTGGAGCAACCGCCCGTCTAGCCGCAAGAATTTTTCGTACAAGTTCTCGTCGGCCCGCCGCAGCTACCGGCGCGCAGCCTGAGTCTCGAAGCAGACAGGTTCAGACAAACCTCAACCCCCGCTCCTGCGGGGGTTGTTGTTTCTAGACGGCGCAGGCACGTTCGACGCGGGCGGCGCGTTCGGTCGCTTCAACGCGTGTGCGCCGGCACTCTTCCTCCACGCCGGCCCGTTCCGGAGGCGGGAACGCCGCGGCGTTGATCAGGACGTTCCAGTTGGCGCATCGGACGGTCGCCTCGGCGAGAACGGCGGCGATGGCCAGGTCGCTCCGCAGGTGCTTGTTGGTGATCGGGGCGAGTTGCTCGAAGAGCCGGAGCAGGTCGATCGCGGCGGCGGCGACGCTCTGGGGGACCTGCAGAGCGAGGCGGGTCGCGCCCGGAAGTTCCTTCTTTCGCGCGTCGGTGTCGGGGAGTTTCTGGAGTTCGTTGAGGAGCGCGTAGGCCTCGGCGTCTTCCTGCGCCAGTTCGAGGAGAACGGCCCGGGCGCGTTCGAGCTTGGTTGCGGCGTGGGTCAGTTCTTCCTGCTGTTCCGCGAGGTTTTTCTTTCCGATCGAGTAGTTCACGACCATCTGGGCAAGTGCCGCGGCGAGCGTGCCGCAGGCCGAAGCGACCGCGCCGCCTCCGGGCGATGGCGATTTGGCGGCAACCGCACCAAGGAAGTCCGCGAAGCGCATGTCGGCAAAGGATGACATGCCGGAGCGTACGCCCCTTCACCCGGCAACTGGCCGGACCGGCGGACCCAAGGAAAGCCCGGCAAGCACGCATGAACAACGCCCTTCAGATCCCCGATCCGCCGGCTCCTCTGAACGAGCCGATCGGCCCCGGCGTACTGCTTTTCGAGCAGCCGTGGCTGCTGATGGTGCTGGTTCTCTTCGCGGGGTTGGCCGCGTCGTGGTGGCTGCAGCGGCATGGGAGCGGAGGGCGGGCGGCAAGCGCCCTGCTGGCCGGAATCGCGTTGGCCGGCGGATTGTGGCTGCTCGCTCGCATCGTCGTGACGGATCGGGAAGAAGTGATGACCCGGACACGCCAGTTGGTGGGGGCGACGGCAAAGGCGCGGACCTCGGAATTGGCCGGGCTGCTGGACGACCGCGTCCGCCTTCAGTATTTCCGCGCGCCGGCGGGCCTGGATAAGCAGGGCGTATTGTGCGCCGTTGAGGCTGATCTCGGACAGACGTATCGCGTCACGGAGTGGGCGCTCCAGGAATTCCAGGCCGTCCGGGAATCGGATACGCGGATGCACACGCAGATCCGGGTCCGGGTGACGCCCGAGGCCTGGAATTTCCCGCATGTCTCGTGGTGGGCGGTTGATTGGGAAAAGCGCGGGAGCGTGTGGAAGGCCGTTGCGATCAGGCCCATCGTGATTCAGTTCCATCCGGGGGATCCGGGCGGGTAAATGCCCCGGTCAGATCGCGCTCCCGCCGCGCTCGCCGGTGCGGATCCGCACGCACTGCTCCAGCGGCAGGACGAAGATCTTGCCGTCGCCGATCTCGCCTCCTTCGGAGCCCCGGGCCGCTTTCAGAATCGCGTCGATCGCCTTCTCCACGTACGCGTCGTTGACGCCGATGGTGATCTGGGCCTTCTGGGCCATGCGGGTGCGGACCTGCTGGCCCCGGAAGTACTCGATCTCGCCGGTGGCGCGCCCGTGCCCGTCGACCGACGCGACGGTGAGCCGGTAGTTGTCGCCCTCGTCGAGGGTCTTCTGGAGCGCATCCTGCACGGCCTGGAGACGCTCGGGCCTGATGATCGCGATGATGAGTTTCACAGGTGGTACCCCCGCTCGCCGTGGATGGTGATGTCGAGGCCGTCGCGTTCCTGGGCGTCGGTGACGCGCAGGCCGACGAGGGCGTTCACGATCGTGCCGATGAGGAGCGTCAGGACGAACGCGAAGACGACAGTAAACCCAACTCCGATGCTCTGCAGCCCGAGCTGCTTGAATCCGCCGCCGTTCACTAGCCCGGCGACCGGGATAAAGCAGAAGATGCCGGTGGCGAGGGCTCCCCACGTGCCGCCGACTCCGTGAACGCCGAAGGCGTCGAGCGAGTCGTCCTTCTTGTGCCGGGCCTTGAGCTGCACGGCGAAGTAGCAGACGATCGACCCACCCGCGCCGATAGCGATCGCCGAGAGCGGCGTGACGTGCCCGGCGGCCGGCGTGATCGCGACCAGCCCCGCGACGATGCCGGAGGCAACGCCCAGGCTCGTCGGCTTGCCGGTGTGGTTCCATTCGAGAAGCATCCAGACGAGGGCTGCCGCGGCAGCCGCCGTCTGCGTTGTAGTGAACGCGAGCACCGCGCTGCTGCCGGCAACGGGGCTTTCGACCGCCACGGCGCTTCCGGCGTTGAAACCGAACCAGCCGAACCAGAGCAGCCCCGCCCCCGTGAGCGTGAGAACGAGGCTGTTGGGCATGATCGCCCCGTCGGGGTAATCACGTCGGTTGCCGATGAGCAGGACCAGCGCCATTGCCGAAACGCCAGAGGAGATGTGCACGACCGTCCCACCGGCGTAGTCAAGGACGCCGAGCTTGTAGAGCCATCCGTCCTCCGCCCAGACCATGTGCGCCAGCGGGCAGTAGACGAAGGTGGACCAGAGGAGGATGAAGAAGATGTACGCCCTGAAACTGATCCTCTCCGCGACGGCACCGGCGATCAGGGCCGGCGTGATGATGGCGAACTTGCCCTGGAACATGGCGAAGACCAGTTCGGGCACGTGCTTGTCGCCGTACAGCGCCGTCTGGCTGATTCCCTTGAAGGCGACGTAATCCCAGTTCCATCCGACGATGCCGGAAAGGAACGGGATGCCGAAGTCGATCGACTTGCCGAAGGCAAGGCAGTATCCGACGACCACCCAGTGCAGTCCGATCACGGCCATCGCCACGAAGGAGTGCAGCATCGTGGTCAGCACGTTCTTCCGCCGGACCATCCCGCCGTAGAAAAGCGCCAGCCCCGGCACCATGAGCAGCACCATGGCGGAGGACATGAGCATCCATGCGGTGCTGCCCGAGTCGATCACGGACGCGGCGGAAATGGGCGCAGCCGCCGCGGGCGGATCGGCCATTGCCAGCAACCCGGAGATCCCGGAGACTGAATCACCCAACACGTTTCCCACGAACAGTCCCAGCATGGCACCTCCCGATTCGGCGCCCCCACCACGCGATTCCCGGCGCTTCGCGCTCCACAATTCCGCACCGACGGACCGATCGTGACAGCCTTTGGGCGTAACGTCAAGTGACTTTTCCCCCTTCGCGTCTGCTACTCTGATCTCCAAGTGCACATGATGCGTTTCCGAAACGTTCCAATCTCCCGCGCGGCCTCCGCGATGCTCCTGGCGATCGTGCCCTCGGCCATTTTCGCCGGGTGTGCCTCCGACTCCCCCGACGTATTCGTTCCGGCGTCGGAGTACGCCGCGGCATTCACGGCCGCCCGCGACGTGCTGCACTCGTACCGGTTCACTCTCGATCGCGTGGACGTCCGCTCCGGCGTGCTGACAACCCATGCCAAGCCGAGTTCGGGCTACTTCACCCCGTGGGATACCGAGCAGTCAACGCCCGCGCAGGATTGGGAAGACACGATCCACCAGCAGCAGCGCCGCGTTCAGATCATTTTTTCGCCGGCCGCCTCCCCGGATGTCCGCGAGACCGACCTCGACCGCGATCAGGCCCGCGACGCCGAGAATGATCTGCTCGAGCACCCGATGAACACCAACGCGCACGTGCTCGTGATCGTCGAGCGCGTCGTTCAGGCGGGGCGCCGCCCCAACACGAAATCCGTCTTCCTGGCGACCTATACCGAGGACACGCTACTGGGCTTCCCGTCGCGGTTCGAAGTGGCGATCTCCGACGACCCGCCGCTCGCGGCACGAATCGCCAAGGAAATCAAATCGCGCACGGCGAAGGTGCTGAGCGACGAAAAGAAGATGACCGAAGCATCGGCCGGCGAGAACCCGCCCGCTACCCGGGAAGCCCCCGACCCCTGATCGGTCAGGAGTGCTTGAGTTTCCGGCTCGCCTCTCGGACGCGGGTCGCCTGGCTCACGTGGCCCAGCGCCCGCGCGATCAGTTCGCCGCGGCTGGTCGCATTGAGCTTGCGGTGCAGGCTCTTGACGTGATCGTGCACGGTGTGCGGGCTGCGACCGGTTTCTTCCGCGATCTGGCGGACGCTCTTGCCCAGCACGAGCTCCTTGAGAATCTCCTGCTCGCGCGGGCTCACCCACTCCGACATGTCCGAGCCGACCCCCGAGAGCGCAAGCCTCGCCCGGCGGAGCAGCGCCATCAGGATGACCATGGCGAACATCATGTCCCCCAGGTACGCCCCGTTCTCTTCCACAGCCCCCAGCACCCACAACATCCGGGTCGGGTCGGTGTCGGCGATCAGGCCCGCGCCGATCAGAAACGCCGACAGTCCGCGCGAGGTAAGCAGGCGACAGATCGGCGACGAACGCCACGAGGCCGAGCCCTGCAGCTCAGTCGCCGGCGCCATGACCACCGAGGCCTCGCCCTTCAGCGCTCGGGCGTCTATCCCGGGCTGAAAGAAGCCCATCGCCCCGAGACGCTTCTTCACATCCTCCGCGTCCTTCGTCGCGCCCCCCACGCCGCAGACCCCCACGCTCTCGAGCCGGTCGATGCTCTCGCCCTGCGCCGAGCCGATCCCGACGGCGATGACCCCGGAGCCCTTGGAGCCAAGGAGCGAATCCGCCACCGCGTTCGCGGCCAAGTCGCACCAATCGTGTGTGGCCACCGCTGGTAGCCGCCCGATTCTCTCCACGCCTTCGACCACCTGTTCAGGGTCCGACTGGATGTAATTCACGCCCTTGCTCCATGCCCACCCGTGTTTAGCTCGCCAAGTATCCTAACGGTTCACGCAGTTACGAAGTAGTTATTTCCAATTGCACCCGGTCACGTTGCTTGCAGGGTCGGGCGGGCGGGGGCGGGGGAGGCCGGAGGCCCGCCGGACCCTGAAAAGCAGGCTTTCTCCCTATTTCCGGGCCTTGACTGCGGATTGCGCAACTTTCGCGGCATATTCCGGCAGGGTGGTTGGCCGAACCCCCGTTTGTGAGGCACATTTCTGGTGGTCAGAGGCCGCGGCTTTGCGTCCCCGTTGCGCGCAAATAGCGACGGGATCGCGACAGTTGTGGCTTTGTTCGCATCCGGCATGCCGGAGGCGATGTCGTTGTGTCCTGCCGCCGCAATTCTGACCGGCGTCGGGGGTGGTCGCCCGATTCGCACCCCGTGCGTTCCGCACGAGCGAATCCGGGCTCGTGTGCTTGCCGGAAGCGACAAGAGAGTCTCGTGGATTTGTAAAGCCCGAATCGCCAATCCAAGATGAGCGCCCTCTCCCGCCAACCCGAATCGCCGCTGCTGATCGCGGATTGGCAGCCCGAGGTTGCTCAGCTCCTGGAAGAAAACCATCTCGTCGCCTCGTCCGACTTTCCGGGCCGGCGGCTTCAGTTCGCAACCAGCCTCGGCCAGTTCCTCGGAATGCAACGCGACACCGAGGTTTGCCCCTTCTACGGACGCTTCATCACCGATCTCGAATCTTTCTGTTACCAGCTCGAACGCGCCGTCCCCGGACCGCTCCTCGACCGGCGCATCGACGGCCCCGGCGGGATCGCCGCGCTTCTCCGTAACCGCATGATCGTCCGCGGCAAGCCCGCCACCAAGTTCCGCTACTACATCTGGCACGACGCCGATCTGCTCCTGGGCCTCCAGCCGGAACTCTTCGCCAAACTGACCGACGCCCTCTGCGGCGTCGCGGCCGAGGCCGAGTATGTTTCCGATGACCTGCTGCTGATTCACCGCTCCGTTTTCGTGGGGGGCCCATCGCTGTCCGAGGTCTCAAAGGACGAGAAGGGCCCGTTCCGGTCGTGGCTCGCCGATGAGTTCGGCGAACCCTTCTGGCGCGTGGTCACGGGCCTCGAGAATCCGCCGTTCGTTTCCTATTCGATCGATTCGCTCGCGAAGTAGCCATTACGAGCGGACGGCACGCACGCCGCACCGCTCGAACCCAACGCCACCAAAGCGACGTCACTCCGTTCATCGACGGGAATGCCGGCCCGGCCGACACCACCCGACCCGAGCATGGAGAGAGGCGCCGACGGGCGCTCCGTCTGGTTTCCGCCCCGGAGCGCTGCACGAGAGCAGGTTCAACCTGCCTCGCGTCGGCGCGCGCTCTTCGACTTCGCGCGGGCAGGGGCCGACGTTCTGTGCGCACAGCAGCGCTCGGCGGCGCTCAAACGCGCTCGACCAAATTACCCGATTCCGCCACTTTGCAGATTTCAGCGTAACTCATTTGCAGTACCTGCTTTGCGCCTGGTTTTGAGCGGCGCACGCGAGCGCCCCTGCGCGCCGCGGCGAGTCCGTGCGCCCCCTGTGTAGAGGCCCCGCGTGTGTGAGACGCACGCCTCGCAAGCACGCCGCTCCGGCGGCAAAGGCGGGTTAGACGGATGGCGTACCGGCTCCAGGCATTTTCCGACGTCGGCCTCGATGAGGCACTACTCGCTCTCGCGCTGCGGGAGCACCAGTCGCGGACTCTCCCGCGCCTGGACAAACTCTGGACGTACTACAGGAACGCTCTGGAGCCGGTACGCCGCGCGGGCAGCACAAACGGCTCAGACGCCTGCCGGCGCAGCGGCTCGTGGTACTCACAGCCCCAGGAAATCGGCCTGCCCTCCCGCCTCACCGGCGCCGCCAACCCGAACACCGACGATCGCCTCCGCACCGCCCGCGAACTGGTGATCGAAAACGACATCGCCTGGCGCATCCACGCCATGGTCGATTTCCTCTTCGCCAAGCCCATCCGTTTCATCAGCACGGCGCGAACCGAACCCGTCCGCAACGCAGTCCAATCCGCCCTCGACGCAATCTGGGAGACCAGCGGCGGCATCTCCCTCTTCACCGATCTCGCCCTCCTTGGTCACGTCTTCGGCCACGCCGATCTCCTCGTCCGCGTCACCGAGTCTCAACCAGACTTTCAGCGCCGCGCCCGACGACTCGGCAACAGCGCCCAAGTCCCCGACATCCTCCGCAATGCGCCGCCCGTCCGCGTCGAACTCATCGACCCCCGGCGCGGCATCCCCATCTCCGACTCGGCCGACTACCGGCGCACGCAGGCCTATGTCATTCACTATGAGCGCGAAGAGAACGCCGCGGAACAGCCCGGCTTCCTCCGCTCGCTGATCAACCCAGAGCCCGCCCGGCGCAAACGCACCACGCACACCGAGATCGTCTCCGCCGACTTCCATCACATCTACGAGAACGAGCGACTGCTCGATGCGATCGAAACCCCCTGGACCAACGGGCGCCTCCCCGTCGCGCACATCCAGAACGTCAGCCAGCCCTTCCACTACTCGGGATTGGGAGAGGTCGAGCCGCTCATCCCGCTCCAGGATGAACTCAACACCCGCCTGTGCGACCGCGCCTACCGGCTCTCGCTCCAGAGTTTCAAGATGTACCTGATGCGGGGCCTCGGCGCTCCCGGCTCACTCTCGATCGGCCCGGGCATCATGCTCGCCAGCGACAATCCGCAAGCCTCCGTCCAGGAATTCGGGGGCGACTCGTCCGCGCCCTCCGAAGAAGCCCACTTCGAAGCTCTCCGCAACGCCCTCGACAAACTCAGCGGCGTACCCCCGCTGGCCACAGGCGTCGTCCAGGGCAAGGTCGGCAACCTTTCGAGCGCGATGGCCCTCCGCGTCACGCTCATGGGCCTTCTCAGCCGCACTGCGCGGAAACAGGTCACCTACGGGCGTGGCCTCGCCGAGGCTTCGCGCCTCATCCTCGCCGCGCTCGATCACCTCAACATCCTCAAGACCGACGAGATCGACCGCTCCATCCGAATCGACTGGCCCGACCCGCTCCCCATCGACGACCGCGAGCAGGCCCAGGTCGCCGAGTCCAAGCTCCGCATCGGCGTTGACAAGCAGCGCGTTCTGGAAGAACTGGGTTACAAGCCGACGGATGACGGAGCGGTGTAGGGAGCGGTCAGCTCTCAGCTCTCAGCTTTCAGCTTTCAGCGGTCAGCCCCGAATTCAGCTTCCGTGAATCGCAAGGCGCCGTTGCAGTCTGTTTTTCCCTCGACACCTCGTCACCTTGACACCTCGACACCTCTTCAAAGGAGTCCCCATGCCCGATGAAACCCGAAATCTCGGCGGCGAAGAAGGCAACGGCGAAACCGCCCCCGCCGCCCGTCCGCCCGTCACCGAAGAAACCGACTGGCGTGCCCGCGCCCTCGAGGCCGAGTCCAAACTCGCCGAAGCACAGGCCCAGGTCGCCGACTTCCGCGCCAAGCTTGAACAAGCACAGGCCGCGCTCGCTAAGGAACAGCAGGCCCGTCTCATCGATCGCGCCCTCGCCGGCGCCGGAGCGATCGACCCCGAGGTCGCATCCCTCATGCTCGATTCGATGCTGGCAACCCGCCCCGACACCGGCACCAACATCGCCCCGCTCATCGATGAACTGCGCGCCAGCAAACCGTTCCTCTTCGAGTCCGCGCTGCCGCCGCGCACCTCACCCACCCCGAGCGCCATGAGCCCGGCGCTCAGCACGACTCCCTCAGACTCTCTCGCCGACCTCGCCATCAAAGCCCGCACCACCGGCGACCGCCGCTCCCTCCTCGCCTACCTCCGCGCCCGCCGCGCCGGATAACGCATTCTGAAGCCCCTCCCCTGAGGGGAGGGGTTGGGGGAAGGGTTTGTCTTTCTCTTTTCCTCTCTCTCTTCGAGCTCTTTTCTTCCTTTGAGTTGAAGAGTCTTTTCCCCCTCCGCGCACCTCCGCCCTCTCCGCGTCCTCCGCGTTCTCTCTGCTCTTTCCCCTTTGCCGCTTTGCCGTTCTGCCGCTTTGCATCTTTCCAGAAAGGAACCCCATGTCCTACTCAGGCAAGTCCACCTTCGCCGCCGGCACCGATCTCCCCGAGATCATGGAAGACGTCTCCGACATCGTCGGCATCGTCTCGCCCTACGAAACTCCCCTGCTCGACTACCTGGGCGACGCCAAGCGCCCCGCGATGAGCACCATCCACGAGTGGATGGAAGACACGCTCCTCCCCAACACCGACACGCTCAATCAATCGTCGTTCTCGCCCGACGCACAAAACGCCACCAGCCTCACCGTCCAGAACGGCGCCCGCTTCCAGGTCGGCGATCTCGTCCGCCCCGACGCCAGCGTTGAAGTGATGCAGGTCACCGCCGTCGCCGGAAACGTCCTCACCGTCGTCCGAGGCTACGGCGGCACGACGAAGGCCACGCTCACCAACGGCAAACGCTTCATCATCATCGGCAACGCCGCCCTCGAAGGGGCCGACGCCACCACCTCCCGCTTCACCCTCCGCGCCCGCAAGGCCAACTACACGCAGATCTTCTCCGCAACGGTGGAAGTCTCCGGCTCGATGCGTGCCGCGAGACAGCACGGCATCGACGACGAGCTCGAATACCAGAAGCAGGAACGCCTCCGCGAACTGCTCCGCGATCTCGAGAACTGCGTCATCAACGGCGTCGCGCCCTCGAGCAACCCGCAGGGTTCGTCCACGGTCCGCCGCTCGATGAACGGCATCGTCCGCCAGATCACGACCAACCAGTACGTCCCCAACACCGGCTCGATGCCCGCCGGTGGCGGTAGCGGCACCGACCTCAACGAGCCCGTGCTCAACGCCGCGATGCGCCTGATCTGGGAGCAGAGCCAGGGCAAGATCGACACGATCGTCTGCTCGGGCGCTCAGAAGCGCCGCATCAACGGCTTCGCCACCGGCAGCCGCGCCTATGCGCCGGAAGATAAGTCCTTCCGCGACATGATCAGCGTCTACGAGAGCGACTTCGGCGTCTGCCGCGTGATTCTCAGCCGCTGGGTTCCGACCGACACGGTGCTCCTGCTCGACTCTTCTCGAATCGGCGTGCTCCCCCTCCAGGGCCGCAGCTTCGCCTTCAAGCCCCTCGCGCAAACCGGCGACGCCACCGCCGGCCAAGTCCTCGGCGAATACACGCTCGAGTTCAAAAACGAGAACGCCCACGGGCTGATCCGTGGCCTCACGTAAGAGAGGTGTCAAGGTGTCGAGGTGTCGAGGTGCCAAGAGAAAAGCCTCTTGCACGCTCCACTCGTCACCGCAACTCATTCGTCTTCTCCACTCCTCTCCCTTCACCCGCGCCGGGTTTCCCCGCTCGGCGCGGGTTTTTCCGAAAGCCCCTCCCCTGAGGGGATGGGGTGGGGGAAGGGTTCTGCCTTTCTCTTTCTCTCTTCGAGCCCTTCTCCCCTCCGCGCATCTCCGCCCTCTCCGCACCTCCGCGTTCTCTCCCCTCGACACCTCGCCACTTTGACACCTCGACACCTCGACACCTCGCCACTTTGACACCTCGACACCTCGACACCTCGACACCTTCAGGGATTCCCCCATGCTCCTCGCCCAAGACACCGACCTCGTCCGCCTCGAGCCCAACATCTTCACCGAGATCGTCTGGTTCTCCCAGCGCCTCATCCAGGCCACCGGCGCTGTCAGCGGCACAACCCTCACAATCTCCGCCTTCGACACCAACTTCGACGGCGCCCAGCTCGCCCCCGGCATGGTCGTCACGATCAACACCATCCCGCACGAGGTGATCGCAAAACTCACCTCAACAACAGCCCAGATCTCCCGCATCCGCCCCACGCCCGACGACGACGTGCTCACCCCCGCGCCCGTGACCGGCGCCGAAGTCATCCTCAACACCTTTCGCCCGCAGATCGCGATCATCTCCGAAGAAATCTTCCGCCGCCTCGGCCTCGACCCAGCGCAAACCGGTATCAACCCGTTCACCGGCGCCCCCGCCCCCAAACTCGTCGATCCACGCTCCCTCGCCCGCTTCTGCGCCCTCTGGACCCTCGCGACCATCTACTCCGGCGCCTCAAGCCTCCAGGGCCCGGATTCCGTTCCCGGCAAAAACGCACTGCGCTTCCAGGATCTCCTCCAGGAAGAGCGCCGCTACCTCGCCGCGAAGATCGATACCAACGGCGACGGAGAACCCGACGCACTGCGAAGGCCCGGTGTGATTCCTTTGCTCCGAGCGTGAAGGCATTTCACCACAGAGAACACGGAGAAGAAAGGAACGGGAAAGAAGAATGCAAACGAAAGACCCAGAAAAAAGATTGCCTTCAGCCACACGCGAACTCGATTGAATCCGTCTGCTGCTCTGCTGCTCTGCTGCTCTGCTGCTCTGCGCAAACTCCGCGTCCTCTCCCCTTTGCCGATTTGCCGCTCTGCGGCTCTGCCCCTCTCCCCCATGCTCATCCTCAACCCCCCCAAACTCACCCTCCTCGCCATCGACTACTCCAACATCGACTCCGTCAAGGTCGATCGCCTCGCGCACAAGGAGACCATCGAATGGTCCGACTCCGGCCCGCACGCTGTCTTCGCCGACATCCCCGAAACCCGCGTCGAGATCTCGATCGTGCAGCGGATGGAAGCGCCATCGGATCAGGCCATCGACGCCCCAAAGCCCGGCCAGGCGGGCGCGCTCGAAGTCATCACAAGCCCCAACGCCTCGCAGGCCCGAAGGAAGAAACTGACAGCACAAGTCGTGATCCGCTCGGTCCGAACCGAAGTCTCCCCAACGAGCGCCCGCCGCACGATCTCCCTGATCGCGATCTCCCCCGATGGCTCGACGGACCCTGTGGGGCTGATTGACCTCTAGGTGTCAAGGTGTCGAGGTGTCAAGGTTTCAAGGGAAAGCCAATGCGCCCCGCAACGACCTTCAGTCATCATGCCGAGTGCTTCTCCGTGATTTCCCTCGACACCTCGTCACCTTGACACCTCGACACCTCGACACCTTCCCCGGAGCCCCCATGTCCTCCTACAAAACCCTCAACCTCTTCCCCGGCCCGCACCGCTTCGCCCTCGAACTCCAGGGCCAGCTCGTCGTCCCAAAGCTCCGCCTCGGCATCCAGACCTCCGGCAGCGGCTGGCTCGGCCTCGAAGAACTGACCATCAAAGTCACCGGCCGCCTGATCGCCGCGAGCGAGTCCGCCCTCTGGTCTCTCCGCGACGCGATCACCGCCCAGCTCATTGATCCACCGACGCCCGGCACCCTCATCGACAACGCCGGCCGCACCTTCACGCAGATGAGCTTCATCACCTTCGAAGAATCCGACCGCACCGACCGCGGCCGGGTCTTCTCGCTCGGCTACGTCGCGAGGTTCCGCAGATTCAGCGACACGCCGTGAAGTGAGGTGTCGAGGTGCCAAGGTGTCCAGGGAAATCACGCCCGATTACTCGCAACTGATTTCTCCTGTCACCAAGTCAATTCCGCCTCCGCGAACCTCCGCCCTCTCAGCGCCCTCCGCGTTTTCTCTCCCCTCGGCACCTTTTCACCTCGACACCTTGACACCTGGTTCCCCCATGAACGAAGCCATCTCCACCGCCCTCTCCCAATTCGGCCTCGCCGGCTTCGTCGCCTGGATGTGGTTCACCGAACGCCGCGCCTCCGCCACGCGCGAAAAGCAGATCGCCGAAACCCACGACCGCCTCATGCAGGAACGCCGCACCATCGAGGCCGTCCTCGGCGCCCTCGACCGCAGCACCGCCGCAATGACCGCGGTGCAGGAGGGACAGCGGACCCTCGCCGGCGCGGTCGATCGCCTGGTGCCATTGGTGGCCCGCGTCTCCGACGCAGCCCTTCCGAAACCCCCTCCCTGAGGGAGGGGGCAGGGGGTGGGCGGAGCCTTGATGCCTGTAGAAGCCCGAATGACGACCGCGGCGAGTCCCAAATCACACTCACTTTGATTCGGCTTGCAGCTTAGTTGCGATCGTCTGTTTCAGCTCCTCAATGCGATCGCGTGCAGGGCCATCAACGCACTTGCTCATCGCTTCCAACCTCGCGGCCACCTCCGCTCGGGACAATCCAAGTCTGTCAATCCTCCCATGCCGATAGATTATGATGTCAAAGCCGGAAGAATCCCGCGATCCACCGGCGCGATCCAAGCACTCGACCAGACATGAGATCGACTTATTGCCGACAACACATACGTATTTCAAATCCACGTCAGGAAAGATCTCGCCGGTTTTCGTATACCGCTCAGTCTGAGCTCTGTCCGCGACAAAGTAGAGGAAACGATCATTGGTCGAAGTCGCCAAGTCTCTCTTGTCGATTGTCAGAAGGAGAGGTTGTGGGTCGCTTAGTCTTCGGGATTCCATTTCGCCCATACCATATATGGCAACGCACATGCTCACCCACACTCCCGCGAGTGCCGCGAACCAGCGCCAACACAGCCGGGCTGCAAGCGCCACGACAAGAAACAACGCGAAGAACCCGATGGATGCAAGCCCACACGGAATCACGACCGCCATTCCGTTCTCGCCCGGGCCAGGCGGCGGCCAAATTGTCACCAAGAGGACAACGGCGCCGAAAACGAGACTTGGAAGCGCCAGCACGACCGCTGAAATCTCGAAGGGCCGGAATGGCCGACTCGGGTGCATGCGCTCAGCATACAAGACAATCTCTCCGCGCGGAGTGTCGCGATCGCACGGCCTAGAGCGCCGTCCCGATTCCGAATTGCGGAAGCCCCTTCCCTGAGGGAAGGGGTTGGGGGAAGGGAGTGCCGCAGCTGCGCACGGGACACCTGCACGGTCACCGCAGAAGGCTGCCTTCCGCCCCAACGGGGCGCCGGAAGGATGCCACGGGTGAAGCGAAGCCCGGCGAATGCCGGGCGCAGCGCAACCCGTGGAAAGCAATTCAGAACCCCTTCGCCCCGAAGGGGCGAAGGACAAGCCTTCCCGAATTTCCAGCCCACTCCCCCGACCCTCACTCAATCAAACAAATACCTCTCATCCACCTCCACCTCATGCAGCTTCAGCATCTTCACCAACTCCGACTTGAAATCCTCCTTGCGATGATGCTCCACCTGATTCCGGATGTACGCGCGCACCGCATCCTCCGCCGACTTGCTCACCGAGAACGCCGCGTAGCCCTCCTGCCAGGCAAATTCTCGAAGATCTGGGAACGTCTCGTGTATCCACTTGCTCGAACTCGCCTTTGCCGTCCGCATCAAATCCGACACCGCCAAATCCGGCCGACAGCGCACCAGCAAATGTACGTGATCCTCCACTCCCCCAATCTCCAGCGGCACGCACTTCTCCGCACGGATGATGCCTCCCATGTACGGGTGCAGCCGCGAAGCGACTTCCGCGCTGATCCACGGGGATCGCTTCTTGGTTGCGAACACAAAATGAACGAGCAGTTGCGACCAAGTTCCGGGCATATCGATACTCCTTATGTTCCTTCGTGGCATCCCTCCATCGCCCCTGCAGGGCTCACGGAGGGAATCCGCTTGCCAGCAGCTCCGCTCCCTTCGCGAGTCAATCGAATGTGGCCGCGCCTCGCCACCCTTCTGGCCTCAAGCTCCGAAGGGGCGCCGGAAGGATGCCACGGGTGGAGCGCAGGCCGCGCCCCGCGGCCGAAGCGCAACCCGTGGAAAGCGATCCAGAATCCCCCTCGCCCCGGAGGGGCGAAGGAGGCTCACCAACTCGACTTCCAGGCCCAATCCACCCTCTCAATACCATCCTCCGCGTGCCCGAATCCCTCACCTGCATCTCCTGCGGCTACTCCCTCGCCGGCCTCGCCCGCGATGCCAACTGCCCCGAATGCAACTGCCCCGTCTCCAAGTCACGCGATGCGCACCTTCTCTTCTCCGACGCGGTCTTTGATCCTTTTCTCACCGCGCGTCGCCTCGCCATCCTCGCGGCAGCGCAGGTCGTTGCGACACTGGCCCTCGCGGCCCCTCTTGTCGTCCGCTGGCCGGTCGCGCCCGCGACGATCGTTCTGTGGTTCGGCTTGCTCAGTGTGTCGCTCTTCGCGATCCGCCTCTGCTGGGTCCTTCTCACCGACACCGTCGGCACCGGCAAGACGCTCGAATCAAGCGAGTCCCTCCGCTTCACCAGCTTCATGCGCCTCGCCTTTGCAAGCCTGCTGATCCTCTCCGCCGCGGTCTGGGCGGCATCCCCCACGGTGGGGGCGATCGTCTCGATGATCGTCGGCTTTGCGTATCTGCTTCTTTCCGGCCTGGGCTGCATGCAGGAGTGGTCGTGGCTGACAGAGTTGTCCGAACTCCTTCGCGCCAGGCCCGAACGCGTTGTCCGCGTCCTGGCGGTCGCCGGCATCACGCTCCCCGCCGCGGGCATCGCGATCGGGATGCTCACGACCAACGCGGTCTGGTTCCTCGGGCTCTACTCCCTCGCCCACGCCGCCGCGGCAATCGCCGGCTTTGTCATCGCCCACCAACTCCGCGCCGGTGTCCTTCCATCCTGACCCCGCACCCCGAATCCCCGCCCGGCAACCCCGATAGACTCGCACCCATGCCCCGCACGTTCTTCATCCTTCTGACCGCTCTGCTCGCGATCGCTCCGGGCGCGTGCTCCGCCCCCGGCTCTGCCGCCGGGCTCCGCGGCAACAGCGTCAACGTCGGCGGCTGGCCCTTCGTCCCGACCTCGATGCGCATCTACCCGCTCACGCACATCGAACGCGGCCTCGCTATCCCCCTCCCACCCTCCAACCCGACAGGACCCTCGCCCGCCGACAACATCCCGCCGATGGACACGGTCGCCGCGCAGAAGAGGTCCGAAGTCCGCCTGATCACCCACATCGACTTCCGCGACGCCTGGGGCGACAGCACCAAGGCCATCGGCGCGATGACCATCCTTCTTTACGGCCCCGGCAGTTCGCCCAACGCCACACCCGATCCGGCGTCCGTCCCGGAAAAGAGCAGCAGCACCCAGCTCCGCCGGTACGACATCGACCTGACCGACCTCAAACGCAACGCCGAGCTCTACGACCCCGCCACCCGCACCTACCGCATCCCCCTCGCCGGCCTGCCCGACTGGATCACCACGGCGACGGGCCCGATCAAGGTCACGATCCGGGCCGAGATGAAATCGCCAAGGTCCGACGGGAGCAGCGTGCTGCTCGTGGATGAATACGTTGTAACCAAGTAATCCCGCCGTCATCTATTTAGTACCCTCGAGGACGAATGCCCGCCTCTCCCCACAACCTCCACGCGCACGAATATGCGAAGGAAGCCGGCGCGCTGCCGCTGGCGAAGCCGTTCGCCGGTCGCATCATCGACGTCCACACCCACATCCACGGCAAGGGCGCGACCCCGATCTACGAAAAGGTGGCCCGGCTCTTCGGCGTTCGGCTGACGTACTCACAGACGCGCCTTGTCGAAGTGCCAAACGTCCGCGAGGTGCTCAAGGACACCGTCCGCTTCGTCGCCATCCCCAACTTCTCCTTGCCCGATAAGGCGCACGCCTTCGGGCCCGGCTATGTCGAACTGATCCGCACCTTCCGCGAAGAACACGGCGCGCGGATGATCAAGCTCTGGAACGCCCCGCGCACCCGCGAGTGGTTTACGGGGCCCGACCGCGATGACTACGTGCAGCTCGACGGCAAGTGGCGGGTTGCCGCGGCAGAGCTTGCCGTCAGTCTCGGCATGATGATCAAGACGCACACGGCCGACCCAGACACCTGGTTCAAGGCCAAGTACACCGACCGCGCCAAGTACGGCGTCAAGAAGGAACACTACCGCGGGCTCGAGGTGATGCTCAAACGCTTCCCCGTCCCCTGGATCGCGGCACACATGGGGGGCAACCCCGAAGACCTCAACTTCCTCTCCGGCCTGCTCGAGCGCCATTCCAATCTCTACCTCGATACCAGCGCGACCAAGTGGGTGGTGCGAGAATTGAGCAAGCACCCCCGCGAGGAACTGCTCGCGTTCTTCGACAAGTGGCAGGACCGGATCTTCTTCGGCTCGGACATCGTCACGATGGACGATCAGCTCCAGAAGAAGACCCCCGAGCAGCAGCGGATGAGCCCGATGAGCGACCTCTCCGATTCGCCCGAATCCGCCTTCGACCTCTACGCCAGCCGCTACTTCGCGCTGCGGACCATGTTCGAATCCAAGGGCGACCGCCCAAGCCCGATCGCCGACCCCGATCTCAAGATGGTCGAGCCCGACAAGCACCACGATCTTTCAAGCCCAACCCTGCGCGGCTTCGCGCTGCCGGAATCAATCCTCCGCAAGGTCTATTACGAAAACGTCGAACGCGTCGTGATCGGCTGGGAAAAAGGGACGTGGAAGGCGGGCTGAGTCGGTGGCTCGTCCGACACCCAAGCACGAGCCCGGAGCGACCCGGGTTCGGGCCGCTCCGGGGCTGATCGCGCATCCACCCCAAGGGGAAGCGGGAAAGCAGCCCGCCGCGGCTCAGAAAAACCGGGGGATTGCGGGAAGGAATTGGGCCGCTCGCCGGCTACTTGCGGGACGCGGACGGATCGGAATGCGGCCCGAGCCCGAGCACCGACCGGGCCCAGCGCTGCAGGTCCTGCGAGCCGGCAGCCCCGTCGAGAGAACCGTTGCCGTCGTGGCGGTCGATCGCCGGTCGCAGTGCCGCGACGACGCGGGTCAGGTTGTGGTCACGGCCGGTGAAGAAGACGTCTTCCGGAAAGCGAGCTCGCGACACTCTCACGGCGAGGTCGTAGCCGATCAGCACGTGACCATCGGAACCGATCCTTGCGTTGGCGCCTTCGCGGATGACTTCGAGCACGGCCTCGATTCGGCGCGCCTCGTCGAGCGATTCCCACCACCGCTCGGCCAGAGTCACGAGAAGGCGACTCACGCGAGGCGGCGGGTTCGCGCCGATGGCGGTCGCCAGGGCGCGGACGGCCGGATCGGGCATGCCGTTTTCCGCGAGCCAGCGCCCGACCTGGTAGCCCGTCACCGAGTTGTGCCCGAGGGGCGCGGTGTAGTAGATGGACTCGAAGTGGCGGATGGCGGCATCGGTCGGGCCGCGGGCGAATCGAATGAGAATGCCGACGCGGGAGAGTTGGTGGGCGTCGGAGTGCGGGAGAGTCCTGGCGCGGTCGAGCAGAAACTCGGCGCGGTCGAGGTCGCCTTCGGCGCAGGCGGATTCTGCGAGCGCGGCCTGTATGTAGCTCACATCAGGGAACGCCTGCGCGGCGCGATCCAGCCGCGGGTACGCGCGCCCGGGCTGCTGGTCGTACAGGAAATAGAGCCCAAGCCCGGCGTGCACGAACGGGCCGGGATCGCCGAGTCGTTCGAGACGCTGCCAGCATTCGATCGCGGGCGCGACCGTCCACGTCACGTCACTCATCATGGCGATGGCTGTAAGTTCTTCCGGAGCGTTGATGCCGGGGGGAATCGCCGGGGGCGGCTCGCTCGGGGCGCATCGGGTCCAGGCCTCCAGCCAGGCGCAGGCTCTCGGCGCGGTGCGCCGGAGAGAGTCGGGAATGATCGGGACCGAGCGGCCGCTGTCGTCGATGGAGAATGCGGCGGCGATGGCGTCGCGCTCGAGGCGGATGCGGCTGTCCCAAGGCTGCCAGCGCAGGGCGGAGTCGTAACCGTCCATCGCTCGCCGGGCCAGATCGCGGTTGATGTGGGGTGGACCGTCGTGCTTGTCTTCAAAGAACGCCACGACGGCGAGGGTCACGGTGTCGCGCGGGTCGAGCAGCGTGAGCCATGCCTCCTCACGTGCCTGGGCGGCGAATCGCGGCATGGTGACCAGACCGAAATAGCCTGCGGCGGTCAGGAGCGCGACGCCGACGGCTCCAAGAACCACACCTCGGGTGGATTGCCGGTGACGCCGCAGCCACTTGAACGAGCGGGCGATGACTCCGGATCGGCGGGCAGTGATGGGACGCTCGTCGAGGAGTCGCTGAAGGTCATCGGCGAGAGCGCCGGCGGTTTGATAGCGGTCGCCGGGCCGCGGCGACATCGCCTTCTCGACGATGGTGGCCAGATCGCGCGGCAACTGAGTGAGGCGCGGGGCGAGCGAGCAAAGGGGCGCGGCGCCCGCATCGACCTGCCCGAGCAGTTCGAAGGGCGTGCGCCCGGAAAAAGGCGTTTGCAGCGCGAGAGCGTGGTAGAGCGTGGCGCCCAGGGCGTAGACGTCGGTGCGGGCGTCGGGCGGCGCTGCGCCGGGGGCGGGCGTGGGGGCGAGTTGCTCGGGCGGCGCGTAGGCGGGCGTGCCGATGAAACCGGGCTGGGTGACGAGGGGAGATTCGCTGTCGCGGACGAGCCCAAAGTCGGAGAGCAGCGGCGTCCCGTCCGTTCGGAGCAATATGTTGGAGGGCTTGACGTCGCGGTGGAGCAGCCCGGCGCTGTGCACCGCGTCGAGCGCGCGGGCGATGGCGATGCCGATACGGGAGATCACCGTCCAGTACGGGGCGGCATCGAGCGAAGAGGCCCCCGCGCCGAGGAACGAGCGGACGTCGTCGCTGGTCAGGGGCTTCTTGAGGGTCGCGAGGTGATCGATCAGCGCCTGGAGCGAGGCGCCCTCGACGACCTCCATGGCCATGGCGAGCAGCGGGCCGTCGCGGACGATGTCGTGCACGCCGACGATGTGCGGGTGGCGGAGCCGTGCGATGGCGTTGGCCTCGACCTGGAAGCGGTCGCGGGCGCGGGCCGAGCCGGCGGGACCATCGGAAAGAACCTTGAGGGCGACCGCGCGACCGCCGAGGCTGTTCTGACGCGCGAGGTACACCACGCCCATGGCCCCGCGCCCGAGCTCGTGCAGGAGCGCGAAGCCGGGGACCGACGGGGGCGCGAACGGACGGACGACCGCGACCTCGCGGGCGAGGCGGATAAGTTCTTCGAGCGGTTCGGCGAGATCGGGCCGATCGGGCCGGAGAGAAAAGGGCGTCGGCTCGTCGCCACGCTCCCACGAGGCGACGGCGGATTCAAACATTTCGTCGAGATCGGCGGCGTCGGAAGGTGCGTGATCGAGCGGGCGGTCGGGGGCGATCGTGCGGGTCGAGGCGCGGGGGGAACCTGCGGATGGCGGGGACGCCCGTGTCATACCTGTGTAGCGGGATGTGCGCTTGCGGGCGCTGCCAATCGGTCGTGCGGGACGCCGGGGCCGTGGCTGCGGCTGACGATTGCCGAGCGAAGTCTTTCGCGATAGATGATGGCGCCGTGCCGGAACCGGGCGCGGACGGCGCCAAGGCCGATGTTCAGACCCTCGGCGATCTGGGCCAGGGGCATCTGGTGGAAGAGTCGGAGGCGGACGACGTCGCGGTATTCGCTGGGCACGGCCTCGAGCGCCTCGATCATGGCCGCGGCCTGCTCGCGGAAGACGGCGAGACGCGCGGGGGTCGTCGATCCGGAAGGTTCGGCGGCATGGTCGATGGGCACGGGGGCGTGCCCGCCGCCACGCTTGGAGGCACCGTCGTGCTCGGCCAGATCGCGGATGCGGTGATCGATGATGGTGAGGAGCCAGGAGCGGAAGGCCGGTGCGGAGTCGAAAGAGGCGCCGGCGCGGTCTCGCCAAGCCTGTAGGAGCGACTCCTGGAGCACATCCTCGGGCGCGTGACGCGAGAGCATCAGCGGGCTCATCTTGGAACGGATGACGACCAGGAGCGACGCGCCGTTGGCGGCATCGACGAGCCGGCACCAGACGGCCGGATCGATCGCGCGGGTGTCGTGGGGCGCGGGCATTGCAATGGTCAGTCTACCAGCGCCCGCGCGGAGACCAAGGGCCAATTGGCGGGAGAATTGAGGAGCGGGAGAGCCGCAGAGCATTCCAATCGTCATCCGACATCCGACATCGGATCATGGGCAGATCAATTCGTTGTACGCCGTGGCGAAGATCACGAAATCGGCATCGTCCACCTGGCCATCATCATTGATATCGGAGGGGCATCCCGCGGGCATGTTTGGGGCGGCGCAATCGAAGATTTCGTAGGAGTGGGCGAAGATGACGAAGTCGGAATCTTCCACGAGGGCGTCGAGGTTCAGGTCGCCGCTGCACCACACAATCGGTGAGCAGGAGTAGGCGACCGCCTTGAAATCGTCGATGGCGGCCTCGACGAGCGAGGCGGTGCCGGTGTCCTGGGCGGTGAAGCGGACCTTGACGGCGGCGCTTGTGGCCAGGCCGATGCTCGAGAGCTTGAACGACTTCAGACGCCAGCCGGGGTTGACGTTGGGATCGGTGGCGCTGCCGGGGCCGACGGTCTCGACGTTGACGAACGAGGTGCCGTTGTTGTTGGACGCCTGGACGACGAACGTGTCGTTGTACGTGCCGCTGCCGGCGCCGTTGGCGAACCAGCGCCAGTAGGAGATCTCGGCGTCCTGCATGCCGGCGACGTTCATGGCGGGGCTTGTGAGGATGGTGTTGCCCCCATCGACATCGTTGGCTCCCGAAGCTCCACCAACGGCGCCCTGGCCGGTGATGAAGCACTTGGCATTGTCGGTTGAGTGATCGACGGCGGGCTGTGCCGCGGTTCCGACGGGGACGGCGTTTTCCCAGAGGCCGGTCGGGGCGGTGTTGGGGCCGACGACCCAGCCGGTGCTCGACTCGAAGTTGGTCGAGTAGATATTGGAGACGGCGCCGGTGCGGGGCTTGTAGGTTCCCGAGCACGGAAGGCGGACGAGGCTTCCGGACTTGGTGCGGAGCTCGGCGTAGAACTCGGGGGTGTCGGTGCAGGTGATGTCGGCGAGTGCCGCGACGTACGCGCCGCCTCCCTGGTCGTAGATGGGGGCGGTGACGAAGGGTGCTCCGATGCTGTGGTTGTAATAGAAGGTACTGTTCGCGAGGTCGAACTCTTCGGTGCCGTCGTTGATCTTCATCGGGACGGGGATGAGGCGCCCGGCGGGGATGGCGATGTCCTGATCGCCGGTAAGGCCGGCGGAGAGCGTCGCGGGTGTCGAAGAGATGGTGAGGGTGTATTCCTGGGAGTTGTACCAGGGGCCGGCGGGCTTGACCTGGATGAAGTACGTTCCGGGTCCGGGGAGGAAGCCGCTCGGGATAATTTCCGGCTGGCCCAAGGGTGCGCCGGCGGCGGAGGCGAGGGGCGTTGTGCCGTCGGTGCTGAGCAGATTGACCGCGAGGTCGAGCACTGCGGCGGAGTCGGTCGGAGCGCCCGAGCAACACGAGCCGTTCTGGCCGGAGCAGGCCTGGGCCGAATCGTCGTAGACGAATCCGATGGGCGTCATGGTGATGGAGATGTTGGTGGCTTGCGTCACGGTCACGGCGTAGAAGTCGTCGTCGGCGGTGTTCGAGATCGAGACGTTGGACGCGACGGGCATTTCCGCGAGCACGGGAGCCACGGGCGCGAGGGGTGCCGGCATGGTGCCGACGGTGATCGTGCCGCAGTCGAGCGTGCCCAGGCCGGTCGCCTGGGCTGCGAAGTTGTTGGGCTCGTTGGGGTCGCCGTAAAAGAACTGTGCGGAGCGGACATCGTCGTGGCGCGGGCCGTCAAAGTTGGTGGCGACGAAGGGCTCCATGAGCTTGGTGGTCTCGATGGGGCAGGTGTGGGGCATGCCGATGCCGTGCCCGTGCTCGTGGTACATCACGTTTCGGAGGCGCTGGGAGGAGTTGGTGGTGGTGGCGAAGAAATTGTCGCCGGTGTCGATGACCATTTCGCCGCCGATCGCGTCGAACGGGTCGGGATAGAAGTTGTACGCCAGAATGCCCGAGTTGCCGTCGATGAAGTGGCCAGAAATGCGAACGTCGCCGCGCACGCCGGGGATGCCGACGGCGGTGCTGGAGCCGGCGAGAGCGGCGCCATCATCGTTTGCTTCGAAGACATAGGTAATGCCGCAGTACTGGTGCCAGCGGTTGAAGATATTCTGGATGATGGGAAGCCAGACGGCCTGAGAGCCGTAGATGCCGTTGAGGTAAGCGCGGAGGTTGGAGGTGGCCGCGGCCTCGCCGTTGAAGCCGGCGATCGGCGTGCCGTCGGGGACGATGGAGTAGGAAATGACGACCGGCGTTCCGTTGGCGCCGGGCGTGGGCGTGTAGGCGGTAGCGCCCCAACGGTTGTTGTTCTGGAAGCGATCGGCGAAGAGGCGGGCCTCGGCGAGACGGAAGGCCTCCATCACCTCGTTGGGCGTGCCGGGCGCGAAACAGGCCGAGAACTTGGGGGCCGGCTTCATCGACGCGGCGAGTTCGAGCCGACGCTCGATCATGCCCGCGTAGCGGGGCTCGACCCTGGAGAGAGCCTCGACAAGACCGGGGAAAAGCGTGGTCCGCGGATCGCTCGGGGCTTGCGCCGGGCGGAACGCGCCGATCGGGCGTGCCTCCGGGGCCGAGAATTGCGATCTGGCGGAGAGCATCGCCCCTGCAATGCTCAGGGAGGTCAGGGCGAGGAGGGTGACAGCGTGGATCCAGCCGTGGCGGTTGGTGTTCATTCCGTGTTCCTGTTGCGGATTTGTCTCTTTCCTGTTCGATGGAAATTAAGCGCTGGGGTGCGTCATAGCAAGGAAAAAAGGGGGCATGCCTCAAGAACACCGAACAAAGGCCTAGGAGCGTCCGCTACGCTCTGTGCCGGTGATCGAACTGGTCCTCATCCCGTTGCTGCTCCTGATCAACGCCCTGCTGGTCGCGGCGGAGGTTGGAATCGTGGCGTCGCGCCGGGTGAGGCTGGAGCAGGCGGAGGAGCGCGGGGAGCCGGGGGCGCGGCACGCGGTCAAATTGATCGAGCACCCGACGCGGTACATCTCGACGATCCAGTTGGGCATCACGGTTATCACGCTCTCGCTGGGCGCCCTGGGCGAGGCGTCGATGGCCGACCGATTTCAGGATTGGATTAAGGCGAATGTGCCCGTCCTCAAGGATCAGGCGCACGTCATCTCGCTGATCGTGGTGGTAATCGGCATGACGCTGATCGTGCTGTGGCTGAGCGAAATCCTTCCCAAACGTCTGGCGATGAGTAATCCGGAGCGCACCGCCCGCTGGCTGGGCGCGCCGGTGCGCTGGGTAGCGACGGTGGCGGCGCCGCTGGTGTGGATACTGACCAAGGCGACCGACGGGGTGCTGAGCGTCTTCGGGATCGGCGCGATCGGCGACGAGGTGATCAACGAAGAAGAAGTGCGGGGGATGATCGAGCGCGGGACGGAGGCGGGCGTCTTCCACGAGCAGGAAGGCGAGATCGTGGATCGGGTCTTCGACCTGGCGGACCGGAAGGTGAAGAGCCTGATGGTGCCGCGGAGCGAGATCGTCTGGATCGAGGCGACCGACGGACTGGAGCGTGTGCGGGTGATCGTGGCGACGAGCCCGCACTCGCACTTCCCGGTCTGCAAGGGGGGGATCGACAATCTTGTCGGGATCGTGCACGTGAAGGACCTCGTGAAATTCGGGCTGGTGAGCGGCCTTGGCGCGGGCGCGGAGGTGCTGACGATCAACGTCGAGGAACTGGCGCGCCCGCCGCTGTTCGTGCCGGAGAACACGCTTGCGCTCAAACTGCTCGAGCGATTCCGCGAGACACGGGAGCATCTTGCGGTAGTGGTCGATGAGTTCGGCGGAACCGAGGGGCTTGTGACGCTGAACGACCTGGTCGGCGCGATCGTGGGCGACGTGGTGCGTCCAGCCGGTGAAACGGCGGAAGTGGTGAAGCGGGCCGACGGGAGCTACCTTGTTGACGCCCGGATGAGCCTGGCGGAATTGTGGCGGTCGCTCGAGATGGAGGCCATCGAGCAGGGCGAGCCGGGCGAGAGCGGAGGCGACGTAAACACGGTCGCCGGGCTGGTGCTGGCGCTGCTCGGGCATGTGCCGCGGGAGGGCGAGATCGCAGAGGGCTCCGGGCTGCGGCTCGAGGTGGTGGATATGGACCGGCAGCGGATCGATAAAATTCTGGTCAGCAAGATCGCGTCGGTCGAGCAGGGTGCCGAGGGGAAGGAGCCGTGATGGGCTGGCGATTGGCAATGTTGTGCGCCGCGTGCGGCGTGTGCGCCGGGAGTGGGGCGCGGGAGACGGATCCGCCGCCGGTGGAGTTGAATCCGCGTCTGGAGCTGCAGGCCGCGGGAGAGACGCTGACGCCCGCGGCGCAGCAGGCCGACAAGCTGTTCGTCGAGGGGAAGTTCGAGGAGGCGACCAAGGTGCTCCTCGACGTCTTCCCTGAGGCGAAGCGGACGCCGATGCAGGAACTGATGCTTGGGAATGCCTTCTTTGGGATCAACCGGAAGCGGAGCTACGCGCTCCACAAGAGCGCGGCGGAAAAACTCCCGGAGAACATGGACGCGCAGTTCGAGTGGGCTATCGAGCAGCACCGGGCCAAGGAGTACGAGGGAGCACTGAAGGCATACAAGGTGGCTCTGGCGGCCCGGCCGGGGTACGTGCCGCTGCGCGGGCTGGTGGCGGATTGCGCGATCCGGACGGGGGACATCGCGTTGGCATTGGCGATGTGGACCGAGCCGCAGAAATCGCCGACGGGGACGCTCCAGCAGTTCGAGGTCATGGTCTGCGAGGTGAACTCCGGGCGCGACGCGCCATTGGAGCGCGAGGAGCTGCTGAAGAAGGTGGTCGGCGGCGACGAGAAGGCGGCGGTGGATCTCCTGCTGCTCGACAGCGCCTGGCCGTTCAACTGGTGGACCGAGGTGCCCAACAAGCCGTGCCTGGAGAACGACCAGCGGACGACGCTCAAGTGGCTGCCGCCCGGAGTTTCTGACGCGGTGCGCGAGTCCCGCACGCTGGCGCGCTGCGCGAGCGTGCCCAAGCCAGACAAGGACAAGATCGGGAGGCTGCTCAAGGAAGACCGGTGCCTGATCGATGCGGACTTCACGCTGCCGACGGAGGGAAGGTGCCTTCGCCTGCTGCTCAAGTACGCGGTGCTCTCGGGAGCGATCAGCCGGGAGGAGGCCCGGGCGCGATTGGGCGAGAGGACCATCGCTCTCGCGAAGAAGACCAAAGACGCCGACGCGTTTGAGGCCGCGGCGTTTCTCTACCCGGGGATGGGGAAGATGGAGGAGATCGACCGTCTGGGTTGGGAACTGGCGCACAGCGCGACGTGCGCCGCGGCGGTGCTCGCGGGCATGGAGGCGAAGAAGACGCTGACGTGGGAGAGCGAAGAACTGCAGAAGGCGATGAAGGAATTCCCCAATGACTCCAGGATCACGGGGTTTGCGGTGCGGGCGGGGATCGCGGCGGGCAAGCCGAAGAAGGACCTTCTGATCGCGGGGATCAAGGCGGAGTACACGAAGTTCTCCGGCGCCGAAGTGCGCGGCGATAAGTCGGCGCCCTCGTCGGCGGCGCTGCGCGGGTATTTCAAGATGCTGGCGGAAGAGAAGTAGGAAGATAGAGCAGCAGAGCAGAGAGAGCCTGAAGGCCGACCGGAGAGATTAGTTCTTCGGTACGGGCGGGCGTGCCGCGTAGTTGGCCTTGATGCCGGCGAGCGCTTCGAACAGTTGCTCGCTGACGAGCAGGTCCTTGCCGAACTCGAAGGCGGCGTTGGGGTCCATGGCCCGCGTGCGGATGAGATACGCAACCCAGAGATGGCTGGCGCGCCATGCGACTTGGCAGTGGAGCAGGACCGGGCCTTTCTCGTGGCGGGCGAGTGCCGCGGCGAATTTGTCAACGGCCTCCGGCGTGTAGGGGAAGGCGTTGTTCGGTCCGCCCAAGGGGATCGTGATGTACTCGATGTTGAGGCGTTTGAGGACTTCGGTCTCGTCGAACGGGGTGCGCTTGCGATCGTCCATCTCGGCGGGAGTTCGGATATTGACGACCAGCGTGCAGCCTTCGGCGCCGAGCTTTTCGAGTGTTTCCTGCGTGGGCTGGCCGGTGATCAGGAACGGGCCGACGCGGAAGGCGTTGGCCTTGTAGCCCTCCTTGTCGGCGTCGAGCTTCGCGGCCTTTTCGATCGGGGTCTTGTTGAGGCCGGCGCTCGCGACGGCCGGATCGGTGTGCGCCATGGCAAACGTGACGCCGGGAGTGATGCCGTAGGTCGCGTTGACGTCGGCAAGGTCTTCGAAGAGCTGCTTGCCGACGAGAAGTTGCTTGCTGTTCTCGAGCGCGGCCTCCGGGCTCATGCCGCGGGAGCGGATCAGGTAGGCCACCCACATGTGGCTGGCGCGCCAGGCGACGGTGCAGTGAAGCAGCACGGGTCCGTGATCGTGCCGGGCGAGTGCCGCGGCGAACTTGTCGGTGGCCTCGGATGTCGGTGCAAAGGAACTGTCACGTCCGCCAAGGGGGAGAGTGACGTACTCGATGTTGAGGTCTTTGAGAACCTGCGCCTCATCGAATGGAACTTCGTTGTGGTCGGCCATCTCTTCGGGCGTGCGGAGGTTGACGACGAGCGTGCAGCCTTCCTTGGCGAGCTTTTCAAGGGTTTCCTGCTTGGGCTGGCCGGCGACGATCACCTGGCCGATGCGGAAGGCGTTGGCCTGATATCCCTCGGCATCCGGGTCGAGCTTGACCGGTGCCACGATCGGAGCGTTGTTCAGACCGGCGCCGACGATGGCGGCGCTGGTGTGCGCCGGTGTGTCGGCGAGTGGAAGTTGCGCCGGTGCGAAGAGGGCGAGTGCCGGAACGACAATACGGACGATTCGGGACATGGGCGCTCCTTCTTGAAACCCCGCGGGCGGCCGGGCTATGCGTCAGTATCTACCGGAATCTCGCGGAATGTTTGCAAAATCCTGGTCCGCGGCGGCCCCGTGAACATCCGGCCGGTCGCGGCCGAAGAATGCAGAGGAAGATGGAAGATGCCTTTACCATCCTGATCGACGGCAAGTGCTCGCTCTGCCGGCGAGAGGCCCGCTTCATGCAGAGGCTGGACGGGGGGCGGGGGCGGCTGCGGATCGCGGACATCTCGGCACCGGGCTTTGATGCCGCGGGGGTGGGGGCGTCGGGCGTTTCGATGGACGCTCTCATGGGCCAGATCCACGGTGTTGGGGCGGACGGGGAGTTGCTGACGGGGATGGAGGTTTTCCGGCGGGCGTACGCGGCGGTGGCGCGGGGCGGCGGGTTGTGGTCAAAGTGCGTCAGCGCGGCGATAAGCGTGACGGGCTGGCCTCTGGTTAGGCCGGCTGTGGACGCGTTCTATCGGTGGTTTGCGCGGAATCGGATGTGGATCAGCGCGCGGGCGGGCAAACTGCTCGGCGACGGGCCGGAGATCGTGTGCGAGGGCGATCGGTGCAGGGTGCCGTGACGGCGGCGGGACTATGAATCGCCCATGCAGGTACTGCTGAATGTTTGTTTCGGGATCGCCGTTCTGTTGGCGACGCACTACTCGGTTCAGATGGCCGCGGCGCAGTCGGTTTGGCGCGAGGCGAGTGCGGCGGAGATGGAGGGGCTGAAGATTCCGGCCGTGCCGCGCGAGTTCCGGGGCGTGTGGGTCGCGACGGTTCAGAATATTGACTGGCCGAGCAGGAAGGGCTTGAGCGCGGCGGAGGCGCGGGCGGAGATCGTGCGCGATCTCGATGTGCTGAAGGGGATCAACTGCAACGCGGTCCTGGTGCAGGTGCGGCCGAGCGCTGATGCGCTGTACAGGAGCACGATCGAGCCGTGGAGCGAGTATCTGACGGGAGCAAACGGCAAGGCGCCGGATGCGGACTGGGACCCGCTGGAGGTATGGATCGAGGAAGGGCACAAGAGGGCGATTGATGTGCACGCGTGGGTGAATCCGTTCCGGGCGCGGCACTTCAAGGCCGAGTCGCCCGATGCGAAGAACGCCATCGCGAAGCTGCGGCCCGAGCTTGTTCGGGAGTACGACGGGTACGAGTGGCTCGATCCGGGCGAGCCGGAGGCGGTGGATCATGTTTTCAAGGTGATCCGCGACATCGTGACGCGGTACGACCTGGACGGTGTGGTGATCGACGACTACTTCTATCCGTACCCGAAGGACAACCTGCCGTTCCCGGATGATGCGAGCTACACGAGGTACACGGCGCGTCTTCGGGCCGATGCGCCGCCGGGAACGGCGATCCGGCCCCCGAACGTCGCCAATTGGCGGCAGGGGAACATCAACGCTTTCGTTCGGCGCTGGTACGCGGAGATCAAGGGGATCAGGCCCGGCGCGCTGGTGGGCATCGCGCCGTTCGGGATCTGGCGACCGGGGAACCCCGAGGGCGTGAAAGGGATGGATTCGGTCGAGAAACTGCACGCGGACGCGAGGCAGTGGATGCGCGAGGGCGTGCTTGATTACTTCTCACCCCAACTCTATTGGAAGATCGACGCGCCGGATCAGCCGTACGAGAACCTGCTCGACTGGTGGCTCGGTGAGAACATCAAAGAGCGGCATGTGTGGGTGAGCAACTACGCGAGCCGCGTGGGAAATCCCGAAGAGGCCAAAACGGCGTGGGCCGCGGACGAGATCGTGAAGCAGATTGATCTAACACGCGCCAGGGCGCAGCGCCGGGCGACGGGCAACATCCTGTTTTCGCTGAGGCCGATTCTTGAGGATCGGGGAGGGCTGCGGACGGAGTTGGCAAAGGTCTATGCGCAGCCGGCGTTGATTCCGGAGACACCATGGCTCGCGGGCGAGGGAAGCAAAGCGCCGGAAATCCTGATTATGGTCGGAGGCGATGAGAAAAAGGTGAGTGTGGCGTGGTGTGTGCGAGAGCGGATGCACGGGGCAGCAACGCCCTCCCTTCCCCCAACCCCTCCCCTCAGGGGAGGGGCTTCGGACACCGACCTTGCGAAGCCAAGGTCGGTGGCACGGATTGCGGTGTGGGTGCGCCACCGGGAGAACTGGACGTTCTTCGTGATGCCGGGTGCCTTGTTCGGGGGCGGGTTTGAGATTGGGGCAGGCGTGAGTGCATTTGCGATTGCGCCGGTGGATGGTTTGGGGCGGATCGGCGCGTGGGCGGCTTACTTGATAGACGGCGCGGGCGGGTGACGCGGACTTGAGATCTTCCTGGCGGCGTACAACGAGCCTGTTTGCCCGTACGCATGCCTCGATCTATTTCCGGGCGACCTCTCGCTCACGCGAGAGGCTCTATCAGAGCAGCACTTCTGCCTTGGTGATCATGACGTGCTCGACGGGCACATCGCCCATGCCCTGCTTGGTTGTCGTCTTGACCTTGCGGATCTTCTCGACGACGTCCATGCCCTTGGTGACCTTGCCGAAAACGGCGTAGGCGGCGCCATCGGGCTGGGGACGGTCGAGGAAGGCGTTATCGACGGTGTTGATGAAGAACTGAGAAGTGGCCGAGTCGGCGTCGCCGCCGAGGCGGGCCATGGCGACGGTGCCCTTGGTGTTCTTGAGGCCGTTCTTCCACTCGTTCTTGATGGGTGCGTTGGTGGGCTTCTTCTTGAGGTCGGGGGTGTGGCCGCCGCCCTGGATCATGAAGGAATCGATGACGCGGTGAAAGACCGTGCCGTCGTAGTGGCCGCTCTTGACGTAGGCGATGAAGTTCTCGGTCGAGATCGGGGCGTTCTTGGGGTCGAGTTCGAGGACGATGTCGCCGTGACTGGTGGTGAGTTTGACTTGCATCCGGGAGGATAGGAGATTGGCAGAGCGGCGGAACAGCAGAGCGGCAAAGCGGATCAATACCATTGCGGCTCTACTCATGGCGCTCCGCGTTGTCAGTCTTCTTCCTTCCGCCACCGAATCGCTCTGCGCGATCGGGGGTGAGCGTCTGCTTGTCGGGCGCTCGCACGAGTGCGACTATCCGGAATCTGTGAAGCGGCTGCCGGTGCTTACTTCACAGGCGATCGGGCCGGAATTGGTCGGCGATCCGGCGGCCATCGACGCGAAGGTGCGCGAGCAATTGAATTCGGGGCGGTCGCTCTACTCGGTCAACGAGCCCCTCCTCCGCGATCTCAAGCCCGACATCATTCTTACGCAGGATCTCTGCGAGGTCTGCTCGATAGATCTGAAAACGGTGCGACGGGTTGCCGATGACCTTTCGCCGCGGCCGGAGATTGTCAGCCTCAATCCGATGACGGTTGAGGCGATCTTCGACGATCTGCTGACCATCGGAAAGGCCGTCGGACTCGAGCCGGGGTCGGTCGATGCCGTCGGCCGCCTACGCGAGCGGATGTTTGCGGCGAGTGAGTTCGTCAACGCGTTCGAGGACGGGCCGACCGTCGTCTTTCTCGAATGGACCGATCCGCTCTTCGTCGGCGGGCACTGGACGCCGCAGTTGATCGAGCGCGCGGGGGGTCGCCACCCGCTCAACACGACTGTTGCGAAGGAAAACGCCGGCGCGGCGGCGGGCCCGCAGATGGCCGAACGCACCGCGGGCAAGTCAGTCCGTGTGGCGCCGGAAATCATCGAAGCCCTCAATCCCGACGCGATCGTCATCGCCCCCTGCGGCGTGAACCTCGAGCGGACGCGTGCGTGTGCCGCGGCGCTCATGAACAAGCCCTGGTTCGCGGGCCAGAAAGCCGTGCGCTCCGGCCGCGTTGCCCTCGTGGACGGAAACGAGATGTTCAACCGGCCCGGGCCGCGGATCGTGGATGCATTCGAGTTTCTGGTGGGATGGCTGAACGGACGGGCCGAGGTCATTCCGCGCCGGTTTCCGTGGGAAAGGCTTGCGCGCGGGTTCAACGCGGACGGAGCCTCGCGCTGACGAGGCTCATGCGCCAGGAGCGCTTGCCAGCCTGCGTTTTTTACGATCGGCGTCCGTGCTCTTGTGTCCTCCGAGTCTCCGAAGGACCAAGCGCAGGCTTTTTCATCCGCTCGGGGCCGCGCTCCGGTTGATCGGATGGCGGCGTCGCAATCGCCGCGCAGCGCGCACAGGAGTCGTCAGACCATTGCGGACATTTCTCTCGCCCGGCCCTGACTCACCTTCATCGTCCGCGCCACATCCCCCGCATACTCAAGACCCGCCTCGGCGCACAACATCTTCGCCGAGATTTGCGAAGACAAAAAGATCGTCGGCAGACCGCTCCCCGGGTGCGTGCCGCCACCCACAAGGTACACATTTTCCGTGAACGGCAATTTGTTCTGCGGGCGCTTGTGCAGCATCTGACCCCAATTGTGGGCGAGGTTGAAGGTCGCCCCGAAGTTGATCCCCATCCGCTTCCACGTTTCGGGCGTATAGACCACCTCGGTGCGGATCCGCTCGCGGAACCGCGCCCCGAGCGCCTTCTCTCCCAGCACGTTCTCCATCCGCGAAAGCGCGATCTCGCGGTACGCGGCCTGTTCCTTCTTCCAATCCACGCCGGCCGCCCCGGCCTGCTGCAGGTTGGCGATCGGGATCAGCACGTACAACGCGCTGTGCCCCTCCGGCGCCAGCGTCGGATCCAATGCGCTCGGATTGCACACATAGAAACTCGGATCCTTCGGCAATTCGCCGGTCTTGGTGATCTGCTCCAGATTCCTTTCGTAGTCCTCCGCGATGCAGATCGTGTGGTGCGGCAGGTTCACCTCGCCCTCCACGCCGAGATACAGCATGAACGTCGAGCAGGAATACCGGCGCGAGTCCAGCCCGCCCTCCGAATAGGCCTTCCCGCCCGCTGCACGCACCTCTTCGGGAATCAGCTTTTTCATGGCGAACGTTGCGTCGGCGTTGAGTACGACGTGGTCGAACTGCTGAGGTCGTCCGCCCACCACCAAGCCCGTGGCCCGCTGCCCTCGGAACTCGATCTTTTCAACCGGCGCGCTGGTCCGGATCTCTGCCCCGTGCTCGCAGGCGACCTCCGCCAGCGCGTCCATCAGAGCGTTGCACCCGCCCACCGGATGCCAGACGCCGTACTCGTACTCGATGAACGGCAGGATCGTGAACAGGCTGGGGCAGTCGTACGGGCTCATGCCCAGGTACTTGCTCTGGAAGCTCACGGCCAACTTGGTCGCCGGATCGGTGAAGTATTTTCCCAGCAACTGGTGCACGGAAAGGTCGGGCCTCAGCACCGGGCCAACCTTCAGCGTATCGCGCCAGGTCTTTTTCCCGAACAGATCCAGCGGCGAGCGCATCGGGTTGCGCAGGATGCTCTCGCTGTACCGGAGCTTGTAGCGGTTGTCGGCGATGAACCGGGAAAAATTCTCGCCGTCCTTCGCGTTGACCTCGCCCAGCCGGCGCGACATCTCCGCGATGTCCTGCGTCGTATCGATCACGAGCGGCTCGCCGTTCCCGTTCCGCCCGACCATCACCAGCCGGTACATCGGGTCCAGACGCTTGAGCTCGGCGTAATCGCCCAGCCGGCGTCCGGCCGCGGCAAAGACCTCCTCCAGCACGTACGGCATCATGAAGAACGTCGGCCCGGTATCAAAGTGATACTCGTCTCCGTTCGCCGCACGGCTGGTGATCCTCGCCGTCCGGCCGCCAACTTGCTCCTGCGATTCAAAGATCGTGACCTTCGCCCCGCTCGCGGCCAGGAGAACAGCGGCGGCCAGCCCGCCCGGCCCCGCCCCCACGATCGCAACAGTTGGTGTCTTCAAGCAACGCTCTCCGTGAAGCCGTGAGGATAAGCGAGCCCGGCGCAGGCATCCGCCCGGAGTCTTTCGCTCCCGACCGGCATCCGGATTCCGCGACCACCCCGGCGGCCTTTGTTCGCCCGCCGGAAAACCCCGGCAACCCCATCACGGGCACAAGAGCGCGTCGTACGCCAGCGCAAAGATCGAAAAGTCCGCATCGTCCACGACCGCGTCGGAGTTGAGATCCGCCCCGCACCCCGCGGGCATGGACGGATCGGCGCAGTCCAGAATGTCGTACGCGGCCACGAAGATCAGGAAATCGTCGTCGTTTACGAGCCGGTCGCGGTTCAGGTCGGCGGGGCAGGGGATCACCTTCGCAAGCTCGAAGCCCAGCGTGTAACTTGCCGATTCCGGCGCACCGGCGTTGATCTCCCAGTCCGATGATGCGGTCCCGCTCAGGTGCAGCGTGTACGTTCCGGCCCCGATGGTTCCGCTCGCGTCGGAGATGCCTGTGTCGTTGTAGCTGAAGATGTCGGCGAAGCCGTCCGAAAGGGTGATCCACGCCTTGGCCCCCGCCGCGCTGCCCGACGAGATCTTCCACGTGTACGACGCGTCGATGGTAAACGTCACCGCGAGAAGCGATTCTGAAGAGGCGGTTCCCGACATGATCCCCGCCGCTCCTTCCACGTGCGACGTTGCATGGCCGTTGGCGCTCACCCCCGTCTCCGACATCTCGAGCGCCGCGTACCCCTCGGCAAAGACGTTGCTCCCGCCGATCGACTGATTCGCGTTCACCGACCCGAGGTAGAGCGGGTACGCCCCGCCCCCACCGTGCTCGTCGCGCATGCCCGAGCCGAATTCGGTGAAGAGCGAACTCTTCGCCCCGACGTTGATCGTGACCGTCGCGCCAGAAAATTGCGCCCACGCCGGCACCGCGCCTCCGGTCAGCCCAAGAACGGCAATCATCGCGTACTTCATCCGGACGCCCCTTATCCCGGCGGGAGAACTCCGCCGCGACAGCAGCCTATAGCGCCGTCCCCTCTTCCACAATCAAAAATGAATGAGGCCGGGCAAACCGGGCTTGGGGGCACATCAGGTCGTTGTACGCCGCGGCGAAGACCACAAAGTCCGCGTCGTCCACCACCCCGTCCTCGTTGAGGTCCCCGGGGCACCCGTGGCGCATGCTGCCGGCGCACACCAACTGGTCGTACGCCGCCACGAAGATCATGAAGTCGGCATCGTCCACGAGCTTGTCCTCGTTCAGGTCCGCCGGGCATGCCGCCGCCAGTTCGAACTCGAGGTCGAAGAACCCGATCGAGTACGCGCCGCCGGTGCTCCAGTCGCTCGCCGCCGAGCCGCTCAATCGCAACGTGTACGTGCCGGGCTCGAGCATTCCCGTGATCTCGTGCACGTGCAGATTCTCGTAGCGGAAGACTTCCGTCTCACCCTGCAGCAGCACGACCGACGCCTGAGCGTTGCCCTGCGTCGCCTCCACGGAGTGGATCACCCACGCCTGATCGTGATCCACATCAAACACGATCTCGACTGTCGAATCGGCCGTGGCGGTCGCGTTCAGAATCTCCGCGCCCCCATTCACGTCCGCGATCGCCTCACCGTGAATGATGAGAAGCGTCGGTGTGCGGAAGAGCGTGTAGTCCCCCACGCTCGTGACCGTGCTTGGGCCGATGGTCTGCCCGGCGTCGGCAACGCCGAATGCACTCGGATAGTCGCCCCCGTCGGCGCTCTTGTTCAGAATCCCCGACCCGCCCGTGGTGTTCAGCAGGCTGTTCGCGTGCGCCGTGAGTGTCACCGTCGCGGTGTCGAACTGCGCGAACGCCGAGCTTGCGCCCGCCGCGAGCCCGAGAACACACACAAGCCCGGAGCGCACAGAACCACCCATTTGGCTCTCCTCCCGAAAATGGCAGCACGCCCGCCCGCGCGAGCTTACAACGGCACATGTCCGGCCCAAAGCTTTTTCTTGCCGCGAACGCCCCAGAACCTACCGCCCACGCCCCGGCATCTTGCCGAAAAGACGCTTCGGAGGCAGTTTCGTCGGCACGATTCCGCCCGGGAACTTCGTCGCATCGACCTGCCCCGGCCCACTTGCCGGCAGTTCCAGCTTCGACGCCTGCTCCATGCGGCTCTGTTTCGGCGGGGGAGGCGGCGCCTCGACGTGTCCCTCCGGCCGCTCCAATTGCAACCCGCCCTCGGGCCGCCCGCTCGACGATTCCTCGCGCCAGCCCGCCGGCGGCTCGTTCCCCACGAAATCCGGATACTCAAGCCGCGGAATCTCCGCGTTGATCAGCATCTCGATGCTCGTCAGCAGATCGCCCTGCTGAGGCGTCACCAGCGAGTACGCCAGCCCGCCCTTGCCGGCGCGGGCCGTCCGCCCGATGCGGTGGATGTACAGCTCCGGGTCGTCCGGCAGATCGAAATTGATCACGTGCGAGACACCCTCGACGTCGATGCCGCGGCTGGCCAGGTCCGAACAGATCACCACGGCCAACTTGCCGTCCTTGAGCTGCTTCATCGTGCTGTTGCGCTTGCCCTGGCTCATATCGCCGTGCATCGCGTGCGCCTCGATCCCCCGCACCGTCAGGCCCTTCGCCAGTTCGTCCACCGTCCGCTTCAGGCGGCAGAAGACGAGCGTCAGCGCCGGCTCCTCGTGCGTCAGCACGTGCAGCAGCATCCGCTTCTTGTCCCACTGCGCCACCGGAATGTGAAACTGCTTCACCAGGCTCGCCGTCAGCGAGCCCGCGGTGGACATCAGCTTCACCGGATCGTGCATGTGCTTGCGCGCCAGCCGTTCGACTTCGTCGCTGATCGTCGCGCTGACAAAGATCGTCTGCCGACCTTCCGGAGGCGTCCCCGGCCTCGGGCACATATCGAGAATCCGCCGGATGTCGTCGCGGAACCCGATGTCGAACATCCGGTCCACCTCGTCGAGCACCGCAAAGCGGATGTTCTTCAGATGGAACAGCCCGCGCCCGAGCATGTCCAGCACGCGACCGGGCGTCCCCACAATGATGTGCGAGCCGGTCTCCAATTGTCTCGACTGCGCCTGGATCGACTGCCCGCCGTAAAGCGTCACCGCCCGGATCGGCGTGTGCTTCGCCAGTTCGTTGATCTCGTCGGTAATCTGAATCGCCAGTTCACGCGTCGGCGCCAGGATCAGCGCCTGGAACTGCGTGTCCTTCCCGCACATGTGAATCAGCGGCAGCCCGAACGCCGCCGTCTTGCCCGTGCCTGTCTTCGCCTGCCCCAGCACATCGCGCCCGGTGAGTGCCACGGGGATCATCTTCGCCTGGATCATGGTGGGCTTGCTGAAGCCCATCTCGGCCAAGCCCTTGAGCACGCTGTTGCGCAGTCCCAGGTTCGCAAAGTCAGCCGCCTCGTCAAACACACCTTCCGTGTCGGCAGGCTTGAAACTGTGGTGAGTGACCACGCCGTGCGGCGTGTGCTGATCGGCGGTCGCAACGCCGGCAAGACTTGGCCCGCCGGCCCCCTGCCCGGCTGCGGCAGATTCAACGGCTTGTGAGCCTTGGAAAGGCTCGGGGGGGGTGGGGGACTCCGTCCCCTGGTTCATATTCATTGGTTCTTGACTCGTCAAAATAGTCCGACAGAAGGGCGTACGAAGTCTGCCGACGCCGGCCATCCTGACAGCGCCCGCACACCGCAATTCTAGTTCGCCCGACCGGCCTGCAGCCGAGCCGCCGGCTCGACCACCACCCCCTTTCCATGCACGCACGGGCCCGACGCCCTTCCATGCCGCTGATTCTCGGCCCGTTCACTCGAATCCTCGCCCGGCGGGCCCGCCCCCAAAACCTTTGATTCCACGCCATTTTTTTGCATGGCAACGCCGCGCCCGCTGGTATTCTGGAGGGACGCGACGTCGGAGTGGGGTTCCCGACGCAAAGGGAAGGTGCAATATGAAACAGCTCGCGATCCTCATCGGCGCGGCCGCGTGCGCCTCTTCGGCCCTCGCCATCGCCCCAGCCTTCCACCTGATCGTCCGGAGCGGCGACCCCAAACCCCAGGGCGGCAATTTCCTCCACTTCACCGCCCCCATCTTCGACGGCGAAACTCTCGGCGTGAAGGATGACGACGCCTACGAGGTCTACAAGTCCGTCGCCCTCGCACCTCCCACGCTTGTCGCCAAAGGCGGCGATCTCGCCCCCGGGTTCGGCGGGGGAACCTACACATGGCTCGACTGGTACTCGCCGCGCTCCGCCCTCCGCCCAGCGCGACAGGGAATTCCCTACCACGGACAGGCTCCGCTCATCAACATCGGCATCATCCAGAGCATCTGGTCCGACATCGATCAGCCCAACAACCTCGCCGCCGAATTCATGATCGCGCCCGACGGCGGCAGCATCCACCTCGACATCAATTCAGACTTCGCGTCCGACGACCGCAACGTCCTCTTCACCGGAAACACTTCCGCCACCTTCCTTTACGGCGCCTACTGCGTGCTCGGCGGCAACGTGAAATTCATCTGCAATTCCACCACCGTCGTCCCCTCGCTCGGCGTGACGATGAACCAGATCAACGCCACCGGCGATATCCGCGGCGAATACGCCGTCACACGCGTCAGCGTGCCGCGAGATCCCGAGCCCGACTGGTACGGAATCCTCCGCTACCGGCTCAGCAACGGCGGCATCGACTACCCCGTCGCCTTCGAAGACCTCGTCGTTCCCATCGGCGAGACCTTCCTCGAGATCGGACCGCACCCGGTGCTCAGCGAAGAGGGGAAAATCGCCTTCTACGCCGGCGGATATTCCGCCGCACACAACCGCGTCACCCACGCGATCCTGCGCTGGGAGGATGACTTCCTCACCACCATCGTCGATAACTACACCCCGCGCCCCGGCGTGCTCAACGGACTCTTCGACGTCGGCCCCGGCACGACGTTTTCTGCCTCCGCCGACCGCGTCGCCTTTACCTTCGCAGATAACCCGTTCTTCGGGTATCTCGGGCTGTACGTCTGGAAGGGCGGATCCATCACCAGGGCCGCCGGCCCCGGCACCGTCGTCGGATCCAAAACCATCTTCGATATCCGCGCCTCGCGCTCCATGCTGGCCGGCTATCACCTCGCCTTCACCGCTCTTTTCACCGACGGATCCCAGGGAGTCGTCGTTGCCAACGTCTGCTCCGGCGATCTCAACGACGACGGTATCGTCGAGGACGGCGATTTCGTTCTCTTCGCTTCGGCCTACAACCTGCTCCTCTGCGAAGACCCCGTCATGCCCGTCAACTGCCCCTCCGACCTCAACAGCGACTCCCTGGTGGACGACTCCGATTTCGTCCTCTTCGCCGCCGCCTACGACGCGCTGCTGTGTTCGTAGGGATACGCCGCGCATCGCGGCCGAAACCCCGCGGTCAACGCCGTTCATCGCCTGAGGTGTTTGCCCTAGTCGCTCCGGCCAATGCTCCGAAACTTCGCGCTTGTTCTGCTGCTTTTCCGCTGGTACACCTGAAACAGGGCTTCAACGCAAGGGGATTTACCATGAAGAGGCTTCCGCTCGCTCTGCTGGCTTGTGCCGCGCTCCCGGCGATTCCCACGTTCGGCCAGATCACCGTCAGCCCCAACGTCTTCTACGACGCTCCCGACTTTGACGTCACCGACGGGATCATCGATGCGGACTCGGTCGCTCCGGGAAACCAGGTGACGCTCCGAGCGATCATCATGCACGCCAATTTCAACGGCGGCAACTGGAAGATCCTCATGCCGTCGGGGACGTTTTCGCTCACCGTTCCCGGCAATGGTGAAGACCTCGCTTTCGCGGGAGACTTGGACATCAACGGCATCACGATGGAAATCGTGGGAGCGCCCCCGCTTCCCGGGCCGCCGACGGTCATCGATGCTTCGCCGATGGGCGATCGGGCGTTCCACGTGCTCGGCAACGCTCAGGTGACGATGCGGACTCTAGAGATTTCGGGTGGAGGCAGCGTCGGCGGCGGCGGACTCCGCCAGAACAACGGCAACGTGACGCTCGAGAACGTCGCCATCGACTTCTGCAGCGCGACAGGCGCCGCGGGCGCCAACGGCGGGGGCATCCTCAGCTTCGGCAAGCTCACCCTGAACGGGTGCACCATCAGCCACAATCTGGCCCAAGGGACCGGAGGCGGAATCGAATACCAAGGGCTGGATCTCTCCATCTCGGGAAGCACGATCAGCGACAACCAGGCCGGCGGGCGCGGCGGCGGGATCAACCTGGGCGTCGCCGGCGCCATCGCCTCCATCGCCAAGTCCGGAGTTCTCAACAACGTTTCCGGCGCCGCCGTCGGCGGCGGATCGGGCGGCGGCATCGGCAACCGCGGGAATCTCACACTGAAGGGATGCCTCATCGAGGGCAATCGCACGAGTTCGGGTGCTTCGGGCGGCGGCGTCGAAAACCGGGGAACCGTCGCGGCCACCGAATGCACCTTCCGCAACAACAACGCGTTCTTCGGCGCGGGGATCCAGATCGCCGGCCTCGCCTCCGCGATGCTCGATACCTGCACCATCGACACGAACTTCGGCGATACCGGCGGCGGCGCCCACAACGCGGGCACTCTCGAGGTGCGTAACTCCACGATCTCAAACAATCACGCCCTGGGCGCGCCCCCCAACAACGGCGGCGGCGGCATTTACTCGTTCGGAACCCTGTATCTCGTCAATTCCACCATCTCATCGAACATCGTCCCAGTGGGTCACGGGGGCGGGCTCTACAACGCCAACAGCGGCAGCGCCCAGATCAGCAGCTGCACCTTCCACGCCAATCACTCGACGGGCGGCGATTGCATCGCCAGCGGCGACCTTGGCGGGGCGCCCCTGGTCGTCGTGCGAAACTCGCTGTTTTCAAACTTTGGCGCGGGCGCGAGTTCCGGATACCTCTCGCAGGTGCCGGGTGTGGGAATTACATCGGGCGGATACAACCTGTTCACCGATCAGACGTTTTTCGCGCTGAGCGCGAGCGACATCGCTCCGCCCCCGCTTCCCGGCGCCACCATCAACCCCTTCCTCGGTCCGCTCCAGTTGAACGGCGGCCCGACCCTGACCCACCGGCTCTTCTTTGCCAGCCGCGGCATCGGCGGCGGAGATCCGAATGGCGTTGTCGATCACACCGGGCTTGTGCTCGGATCGGATCAGCGCTTCTTTTTCAGGCCGAACGTCAACGTCGCCGACATCGGCGCCTACGAGGCCGGCTGCGACGCCGACCTGTATCCCCCGGGCGCCGGAGACGGCGTGGTGGATGACTTTGATTTTGTCGAATTCGCGGCGTTCTACAACATCCTGCTCACGACGGGCGCCGACTTCGATGGCGACGGCGATACCGACGACCCAGACTTTGTCGTCTTTGCCGCGGCGTACGACCTGCTCATCTGCGAGTAGCCAAACACCGGCCGGCTTTATCTCCGTGTCTACCTCCGTGGCACTCCGTGGCTCCCCGTGTTTGTCTTCTGGCTCTACGACCGAAGCACAAACGCCCGCTCCCGCCACAGTTTCTCCACGAGCGCCGGCACCGCCCCGCTTCCTTCCCGGAGGCCCGTCCCCAGCGGGTTCTTCCCCTCGATCCTCGGGTCCTGCCCGCACGCCACGAGCAGGTCCACCATCCCCTCGAAATCGCTCACCGCGATCTGCTCGCGATCGATCCGGGGCGGCTTGGAATTCGTTCGTTCCTGCACGGCCGCCAAGTCGCCCATGTTGTGGTAGTTCCCCAAGGGCAGGCAGATGCACGTTGCGTCGTAACCCGCAGCGCAGAAGACCGACGCCTCGCACGCGCCGCCCGCCATCAGTTTCCGCTGCCACTTCCACTTGCGGCCCTTGTCCACTTTTTCCTTCGCGTGCGGCGTCGCCGGTCCGCCCGCCAGCGCCTCGGCGCACTTCGCCACCGCCTCGGTCAAACTCGGCGAGAAGATCGAGAGCCGGTCTCCCACGCGGACGATCGGCCCGCCCCCGATCGGTGAATCGTGCGGGAAACTCCGGCTGTTCTCGAGCGCCAGAACGATCGACCCTTTGGGCATCGTCGCGTCCCTGCACGCCGCGATCGCCCCGATGAACCCGATCTCCTCCGCCCGCGTGAAGATCAGCCGCACGTCTCTTGCTGTCTCTTTGTAATCCAGAATGACATCCATCGCGCAAAGAGCCGCCGCCACCGCCGCGAGATCATCGCACGCCAGCGTGTTCAGCACACCGTCGATCACCTCCGCGTGCTCCAGGTCCCACACCGCCACATCCCCGACTTTGAGCCCGCTCGTCGTGTCGTGCGTGTCGTTCAATTCCGCCAGGTAGTGCTTGAACGGATTCTCGCCCGAAGCAACCGCCGGCGCCGGCGTCTCGCCCGTCAGTGTCGCGGCATGCCGCGTGTTCGTCCCGCTCCAGACCGCGACCTGCCCGTCAACGAAATACTCGTCCATCACCCCGCCGCGGAACGACAGTTCGATGCACGACGGCGACACGATCCGCTCGATCACGAATGCCGGATGATCAAGGTGCGCCGTGATGTACACCGGCGCAAGATCGGTCCCCTTTGCCTCCCGCATCGAGACCGTCAGATTCCCGCTCTTGTCTTCCGCCAGCACCAGCCCGGGCCGCTCCTTCACCCACGCGCGGATGAACTCAACGACGCGGAACTCCCTTCCCGCCGCCGTCGGGATCTGCGTCACGTCCACGAGCCACTTGAGGTGCTGCGCACGCCGGATCGAGGTGATCATGCCGTCATGCTACACCCGGCGGTCCGAACCGCCCGCCCCGGCATCCCCCGCTTCACGGGTGTACCTGTTCACAGCCCCGTCCGGACAAGCCCCGCCCCGGTGTTTCATGAATCCGCGCCGATGAAACACAATCTCAGCGCACATCGTGCGAGGATTGTTCCGATTTCACCAACTCTCCGATTCCCTTGCCGATACAACTCGTCCGACGATTCCTTCTGATCGCTTTTCTTTCTTCCCGCTTCTCTCCTTGCTCGGTCATCCACCCCGGCCTTCCGCGTTGAGGCTCACATGCGTACCCGCGCCTTCACTCTGATCGAACTGCTCATCGTCATCGCGATCATCGCGACGCTCATCGGCATTCTGCTTCCGGCCCTCGCCGGCGCCCGGGAGAACGCCCGCACCACCAAGTGCGCCTCCAACCTCCGTACCATCGGCACCTCGCTCACCCTCTACGCCGACGCCAACAAGGGGACGTTTCCCTACTGGTCGGCGTGGCACATCTGGGGGCGTGCCGGAACGCCGGAGGACGGCAAGAACGGCGACGACATCGGCCCGGGCTGGACCGAGCAGCTGGCCCCGTACATCGCCTCGCCCGACGCCTACACCGACCCGGCGCGCCCGAAGGACCTTGCCCCCTTCTGCTACTTTCTCCAGGCCCGCTACACCTCCGCCATTTACAACCGGGCGATGTACACCAGCCTGCACGAATCGCAGGTTCAGTTCACGTCGCAGTTCGTTTTTCTCGGCGACAGCAACCAACCGAACCTTTACGCCAAGCCCTACGGCAATGCGAACAACCAGCCCGACTGCGACCCGGACGACGCCAATCAGCCCGTCGTCTTCTTTGAAGGGCAGCGCCTCGCGCACGGCATCAAGCGCCCCGATTCACAGAGCGGCAAGACCAACCTGCTCTTCATGGACGTCCACGCCGGCACCTTCGCCGAGTATGAACCCGCCCGCATGACCTGGCGCGGGCGCGAATTCACCAACTGGCAGGACGCCCGCAAGGACTGACCGGGGCTGAATCCATTTCCAAGCCCGCCGCGAAAGCACTTCCGGACTCGCTGCCCCAGGGGATTCGCCCGGGCACGACCGCTCCCAACCCCACTAAACTCTCCCGTGAGCCCCCAGCCCTCCCCCAATTGGCAATTGCACGACCGCCTCGCCTGGGTCGCCGCGTTCCGGCGTTCTCTCGCCTCCCGCCAGGACGAGATGATCGACTTGATCGCCCGCGACATGGACAAGCCCTCTTTCGAGGCGCTGATGGGCGACATCCTGCCGCTGCTTTCCTCCTGCAAGTGGATCGAGAAGCGGGCCGAGGGACTTCTTTCCCCCCGCCGCCTCCGCCACGGCGGCGTCTTCAACGTTGCCACCAAGGCCCTGCTCACCCGCGCCCCGCTCGGCCACGTCGCCATCATCGCCACCTGGAACTACCCCATCCAGTTGCTCGGCATTGAACTCCTCCAAGCCCTCGTCGCCGGCAACCGCGTCACGGTGAAACCCTCCGAGAACGCCCCGCGCTGCCAGACGCTTCTTCTTGAACTCGCCCGCGATGCCGGGCGCGCCCACAACATGCCGGAGGGCCAGCTCAATTGGACTCCTGCCACGCGCGAGGCCGGAGCAACTCTCCTCAAATCCGCGCGCTTCGACCACGTCGTCTTCACCGGCTCCACGAACGTCGGCGTGGCCATCGCCGAGACGCTCGCGCCAACTATGACCTCCAGCACGCTCGAACTCTCCGGGCGCGACAGCGCCATCGTCTTGGGCGACGCCGACCCGGAACTCGCCGCCAGCGCCATCTGGGGGGGCGTCGACATGAACACCGGCCAGACCTGCATGGCCCCTCGGCGCGCCCTGGTCGATGAGAAGGTCTATGCCGAGTTCGTCCGCCGCCTCGCCTCCCGAGCCGGCGCCGCCCGCCCGCGCCCGCTCATCAGCGAGCAATCCGCCAAGCAGTGCTACGACCTCGCCGTCGATTGCCAAGCCCGTGGTGGCCGCTCCCTCGCCGGCGTCATCGACGCCCCTTCACCCGACAGCAACGGCCGCCTCCGCTGCCTTCGCCCCATGGCCTTTGCGGATTGCCCGCGAGACGTGCCGTTGCTCGAAGGACGCCACTTTGGCCCCCTGCTAGGCATTGTCCCCGTCAAAAACCTTGAAGACGCCCTCTCCATCCACGACAAGGTTGATCAGGTCCTCACGACCAGCGTCTTCACCCGCAATCCCGCCCGCATCGATTCCTTCCGGCACCGCCTGCGTTCCACAATCATCACGGTAAACGACTGCCTCCTGCCCACCATCCACCCGTCCGTCGGCCTTGGGGGCCATGCCATGTCCGGCTGGGGAATCACCAAGGGCGCGGAAGGCCTTCTCGCCATGACCCGCCCGATCTACACCACCCAGACCGCCCCGCTCCTCCGCTTCTCCATGGAAGCCGTCACGCCTTCCATCGCCCGCGGCATGTCCAAGTTCATCCGCTACTGGTACGGCGGCAAGAAGCCCGCGATGAATCAGCCTCAGCAGGCCGCCAGCAACGCTCCAGCGACTCAGTCTCATCAACCAACAAGCACGCGAGCCCCCGCGCCAACCGCCCCCGCCTCGCGATAAAGTTGCCTCCAATCCCCCTTTGCCGTTTTGCGGCTTTGCCGCTTTGCCGTTTTCCCCACCTGCTGCTCTGCAATTCTGCTGCCCTCACCATGACCACCAAACCCAACACCCCCCATGTCCTGATCGTCGGCGGCGGCCTCGCCGGGCTTGCCGCGGCAGCCGAACTCTCCACCGCCGGCGTCAAGGTCACGCTCGTCGAGTCGAACAAGCACCTTGGCGGCAAGATGAACCTCATCGAGGAGCAGGGCTTCAAGTTCGACATGGGGCCGACGATTCTGACCATGCCCCAGGTGCTCAAGGGCATCATCCGCCGCAGCGGTAGGCGCGTCGAAGACTACATCGACCTCATCGATCTCGACCCGCAATGGCGCTGCCATTTCGAGGACGGCACGGTCATCGACCTCCGCAAGGACGTCAACACCTTCGCCGCACAGCTTGATAAGCAGTTCCCCAACACCCGTCCCGGCGAAGGCTACAAGGCCTTCATCGAGTACAGCCGCAAGCTCTACCGCCTCAGCGAAAAAGTTTTCTTCTACAAGAACCTCGGCGCCGCGACCGACCTCATGTTCAGCCCGCCCAAGGCCAAGGGCATCGGCGGCGACCTGATGGCCATGGTCGGCACGATGCACTCCACCGTCGCCGCCCAGATCGAGAAGTACGTCCCCGAGCCCCACCTGCGCCAGGTGATGGAGCACTTCCTCCAGTACGTCGGCTCGAGCCCGTTCATGGCCCCGAGCATCCTGAGCCTCATCGCCGCGGCACAGGTCGATCACGGCTGCTGGTATTCGATGGCTCCGAAGAAGGCCGGCGAGCCCCTCGACGGCGGCACGCGCTACGTCGCCCGGTCCCTCGAGCGCATCGGGCGCGAGCAGGGCGTCACCTACATCACCGGCCGACGCGTCAGCCGCATTGTTGAACGCGACGGCAAGGTCATCGGCGTCGAACTCGAATCCGCGGGCGGCACCTCCAACGGCCAATCGACCGGCAAGCCCGCCGACTTCATCCCCGCCGATGCCGTCATCTCCAACTGCGACGTCCAGCGCACCAACCGAGATCTCCTCGCCGCCCCCGCCGCCCGTGCCGAGCAGCGCGCCATCGCCCGGAAATACACCCCCGCCTGCAGCGGCGTGGTCCTCTACCTCGGCCTCAACAAGCAGTACGACCACGTCAGCCATCACAACTTCTTCTTCAGCAAGAACAGCCACGAAGAGTTCGACGACATCTATTCCAAGGGAATCCCCGCCCGCGACCCGACGCTCTACATCGCCGCGCCCAGCCGCAGCGACCCGACGCAGGCGCCCCCCGGTGGCGAGGCCCTCTACGTCCTCATCCACACCGCCTACATCCGCAATGGTCAGAAGTGGGACGGCCCCGGCGGCCTGATGGAAAGCTACAAGCCCGTCGTCCTCGACAAGATGCGCCGCATGGGCTTTGCCGACATCGACCGCCACATCGTCGTCGAGCGCACGCTCAGCCCCGCCGGCATCGAAAAGATGTACAACGCCGAGGGCGGCGCGATCTACGGCCTCGCAAGCCACGGCCGCATGCACGGCGGCTTCAAGCCCAAGAATCGCTCCCGCGTCTACAAAAACCTCTACCTCGCCGGCGGCAGCGCCAACCCCGGCCCCGGCACGCCGATGGTCATGATGTCAGGCGTCACCGCCGCGAACTGCCTCCTCGAAGACTGGGGCATCCCGCTGCCGACGGAGTCAGGGCGGAGCGTGTCATCGCCGATCGTGGAGCCGAAGGGTGAGCCGGTGGCGGTGTGACTCTTCTCCGAAGCTCCCTTCCCCGAGGGAGGGGGTTGGAGGTGGGTTCGCACTTCTTAAGATCGTGTCCACGGCGCCGATCGCCAGGCAGTCGTGCATCGCGAGCTTGGAGTGAAGCGGCCGGCGCGAAGACGCCTGGCAAGTCCATCGTTTGCGATCCCTCGCCGCAAGAAGAACGACATGCTCTGCACCACCTGCCTCTACGACGTCTCCGGAATCGCCTTCATGGAGCAATGTCCCGAGTGCGGCACGCCCGGCACTCGCAAGTCCTTCCAGCAATCCTGGCGCTCCCTCGACCGCACGCAATGACGCGCCGCTCACCCACGTCTCCCCATGTGCCGCTTTGCCGATCTGCTGCTCTGCCGCTCTTCCTCTACTCCCACATCTCCTTCTCATCCCCCTTCACCCCGTTCTCGCGGCACAGCCTTCTCGCCTCGTCCTTGAAATCCTCCACCTCGTGCTGCTCGTCCTGATGCTCGATGTACTTCTCGAGCGGCTTCAACTCCTCCGGGCTCACCGTGAAGCCGAACCAGCTCTCCTGCCACGCGAGCCCCTCACCCTTCATCGTCTCTTCGGACCCCTCCTTGATGCTCTCCACAAGCGTTGTCAGCGCCACCTCGTGATGCAGCCGGATCAGGAGGTGCACGTGATCTTCCGTCCCGCCGATCGTCATCAGGCGGCACTTGTGCTTCTGGCACAGGAACCCCATGTATGAATACAGCTCGCCCCGGATCTTTTCGGTGATCAACGGCTTCTGCTTCCTCGTCGAGAAGAACACGTGAACGAACGCGAACGACCGGACTTTCATCGCTTCAACGTATCAAATCCCGGCACGCCAGCTCCGGCCCTCCGCCAATGAAAAACCCCGGGCCTTCACCCGGGGTTGATGTCGCCTCGATCAGGCATCTTTCCGCAGGCTCACGGGCACAACAGCGCGTTATACGCCGCGAGGAAGATCACGAAATCGTCATCGTCTACGACGCCGTCGAAGTTGAAGTCGGAGAGGCACCCGGGGGGCATGCCCGCGTCGACGCAGTCGAGGATGTTGTAGGCGTTCAGGAAGATCACGAAGTCGTCGTCGAACACGATGCCGTCGTTGTTGAGATCGCACGGGCAGAAGGCACGGGCGGTGAAGGCGAACTGTGTGGTCGGCGGCTTGATCAGGCTGCCCGTCAGTGCGTCCGGGTCGGTGGAGTTGCGGACGGCCTGGCAATCGATCACCGGATTCAGGTCCGTGCCCGCCTCCAGGTTGATTTCACCCACAGGCCCCGACGCCGTGTTGCACCGGATCGAGAAGCTGAGCGTGCCGCCCTTGTACACAAAGGGGCGCGAGAACTGGACAAAGGCGCCCCATTCCTCCGGGTTGCTCGAGGTCGCATGCCACGCAAGGGCGGGAATGGTGAGTGCGCCGGAACGAACCTGAACAAGATCGGCGCCCTCGTTGGTGGCGAACGTCGTGCTCGCCGTCTGCGCGGTCCTGGGAGACGTGCTCATCCACGCGTCGAACCGCGTGTACGAAACATCGGCGCTCGGCACATCGACCGTCGCATTCGGTGCCAATCTCCATGTAAAGCCGTTGATCGTGGCGCCCACAGGCACGCCGACAGCCTCCGGATTGAACAGCATCTGAAGTCGCCGTGTAAGGGTGAGCGCACGGTTGTTGGTCTCCGGCGTGGTGACGCAGCGCTTGGGACTGGTGCCGGAGGGAATGTAGCCGACCTGGATCGCGGCCCCGCCATCAAGACCGAAGAACTCACCCGCCAGGGCATTACTGGTCCCATCCAAACGGATGACGCGGGTGACCGTCACGGGGTTCGCCGCTCGAAGCGAGGGATTCCCCCCGACCACACCCGACTTGCGGATGGTGATGCACAGGTCGCCCCCGGTGTAGACAAAGGCGCGGTCGAACGTGATGGTACCGCCGAACCTGTTGGTGCTCGCCGCGGGAAGCGCTCCCGGGAGCCACGAGATGGGACCCGAACGCACGACCATCGCGTCGTCGCCCTCGTTGGCGGCAAAGGTGTTGCTCGCGTCGGCGGGGTGAAGCTTGGCGGTGCTGACCGTCACGGAAAGATCGTCGGCCGCCGCACCCGCCGCGCCCGGCCAGGCGCCGGACTCGGCAAGGAAGCTGACGGAGTTCAGCAGGCCGCCAAAGGGAATGTACGAAAGCTGCGAGGCGCCGAGAATGAACTGGATCGTGGACGCACTCGTGGCGAAGGGCGAAGCGAAGATGTAGTTGCCGCCCAGACCGACGCCGTTGGCCACGGCATTGGGAACGATCACCTGAGCATCGGCGCTGTAGCGGACGACGGGAACATTCGCGGCATTGGGCGTCGAGGCGGTGCCCTGCGGGTCGCCGAAATAGCCCTTGGTGTCCACCCCGTTTTCCGGATCGGTGTAGAAGATAGCATCGACGTGGCCGTCCGAACCGGTCCCGCTCTGCCGGACGACGTTGATCAGACTGCCGCCCACGTACGGATAGGACGTTGTGAACGGAATCTCAAAGGTGTAGGGGGCGGTCCCGGTTGTCGGAGCCGCGGCCATCGCACCGGCCGGTATCGCGAGCGCCCCGGATCGCACGGTCGTCGCATCGGCGCCAAGGTTGTTGGCAACGGTGGTTGAGAGTGTCGCCGGCCCGTTCACGCTCTTTCCGAGTTGGATGTCGTAGGAACCAACATTGGTCAGCGCGAGGGGCCACGCGGTGATGTTATCGTTGCGATACGCCAGACCGGTGAAGAGCGATCCGGGCCCGATCGTCTGGAACTGCGCCGGGGCGTAGACAAATTCGGTCGCATAACCGCTGATATAAAGAACCGTGTTCTGGTAATTGGAGGCGGGAGTATCGGCGTACTTGTTGAGCGCGAAGACCTTGGTCACGCCCGGGCCAAAGGGCGACGTCACGGGCGGCGTGACCAGCAAGCGGATGATCACGGCGCCTCCGTCCACGCCCACGGTCGCGGAGGGTGAATTGATGTCGCCGATGCCGGCCGCGGTGGCCCCGCTGAGAATGCCGTCGGCGTAGTTCGTCGGCGCGCCGCCCCCGGTGTTATGGAAATCAATCGCCAGGACGCCGCCCTTATAGACAAACGGCGTCTGGAACTCGATCATCGGCCCCCAACCCTCAGGAACCGCTCCGGTATTCGCGCCTGCCGGGTACGTCCCGGCAGCCAGGTCGAGCGCGCCGTCGCGGACCAGTACCGGATTGGTCAAATTGGCCGCAAACGTCGTGCTGATGGTCGCCGGAGTGCGGGGTGACTGCGCCAGATAGATCTGATACGACGTAATAGCCGTCGCGGCGTTGGGCCAGTTGGCCGAGTGGGCGTTCCACAAACGCATCTGGAGGCCGGAGATCACGCTGCCCGCGGGAATTGCCGCCAATTGAGCCGTGTCGTACAGAACCAAATACCGACCGCCCGCGACAGCGCCGAGCGGGATGTAATTCCCGGTCGTTCCGGCGACGTTCGCGTTTGCCGGCGGAACCGTGAGCGACTGGTCATCCGGCCGCGAGAAGCCCAGGCGGACGATGATCGCCCCGGCCGCGCCTCCCGTCGTGGACGAAGAAATGGAGCCGACGCCCGCCCCGCCGGCGGAGTTCACGTTGGCGTCGCCGTACACGCTGCCACCGGTCGCGCCGGTGTTGCGGAATTCAATCGCCAGCACGCCCCCGGTGTAGACGAACGGCGTTGTGAACGTGATCACCGGGCCCCAGGCTTCCGGGGTTGTACCGGTCGCCGCACCAGCCGGATAAGCGCCGGTCGCCAGCGCGAGCGCTCCGCCGCGCACGAGCACCGAATTCTTGATGTTGTTCGCGAACGTATTGCTGATCGTGGCGGGCGTGAGATCGGACTGCCCGAAGCGGATCTCGTACGTTGTGATATTGACGGGAGCGGGAGGCCATGCCACCGCCTCCGCGTTGCGCAGTCTCATTTGAATGGAGTTAATGGTGCTGCCGATCGGAAGCCCGGCGAGCTGATCCGGTCCGTATAAAACGCTGTACGTTCCGCCCGGACTCGCGCCGATCGGGATGAGGTTGTTAGCGTCTCCGGCCACGGTGGCGCTGGTCGGCGGCACGACTTGGGTGACATCGGCCGGGGCGAAACGCGCGAAGAGCGCGATCGCAGCGGCGGCGACAAACCGGGACGGACGAATGAGCGACGACAACATAATGGGACCTCCCGCGCGCCGCGGACTAGCGGCGATAACTTCAGCCTACAGCGAAAATGGGGGAGTTCCCAAGAAAAATTCGGTCAGAATTTACCTGAAATGCGTTTTTCTCGGACGTCGATCCGCACGGTCACTTCCCACTAAACACGGAACCCGTGATCCGCCTTCTCGCGGATCAGCGCCCGGTCCAGATCGCTCCGATGAACGATCGCGTCGAGGTCCGCCTGCGTCATCCAGGGCAGCGCCTCCAGTTTGGCGCGGATGCTTGCGGGGAATTCCCTGTCCTTGCGCTCGTGCACCGGGCGGCTCCGCCAGATGCGGTGCATCCACAGGTATTGCCGGGGCGATCGTCGCACCATCTTCTCGATGGACCTCCGATACCGCGCCGTGATATAGAACAGCGGGTCCGGCGTTCCCTCCCAATCATCGGGCCCGAACGCGTCGGTCATCTCCATCACGTAACGCATCCGACCCGAGGTCGCTTCCGCCGTGTCGCGCTCCGGATTCAGGTGGTGCGCAAAGAAGTTGTCCCGAGGCGGCTGCTCGCCCGGCTCCAGGCGGCGAGCAATCCCGCACAGGATCGTCGCGTTGAACTGCAAAGCCAGCAGTCCGATCGACTTGTATGTGCTTGTCAACCGTCCGAAGAACGGCACGAAGAGCCCGTAATCACCGCCGTTTTGATCCGCGACCAGACCCGCCGGCACCCCACGCTTCATTCCCTCCGGCAACTGGCGCACCGCCCCAAACTTGGAAACCAGCACCAACCCGCGCTTTTCCCGGCTTTCCCGTACCCACGCATCGAGGGGCTTTAGATCCAGCGGGCGATACACCGCCTGCATCGGAAATCCCAGCATCGATACCGCGTAGCCCACCAGTTCCCAATTCCCGCAGTGCCCCGTCACCAATATGCACGGCCCCCCCGCCAGCACCTTGTGATACCCCGCGTGAACCGGCCCGAGCGCGATGTGCCGGCTCCAGCCGTCGTGGTTCACAAGCCGCGGCGTAAACGCCAATTCAACCCCGAGTTGCGCCAGATGCTGATACGAAGCAATCGCAACCTCTTCCCTTTTCTCCCTTGACCACTCCGGAAATGCCACCTCCAGGTTCATCGTGGCCCGGCGAACGTGCCGGCGATTGAACGGCAACCGCGCAAAGAGCGCCCCCCCGGCGTGGGCGATGTTCGTCGATGGGCCCAGCCCGGCGGCCAGCGGCAGCGTGATCGCCGACCGCAGCGCGCCCGCGAACGTCGATTGAAGCCACATCGGGAGTTTGGATTGGGGAGGGGCCAGCCGGCAAGGGTAGAAGTGCAGAGCACCGGAATTGCTGGGCACCACCCGTCGGGCGCAAAGACGGGGCCCCCGGGCCTCCGCGATGCCCACGCAAAGCCGCCGGGCAAGAATCCGCTCGATGGCGCGCCGGATGAAACGAGACGAAATCGACGACGGACCCAGCGAGGAAGACCTCGAGAGGTTCGGCGATGTCACGCAGACCTGTCCCTCCTGCGGCACAACCCTTTACGACGACGCCGAGATCTGCTGGAAATGCGGCGGGGCCGTCCAGGAATCGCTGCGCCCCGGAATCCCCAAGTGGGTGCTTGTGACCGCCGGGGTTCTGCTGGCGATCCTCGCCTTCGTCCTGCTGCGCTAGTGGGGCGATTGCCCGGGCTTGCCCCCTCAGCCCCGCCGACCGCGTGCGGGCACCCGCAAACCCCGCCCGCAGAGCAAGATGTCGAAGAACACCGAAGAATTGCCGAACCCGGCGCGACCCTGGGCCGATATCGTTCGGAGGCGTTCACGCCTTAACCGAAAAGAAGACCGAGCCTCGACCAATGACGCAAGCGATCGGCGTGATCATGATCTTCGGCCTGATCGTTTTCTCGATCTGGTCGATCGTGCGCCCGACGTGGGCCTTCGCCCTCGTCAACCTGATGTTCCCGTTCAAGCAGGTCATCCAGGGATACCTTCCCGCGCTCGTGCAATACGGCCCGCAGTTGTCGGCCGGCATCGCGGCGATCGCCGGGATGGCGGTTCTCTACAAGTCAACCAAGAAGAACCTGACGATCGTTTCGTTCTTCAACCCCGTCACCTGGTGCACCCTCGCCCTTTACGCCATGATGACGTTCGCGCTGCTCTATACGCCCGCGCGCGAATCGGCCATGAACATGTACGTGAACGCTATCTCGTACATCATCCTCTTCCTCTTCATCTACCCCTTCCTGCTCAGTTCCCTCGAGGAATTGCGCAAAGGCCTGTTCATCACCGTTACCATTGGCTGCATCCTCACCGTCTTCTACCTTCTGAACCCCAGCGCCCGCTGGGCCGGCGGCCGCTTCGTGGTCGACCTGGGATACACCTACGGCGTCGGCGACTTCACGAGCAATCCCCTCGCCCTGGCCGACACCGGCGGCATGATGATGGTCGCCGCAGCGCTGATGAATTTCCGCGACAAGGGCCGCCTGGGCATCGTCTTCATGGTCGGCGGGCTGATCCTGGGCCTGGGAATGGCCATCGTCTCCGGTTCACGCGGGCAGATCATCTTCGCCGTGCTCATCGCCGTCGCCATGTTTCCCGTGGCCCGCAAGATCAAGGACGCCAAGCAGTTCCTCATTGTGGCCTTCGGCGTGCTCTTCATAGTCGCAATGATCTTTGTGACCTTCTCGCTCTTTCTGAACGCAGAGGCCATGCGCCGCTGGGACGTCTCCCTCCTCAAGGAAGGCTCGGCCGACCGCCAGCAGCGATTCCTCGAGGCGATGGGCTTCCTCGCCAGCAACCCCAAGGGCTGGATCATCGGCAACGGAACCAATTCGTTCGCGTACTTCACCGGGCATGTCTTTGACTACCCCCACAACATCATCGCCGAACTGCTGCTCGACTACGGCATCATCGGATTCTCCCTTGCGGCCGTCGCGGGCGCGTACACCTACCAGTACGCACGGCGCATGATCGCCGCCTGGACCGACGACCCGATCGGGCGAGGAACCGTTGCCGCATGGGCCGGCATCTGCCTGTTCAGCCTCCTGGTTGCGTTCAAACAGGGCAGCGTGGTCGGGCAGCCCGTGCCTTTCTACTTCTGGATCGTGCTCGCCAAGATCTACTTTGATGAGGTCCGGGCCGCCAACGTCCGCACCGCCGCCCTCGAAGAGCAGGCCTGGGGCTCCGAGTCATACCCCGCAGCCCTCGAGTACGGCCAGAACTCCTAGAGAGTCGTCTTCTCAGGCATGGTGAATCATGGGTGAAGAAGCTTCGCCGCCCGCCCGGCAGGGCCGGCGTTTCTTCTCTCCACCGCCCGCACCGTCAAAACTGGAAGTAGATGAACGACTTCACCTGCCGGAGCAGCAGGAAGACGAAGAAGATCATCACCGCGTGCGAGCAGGCCAGCGTGACCAGCCGCACCGGTCGCGGCAGCTGCGGCCGCTTGTTGATCTGCCACGCCGCCGCTGTGATCATGAAGCCGGCGAAATACAGGAAGACGTACATGTAATCCGTCTCGCGGAGCGAGCGGACGCGCAGGTAGCGCGGATCCAGGGCGCGCCCGATCATCGTCAGGGCGTCGGTCATCGTGCCGGCGCGGAAGAAGATCCACGCCAGCATCTCGATCATCAGCGTCAGGATGAACCCGCCAACCACGCGGACGGCCATCGGAAACCGCACCCGCACGGGCTCGGTTGCCCGGTGCAGCCAGACGAACGCCGCGTGCCAGAGTCCCCAGAGTGCAAACGTCCAAGCCGCCCCGTGCCAGAGGCCCATGATGAACCAGGTCAGGAACAGCGCGATCGTCCGGCGCGTCTCCGTCTCCGGCTTGTCCGACTTGGCGTCCGCCAGCCCAACACGCGTCTTGCGCTGGAACGTGGCGCCCTGCAGCGGCAAGTACAGGTAATCCCGGATCCACGTCGAGAGCGAAATGTGCCAACGGCGCCAGAATTCCCGGGGCGATGTCGCCAGGTACGGCCAATTGAAGTTCGGCGGGAACTGGAAGCCCATCAGCCGCGCCGAGCCCAGCGCGATCGATGAATACCCCGAGAAGTCAAAGTAGATCTGGAACCCGAAGGCGAACGCCAGCACCCAGACGTCCAGCGTGCCCAGGCTCGACGAGGGCATGGCAAAGCCCGCGTCCACCAGCGGCGCGATCTGGTCCGCCAGCACGACCTTCTTGAAGAACCCCTGCAGGATCTCCTCGAGCGCGTACACCGCCTCGCCCTTGGTGGGCCGCTTGTAGTTCTCGAGCTGCGGGATGATCTCGTGCGCCCGAAGGATCGGTCCGGCGACCAATTGCGTCCAGAACATCACGTACGTGATGAACTCGGTGTAGTACTTGATCGGCGGCACCACGCCCCGGTACATGTCGAAGACGTAGCTCAGCGAGTGGAACGTGTAGAAACTGATACCCAGCGGCAGGATGATCTTGAACGGCAGGTCCATCTCGAAATGGCCGCCGAACAGCGCGACGATGCTCTGCGTCGTTCCCACCGCGAAGTAGAAATATTTGAAGAAGCCCAGAACCGTCAGGTTCATCGTCAGGCTGAGCACCATCCACGCCTTCTTGGTCTTCTTCGACCTGGCGTGATAGATCCGCAGCCCGCCGAACCAGTCCACAAACGCGGTGAACAGGACCAGCGCCGTGAAGTCGATCCGCCAGAACGCATAGAAGATGATTCCGCCGAAGAACAGGATGGCCCGACGCAGCCACTGCGGCCCGAAGACGGCCGGGGGCACCATCAGGACCATGAAGAGCATGTAGGTGAGGGAATTGAAGAGCATGAATCTTTCCGGTCAGACCCCAGCCTCAAGCCACCCGATCACTTCCCCTTGTCCGCAGCGGCCTCGGCCTTGGTGATTTCTTCCGTGATCTTCTTGGCCAGGATCTCGTGCCCCTTTCCCTGGAAGTGCATGAAGTCCACCTGGTCCGAGACCGTGCCCCACAGGGTGTCCGGGATCAGATGGTCGAGGTCGAGGTACGTCGCCCCGTCCTTCTCGCAGAGTTTCTGGAGTTCGACCTTCCAGGAGTGATACTGCGGCAGTTCGTACGGCGGCTCGACGTCCCACCGGATCGGCGCCACGTAGACCAGCACCTTCGCTCCGTTCAACTTCGCCAGTTCGATCAGCGACTCGAGCGCCTTCATGTTCGCCGCGAGGCGCGCCGGGATCATCGGCCGCTTCGTATCCGTCTTGATCCGCATCGCCCACTGGCGCCAGTTGTACCAGTCGGCCACAACCGCGGCGTACGACTGATCGCGATCTCGCCACACCTGCGAGAAGCTGCTGAGGGCATCGTTCAGATGCCGCTCGGAGTAATCCTGGAGCGAGAAGCCGAGCCGCGATGTGCCCTGCGCGTCCTTGTTCTCTTCCACGCCAAGCTTCTCGATCTCCTTGAGAAGCTCAACCCCCGACGGCGTCGAGGCCAGTTTCGCCTTTGCCTGATCGTCGTAGATATCCGCGAAGGCCGTCCGCAGGTCGTACATGCGGAACATGTAGTAGACGACGGGCACGATCACCCACTTGGGTTTGGCCTTGCTGAGCGCCCACGCCGTCACCGCGTAGTTCTCCCGCAGACTCGCGTTCGGGATCGAAAGCCCGAAGACCGGGAAGCCCATGATCTGGCTTGCGTGCGCGCTCGCCACCTGATCGCCCGCCTGCAACTGGTTGATGCAGTGCATCTGAGAATTGCCGAGCCAGATCCACAGACGGTCGTCGCCCGGGTTCTTGGGCGGGAAGACCTTGGGATAGTCCTGCACCCGGTGCCCATCGACCGGCATGCCCTTCCAGATCGCCGGAACGACCTGCACCGCCGCGCCCAGCGCGATCTGATCCGGGATCACCCGGCGCGAGTTGTAATACGCCACAAGGCCCGCCGCGATCACGAACGCCGCGATCAGGGCGCCAAGCCGCTCCTTCCACAGATCGTTGTGGGAGCGACGGTGCATGACCGCCGCCTCGAACTCGGATGAGAAGTGTGTGTCTTTGCTCATCGGGCGTGGGGGCTCGGGCGAAATTCGGCCGACAAGGTCCTGCGGCCCGGAACGATCCCACATCGGACCGCCCTTCCGCGCAAACAACCCGGACTACTTCGGTCGGGAGGACGTGCCTCCAGCAGATTCTATGGCCAGGATGCCTCAAAACGGCCTGTGCGCCATGCCGATCGCTACTCTTCACACCCGATGAACGCGCCCGCGATCGCCAACCGCCTCCCCTTCACCACAACCAAGTCGATCGAGGTCGCCGGCGTCCGCATCCCCGTCAGCGAATACCTCGCCGTCGAACGCACGCGCGAGGCCGGCCTCGATTCCTACATCGCCGGAGTCCGCCCCAACACCGGCATCAAACGCCGCGTCAAGGCCGTCCTCTGGCCGCTCATCCGGGCCAGCGAGAACATCTTCGGTCACCAGTTCCTCCAGTACCGCCTGGCCCGCTGGATCCGTAAGTACGCAACCAAAGAAACCACCTTCCTCGAATGCGGCCCCGGCGATATGTCCCTCCGGCGCTTCCTCCCCAAAGGAATCGCCTACAACGCCATCGACTTTGGAATCAGCGAGTTCAACGTCACCCGCATCGTCGCCAGGGATCCCCGCGTCAACATCGCCATCGCCTCGATCGAGTCCATTCCCCTCGCCGACAACTGCGTCGATATGGCCGCCTGCGTAGAGATGATGCAGCACGTCCCCGACGTCGACAAGGGCCTCCGAGAACTCGTCCGCGTCTGCCGCAACGGCGCCAAGGTGATGATCACCGTTGCCAACGGACACTGCACCAAGGTCAAGGTCAAGGGTGCGAACAAGCACTTCATCCACCTCTTCACCGATGCGGACTTCCGAGGACGCGCCGAACGCGCCGGGCTCAAGGTCCTTGAAGCGGAGCAGACGGGGAAATGGATTCCGTTCCCGCAGTGGCTGATCGGGGGACACTCGATGCACCTGCCCATCCGCTCGGCCAAGGAAGTGGATAACTCCTATTTCGTCTACCTCTTCGAAGTGCAGAAGTAACACCGCGAAGATCCGCATCACTCAACAAGCCGAAGCGGGTTTCGTGCAATTCGATGATTCTGCTGCCCTTCCGATCCGCCAATCTACCCCTACCCCCTCATATACAAATGCACCGCCATCGATCCGTACACATGCGTCTCAGGCCCGCGCAGACCCGGCACCTTCACATCAATCACCTTCTGAGGCTTCGGCGCCGGCGCCACAGGCGCCTCCGCTGATGGAATCGCTCCCGCATCGTCCGGTTCCGGCGTCGGCATCACGTCCTCAAGATCCATCTCTTCCCACTCATCTCCGAACGGTGTCTCCCCCGCCTCGCGAAGGCCCTTCGGGCCGGCGCCGGCTCCCGGCTTGCGTGAGCCGCGCCTTGCTTCGCGCGGATCGGGAGTCCCCCTCTTCTTCGTCGCCCCCGCATCGAGCAGCACATCCCAGTGCCCCTTCTTGATCCGCCGCTCCTCGTCCTTGTAGCCCTTCTTCCCTTTCTTCCAGCCGCGATGCGCCCCGAGCGGCTCGGGCTCAACGGGCTCGTCCTCGAAGAGCGGCCACGGAGTCCGCAGCACCAAGAACCCGTCCTCCGTCAGATTCCGCGCCAACTGCTGCATCGCGCTCACAACGCGCCGCCACCCCAAGGGATCGCGCACCAGCGGATAGGGCGGATCGAGGAAAATGACCCGCACGCCGCTCGGGCAGCGTGAGATCGCGCCGATGCCCAGGGCATCGCTGTTGACCAGTTCGCTCCGGTCCTGCACCCCGAAATGCTCGATGTTCTGCTTGAGCAGGGCCGCGATCTGCCGGCTCTGCTCCACGAACACCACCCGTTTGGCCCCGCGCGACAACGCCTCCAGCCCGATCGCCCCCGTCCCCGCAAACGCATCGAAAATCTCGCTCCCCTCGATATGCCCGCGCAATAGCGCGAACACCGATTCCTTCACCCGGTCCGGGATCGGCCGCGTCACAGAATCGTCCGGCGGCGTAAATAGCCTTCGCGAGCGGAACTCTCCGGCGATGATTCGCATGGAGAAGTAAAGGCGCTCCGAATAGAGCCTCCCGCGTAAGCGGGAGGTCGGAAAGCCGATCATTTGGGAAAGTTCACGCGTGCTCGCTCGCGCCGGGGAAGAAGCCCGCCCTACGCCGCTGCCGTCGTCTGCACCCGTCCCCGCCACGCACGCTGGTTCGTACGGGCCAGATAAAAACTCCGCCACTGAATCGCCGTCATGAAAAGAACTCCGATCGGGTGCAGCACGATCGGCGTCAACCCCTGCCGGAACCGGATCGAAAGAAGCGTCCGCTGGATCAGATTCAGCGCCACGCACGCCGCCGCGAGCACGCCCGCCGCCCACACGTCCGACGCGAGCGGTCCCGACATCCTCTGCACCGCAACATACGCCAGCACGCCCCACGGCAGCACATGCGCGAGGATGTGCACCACGGTCATGAACACGAGCAATCCAAACGACCCAAGCCCCTCGTACGCGTTCTTCGTAAACCCGCGCCACGTCTGAGTCAGCCCGCGATACATCCGCACCGAAAGCAACCCCGTCCCGTCGAACAGGTCGGTGTGGAACCCCGCCTTCCTCACTTCCCGCGGCATCTTCACCCCGTCGTGCATCGAATCCCGGAACGCCGCGTGCCCGCCCGACCTGTCGTACGCCTCCCGCGTCACCATCAGGAACTGCCCGCATCCCGCCGATGCGTTCGGGTTGTTCCCCCTCCGCATCATCGGCATCGGCAGATACGAGAAGAGCACGAAGAAGATCATCGGCACCGCGAGGTCTTCCGCGAGCGAGCCGGTCAGTTGGCGCGGGAACGTCGAGATGAGCGAAGCGTTGTACTTTGCCGCCGCGCCGAGCGCCCGCGAAAGACACCCCGGCTCAAAGCGCACGTCCGCATCGGTGAAGACCAGCCAATCACCCCTTGCCTCCTTGCTCATCCGCCAGCACGCGTGCTGCTTGCCGTTCCAGGCCTCGGGAAGCGAGACCGTGGACGCCCCGCGAACACGCGGATCGGCCGCGATCAGGTCCGCCAGGATTCCCGGCGTCCGGTCCGTGCTCTGGTCGTCGTACACCAGCACTTCAAGATTGCCATGCGTGCTCGCCAGAACCGACCGCACGCAGGGCGCCAGATTCCCCTCTTCGTTGCGGGCCGGGATGCAGACGGAAACAAGCGGCCCGCCAACGCCCGGCCCGGCGTTTTCGGCCGGCGGTCTGCGGTACACCGCGAGATTCACCACCGTCACCAGCAGGGCCAGCGCCGCGAACGCGAATGAAATGGCGAGGATGATGCCGAGCATGCTCATGGGACTTGGGCGGGCGGCGTTGGAACGTGCGATGCGGACGGAGAATCAGCGAAGTGGCGGTCCTGAACTTGGGTGGAGCGGCCACGGATGCGGAGCCAGATGTCGTACCACCAGTTCGTGCCCGTCCCCCCCTTGGAGTCAAAGACCGGCAGAAATTTTCCGGGGTCCCGGGAGATGACCGCTGCCGCCAGCAGCCGGTTGTTTTCTTCCATCGCCTCGAGCATCGCCCGATGCCAGGCCGGCGTCGAGTTCTCCCGCCCCGCCGCAGGCTGCACCGGCCGGAACGAGACAAACACCTCCGGCTTCTGACCGGTCCAGAATGCGTACTCGATCGCGAGCGAGATCACCCGGATCCCCGGCGTCCGCGCCGCGATCGCCGCCGCCCCGGGACGGATCTCGATCGGCGCCCGAACATCCGTAAACCGCCCCTGCGGCGTGATCCACAGCGTCGTGAACGGGTTCGTGCGGAACCGCTCCGCGATGAATTCTCCCATCGCCCCAAGGCTCCGAGGATCGTCCGGGTTGATCCCGAAAATGCCGACCTTGCGGAAGATGGCAAAGTTCTTGAGCTGCGTGGCATCCATCGGCGCCAGACAAACCCGCCCGGGCTCGAAGTGGCTGTGAAGAGCCAGGGTGATCAATGGGTCCCACCACGAGCAGTGAGCAATCAGGACCAGCCCCGGGGCCCTCGCCTCGTTCCACTCCGCAAGAGCACCTGCATGCTCCGGCAGAATGCGCACCGCGTTGAACTGCTTCGCGATCATCCGCCGGACGTACTTGGAGAAATACCGCGTGAACCGCGCGGAGAACGCCGGGGGGATGAACTCGGGCTGAGGAAGGGACGCCGCCATCACGAATCAATGGTTGGGGCGGAATAGGGGCAACGTCGGCCGAGCCAATGAAAGTTCAAGCGGCCCGTTTCGGCTTCAAACGCGTCCGTCCTGGCGACGGCTTGGGCCGTTTCGCAATTTCCTTTTTCGCAAGCGCCATCAGGGCTTCGACCGACCCGCCCGCTTCCTTCAGCATTCGGCGACGAATCGCCCGCACCTGCGCAACGGTCGGAGGATCGGGCTGGCGTGTCGGGCGGGGGCGGGGCATGGCTACTCCGGGATCAACTCGAACGGCGTTGAAATGATAGGGGTTTTCAGACCGAGCCGGTTGTTGAGGACTCGCAATTGTTCTTGTTTGTTGGCATTGGCAAGATGACGGCAATTCCATGTCAGCAAAAAATCGCAGGCGTGAATCGACGCGATTGCCAAGTGAGCGGCATCGCCAGTTGCGTCGACCGGCATCGCCTTGTGCTCAATGTAGTAGCGAGTGATCTCGCCGATTCGCGGCCCCGGTTCAAGCAACCGAATGGACGAAAAGAACGATCTTGTCCGGCTCGACTTTGACTTCGGAGCCCGCTCAAACTCCGCAACGACGAGAGGGCTCGAGACCAAGTCGTATCGCGAACGGAATGAGTCCCACCAAAGGCGAGTTTGCGCTCGCCAGTCAACCGACCTTCGGTCCGAGCGCGTCTCGTAATAGTACGACGGAATAGTCGTTTCGATAAATACCCGGCGCATGCGGCACGAGCGTATCAAAACGCGGTGACAAATTCAGCTCTTCATGTTCACATATTGCAGCGGCACCGGCAGATCCGATCCGTTCAACAGCGCCATCACCTCGCGCAGGTCATCGATCTGCTTCCCGCTCACCCGGATCTCCTCCCCCTGGATCGACGCCTGCACCTTCATCTTCGTGTCCTTGATGATCTTTACGATCTTCTTCGACATCTCCTGCTCCAGCCCCTGCCGGATCTTCACATGGCACTTCACCGACCCCGCCGCCCCCGGCTCCGGCTCGCCCCAGTCGAAACTCTTGAGCGCGATTCCCCGCTTCTGCGCCGCCGACTGGAACATCTCCTGCATCGCCTTCATCTTCATGTGATCAACCGTCTGGAACTTCAGCTTCTTTTCCTTCTGGTCAAACTCAATCTCCGCCTGCACCCCGCGGAAATCAAACCGCTGCGCCAGCGCCTTCTTGAAGTTGTTGATCGCGTTGTCGATCTCCGGAAACTCAACGCGGCTGACAATGTCGAGTGATGGCATACCTCGATAATACGCTCCGCGCGCTTTCCCAATCCGCGCGGCCGTATCGAACTCGCCGACTCGATTTTGCGGCTTTGCCGATTTGCCGCTCAGCTGCATCTATCTGCTGCTCTATTCCCCCCGCCTCACCCGCACATTCTCTCTCCCCTCCCCGTCCGCGGCAGGAATCCCGCTCGACGCCGGCGAACCGATCGACGCCCCGATTGAACTCAGGGCCGTCCGCACGATCGCGTACACCACAAACAACACCATCGCCGGAATGACTAGCAGAACAACCAGCCCAACCACGATCAGCACCAGCCCACCCACGATCACCCGCGCGACAAGTTCCCGCACCGACCCAAAGAGCCGCCCAGCCCCAGCCCCACCACTGTCCGCGTCGATCGCCATAGTTCCCATACAACCTTATTCCGACCCGACCACCCCACCTTTCGCGCACCACTCCAAAGCCCCTTCCCTGAGGGAAAGGGTTGGGGAAGGGTTCTTTCCTCTTTGCCGCTTTGCCGATTTGCGGCTTTGTCGCTCCGCTGCCTCTATTTGCTGCTCTGCAAATCTGCTGCTCTGCCGCTCTATCTAAACCCGCGGCCCGCTCTTCCCCAACTTCTCAATCTCCGCCCCGTACAGCTCCCGCAGCGGCTCCACCACTTCCTTAATAAACCGCTCCGTCTGCTCCACGCTCCGCCCGACGTACTTCATCGGGTCCATCAGCCCGTCCCAGTTCAGTTCGCCTTTCAAAGGCCCGCCGCGCGCGGTGCCCCAGAACGCCTTGTCGTTCTTCAGCCGCTCCAGGAGATCGTTCTCGAGCCCCTGATCCTTCACCCGCAATCCCGCGGCCTGCGCATGCACCCGGATCTTCTCGTGATACTCCTGCCGGTCCCCGCCCAGTTTCACGCACTCCATCAGGATGTTCTCGGTCGCCAGGAACGGCAACTCCGCCATCAGGTTCTTCTTCACCATCGCCTCGTGGACGATGAGCCCAGACGCCACGTTGTGCATCAGATCGAGCGCGCCATCAAGCGCGAGAAAGGCCTCGGGCAGCGAGAGGCGGCGATTCGACGAATCGTCGAGCGTGCGTTCGAGCCATTGGGTCGCCGCAGTGTCGTAGGCGTTGCCGACGAGGTTCATGACGAAGCGAGAAAGGCCGCAGATGCGCTCGCAGCGCATCGGATTGCGCTTGTACGGCATCGCGCTCGAGCCGATCTGCTTGTCTTCAAAGGGCTCGTCGAGTTCCTTGCGGTTGCAAAGGAGGCGGATGTCTGTGGCGATTTTGTGGAGGACGCAGGCGATCGATGCAAGCCCGCTTAGGGTGTGGGCGTCGAATACACGAGGATATGTTTGGGTGGTTAGATCGAAGACCTGGTAAAAGACGTCGGTTCTTCGCCCGGCGGAATACTCCGAATCCTGCATTGCGTCCAGAAATTGTCTTTCCAGCTTTTCAACAGTCGTGCTGTCACCGTTCATCAGCGCGAGATACGAAGCCTGAGTTCCCGTTGCTCCTCGCAATCCACGGGACTTTGCCCTATCAGCAATCACGAGCGAAACCGCAGCCGATTCCTTTAGTTCGTATGCCCACCCGGCCATGCGCCGGCCGGCTGTCAGAGGCTGCGCCGCTTGATAGTGGGTAAATCCAAGTGAGGGAATCGTGGCGGTTGTTGCTGCAAGCGATCCGAACGCGATCACCGTCAGATACGTCTTTCGCAATACCACAGATGCTGCATGCTCGATAATCAGCAATTCGGCATTGTCATTGACATCCTGACTCGTCATCCCCAGATGGATAATCCCCTTCGCCTTCGGGCACGAATCCCCGAGCGCGTGCACGTGTGCCATCACATCGTGCCGCAGCTCCCCCTCGTACTTCTCCGCCCTCCTGATTTCCTCATCCGTGATTCCGCCCGGCCGATTCACAACCGCGCGCAGTTCCTCCACCTGCTCCTTCGAAACCGCCAACCCCATCTCGTGCTGCGCCTCGGCCACCGCCAGCCAGATCCGCCGCCACGTATTGAACTTGTGCCGCGCCGACCAGAGCTTCAGCATCTCCCCGCTCGCGTTGCGCGTGGCGAGAGGGCTGGTATAGATGTCGTAAGGAGAGGGAGTGTGACTCGAGGCAGCCATACCACTAGCGTACGAGAGATCAGGCCTTCGCGGGCTCGGTCGTTCCGCTGGCCTTTTCCCGAAGGAGTTTCACCGCCCTCATCCTCAGCGACTCATAGATCGGCTCATTCCCCACCATCGTCGGCACCAGCATCGCACCCACGCACACCCCAATCATCGGCAAGAGCAGCGTCATCCCCACCGTCATCTCCGACACCAGCACGATCCCCGTCAGCGGCGCACGAACCACCGCCGCGAAAAGCCCCACCATCGCCACGATCCCCATCGCCGCAGGATCAACCTCCGCGCTCGGCATCGTTCCGTGACAAACAGCATTCCACCCAAGCGCCCACAGCACGCCCGCCTGCGCACCCACCGCGAGCAAAGGCGCAAACAACCCGCCCGGCGTCTGCGCCGCGTACGAGAGCGGCCCCAGCACGAACCGCAACACGAAAAGTGCCGCCAGCGTCCACACCGCGTTCCCAACCGCGCCGCCCGGCACATCCCTCCCCCAGTGCAGCGCATCGCGCGTCAAAACGTCTCCGCCGCCAACCGCCACCGGCCAGCAGAACCCGATCAAACCAATCACACCACCAACCACAGCCGCCTTCGCCCACCGCGGCACCCGAGCCCCGTCCGTCGCGTTCAGCATCCCCACGATCAGCCTGTTGTACAGCACGCCCAGCCCGCCCATCACCAGCCCCAACAGCAAAAACGCCGGCATCACCCGCAAACTCGGCTCGATCACGCCCGCAACCGCAAACTCCGGCGCCGCTCCCAGCATCAGCCGCGCCACGACGATCGCCCCCGTCGAAGCCCCGAACGTCACGATCGCAATCCGCGTATCAAACCGCCTCACCAACTCCTCGAGCACAAACACCGACCCGCCGATCGGCGCGTTGAACGCCGTCGCCAACCCTGCCCCCGCGCCGGCCGCAAGCAGCGACCGGCTATCCACCCTTCCCCATCCCAGCCATCTTCCAATCTCATGCCCCAGCGTCGCCCCGATCTGCACGCTCGGCCCCTCGCGCCCGAGCGCCAGGCCCGACCCGATCGCCAGCACGCCCCCGACAAATTTCACCGGAATCAGCCGCCCCGGCGCGATCGGCACATCGTGCTGCAGCACCGATTCCACATGCGGAATCCCGCTCCCCGCAGAATCCGGCGAAAACCGCTCGACCAGCCACGCCGCAACCGCCGCGGCAAGCGCACACCCCGCAACAACGGCGATCACGCCCCACATCGGCACATGCCGGGCCCACTCAAGGGCCAGCACCCGCCTCGCCTCCGCCCAATCGAGCGCCAACCGAAATGACGCGCCAACAAACCCGATCACACTCCCCGCGCCCAGAGACAGCGCCACCAGCCCCACCAAGTGCGCTCCGCCCCGCCATTCCTTCTTCGCCGTAGCTGCGTCCACAAAAAGCTCCTCGCCCCGCGAGGATACCAGTGAAGCAATCGAGTTCGAACACGCGTTTGCGCAATCCGGAGCCCCCTCCCTGAGGGAGGGGGTTGGGGGTGGGTTACGTTGGCGCGGCAGTCGCCCAACATTTCGGCGACACGCCTTCAGCGAACAGCGCAACAAAAAGCCCGCGTCATCAAAGCGGGCTTCAAGAAACCTCTTCCCCGCGAAGCGGTATCAGGCCGCCCTCTTCTCCCGCTCCCGATCGATCCTCTCCCGCTGACCCCACCGCTGCGGCCGCGTGTTCGACGGCGTGTCGGCCATCTCTTGCCAATCCTCCGCATTCCTCAGATTGATCTCGCTCTTGCACGTCTTGCGATAACCGAGCAGGCGCACCACCTCCAGCACATCCGTCCACGTCGGGAATGTCTTCCCGTTCCCGTTCTTGAACGCATCGATCGCGGCAAGGAACAGGAACTGTTCCTTGGTCATCTCGCCTTCTTCCGCGCTCTTGGTGAAATCGCTCAGCCTTCGCCCCGGCCCGCGACGACGCTCGAGGCCGGTCGATTCCGCAGTCTCCCCGCGTGCCGCGGCAAGCTCCCGGCGATCAAGACCCAGACGCCGATCAACCACGCCCCCATCGCCAACGCCCGCGCGTACGTCCACTTTCATCGGCCCCTTCTCGGACCCTGCCTGCTTCGCCGCTCGATCGCCGTTCGCCATGGGCCCCCTCCGTTTTGCTCGCTCTCCTCGACCCCGTGCATCGGCCCTTCGCTCCCCCCGATTCAACTCCGCCTTTCCGCCCCCAAAAACAAACCGGCGACGCCCAAAGCGCCGCCGGACATTTGCTTCTTTTCTGAAGCCCCTCCCCTGAGGGGAGGGGTTTGGGGAAGGGAGGTTCCTGCTCCCTACAGCCCATCATCCTCCTCATCGTCATCCTCTTCCAGATCGTCCGCGGTCTCTTCCGCATCGTCGTCAAGGAAATCCTCATCATCCTCCGCGGCATCATCGTCAAAGACGTCGTCCGCGTCCTCATCATCGTCCTCAAACGGGGATTCGTCATCCTCGTCATCATCGTCATCATCGAACATCACCACGTCCGGCAATTCCGGACCCGGCGTCCAAGCCGGGTTTCTCCACGGCTGCTCCACCTCCGCCGTCCCGCTCTTCATCCGCATCGTCGCCAACATGCCTCGTCCTTCCTGTTCCAGATCTTCCCGTTCGCCGAACGTCCGGCCGCGAGTGGCGGTACAGTACTGCCCGCCGCACGCTTGTCAAACGACATCTCCGCTCCCCCGATCTCCCACTCCCACTTGTGGATAGCCGGTGGAAACTCGCGGGGTAGACCCCCCGCTTCGGCCGATCTTTCCCTCCCTCCCGCCCCCCGTCCACTCCCAATCTTCCTCTCTTTTTCACCCCTTTTTCTCCGGACTTTCACCCACCCTCATGACCAGCCCCAAGGCCACCACCGGCTTCAACCCCCTCGCGGGCTTTGCGGCCTTCGTCCTTCCGGGTCTGGGTCACGTCCTGCTGGGACAGTTCCGCCGGGGAATCCTCGTCTGCATCGGTGTCCTGGGCCTCTTCTTTGCCGGCCTCTTCGTCGGCGGCATAGACGCCGTCGATAGCCAGGAAGACTCCCTCTGGTACATCGCCCAGGTCCCCACCGGCCTGGTCACCCTCGGCACCAATTACATCCACCAGAACTCCTACAAGGGCATCGATCCCTCCATGCACGCCGCACGACGGATGCCCTATCCGGGTGAGTCGATCAACGAAAAAGGGATCATCGTCTCCGGCGGCAACCCCCCAGCCCAGCGCTCCCTCGGCCGCGTCCACGAAATGGGCATCCTCTTTACCGCCGTCGCCGGCCTCCTCAACGTCCTGGCCATCATCGACGCCATGTTCCCAACACTCACCCGAAAAACCTGACGCCGCGCCGCACAGCGGCTGCCGCGTCGAAGAGCCGGTCGTCTTCCGACATCCCACATCTCACATCCGCATGCTCGCCTACACCCCCTTCATCGACCCCATCGCCACCATCTGGCCCGGCGCGTATTCCTCGCCCTGGTTCGTCAACGTCTATTGCCTCATCGTCGTCTCTCTCTTCACCTCGATCGCGTACAAGGCACTCCGCTACCAGGATTTCGACGGCCCCCTCGCCACCGTACTCGCCCAGTTCGCCAAGCACACGCTCACCATGACCGTCCAGATCGTCCTGGGCATCTGGGCCCTTGGCCTCTTCGTCTGGCTCGTGGTCTACTACATCGTCCCCCACATCGCGCCCGCGGCGTGATGCTTCGCGCACACAGCGCGCCCTCAGCATGCACTGAGTTTTCTCCTCCCCCGCTGCCAGCAGGGGAGGTGGCGAGTCTTCGAGCCGGAGGAGGTTCTTCTGTCTTTGATCTCTGCCGCTCTATCCCACACGGGCGCGCCAAGCCTCCACGAGCCGCCCGCCAACTTCACCCGGCCTCCCAGCCCCGATCACGCGCGACTCGACCGCCGCGACCGGCAGCACCCCCCAGCTCGAATTCGTCAAGAGCACCTCGTCCGCACTCAGCACGTCGTCGATGTTCACCATCCGGCGCTCGACCTCAATCCCATTCCCCTCCGCCCAATCAATCGCCCACCGCCGCGTCACGCCCGGCAAGACCGGGCTCGGCAACACCGCCCTCCCCGCACTCTTTTCTTCTTCGTGCCCTTCGTGTTCTTCGTGGTTCCCAATCCCATCAAGTTCCTCGCCCCGCACAATCGGCGTCACAATCCTCCCGTCCTTCACCACCATCGCATTGCTCACGCACCCGCCGCACAGGTAATTGCTCACCTGAAACACCAGCGCCTCCGCGGCCCCCCTCGCGCCCGCCCCCTGCAGTTCGCGCAACCTCCCCCAGTAGTTCAGCGTCTTGTGCCCCTGCATCGGATCGAGCGGATTGGCCTTCCAATCCGCGATCGTCACCCGCACGCCCTTCTCAAACATCGGCGCCGGATACTCAACCGCCTTCGTCGCGACAATCAGCAACGTCGGCTGCTGTTCCTTCTGAAGCCCCTCCCCTGAGGGGAGGGGTTTGGGGAAGGGTTCTTCTTCTTTGCCGCGCAGTTCACCCGCCGCGGCGGGCCGCTCTGCCGCTTTACCGCTCTCTCTGCTGCTCTGCTGCTCTACTGCTCTGCTGCTCTGAAGCAGATTCAAATCCCCCCCCGTAATCGTCAGCCGCAGCCGCAGCCGCAACGCTTCCTTCTCTTCTTCCCCCGCACGCACAACCGCCCGCGTCACCGCCTCGCGCAACGCATCCACCCGCAGCCGCTCCGTCAACCTCAACTCGCGGCAAGACCCCGCCAGCCGGTCCAAATGTGCGTCAACATCGAGCACTTCCCACCCATCCCCCCGCCTCACCGCAAGCATCGTCTCGAACAGCCCGACGCCGTGCTGAAACCCCGCATCGAACGCCGACACCATCGCGGCACCGCGCTCGACAAACACGCCGTTCAGAAAAACACTGGGCATCGCAAACGTTAGAGAGTCCCGACGCCGCCCGCTCTACTTCGTCGGCGCCGTCTTGGGAGCCCCCGGCTTCAACTTCGCCACCTCAACCTCCCCCTGCCGCGCGTAATCGATCGACTCCCCCACGATCCTCAAAAACTCCGCCGGCGCGTGGAAACCCATCGAGTTCTCCGCGTTCATCAGGTCCGCACGCCACTGCGCCTTGCGCTGGAGCGCCCGAGCGTGCTTCAGTTCCTCATCGGTCGCGCCCGCGGCAGCCGCCGCCTGGATCGCCTTGATCAGATCCACCACCGCGATCTCCGCCCGATCCAATTGGGCCTTGCTCCGCGACTGGATCTGATCCACCCGCGACTGGATCTCCGACTCTGTGTAGTTGTGGCACGTCTGGCACGACCGGTTCACATGCGCCATCGGAGACTGCACCTGGTGGTCGCTGTACTTCATCGCCCCCTCGCGCATGTACGGCATGTGGCAGTCCGCGCACGACACCCCGCTCCGCGCGTGAATCCCCTGGCTCCAAAGTTCAAACTCCGGGTGCTGCGCCTTCAAGACCTTCGCCCCCGAGTCCTTGTGCGTGAAATCCGACCAGCCGACGCTGTCGTAGTACGCCTCTTCCTGCTCGGCCTTCAGCCCGTTGTGCCACGGGAACGTCAGCCGCTTCTCCTCACCCTTGAAGTAGTACTCGACGTGACACTGCGCGCACGCCATCGTCCGCATCTCCTGCCGGCTCGCCAGTTCGTTCGGGTTGTAGTCCTTCTTCCGATCCCCTTTGCGCCACTGCTCGATGCTCGGCAGGTGGGGCAGCGGATCAGACGATTTCGCCAAGTTCGCCACGCCTTCCAGGAACGCCGGCCTCGTCACCCGCAGCACCATCGACTTTGGATCATGGCAATCCAGGCACGACACCGGATGCTTCACCATCTGCGTCGCGTCGTTGTACGTCATCTTGTTCACGGCGCCGAACCCGGCAAACAACTGCTTCTGCCCCTCCGGCGACAGAAGCGGATCGGTCACCGCCCCCGGCGCCCCGTTCTTCATCCCGATCTCCCGGTACGCCACCACGTTCGACGCATGACAATTCAGGCACGCCCCCGGCTGCGGCTTCTGCTTCACACGCTCGGTCTCGCGCTGATCGAACAGCATGAACGCGTGCCCCCGCCGCTCGCGGTAATCAATCGCGAAGGCGTACCCGTTGAAGATCGTCTTTAGCCGCGGATCGCCCACCAGTTTCGAATCCGCCTTCCCCGAGCCCCCGTGATTCTCTTCGTCCTCCGGAGGCCGCCCCTCGCTCCACTTGAACCGCGCCTGCGCATTGTCCGCCGTCCGCATGTACCCGTCGTATTGCCTCGGAAAGTTCTTCCCCCACTCCGCCGGATCGATCGTCGTCTCCGTCAGGTCCGCGATCCGCAGCACCGCGTTCTTCGATTCCATCTTCCGCGTCGCGATGTTGTTGTACAGCATCATCGCCAGCACCGTCCCCACGCAGCACACGATCGCGACAAGCACATACAGCGCCGCGCCTCCCCGTCTGAAGCCCCTTCCCTGAGGGAAGGGGTTGGGGGAAGGGTTCTCTCCCGCGTTTGCGTCCCGGCAAGCTCTCGCGCATTGCGCAGTGCCCTTTCCGAAACCCCCTCCCTGTGGGAGGGGGCAGGGGGTGGGTTGATTCGCGCCGACCTCGAAGAAGTCCCTATTCATCCGCGCACTCGCCTTTCGATCCAAAGCCACCGCAGCAAGTCTCCGCACATCCGACATCCCACATCTACCTCGTCTGCCCATGCGCCACACTCGCATGACACCTGATGCAATCCACCCCCATCGAGTTCCACCCCTCCCCCCCGCCCTCCCCGCCGCCAAACCGGATCTCGTGCGTCATCCCCTGGTGACACCGCACGCAGTTCGCCACCACATCCGCGTGGCTCTTTTCCTTCATCCGGATCGGCTCGTGAAAATCCTGGAACGTAAACCCCTTCGAGTGCCGGTACCCGTGCTCGGCCTTCGTCATGTACTTGGCCAGCACCGAATCGTGCGGCACGTGGCAGTCATTGCACGTCGCCCGGGCATGGTGCGACGAATTCGACCACGCGTCGTAGTTCTCCTGCATCACGTGGCAGTTCACGCACGCCTTGGGGTCCTCCGAGAGGTAGCTCAGCCCCTCGGCATACGAAAACGTGTAGGCTGCCACGCCAAAGAAAACCCCGACCGCTCCCGCGGCAGCCAGCCCGGCAGTGCTCGCCCCTTTCCAGCCTTTCGCCACAACGCCTCCGATCGCCACGCCCCTGGTCGATGGAACACGAGCATCCTACCAGAGACCCTCCCGTCCGCGGCCCAATCAACTTGGCGACGCCATTGCACACGTTCGCGCAGCGCATTCGCTGAGACCCATGAGTCTTATAGGACCTATTGGTTCTCTTCTCCAGCGCCGTCCAAACCGCAACAATCCCCCATGCCCCAATCCTGGATCTCCCCCATCACCCTCCGCGCACAAACCGTGCGCCTCGAGCCTCTCGAAGCACGCCACGCCCCCGGTCTCCTCGCTTCCGCCGACCCCGAACTCTTCCGACACACCGCGCAGCACCCGCCCGAATGGAGCGTCTCCGGCTTCGAACGCGAGATCGCCTCCGTCAACGCCATCCACGATTCGGTCGCCCTTGCGATCGTGCTCAACTCCACCGGCGCCGCCATCGGCCGCACCACCTTCATGGAAATCCGCCCCGACCACCGGGGAGTCGAGATCGGCCGCACCTGGATCGGCCGCGCGCATCACGGCACCGTCGTCAACCCCGAAATCAAGCTCCTCATGCTCCGCCACGCCTTCGAGACACTTTCACCCACCGCCATCCGCGTTCAATTCACCACCGGCGGCACAAATCTCCACAGCCAGACCGCCATCGCCAAACTCGGCGCCGTCCGCGAAGGCACGCTCCGCCATCACCGCATAGCCACCGTCCCCGGCTCGGACGAAAAACTCATCCGCGACGCAGTTTTCTACAGCATCCTCGCCAACGAATGGCCCGCGGCAAAAACAAAGCTCGAAGCCCGAATCGCCGCCCACACAAAGCACACGCTCTGAAGCCCCTCCCCTGAGGGGAGGGGTTTGGGGAAGGGTTCTTCTTCTCTGCCGCTCTGCCGCTTTGCCGATTTGCCGCTTTGCTGCTTTGCTGCTTTGCTGCTTTCTCTGCTGCTCTGCAAATCTGCTGCTCTGCCGCTCTCCTCACGGACAAACCAACGCCTCATACCCCACCACGAACAGCGAGAAATCCGCGTCCGTCGTCAGCGTGTCGCCGTCCAGATCGCCCGCGCTGTCAAAGATCGCGTCGTACGCCACCGCAAACACCGAAAAGTCCGAATCGTCCACCTGTCCGTCCTGCGTGAAATCCCCCTCGCAGTACGCCTTCGGCGCCGCGCACTGCGGCGGCAAAAGACACGTCACCAGCAGACTGAATCTCCGCACCGCCGGCGCCTGCGTCGGATGCAATTCCGGCGACTCCCCCACCCGCATGTCCGCCACACGCAACGTCCACGCCCCCGTTCCGTTGCCGCCCGCCAGCAGATTCAGATCGTCCTTCGGAAAGAACACCCCGTCGTACGGCGCCCGCCGCACGCTCTCGTACTGCATGTACGAAACCACCTGCGTCATGTCGAAGAGCGTCGCCGCGAAGTTGTGCCCGTAGTTGCCGACACCGCCCGGCCGGTTCGCCAGCTGAATCGTCGTTCCCGTCGGATTCGTCAACTCCAGCACCAGGTCGCCCACATACGGATGGTTCAGCCCCACCGCCGTCGAGTTCATGTCCGTGCTCGCCGTCCCGTCAAACCGGAACTTTACATCCTTCACGATGCCCGGAAGCGCCGGGACATTCAGCCCCACGCTCACACCCGCCGGGTCCCCGTCCGGAATCAACGCCGCCGGGCCCGAATACGAGAACGTCTGCTGCGGGCTCGGCACATCGCTCTTCCCGGTGGCCACCATCGCCGTCTGACTCGCCGTGCCTGATTCGCCGAAGTGCAGCGTGAATTCAAGCTCCGCCGTCGCCCCGCACGGATAGTCCGGTGCCACAGAGATCACAAACGCCGTCGCATTCTCCGCCCCAGCGCCCGGCGCAAGCACATCCCACGTCGCATCCGCGACGATCACGCTCACGCCCGCCGTGTGGCTCTCGAGATGCCCCGATACGCCCGCCGCCTCCGCCTGCCCGGCGTTCACCACCGGCAAGTACACCCGCACGCGGCTCTCGCCCGCCTCCGCAACCCCGTTCCCATTCCCGTTCGCGAACGAATCCGAAATCCGCGCCGCACCCGCCACACGCACATCCGCCCCGACGCTCCGCGCCAGCACGGCAAAGGGCTTCCGCGACACATCAAAGAAAATCGCCCCGATCGGCTGCACCATGATCCGCGCCGCCGCCAGGTCCAGTTCCGGCAACTCCACCACCTCCGAACCGTCGTTGGGCGTATTCGCCAGCAGCACCAGCGGGTCGCGGTCCGCGTCGTTGCGCATCAGACTGATCCGAACACTCGTCCGCCCGAACGGCGCCGCATCCGTCTGCGCCTTGTTCCAAGTCACCAGCAGCGGCCCCGCCGACCGTGCCAGCCCATCGTTCGGGCTCAGCACCCGGAACGGCCCGCCCGCCGGCACGCAACTGATCTGGTAGTCGCTGTACCGCAGCGCCCCGCCCCCAACCCGGTTGTCCCGCGCGATCATCGCGATCGTCACCGTCCGGTTCGTCGCCGGCAGCGTCTCACCCACCGATGGTTGCCCGCTCAGCAGCTTCTCCCACGCCGGGATCACACGCTGCGTCTCGCTCCGCGGCAGCCACGACCGGATAATCGGGTTGTTCCCCGCATCCCCGGCCGTCAGAAGCGCCCGCTGCCCAAGGTCCACCTGGTCCCACGCCAGCGTCACCGCGTCCCCGTTCGAATCCGACACCACCGCCGGCAGCAGCAGCGGCGTGTTCGGCGGCACCCAGAACCCGGACCCCGCCCATTCCGGCGGCAACACGACTGTGGGGTACGCGTTGCCCGTCGAAGCGAACGTTCCGCAGTTCGTCGGCACCGACATCTCCCGCAAACTCCGCCCATGGAACATCAGTTCCGATTCCGGCACGATGTTGTCCGGCCAGCACTGCCGCGCGTACGACATGATCGTCGATCCGCTCCCCGGCTCCACCGCGATCATGTAGTTTGGCCCGCACCGCTCGCCGTACCCGCTGAACGTGTGCGACGCCCCGCACATGTGTCCCAATTCGTGACATGCCACCATCGTCGTGTACGGATAGTCGATCGATACCGCCGAGTTCGCCGTGCTCACCTGACTCGAACAGATGCTGTTCAGGTACGCCACCCCGCCCCCGTACGTCCCGATCACCTGCCGCGCCTGCGCCACCAGCCCCGGCGCCAGCCTGGTGATCACCGCCGGCCCTTCGCTCAGCATCGCCGACGCGTCCGAGTTGGTCAGCCCGTCCGTCGCCGGATCAAACTGCACCAGGTCCGGCTGCCGGCTCGTCAGGATGAACCGCACGCACATTTCCCGCTCATAGATCGCGCTGATCCGGCTCGCGTGCTCCGCCAAGGCCGACACCACCGTCTCCTTCGTCCCACCGTGCAGCGTCGCCCACTCCGCCGTCGGCACGAACGCCAGCGTCAGCGTGTTGAGAGTCGCTCCCCGAAGATTCTGCACCAGCGCGCCCGAACCAGTCTCGTCCGCCACGCCCGAGCCGCCCTCCCCGCCCAGCACGTCGCACTCAAACGCGCCCTGATCCGCGGCATCCTCATGCCGGAACGACACGTACTCCTCCGTCCGATCGCTCGGCATCGCCTCCGCAGGATTCACGAAAACATCGCCCTCCGGCGACAGAATCATCGCGTGAAACCCGCGCGCCGTCATGCTCAGCCTCACCTGCGCACCCGGCACTTCCAGCGATTCACCCGCATATGTCTTGATATACGGATACGCCGCCGCCAATTCCGGCTCCATCACCGGCACCTCGAACAGCGTGAACCTCTGCGTAGCGCCGTCCGGCATGGGAATATCGATCACGCTCCCCTGCGCCAGCGCCGCTCCCATCCCCGCCCCGCCACCGCGCATCACGCTCTCCGGCAATGCCCGCGCGAGCTTTGCCCTCATCTCCGCCATGTCCAACCGAAACGTCCGGTACAGATACGCCTGCGACCGGGCCACCGCCCCCGCCGCGGCGGGCGCTTCATCCAGCGCAGCCCACGCCGCCTTCTCCGTCGAAGCCGGCACCGACGCGCACAACACCACACTCGCGCACGCACCAAAGAAAACGCTCTTCATTGATTGTCCTCACCCATCGGGCATGTGTTCCACCTGCCCCGCGAACACTCAGAATACCACACCGTTCGTTCCCGCGCGAGAGCGAAATCCAAACCATCGCGCAGCGATCAAAGGTCGCAATAACTACCCGAGGCGTTGACTCCACGCCCTGCACATTCGTCGGTGCGATTTGCCGCTTTGCCGATTTGCTGCCTTGTTTGCCGCTTTCTTCACGGACACACCAATTCGTCATACGCCTTCACAAACATCACAAAGTCCGCATCATCCACCAGGGAGTCTCCATTCAGATCCGCGCGGCACCCCAGCGGCATCGCCGCGTCCGCGCAGTCCAAGACGTCATACTGCACGACGAAAATCGAAAAGTCGGCATCTTCCACCAGCCCATCCCCGTTCAGATCCGCCGGGCACGCCCCACCAATCTCCGCGATCAACCCCGTCGCGCCGCTGCCATACCCACCGTACACGACGAAATCGACCGTGCCGCCAACCGCCAGCGTCCGCGTCAGCCAGAACGGCCCCGCATCCACCGCGTGCCACTCCAGCACCTCGTTCACCATCACGCCCACCAGCATGATCCCCGAGTTTCCCGGCGTGAACTTCCCTCGGATCGTCATCGCCTCCGCGACCGGAGATGTGAACCGGATCGTCGCCGCTTCGCCGCTCGGCCCGGGGTGCAGCGAGACAACCCCCGACGGAATCCCCTGAAATTCGTTCGGCGTCGTGTTGAGCCAGATCGAGGGCGTGAGGTCGCTCCAGTCCCGCGCGCCCCACAACGGCCCCTGCACACCCATCACCGGGTACTGCATCAGGACAAACCCCTCCAGCCCCGGCGACTTCTGCCCGTACGACCAGACGCCGTTCGGATTCCCGTTCGAGATGCTGAACTCGCTCGTCGGATTCCACGCCGCCGGCGCGCCCGACATCACGCACGCCCCCGACACCCCCACAAACCCCGCAAGCATCATGGAGTTTCGCACGACACCCTCCTTCTTGTCCGCATGTTCGCGCGCAGAGCACCGCGCACCGGTTCATTGATGCCGCAGCGTCCGACCGATCAAGCGTGTCGTCGGCCTCCCCGCTGAAATCAGGGAAATATCCCCGCTCGCCCTGCGCGAACTTCCTCCACAAATCAACCCCAAAATCCCCCGGATGCCACTCCGACACCCGGGAGCATCGCGCCACCACCAAACGCCTGTCACCGCCGCCTGTTCCTCGATGCCGCAAACCAAAGCCCCAGCAGCGCCAACGACGCCGGCGCCGGAATCACATCGCCCCCCTGCTCTTCGTAATCCTCGACCACGCTCAGCACCCGCGTGTACGAGTCCGTGTCGTTCATGACGCTGTCCGGGATCATGTACTGCAGGTTCCAATTGAGGTCCGCGAGGTTGATCGTCGCCGCGATCGCCCGCCCCTGCGCGTCGGTCTGCACCTGCCACAGATTCGCCCAGTAGCCGGACGCCGCAAACAGCCCGCCGGTCAGCGAAGCTCCGAACTCTCCCAGCGGATTCAGCAGCCAGGAACTGTTCGCCGCGCCGGTGATGCTGATGCTGCCCAGCCAGTTCCCCGTCTCGCCGCCACCGGCTCGCAGCGTCATCGTCTCGCCCGCGATCGTCCACCCCGCCGAGTCGTCCGCAAAGTCCGCCTTGAGGTCGTAGTGGAACAGCTCCTCGCTCAGCGTCTCGCCGGTGCGGTCATTGGTCAACTGGATGAAGATCGGATCGCGCCACGTCGCCGTGTGCCCGTTCTTCGTCTTCACCACCTGCAGGCCCTTGCCGTCACCGCGCCCCTCCCGCGGCCGGATCGCCGCCCCCTCCACATTGCCCGTCAATTGGTACCGCAGTGCCGAGCCCGCATTCAGGCTCGCTTCGCCGTGCACCCACGCGTGGCTGAGCGTCGGGATGAAATCCGCCCCCCAGTTGAGTTGCGTGCTCCAGTCCTTCGTCAGCGTCGCGTTGTACCGAGTGAACCCCTGCGGCGCCACACCGCCCGGCTCCTCGAACGCCGCACCCGCCGACATCCGAATGTTCGCCGTGCTGTTCGCGTGCGGCACGGTCGCGCTGTCCGTCAGCCACGGCCCCGTGAACCCCGTCATCGCCGCCCACGTCCCGTGCCCGTTCGCGCCCGGCGCGTTCTCGTGCGGCCCGTCATGCCCGTGCTGGCACGCGGCCTCCGCGCGCGCGTACGCGCTCCAGTTGCCCACGATGCCCGCGCCGCCGCGCGCCGAGACAAACTGCCACGTCACGTCCTTGTGCCCGTCCGCATCGGCCCGCGCCACGCCACTCAACGCACCGCACGCCAGCAGCACCGCGCCCACGCTCTGCTTCGCAAGACGGTTCCGCATTGTCTTCTCCTTCCCCGTCCACGCCCCCACGGACGCGCCCCCCAACCTTCCCCTCTTCAAACTCCCGGTCGCCTCTCAGGAGCGACCGGGAGCCTCAAGGAGCCAGGGCCCGACATCGGGCCCCTGCCGCGCCGGCCCTCGCCGGTCGCGATGCAAGCCATCGAAGCCCCGCATCCTCTCAAGTCAACGCCGCGGACAAATCTCCCCGCCACAACAGGGAACTTTCCTCGCGCACAACTCGACCGCTGAAGCGACTGGGTCTCAGCACGCCGCGGCGAACTGCGCCGCGTCATCCGGTGAGGATTCGCGAGTCACGACTTGTACACGCCCCTCACGGCGCCGCGTTGATGCCGCCACGCCTGTGTCTCCGGCAGCGTCACCGGGCAAAGGAGGTCTTCATGCGTGCAGCACGCTCAACGCATCGAAAGACCAACAAACACCGCAACGCCCTTTGCATTTCTCCTCCCCCGCCGCTCACCGGGGGAGATGACCGCGATAACGGCCGGAGGGGGTCTTCGTACACGCAACAAACTCAACGCATCCAACCGCCAACAAACACCGCAACGCCTTTGCATTTCTCCTCCCCCGCTGCCAGCGGGGGAGGTGGCCGCGCTAGCGGCCGGAGGGGGTTCTTCGCCCGCAGCGTCCGCGCACGAACTGCATCACCGATCCCTAAGCCACCCCCCGCCCTTCTCAATCGGCTGCTCATCCATCGCCACCCGCACCGCGGCAGCCGCCAGCAGCCGCGTCGAATCCAGCACCGGCAATGACGAGTTTCCCGCGTTCACAATCAGCGGAATTTCCGTGCATCCCAGAATTACACACTCTGCCCCGCGCGCCTTGAGCCCCTCAATCGCATCCAGAAACTTCCGCGTCGTCGCCTCCCGAAAGTCCCCGCGGCACAACTCCTCAAAGATCGCCGCATTCAACTCCATCCGCACCGCCTCGTCCGGAATGAGCCGCTCCATCCCATGTGCCGCAAGCGCGTTCGCGTACACCGGCCCGGTCATCGTCCACTTCGTCCCCAGCAGCCCCACCCTCGTCCACCCCTTCGCCGCGATCTCCTGACACACAACCTCGGCAATGTGCAACCCCGGGATCGGCGTGGTCGAAGCGATCTTCTCCAGCACAATGTGCGCCGTGTTGTCGGGGCAGACATAGAAGTCCGCGCCCGCATCCGCCACCAGCCGAATCCCCTTGGCCAGGAACCGTCCCACGCTCTCGTGGTCCCCCGATTCCCACCCCGGCATCGACAACGCCATCGGCACCGCGCTCATTACAATGTCCGGGTGCATGTACGCCCCCAGCCGCTCGCCTCCCTCGCGGCAAGCCGTCAAAAAACAAAGCGCGGCACCCTCCGCACTATGAGCGACAATCCCGATCGTCTTCATGCGCACCTCAATCGTCCTTGCGCGCTCCCCTTTGCCGCCATTGCCGACTTGCCGCTTCGCGGCTTTCTCTGCTGCTCTGCCGTTCTTCTACTTCCCTTTCTTAAACACAAACGTGTTCCCCGAGTAATCCACCTTCACCGAATCCCCATCCCCAAACTCTCCCGCCAGCAACTTTGCCGCCAGCGGATTCTCCACCCTCTGCTGGATCGCCCTCTTCAAAGGCCGCGCCCCGAACGCCGGGTCCCAACCCTCGTCCGCCAATTGCGACTTCGCCGCGTCCGTCAGCGTCAGCGTCATCCCCTTCGCCGTCAGCCGCTCGCGCAGACGACCCAACTGGATATCCACGATCTTCGCGATCGCTTCCTTCGGCAAGGGCCGGAACACAACCGTCTCGTCGATGCGATTGAGCAACTCCGGCCTCATCAGCCCGCCCGGGTCGCCCCCCACCATCGCCATCTTCCGCATCGCGTCGGCAACCTTCGGGCTCAATCCCGCGGCCTTGACAAACTCGTCCGCGGCCAATCCCGCCGGCCCGCGCTTCAGCATCTCGCGCACCGCCGCCTCGATCTCCCAATCCTCCGCCCCGTGATTCGTCAGTTCCTGAATCTGCGCGCTCCCAAAGTTGCTCGTCATCACCACGATCGTGTTGCGGAAATCGACCGTGCGCCCCTGCCCATCCGTCAGCCGCCCGTCATCGAGCACCTGCAGCAGAATGTTAAAGACATCCGGGTGCGCCTTCTCGATCTCATCCAGCAGCACCACGCAGTACGGTCGCCGACGCACCGCCTCCGTCAACTGCCCGCCCTCGTCGTAGCCGACGTATCCCGGAGGTGCGCCCACCAGCCGCGCTACCGCGTGCTTCTCGCCGTACTCGCTCATGTCGATCCGAATCATCGCCTCGTCGGTATCAAACAGATACTCCGCCAGCGCCTTGCACGTCTCGGTCTTGCCGACACCCGTCGGCCCCAGGAACAAGAATGAGCCGATCGGCCGCTTCGGATCGCCCAGCCCCGCGCGCGACCGGCGCACCGCATCGCTCACGGCCTTGAGCGCGTGCTCCTGTCCGATGACGCGCTTCTCGAGCTGCCCCTCCATCCGAACGAGTTTCTCGCGCTCGCCTTCAACAAGCCGCGAGACCGGAATGCCCGTCCAGCGCCCGACGATCTGCGCCACCTGCTCCGCATCCACTTCTTCCTTGATCAGCGTCCCGCCCTTGGCCACGCGCTTGGCCCAGCTCTTCTCCGCCTCCGCCAACTGCTTCTCCAACTCGCGCGACACGCCATACCGGATCCGCGCCGCCGCCTCCAAATCTCCCCGCCTCTGCATCTGCTCCAGTTCGACATGCTTGCGCTCGATCTCCTCGCGCACGTGCTTGATCGTCTCCAAATCCTTCTTTTCTTCCTCCCAGCGCGCGGTCAAGCCCCGGTTCTTCTCCTGCAACTCCGCCAACTCGCGGTTCAGCCGCTCGTTCTCCTTGGACGCCCCGTCCGTGTTCGTCCGGCCCTTCTTCGCCTCCTCCACCTCGAGCTTCACCGTCTCCCGTTCGAGCTCCAACTGCATGATCCGCCGGCGCAATTCATCCAGCTCCGTCGGCATCGAGTCGTTCTCGATCCGCAGTTTGCTCGCGGCCTCGTCAATCAAGTCAATCGCCTTGTCCGGCAAAAACCGGTCCGCGATGTATCGATGGCTCAGCGTCGCCGCCGCCAGGATCGCGCCATCCAGGATCCGCACGCCATGATGCGCCTCGTACTTGGGCTTGAGCCCGCGCAATATCGCCACCGTCTCCTCAACGCTGGGCTGATCCACATACACCGGCTGGAACCGCCGCTCGAACGCCGCATCCTTCTCAACGTGCTTGCGATACTCATCCAGCGTCGTCGCCCCGATGCACTTCAGTTCCCCACGCGCCAGCGCCGGCTTGAGCAGATTCCCCGCGCTCACCGCCCCTTCCGCGGCACCCGCCCCGATGATCGTGTGCAACTCATCAATAAGCAGAATCACCTTGCCCGCGCTGTTCGTCACCTCGCGCAGCACCGCCTTCAGCCTCTCCTCAAACTCCCCACGAAACTTCGCCCCCGCCAAGAGCTGCCCAACATCCAGCGCGATAATCCGCTGACTCTTCATCGCATCCGGGCAGTCTCCGTTCACGATGCGCAGAGCAAGACCTTCCGCGATCGCTGTCTTGCCGACTCCCGGCTCTCCAATCAACACCGGGTTGTTCTTCGTCCGCCGGCTCAAGACCTGCATGCAGCGCCGGATCTCTTCATCCCTCCCGATCACCGGATCCAACTTCCCATCCCGCGCACGCTGCGTCAGGTCAATGCCATACTTCTTCAGCGCCTCAAACCCGCTCTCCGCCGCCGGGTCGTTCACATTCGAAACCCCGCTTGCCGCGCGGATCTCCTTCACCGCGCTCTCCACCCGCCCACGATCCAATCCCACCACTTTCAAAACATCCCGCGCCGGCCCAACAACTTCCGCCAACGCCATCAAGAGATGCTCGCTGCTCACCAGCGAGTCCCCCATCTTCTTGCTCACCTCTTCTGCTTTGTTCAGAATCTCCATCAGCGCCCGGCCCGCGCTCCCAGCCCCGCTGCTGCTCTTTGGCTGCCGACTCAACTCCGCACGCACAAGCGCAAGCACTTTCCGAGGCTCGCTCCCCGCCCGCTTCACAATCGACGCCGCAACAGACTCCCCGCCCCCTTCGCCGCCCTCACCCAAAAGCCCCGCCAGTACATGCAGCCCGTTGATCTCCGGATTGGACAGATTCACGGCCTCGCTCTGTGCATTGGCAAGAGCTTCCTGGGCAGCATTCGTCAGTCGATCTGGTTTCATGGCAGTCTCCGCCCCAGCCTATTCGCCAAGGCAACAGAGACCCATTGCAACCCGCGCGCCACTTCTGAAGCCCCCTTCCTGTGAGTGGGGGGAGGGAGGGGGTTGGGGGTGGGTTTGCAATTGTCCGCCAAGCCCCCAAAAACGACCGAGCCCTGCCATCTCGGCAGGGCTCAAACTCCATCCCCCAACTCAAATCCAGTCACGCATACACATCAAGGGCCCTCAAAGCACCCTCCAGCCCGTCCGTCATCGCCTTATTTCCAGCCTCTGCCGCCTTGGTTGCTGCCTGCAAAAGGCCGATCGCAGAATCCCCCTCATCCCGAGCCACGTCCAGCACCTTGGCGGCAACGGCATACCCAAACTTGGCCGCCTGGAGCCCGCCGCTCAAACCCATCAATCCCGCCAAATCTGTGCCTGAAACGTCCATACCCCACTATCGCCCGCACCCGCCCGACCGGCAACAAACCCAGCCCTCCCCCCACCATTTATCGCACTCCAAGTTCCGTTTATACCGACCCTTATGCATGTACCCCCCTCCCCGAAGGAGGAATTGGCCGAGCGCCGATCCGCGCAGTTTTCAACCGAAATTGGCTAGACACGGGCAGGGCGGCCGACCTCGTCCGGCAAGGGCCTTTTCGGTTCTCCTTTGCCGCTCTGCGAATCTGCTGCTCTGCCGCTCTTTCCCCGTCTTCCCCGAAACCGAGCCCTTCCCCCCGCCCGTACAGCCGATACACTCGTAGCCCTCGGGGTCCTTTGGAGTTCCAACATGAAGCGCGCCATCCAATTCGTTCTCGCCGGCTCCAGCCTCCTCTTTCTCGGCGGCTGCTACACCTCCAACGTCAGCAAGGGCGAGTCGCTCAGCCAGATTCGCAACAACCCGGAACCGGGGCTCGAGGGTTCAGCCCTCCGCTACGTGGACGATGACAACCAGTTCTACGTCACCGCCAACGACGACTGGCGCAAGGCCTCCGACGACTGGCGCCGCCTCTGGCAGGTCGATCGCCCCAGCCGCCTGAGCCCGTACCCGATCACCCGCTGATTCACCAGCGATCGCAACGATTTTCCTCCCGCCCTTGCCCCGCAAGGGCGGGTTTGTTTTTGGAGGTGAACCCGTTGCGCTCACCAATCGAACGGTGTCTTTGGCACCACAATGAAACCTTCCGCCGCGTCCCCGTAGGCTTTGAATCGCTTCACAGCCAGCGAGTGTGCCGCGATCGCGCACATCGCCGCGTCAACCTTGTCAATGCTGGTGCACCTTGCACAATCGAGTCCGGCACGCTCAAGCAGTCCTCGCCGTACCGCCCCCTTTTTTTTCGCAGGCACAACCTGCCCCGCAAGCGCACAGGCAACCGCCTGTGGAAAAGTCTCAAAGCAGAGCGCCCGCTCCTCCCATTCACCGGAAAACAAACTGTAACTCGTTTGGAGCAGCCCGAACAACTCGGCGCCGTTCAGCATCCAGAGAAAGTTGCCCTTCGGATGAGCCTTCGCCGCAGCAATCGTCGGCGTTGAGAAACACCAGATTCGTTCCGCCATCAGGTCGCGCTCCGCCCGTCGCGCCCGTCCCGTCACGCTCCATCGACAGGGAGAATCAACCCCAACGCAGCTCGCGCCAACCCCGCGGCACCACTCCGCAATCTCGACCGCCCGCCTCGAGGCAATCTGATCCAGGTAGGCGCCGTCCCGAAGCGCGACAGCATGAAATCCCTTTGATGGTCCACCTACATCCACGCCAACCACAACGCGCGGAGTAGTCATGCCACCTCTCCACCCGTCACGCTCCTGCGCGACCAACTTATTCAAGAACCGCTGCAAGCCACCGTGATTTACTTCACTCCCATCCGCGTCACCAGGCCGTCGAAGTGATCGAGGCCGTAGTACTCGATCACAATCTTTCCCTTTTCGCCGCTCGAGTTTGCTTTGATGAAGACCTTCGTTCCTAACTGCTGACCGAGGCGGCGCTCGAGATCGACGATCACGGCGCGGCGGCCTGCCGCGCTCGCGTCGCGCGGATCATCTCCCGCAACTGGCCCCCCGCCGCTCTCGGCGCCGCTCGCGATTCGCTTCACCGCCGAAGTGATCTTCGAGACCGACCACTCGTTGCGTGCCGCCTCGCGCGCGAGAGAAATGCGATCGACTCCGGGCTTCATCGCGAGCAGGGCTTTGCCGTGCGACGCATCCAAACCTCCCGCGGCGATCAACTCCCCCACTTCCGGCTCGAGCTCGAGGAGGCGCACCAGGTTTGAAACAGAAGCCCGGTCCATGCCGAGCTTCGAAGCGACCTCGACCTGCGAGAGGCCGAAGCGGTCGGACATGGTCTTGAGGGCGTGCGCGCGGTCCATCGCGTTGAGGTCGGTGCGCTGGATGTTTTCCATCAGGCCCCACTCGACGGCCTCTTCATCGCTGAGCGTGCGGACGATCGCGGGCAGGTGCGTGAGCCCGGCGAACTTGGCCGCACGCCAGCGCCGCTCGCCGGCGACGAGTTCGAACTTCTCAGCGCCGTGCGCTCCGAAGCCCCTTCCCTGAGGGAAGGGGTTGGGGGAAGGGAGAGCGTCTTTCGAATGTGTCCGCGGCCGGACAATCACCGGCTGCATGACGCCGGCTTTCTTGATCGAATCGGCGAGGGCCTTCAGCGGCTCCTCTTCAAAGACGCGGCGGGCCTGGAAGGGGCTGGCAACGACATCGCCGACGGGGATGTGCCGCAGTCCGGATTGGGAGGAGTCGGAATCAGTAAGATCGGCGATCTTGCTTTCGTCAACTCCCGGCGCCCGGACGGCAGGCAACGAGGATCGAACCCCCCCACCACTGGCAACCCCACCCCCACCCCCACTCCTC
>JBGAPK010000045.1:21599-33070 GCA_044221315.1 Phycisphaerales bacterium | reverse complement strand
AACCCCGAATTCTTCAACAGAAAATGAAACCGTCAGCACGCTCGACATCCGCAAGGAGATCTTCATCAACGCGTCGCCCGAGATCGCGTTTGAGGCGTTGCTCGAGGAACTCGGACCGGGCAGCGTGATGCCCGATGGCAAGCCGTTTCCGATGAAGATCGAGCCTTGGCCGGGCGGGCGCTGGTATCGCGATCTGGGCGAAGCGGGCGGGCATAAGTACGGGCACCTGTGGGGACACGTGCAGGTGATCAAGGCGCCGGTGCTCCTGGAACTCAACGGGCCGATGCCGATGTCGTTTCCTGCGGTGAACTTCGTTCAGTATCGCCTGAAGCCGGAGGCGAACGGAGTGCGGCTGTCGTTGACGCATCGGGCGATGGGGGTCCTGCCGCAGGAGTTGAGGGAAGGGATGCCTGACGGCTGGGCGCACGGGATGAAGCGGATCAAGGAAGTGGCGGAGCGGATGGCGAAGAGGTAACGGAAAGCGGCAAAGCAGCAAGCGGCAAAGCGGCAGATTGGCAGATCGGCGGTAATCGGTGAAGGGTGGGGGCGGTGAGCGGGGGATTGCGAAGGAGAAATCCAATGGCGAGTGGTCAAGCTGGCACAATGAAGGATGAGAATGGGGTCTCAGGACACCGCGTTGTTTCCCGGCAGGAGTGGCTGGAGAAGCGGATGGCGCTTCTTGTCGAAGAAAAGGAATTCACACGCCAGCGGGATGCGATGGCGGCAAAGGTTCGCGAGCTGCCGTGGGTGAAGGTGGAGAAGACTTACACCTTTGATTCGCCGAGCGGGAAGAAATCGCTCGCCGACCTGTTCGGGGAAAAGAGCCAACTCGTCGTCTATCACTTCATGTTCGACCCGACGTGGTCGCAGGGGTGCAAGTCGTGCTCGTTCATCGCGGACCACTACAACTCGCTGGTGATCCATCTTGCTCATCGGGACATCTCGTTCATGACGGTGTCCAAGGCGCCGGTTGAACAGATCGAGGCGTTCCGCAAGCGGATGGGCTGGACGTTTCCGTGGGTTTCGGGCGGCAATACGGACTTCGGACGCGACTACGGGGTCTCATTCACTGACCAGGAGCTCGCATCAGGGGACGCCGTGTACAACTTCAATCGCGGGGCGTACCCGATTCGGGAATTGCCGGGGTTGTCGGTTTTCATCAAGGATTCCCGAGGCGCCATCTACCACACATATTCCACCTACGCGCGGGGTTTGGACACCTTCCTGACGGCGTACCAGTACATGGATGTCACACCGAAGGGGCGCGACGAGGCGGAATCGCCGGGGATGGGGTGGCTGCGGCATCACGACCGGTACGACCAGGTGAAGTTTGTTCATCCGTGGGAGGAGAGGCCGGGGATTACGGGTCCGGTGATGCCGCGCTGAAGCGCGGGCGTGCTGCAACTGGTCCCCAGCGGCCGGGAGAATTTCCAATGCGATGCCGCTGCAACGATGGCGAGTCTGCCGTGCCGACTTCTTTCCAGCGATGGCCGTGGCGCATCGTTGCGTTCATCGAGTGGGCGCTGCCGATCACGACGCTTGCGCTGGTTCCCAAGTGTCCGGGCTGCGTCGCTGCCTACGTCCTGCTCTTGACCGGCGTGGGCATTTCCTTCGAGGCCGCCACTGCGATGCGATCGACGCTCATCGCCGTTTGCGTTGCGGCGCTCACGTACCTCTTGTTGAAGGTTGTGCGGCGGGTTCTCATTCGTGCGGTGTAATTCGGATTGAACGAACCCACTCCCAACCCCCTCCCTCAGGGAGGGGGCTTCGGATTGGGGCGACGGGCATCGCGAATTTCGGACGACCGTTGGGTTACGCCGAGGCCTGTTTTCGAAGGAATACATGGGCAACGGCCTTTGAACTGGCGAGGTGGCGCTCGCAGTGGTAGCCAAGGGCGTTGGTGTCGATTCCGTGGAGCAGGTGCTCGCCCCTGCCGAGGAGGACGGGGGAGATTGCGAGGTGGAGGTCGTCGATGAGGCGGGCCTGCAGGTATTGGCGGATCGTCGCGGTGCCGCCGCCGAGGCGGATGTCTTTGGGTCCGGCGGCGTCTCTTGCCTTCTGGAGCGCTGCGTGAATTCCGTCGGTAATGAAGTGGAACTCGGTGCCGCCGTTCATGCGGAGAGGAGGGCGCGGGTGGTGTGTGAGGACGAAGACGGGCGTGTGGTAGGGGGGCTCATCGCCCCACCAGCCTTTCCATGTTTCGTCGGGCCACGGGCCGCGGACGGGTCCGAACATGTTGCGGCCGAGGATCCAGGCGCCGATGTTATCGAAGCCCTTGGCGGCGATGTCGTCGTCCACTCCCGTTTCGCCGCCGTCTTGACCCTGCATCTTTCTCCACGTCCGGGTGGGCATGAACCAGTTGAAGAGTTCGTGTCCGCGGAGGCCAAGGGGATTTTGAAGGCTTTGGGAGGGGCCCGCACCGTATCCGTCAAGGGAGACGGAGAAGCAGAGGACGCGGAGTTTCGGGGGCATGTTGCGTTCCGGATGATCCGTTCACGATCGGGTCGTGTGCGGGCATGCTCAGCGCGGGCCATCGAAGAAGAACTGCTCGCGGGTGATCTTGTCGCCCTTGACGGTGTAAACGGCGACCTCGGGCAGCGTGGTGCGCTTGCCGGTGGCCTTGGGGGTGACTTCGAAGGTGAAGTGGACGGCGAACTGGTTTGGGCCGCAGAAGTAGGGGCCGAGGACTTTCTCGCCGTGGATGGTGTTGACGGCGGCCCATTTCTCGGATTTCTGGATGACGGGCTGCTGGCCGACGGTCTCCTTGCCGTCGCCCTCGACGGAGACGATGTCGGGGGCGTACATCGTGCGCATCACGTCGAAGTTCTTGCCCTGGTTGCACATGTCGACGAACTGCTTGGCGAGGGATTGAATGCTCATGGTGGGAGTGTAATGGAGGTGGGAAGGGGGTAGGAGGAAGGGACAAAGGGGCAGAGGGGCCGAGGGGCAAAGAGAAGGACACTTCACGCGCTCGGCCCTCGCTGCCATTCAAGCCCGCGACAACCTAGCTTGGTCGCCTTCTCGTCCTGCCCCCCTTGTCCCTTTGCCCCTTTGTCCCTCTGCCACTTCTTATCATCCCCCCATGCCCGTCTTCGTCCGCTGGATGCTCTACCTGATTCCCCTGAACCCGATCGCGGTGCGGTTGGTTCAGAACGGCTCGCGCCGGACGCGGCATTTGTACATTCGTGCGGCGTACCTGGCGGTGCTCATTCTGGTCTTGCTCTGGTCGTTGATTGCGCGGCTTGGTGGCGGTGAACTGGATTATCGAGAGCTGGCGATCAATGCCTCGGCGAGTTTTACGTTTATTGCGTACCTGCAGCTGGCGCTGATTTGTATTTTGGCGCCGGTGTTCATGGCTGGGGCGATCGCGCAGGAGGCGAGCCCGCGGACGTGGGAAGTGCTGTTGACGACGCCTCTGACAGCGGCGCAGATTGTCTTGGGGAATCTGCTGGGGCGGCTGTTCTTCATCATCGCGCTGATGGTGGCGACGCTGCCGCTGTTTGCGTTGACGCAGTATTTCGGCGGCGTGCCGATGCGGGCGATTTTCGGGAGTTTTGCGATCAGCGCGTTCGCGGTGCTGCTGGTGGGGACAATCGCGATTGCGCTGTCGGTGTCGCGGTTGGCGGGGAAGCGGGCGGTCTTTGCGTTTTATGTGTGCGTGATCAGTTACCTTGCGACGACGGCGGGGCTGGACGCATTTCTGCGGAATGCGGGGAAGGCGGCGGCGGGCGGGACGGGCGTGACGTGGATGACGGCGGTGAATCCGTTCCTGGCGCTGATGGCGCTCTTGAATCCTTCGGAGTATCCGACAGCGCCGGAGGGGACGACGCGGGGGCTCACGAATCTGTTTCTGGAGCATCCGGTGCGGACGTGGTGCTACGGGTCGCTTTTGCTCAGCGTGCGGTTGATGGTGGTTTCGACGTTTACGGTGCGGAGCGGCGGGCTGAATCTCTTCAGCGGGGAAGAGGGCGGGATTCCGTGGTATCGCAGGCTTTTTGGGCTCGGCGCGGCGGGCGCCGAGACGCGGCCGGCGCGGACGGTCTGGCACAATCCGATCGCGTGGAGAGAGGCTGCGGCACGGAACAGCACGCTGGGGCGGATCGTGGCGCGGTACGCGTTTATCGGTGCGGGTGCGATTTTCGGCGTGGTGCTTTTGGTCTTCTATCACACCGGATCGCTGAGCGATTCGGACTTTCGGATGGCGCTCCTTGCGACGGTGTGGGGTGAATTGGCGGTGATCACGCTGGTGGCGATCAACATGGCGGCGACGGCGATCAGCCGCGAGAGGGAGGATGGGACGCTGGATCTGCTCTTGACAACGCCGATCACGCCGTCGAGTTACTTGCTCGGGAAATTGCGGGGGTTGATCGCGTATTTGCTGCCGCTGTTGGCGGTGCCGCTGGGGACGCTGGCGCTGGCGTCGCTGTATGTGCTGTTCGGTGGGCTTGGGCGAGAGGGCGGCGTGGTGGTGAAGTCGTCGGTGCCGGGAGGCGTGATCACAACTCCGGTGGTGCTGCCGGAGGCGGCGCTGCTCGCGCCGGTTGTTGTCCTGCCGTTCATCGCGTTCTGCGTGATGGTGGGGTTGCAGTGGTCGCTGCGGAGCAAGGGGACGATCTCGTCGGTGGTGGCGACGGTGGGGATTGTCGGCGCGGTCGCGGGATTGATGGGCTTGTGCGGCTGGCAGGCGGCGCTGAGCGTGGCGTGGATCGGGCCGGCGCTCGGGGCGCTGAGCCCGGGGCCGCTGGTGTTTGCGCTTGTGAATGCGGAGTCGGCGATGACGCAGACGGTGGGGAGCGCGGGGGGGCTGGAGACGGCGCGGGTGTCGCTGGCGATCGGGGCGGCGGGCGCGGCGGTGGTCTACTGCGTTGTCGTCTATGCGATCCACACGAGCATGGTGCGCACGTTTGATGTGACGGTGCGGAAGCTGGCGGGGGTGAGGTAGAGTCGCAAAGCGGCAAAGCGGCAAAGCGGCAAAGCGGCAAAGCAGCAAAGCGGCAAAGCGGCAGAGCAGCAGACTGCTATGCGGTTAGTGTGCCTGCTTCAATTTGGCGGCGGTGTCCTCGATGAGTTTCCACGCGGTGCGGACGTGGTGTTCCTGCGTTGCGACGGCGCCGATGCACATGCGGATGGTGTAGCCGATGCCGGGGAGGACGGTGTGGGTGAGGTAGAGCTTGCCGCTGTTGTTGAGGGATTCGAGGAGACGTTTGTTGATCGCATCCAATTCCGAAGAAACCCCCTCCGGCGAAGCGCCACCTCCCCCTTTGGGAAAGGGGGAGGATACAGAGCGCGCGTTGCCGCTCTTTTGGGCGGATCCTGGAGTAGGCCGCGGGATTGGCGAATTGCCGCGATAGCGAAAGCAGATGAGGTTCATGCTGCGGGGGGCGACGATTTCGAAGTTGGGGTCGGCGCGGACGAGCGATTCGAGGAGTTCGGCGAGGCGCATGTGCTCGCGGATGTGTGAGCGCAGGCCTTCGGCGCCGTAGTGGCGGAGGACGAACCAGAGTTTGAGCGCGCGGAAGCGGCGGCCGAGAGGGATCTGCCAGTCGCGGTAGTCGATCGCGCCCGAGTCGGTGCCGGCGTTGCGCAGGTATTCGGGGGTGATGGAGAGAGCGCCTGTGAGGCTCTTGCGATCGCGGGTGTAGAAGCAGTTGCAGTCGAAGTTGGTGAGGAGCCACTTGTGGGGGTTGAAGGCGATGGAGTCGGCGTGTTCGATGCCGGCGAGCATCGCGCGGTATTCGGGGCAGACGCAGGCGGCGCCGGCGTGGGCGGCGTCGATGTGGAGCCAGGTGCCGAGTTTGTCGCAGCCGGTGGATTTCAGGACGCCCGCAATGTTGTCCACGGGGTCGATCGCGGTGGAGGATGTTGTGCCGACGGTGGCGACGACGTAAGTGGGGGTGAAGCCTTGCCTCAGGTCTTCGCGGATCGCGCGTTCGAGCGCGGCGGGGTCCATTGCGAAGTTCTTATCGCAGTCGATGAGGCGGAGATGGGTGCGATCATCAGGAGAAGTGGCAAGGCCGGCGATCATCGCGGCTTTAATGACGGAGGAGTGGGCTTGGGAGGAGCAGTAGATGGTGAAGTAGGGAGCTGAGGCGGACGTGGGAATTGCGGGTGATTTGCTCGACGCATTGCGCGGACGTCCACCCACCCCCAGGCCCCCTCCCTCGGGGAGGGGGTTTCTGATGCGGACGCGATGTCGCGCGGCACAGAGAGCAACCAGTGTGGCTTCGCTGGCGGTGCCTTCGATGACGCCGCCCCCATTGCCGACGCCGTTGCCAGGTTGTACCGGCGAGGCCCCGTCGGAGAGAAAATCACGCGGCAGGCCGATGAGTTCGCCGAGCCAGTCGAGGACTCTGGTTTCGAGTTCGGTGCAGGCGGGGCTGGTGAGCCAGAGCATGCCCTGGACGCCCAGGCCGGCGGAGAGCAGTTCGCCGAGGATTGCGGGGCCGCTGGTGTTGGAGGGGAAAAAGGCGAAGAAGTTTGGTGATTGCCAGTGGGTGATGCCGGGGAGGATGGTTTTTTCAAGGTCGGCGAAGATGTTGGACCATTCGGCGGTGATGCCGGCGCGCGAGGCCGCGGATTGGTCGGGCGCGTGCGCGGGGAGGGCGTTGAAGATGTCGCCGGGTTTGACCTGGGAGAGGACGGGGAGGGATTCGACGCGTTCGAGGTAGTCGGCGATGAAGTCGATGGCGCGGCGGGATTGGGCGCGGAAGTCGGCGGGGGACATGTGGGGGGCGGTCATGCCGGATCGTTCGCGGGCTCCATCGGGGGCGAGTGAGGGGCGAGAGTTCGCTTTTTGAACAAAGGAAATCGAGTGCGCTTGAACCGCAAGCCCTGCCGCGAGAGGGCTTCGGAAAGGATTACGCGTGCTGGCTCCCCGCGGAGGAAGTCGCCGGACCGGGCGCTCCGCCCCGTAGGATGCGCAGTGATCGCGAGATTCGGATCGGTTATTTCGTGCGGCGATGGCCGCCAATCACCTTCGCCGTCTGCTGAGGAATAGTCCGGTCATCGCGGCCAATCCGAGGGTGCCTGGCGAAGGCAGGTTTTCTGAAGACGTGGTGAAACTGGAGGGCATGCTGACCGACCCGTTTCCGTTGATGATGATCTCAAGCTGGATCTGCAGGAACAAGACGTTCAGAGGTATGCCGGCGAAAGGCGGGGTCACGGTCGCGAAAGACGGTCCGACATTGAAAAAGTCGGGCCCCACCGCGCCGCCGCTGTAGGAGAGAGTTGGGAGCGGCGTGCCGCCGCCGCTGCCGATCGGAGACCTGAACTGAGCGTTTCCGATCACGACACAGCCGCCGGTGGAAGACATCATGCCGTCCATAGCCATGACGGCGGCCTGCGTGGACAGCGGAAAGGGAACCACGAAGTTCTCCTCAATCTTCAACTTCACGCTGGTCTGGGTCGTCGGCAGGGGCGCGAAAGCCTGGAATACGAGATTGGTGACTTTCAGGCTGAACACGCTGTTTCCCAGAGTGCTCGTGCCGGAGTTGTCGGTGTACACGTCGCACGAGAAGCTGCCCACGCCGGCCAGAGTCTGTACGACGTTGATCGGCGCCACCGAACTGCCGACCGGCAATGGAACACTGGCCGTGTGCCAATTGCCGTTTCCCAGGCCGCCGGACAGGTTGATGTTGACCGCTTCGGCCGATGCGGTCATGCCGCTGATGACGGCCAGTCCCAAGATGCTTCGGACGGTACGGTTCATTGAATCCCCCTTTTGGTACTTAAAGCCCCTCTGCGTGCAGCATACAGGAAACACGGGGCCATTGGAAGAAAAAATGCGGCAAAAGCACGGGCGGATGGCGAAGACCTCGGAAAGAGGATTGCGACCTGGCCGCTGGGGCAGCGGGGGTCTAGCTCTTCTTTCGCGGCGTTCGGCGGCGAATGCATGCGGAAAACGGAACAAAGGCAGGGACACTCACGTCGTCTTCCCGATTGATTGGAAAGTACTTCCGCCGAGCCTTCATCTGGAAAAACAACGTGCCGTGAATTCCAACCGCGTCTTTCTTGCGGATTCGTCGCGTGGTACTTCGGACGATGAGTTCGCTGGCGGAGTGCGCGGTTGGTCGGGAGTGGAATGCCGCGCAGTCTCCTATGAATTCTCGGGCATTTCCGGTCGGATGTCCGTGCCGCATTCTGGACAGGTGATCGATTCAGGGGGAAGGCCTTGAAGAGAATACCCGCAGCGAGCGCATCGTGTCCTTTTCGGAGGAAGTGCGAATCGTTCAAGCACCATCCCGCCGACAAGTGTGAGCGCAGAGCTTGTTCCGAAATAAAAGCCCGTGACCAGCAAATCCAGCCAAGGACGAGAAAGCAGGTGCAGCCCGAGCCACACAGCCGGTGCGGCTGCACCTCGCCAAAGGAAAATTACAAACCCCCATTCGCTTGACCGAGTTGCCCAAACGAGTAATGCCGCGAGTGAGAGCGTCACGTAACCGGAAGCACAAATAACACCTACGACCAAACTCCTCTTAAGCAGACGATCCGAGGGCATAGCTACGGCTACACCCCGATCTCATCCGCCACCGACTCGAGCGTTTGTTCACCAGTATCGGGACCATCGCCCGAAAGCTGATCCACCGTCTTCGCCGTCGGCAGCGGCTTGCCGTTTGCATCGGTGAGCGCGATCCCGTCCATGGTCTTGATGACCGGGATCGGGTTGGTTTTGTCGTTGGCGGCCATCTGCTTTTCGAGGTCCGTGCGTTTGGCTTCGTCGAGTTCGGCCCATTTGCCTCTGCCGCGGCACTTGGGGAAGCGGGAGCAGCCGAGCCACGGACCCCTCACTCCGTTGCGGAGGTTGAGTGGGGATTCGCAGATGGGGCAGGGGAGATCGGTCAACACTGGCGGCTGCGAGGGGGCGGTGACTTTGCCCTTCTTGTCAATGTTGAGGAGGCCGTCGCAGGGCTTTTCCTTGTCGGTGTAGCCGGAGCAGCCGAGGAATGGGCCGAAGCGGCCGACGCGCTTGGTCATGGCGCGGCCGCACTTGGGGCACATGACGTTGATCGTTTCGGCCGCGGGGCGTGGCTTGCCGTCGCGGTCGACGGGTGATGCGTAGGTGCAGGTCGGGTAGTCGGAGCAGGAGAGGAAGCGACCGTTCTTGCCGAACTTGTAGACGAGGGGCTTGGAGCAGGTGGGGCACTTGTAGTCGGAGGGCTGCGACTCGGCCTTGGCGTGGACGAGGGATTCTTCCGCGTTCTTGAGGTCCTTTTTGAAGGGGCCGTAGAACTTCTTGAGCATGTCGATCCAGTCGAGGTGGTCTTCCTCGACCTTGTCGAGCTGAAGTTCCATCTCGCGGGTGTAGCCGACATCCATGATGTGCGGGAAACCCTCGATCAGTTTATCGGTGACGACCTCGCCCAGGTCGGTGGCGAAGAAGCGACGCTGCTGCTGCTCGACGTACTTGCGATCCTGGATGACGCTGATGATCGAGGCGTACGTGGAAGGGCGACCGATGCCCTCGGACTCGAGCATCTTGATCAGGCTTGCTTCGCTGTAGCGAGGTGGCGGGGAGGTGAACTTCTGGAGCACGCTCGCGGCGAAGGGGGCGAGGGGCTGTGCTTCTTTAAAGGTCGGAAGGGTCTGCTCTTCCCCGCCGCGGGGGACGCCGGTGACCTTGTAGTGACCGTCGAAGATGAGGACGCGGCCGGTGGTTTTGAAGGTGACGATCTTCGCGGGGCTGGGGTCGGTGCCACCCGAAATGCGGATGGTGGTCGAGTCCCACTGCGCGGGCGTCATCTGGCAGGCGACGAAGCGCTGCCAGATGAGTTCGTAGAGGCGGAACTGGTCGTCGGTAAGGGCCTTGCGGACCTTGGAGCTGGACGGCGCCAGATCGGGGTTGGTCGGTCGGATGGCCTCGTGGGCTTCCTGCGCATCTTTGTTGGAAGAAGAGAAGAAGTTGGGCTTCTCGGGCAGGTACTTGTCGCCGAACTGCTTGCCGATGAACGCGCGGGCGGCGTTGAGTGCTTCGCCCGAGAGGTGCGTGCTGTCGGTTCGCATGTAGGTGATGAGACCGATCGGGCCTTCGCCGGGAATGTCCACGCCTTCGTAGAGCTGCTGCGCGGCACGCATGGTGCGCTGGGCGCCGAAACCGAGGCGGCTGCTCGCGGCCTGCTGAAGAGTGGAGGTGATGAAGGGCGGGGCGGGGCGCGTCGTGGTGCGCTTGGTCTCGATCGACTCGACTTTGTATGGAGTCTTGGGGTCGATGTCTCCCGTGATGGTGCGAACGAATTTGGCGGGGCCTTTGCCGGTTGGGTCGTCGGTGACCTTGACGGCGGGTGATTTCACGCCGGCGAGGCGGGCGATCTCGAGGGCGCGGTCGAGGATCTGCTTGTTCTGGGCGTCGGTGCGGTGCTCGCCTTCTTTGGGGGCGAGGATGTCGATGGGCTTGCCGCCGACTTCGATGAGTTCTGCGCGGAACCCATGATTCTCTTCGAGCCAGTGGGTCTGCAGGGCGACGGTGGGCGGGTTGTTCTTGTCGTCGCGCTGGGCGATGAACTTCTGCCAGGCGGGGGCGAGGCCAGCGGCCTTGGCGAGTTCAGCCGTGAAATTGGCTTTGATCTCGTAGTACTCGTCGGGCATGAAGGCGCGAATCTCACGCTCGCGCTCGACGACGAGACGGACGGCGACGGACTGCACGCGGCCGGCGCTCAGGCCCCGCGCAACCTTCTTCCAGAGAAGGGGCGAAACCTGATAGCCGACGATGCGATCGAGGATGCGGCGCGCCTGCTGGGCGTTCACCCGGTCTTCATCGATAGGGTGCGGATTGCTGAAAGCCTTGGTGATCTCGGCCTTGGTGATGGCCGGGAAGATGACGCGCTTGGCCTGCTTGCTGGTGATGCCCAGTTCCTGCGCGAGGTGCCACGCGATGGCTTCGCCCTCTCGGTCCAAGTCGGTTGCGAACCAGATCTGGCCGTCGCCGGACTGGACGTCCTTGGCGGCTCGGCGCAGATCGGAGATCACGTTGGCGCGATCTTCGTTGATGACGTAGGTGGGCTTGAAGTCGTTCTCGAGGTCGACGCCGGGGACGGGGTTCTTGACCCCCTTGGGGTTGCGGCTCGGCAGATCGCGGACGTGGCCGACCGAGGCGAGGACGATGTACTCGGGGCCGAGGTAGCGGTTGATGGTCTTGGCCTTGGCGGGCGATTCGACGATAACGAGGTTCTTGCCCTTGGCGGAACCGGCCTTGTAGACGCTTTTGAAGACGCGCCCAGCACGCCCGCCTTTTCCGAATCGACCTCGAGCGGGTGGGGCGATTTTTCCCTTGGCTGGAGCGACAGCAACGGCGGCACCGCCGGAGGATTCCAGGGTGCCGGCTGCGGGCTTCTTGGGGGCGGGTTTCTTGGCCATGGGGTGGATTGGGGCGAAAGGCGTGCCGCGGCAGGGGTTAGGAGAAGGGCGGTTCCGGGGGCTTGGAGGCCTTCCGGAGGCCGATGCGGGCAGCCATCCCTTCGGCGATTGACCGGGCTGAG
>JBGAPK010000045.1:0-21587 GCA_044221315.1 Phycisphaerales bacterium | reverse complement strand
ATTGACCGGGCTGAGCCTGAAGCGGCAGTCCGGGAATGTACTTAGATAAGGATGGGAAGTTGGGGTTGTCAACCCATGGACTAGCGCGAACTCGGCGGATTGACGCTTATGTTCGTGTTTTGATAGGATTTTTGCCGCGCTTCTCTTGCCTCATTGGCCGCCCGAAGCTCACGGAAAAACGTGTCTTCGGTGACGATTGTCACGAAGCTCTTGTACGAATACGTCCAAGTCAATTCGAGATATTCGGGGTCGTACGGCGCGGCGCACTCGGGGCACAGGCCTTCTTCCGGGCTTTGGCGAAGGTCGTAGGCGCAGGCGGGGCAGGCCCTGAATTTGTCGTCGCGCAGGCGGAAGAACTCGTCGCGGCCGCGGCGTTCGATGGCGCCGGCGCGGAAGAACAGGGCGACAAAGAGGATTGCGGCAACTCCCACGAGCACGGCGCCCGGGGCTGGAGCATTGCGGAGGAACAGGACGACGGCGAGGAAGGCGATAGCGAACATCCCGATCACGTGGAGATACCAACTCGCCAGCCGTCTCGGCGCCGGCGAGCGACCGAAGAGAGGTGTCACGATGCGGATCGGGAGGTGATCCGCGGCTCGGGGGGTCGGGGGCGGGTTGGAGCCGTCGTGGTCAGGCACGGGACAGCAAGATACAGGCGGAGACGGACGGCCGTGCTTGGATTGCGCGGCGTTCGTCAGCGAACCCGATCGAGCACCAGTCTTGCCCATTCGCTCGCGGCGACCGTTTCCGCATCGATCACCAGGCACCCCGGCGTCATTCGCAGCCGTCGCAGCCAGGTCCGCTGGGATTTCGCGAAGTGGCGGGTGTCGATCTTGATCTGTTCGACGGCGTCTTCGAGCGGCATGCGGCCGTCGAGGTGGGCGAGCAACTGCTTGTAGCCGAGTGCCTCGCGGGCCTGCGGGTTGGCTCCAAGGGCGAATGCGCCGTCGGCCTGAAGGCGGCGAACCTCCTCCAGAAACCCATCCGCCATCATCTGCTTGACACGGGCGTTGATTCGTCGGCCGATCAGTTCGCTCGGCCAGTCGAGCATCACCAGCACACAGTCGGTGCGGGCCGTGTTGCCCCATTGCTGCTGGTGTTCGCTGATCGGCTTGCCGGTGAGGTGGAAGACTTCCAATGCGCGAATGGTCCTTCGCTCGTCGTTGGCGTGGATTCGCGCGACGGCGTCGGGATCAACTCGCGCGAGTTCTTCGCGAAGAGCGGGAAGCCCCCTGGAGCGGAGTTGTTCGCGCAGTGCGGCATCGGCCCCAGGCCCTTGGAACATGCCGCTGAGGAAGTTCTGGATGTAGAGGTGGGTGCCGCCGACGATGATCGGGGTCTTGCCTCGGGAGTGGATGTCGGCGATGGCGGCCTCGGCGGCGTGGAGCCAATCGTGGACGGTGAAGGGCGTCGGATCGCGAGGATCGCGGAAGTCGATGAGGTGGTGGGGGATACCGCCGCGTTCGGCGTGAGTGGGCTTTGCCGTGCCGATGTCCATGCCTTTGTAAATCTGGAAGGCGTCGGCGGCGATGATTTCGCAGTTTCCTTGCGCCAGCGCCACCTCGACGGCGAGTGAGGACTTTCCTCCGGCGGTGGGGCCGACGATCACCGGAAATCGGGGGACGACGGGCATGGGGGATTGTTGCGGCGGGGTGGGGCACGAACCGGGAGCGAACGGCCGCTACCTTGTGCGGCGCATGAGAACGCTTTCATTTGAGAAGAATGCTTCCCCAGCCCCTCCCTCGTGGGTGGCTTCAGAATGGCGCGGTATCATGGTTTCATGCCCCCCGCATCCGCCATTGCCTCGCGGATCGTGAAGTCGCCTTTGGGCGATCTCTATCTGCGGGTTGTGCAGAACGAACTCTCGCTGCTGAGTTTTTCGCCGGGCGAGGACTTCGCGGTGATTCCCGAGAAGAGCGCGATGCTCGACGAGTGCGAGGCGGAGCTGCACGAGTTCTTCCAGGGTCGGCGGCGGGACTTCTCCGTGCGGCTCGCTCCGAACGGGACGGACTTTCAGAAGAAGGTGTGGGAGGAGCTCTGCCGCATCCCGTTCGCGGAGACGATCTCGTACGCGGAATTGGCGAAGCGTGCGGGAAGCGCGAACGGGTTCCGCGCGGTGGGGGCGGCGAACGGGGCGAACCCGATCGCGATCGTCGTGCCGTGCCATCGGGTGATCAACGCGAACGGAGATATGGGCGGCTACGGTGGCGGCCTATGGCGGAAGCGGTGGCTCCTGGAGCATGAGAGGCGGGTGGCGGGAATGCCGCCGCTGGATTTGTTTGCGGTGAAGACGTCGGTTTCGGCCTCCAGCCGCGTGCCGTGAGGGCATCGGTTGGCATGCCCCTTCACCTACCCTTCCCCGTGCCCATTCCACGCATCGCCATTGTCGGACGTCCCAACGCGGGCAAGTCCTCGCTCATGAACCTGATCGCCAAGTCGAAGGTCTCGATCGTCGATCCGACGCCCGGGGTGACGCGCGACCGCGTCGCGGCCATCGTTGATCTCGAGGGGCCCAACGGGGTCAACAGCCCGAAGAAGACCGTTGAGTTCATGGATACCGGCGGCTTTGGCGTCTACGCGGCCGAGGGCGAGCGGTACGACGAGATCGGCTCGGACCTGGCCACGCTGACGCATGACATCGAGTCGCAGATCGCGGCGGCCGTGGAAGGTGCGGACCTGATCCTGTTCGCGGTGGACGCCCAAGCGGGGATCACGCCGCACGATTTGCAGATTGCCAAGTTGCTGCGAGAGGGGAAGCTCGGGCAGGCGGGAACCGAAGGCAGGAAGGGGCCGCGGGCGAAGGGGACGAAGGGCAAGGAAAAAGAAAAGAACGCGAAGCGGCCGCCGATCCGGATCGTGGCGACAAAGGTGGACGGGCCCAAGTGGGAGACACACGCGCACGAGTTGTCGGCGCTCGGGTTCGGTCAGCCCCTGATGGTCAGCTCGATGAACAACTACATGCGGCGCGAGTTTCTCGAGACGCTGTACGAATTGATGCCGGAGAACGACGAGGACGCGGGGCCGCAATCGCGGGCCGACCTGATGCTGGCGATCGTCGGGAAGCGGAACGCGGGCAAGAGCACGCTGGTAAACACTCTGGCGGGCGAGCCGCGGGTGATCGTGAGCGAGATCGCGGGGACGACGCGGGACGCCATCGACGTGCGGTTTGATTTCGATGGCAAGAGCCTGATCGCGATCGACACGGCAGGCGTTCGTCGTAAGAAGAGCTTCCAGAACATGATCGAGCACTGGGCGATGGACCGCGCGGTGAAGGCGATCGAGCGGGCGGACGTCATTCTGCTCCTGATCGACGCGACGGAGAAGATCAGCCAGGTGGATGAGCAACTGGCGATGATCGCCCAGAAGAGCTGGAAGCCGACGATCATCGTTGTGAACAAGTGGGACCTGGCCGAGGGTCAGATCGGCCGCGATGACAAGCCGGTGACGACCGGCAAATACGAGGATTACCTCCGCAAGGAGTTGCAAGGACTGGCGTTTGCCCCGATCGCGTTTGTCAGCGGCAAGGACAACGACAACGTCCGCGAAACGATCGAGCTCGCGTTCGAATTGCAGGAACAGACGCGCCAGCGCGTGACCACGGGCAAGCTCAACCGCATGATCCGCGAGATTGTAACGAGGCAGGGTCCGTCGGACACGAAGGGCACGCAGGCGAAGGTGTACTACGTCGCGCAAACGCAGACGAACCCGCCGACGATCACGCTTGTGGTGAACTATCCGGAACTCTTCCGCCCGAACTACCAGCGGTTCCTGATCAACCGCCTTCGCGAGCAGACCCCGTTCAACGAGGTGCCGGTGCGGCTGGTCGTCCGGGCACGGCGCCAGCGCGAGGACGACAGCAAGCTCATCGAGACCGAGAAGTACACCGAGAAACTCAAGCTCGGGCGTGGAGGCCATCGCGCCAAGATCACCCAGCAGGAGGGCGTGTGGGTGGCGGAAGAAGGCGAGTACGACGACAAGATTCTGAGCGATTCGCAATCGAGCGCGGTGGACTTTGCGGACAATGAAAAGACTGCCGAAGACTATTTCGACGAGTAACAGCGCCCACCCGTACCCAGTTCACTCTATTTCCTATGCGAGTTCGCGGTGAAGGATCAAGGCGTTATTGGGTAGTTGGAGCGGGCTCTGGTGGCGCTTGCCAGCGCAATTCGGTGAGAAGGGCTTGGAAATCAGCCCGCGAGCGGAGTGGATCGACGTCGGTCATTTGTTCGAGGCGGTCGAGATCGATGTACCCGTCGTTGAGCGCATCTTGGAGAGAGGGGTGACTGCCGGTGTAATAGCGGCGGATTTCTTCGATGGCCTTGCCGGCCTGAGTCTCTCCTTGAGCGGAAGTTACGCCGGTGGCCGCGTCGAGGGAAAGCGCGTAGAGCTGGGCGCGGCAGCGGGCCATGCCGAGCCAGTTTTCCGGGCTGAAAGGCATGGACTCGATTCGTTGCAGGACCTGACGCATGTTGCTTGCGGCCTCGGCCGCTCGCCCGAGCTTGCGCTGAGCGACGGCGATGGCGCGCAGGTAGGCCGGTACGGGCTTCGCTGCCTGGGCGTCGGCGCATTTCTGCCAAGTGTTGAGTGATTTCAAGTAGGAGACCTGCGCTTCGGAAGCTTGCCCGGCACCGACCTGCGCATCGCCGAGCCGGTCGTAGGCGGTGGCGAGCATCCATGGGGCGTTGGTCGGATCGGCCTCCTGCAGGCTTTCGCGGATCTGTGTGGCGCGGAGGCAATTGGCAAGCGCCTCTGCGGCGCGACCCTGGCGGAGTTGATAGGTGGCGATATGCTCGCAACTGTCTGCAATTTCCCTCGAGAAGACTGCATTCGCGGGGTCCGCCTGGCCGGCGCGTTCGAAGGCCGCCAGCTCCTGCCCGTACGCCGCGATCTCCTCTGCAGTGCGGCCGAGCGTGCAGAATCGCTTTGCGATGCTGTCGTACGCGACTGCGATGTTGTTCAGGTGGAAGGTGCCCGTGCTCTGGGCGATGAGTGCTTCCCACATTGTTATTGCGCGCCGGTAATACGAGACGGCGAGTTCTGAATGGGCCGAGTCACACCGGCTGGCCGTATTCATGTACGCCTTCGCGAGGCTCTGCTGCGCTTTGGGATCCGCGCGATGCGATTGAGCGATTTGTTCGAAGAGCGCGAGCGATTCGCTCATCAAGGCCCGCGCTTCACTCTTCTTGCCTTGATCGTGCAGGATGCTGGACATCGAGCTGATCGTGCCCGCCCGCCCGGTCTGGTACTCGGCGTTGTCCGGAAAGTCGCGGCAGAGCGACTGATACATCGCTTCGATTTCGCGAAGCTCGGCCATCGCCTGATCGGTCTGATTCGCGCGCCTCCGTCCGAGTGCCTCGACGCCGCAGGCCTTGGCCAGGCCCCATCGGTAGCGCTCGTTCTGGGGATGGTCTTTGACAAGCTGGCGAAAGAACAGGACGGACTGTCCTGAATAGTTCAGCACTTGCTCGTTCTGCCGCATGTTCCCGAAGCGCACGGAGAGTTCGTGGAGGGAATCTGCGACATCGGCCGTCGCATCGGGTTCGGCGCCGGGTTCGGCGGCCAGAGCGCGGCGGAGCTTGAGCGATTTCTCGTGGGAGGCAATGCTCGCCTGCGAAGAGTCGATACTGCCCGTGAGCGTACCGATTTCCTGGTAGGCATTGGCCAGCTGCGCGCGGGAAGCGCGGTCGCTCTTGCCCTCGAGTTGCTTTTCCATCAGCTGGTAAAAGCCGCGGGCGGATTCGAGTAGTTTCTTGCGGAGCGGCGAGAGGTTCTTCTCTCGAAGCATGACGTCGTCGCTGACCCCGGTATAGAACGACTTGATGGCATCCATTGCAAGGGTAAATCGCTGCTCGGCTTCCGTGTTGGCTTCGGCGAGTGCGGCGTTTTTTGCGGCCAGAGCGTTGTTGGCCGCCGACTGCACGGCAATGACGGTCACGGCGCCAGCGATGACCGCGAGGCTCGCCGTTGCCAGGAGTGCCGCAAGTGCGGGCTTGCGTTTGCACCAGAGCCAAGCGCGCTCTGCCGCGCGGACGCGTCGGGCGGCGATCGGGCGGGACTCGAGCCACGCGGCCAGGTCGTCCGCTAGTGCGCGGGCGGAGGCATATCGCCGCGCCGGGTCCTTCTCGAGGCACTTGAGGCAAATGGTCTCGAGGTCGCGCGGGACGACGGCGGTGATGTTGGAGGGCCGGGCCGGCTCGACCTGTCTCACCGCGTCAAGCGTTTCAACGACGCTGTCGCGGGTGAATGGGGCCTTGCCGGTGAGAAGCGTGTAGAACACGGCGCCTAGGCCGTAGACATCGGTGGCGGTGGTGATGCTGCCGCGTTTGCCGGCGGCCTGCTCGGGAGCCATGTACGAAGGAGTGCCGACGATGGCGCCCGACTGCGTGATCTCGATGTCGGACTCGACCTGCTTGGCCAGGCCGAAGTCGGTAATATGCGGGTTCCCGGCCTCGTCGATCAGGATGTTGGCGGGCTTGAGGTCGCGGTGGAGTATCCCGCGCACGTGGGCGTGCGAGACGGCGTCGGCGATCCGCACCATAAGTGCCGCGGCGGCGCGCGGGTTGTGCTTGAACTTGTCGAGAAGCGAGAGGAGGCTGCCTCCCGTGACAAGGCGCATCGACAGGAAGTTCTGGCCGTTGTGCTCGCCCACCTCGTAGATCTGCACGATGCCCGGATGATCGAGGCGCGCGACCGCCTGCGCTTCGTTCTGAAAGCGCCGGAGTTCGTGCTCGCCCGCGACCAGACCGGCACGCATCATCTTGAGCGCGACGAGGCGATTGAGCCGGGTCTGGCGGGCTTCGTACACGATGCCCATTCCCCCTCTGCCGAGCTCGCTGATAATCTCGTATTCGCCGAAGTTGCCTCCGGTATCGAGACGCGGGGCCTGCCTTGCGGACTCGAAAATGCCCGTCGCGAATCGGATCGACCTCGCGGCGGGAGTCTGCGCCGGCTTGATCTCCGACGTCATGCCTTCGGCGTGCTGGCTCGAATCGAATGTTCGCCCGCTCGCCGACTGAGAAGTTGCGCAGCCTGGGCAGAGTGAGCCGGGCGCATCTGCGGGGCGTTCGACGCCGCAACTCAAGCATTGATTGGCAACCGACATGAGCGCTCCGACTCCGTCCGAGTCAACCCGATCAATGAGGCGCGTCGGCCGACCGGGGCGCCCGCGGACAAGTCTAAGCGGTTGAACGGGGGGAGCGGCCCACGAATCCCCGCCGCAATTCGATCCGGGAAAGCACGCGAAGGGAGAACAAAGGTTGGATCAATCGCGTGCGCCGGCAGGTCGGATTGCGTGCGATTCGGAATTCGTCGAGATCGCGGCCATTACGGGCAGAGAAGCTCGTTGTAGGCGCCGACAAAGATCACGAAATCGGCATCGTCGGTGAAGCCATCGCCGTTGAAGTCGCCGAGCGGGTCTTCGAGCAGGTCGTACGAAACGACAAACATCGAGAAGTCGGCATCATCGACAACACCGTCGGCGTTGAGGTCGCAGACACAGGTTGCTTCGGCGACGTTGCCCGTGAGGACGAGGCCGTAGCCCTGCGTGCCGACGTTGACGGCGGGGGCGGTGATTCTGGCGAACCAGACGCCGGGAGTGGGGGACTGCAAGAGGCCCATCTCGACGTTGTTGAGGGCGTCCGGAGCGCCTCCGGTTGTGCTCCAGCCGCCTGCGAGCACATTGCCGAGATAATTCACGCGCCCTGGAGCAACGAGTGTCAGGTCGAGGTTGTTGACGACCGGCGCAATCGAGGACACGTTGCCCGGCGCGTCGTGGAAGGCCAAGGTGACCCGGAGGTCTTCGCTCCCGGGCTTGACGACAAAGCGAACGTATTTCGTCTGGCCGGTGGAGAGGGAGCCGGCCGCGTTGTTGTGCTGGTCGCGGACGAGCAGCTTGCGGGAGTCGCCGGCCAGATAGACGGATCGATCGCCGAGCAGCCGACCCCAACCGGCGGTGTTGTTCGGGTACGTCGCCTGCGAAGTCATGCGGACGGATCCGTTCAGCAGCATGGCCTTGAGGAGCGCACCTGTCGGGGCGAACGAGTCCGGGGCATTGGCAGCGCCGGAGGGATAGAAGCCGCTGGTGAAATATTGGCGGATGATCGCTGCCATGCCCGTGACGCAGGGTGTGGCCATCGACGTGCCGGCCTGGCCGCCGGTGCCGCAGCCGGTGCCGTTGACGGCCGAGGCGAGGCTGCCGGGCGCCGCGATCTCGGGCTTGCGCCGGCCGTCGGTGGTGGGTCCGGCGCCGCCGAAGATGATGTTCTCCTGATTGCCGACATTTCCCGATGCGACAACAGCTAGGCAGTTCTTGGAGTTCTCCGGGTTGGTGAGCGGCCCGCTCTCGGAAGTCGCAAACATCAGGAGGCAGGAGTCGTTGGTCCAGGAGAAGTTGTCGATGGCACGGCACGTCACGTCGTAAGCGTTGGTGCTCGAGTTTCCCCAGCTGTTGTTATGAACAAACGCTCCGTGGTTGTAGTTGTCGAGGAAGAGGTTGTAGATCACGCTCTCGTTGAGCGCAAGGCCGCCGACAAAGGAGATGCGGGCGCCGTAGGCGATGCCCCGGGTGTAGGTGTCGTCGCCGGCGTCGCCCGCCGTGGTGCACGAGACGTGTGTCGCGTGCAGGCCGACGTTGCGGGGGGAATTGAGATAGACGACCTTGCGGTGCGTCGGTCCGGGGCTGGCGACGGCGGGGTCGAAGAACGAGCAGTGGACCATGTCGAGTTTGGTGGAGGACTCGACGATGCCGATGATCTGGCCGGTCCCGGTGAGCGAGGCGGAGTAGAAGGGGGTGGAATTGGCAACATTGGTCTGGACGATCCAGCGGGCGGTGGCGTTGCGGTCTTCGTAGACGGGGTATTCCTCGACGTACTGGACGGTGGGGATTTGCGAGAGAGCGCTCAGCTGATCGGGCGGGAGCGCGACAACGGCGAGCTGGTCTTCGCCCGCGGTCTCGAGGCGGACGAGTTCGGCGCCGGGGAGCGAGGCCAGGCGGAGGCGAAGGTCGGCGAGATCGGCGCCGGGCATAATCGAGACGATGAGGGCGAGTTTGCCGCGCTGCTCGAAGCGTTGGCGGGCGGCGTCTGCGAAGTTGCGGTTACCCGGGGCGCGTCCAGCGAGATCGGGGTCGAGCTTCCACGCGGGTTTGAAATCGGCGACGGAACGGACGAAACCCAGGCGCTGGATTCCGGCCGGGTTGCCGGCGGGGATCTCCGCGAGGAACGAATCGCCCTCAAGGAAAGAGCGGATCTTGATGCCCGCCTTGGCGAGGGCAGCTCGGCGCCCCGGAGTCATCGGGCCGTCGAGCGCGAGAACGCGCGGGGCCTTGTCGGCCTTGATCGAGCGTTCGCGGAGCAGGTCGGCGGTGTCGCGGAATCGGACTTCGCCAGAGCGGAGGTGCAGCGCGTCCTGCGCGAGCGCGGGAGCGCACGCGAGGCCGGCGCAGAGGAAGACCTTGGTGGCGTTGCGAGCGTTCAAGAAGAAACCCCTCTCACGTCCGGCGGCAGAACGAAGCCTCGTGCAAAATCGGCGGTCCGGCGCTGCATATTGAAGCGCAGAAAAAACCCTCCGTAAGCAGGTACGGAGGGTGTGGGTGCTGAGTTTCCCGCGACTCTCAAGACCCTTCCACAGGTCCGAGAATTCGGCGTTCTTGCCGATTTGGCGTCAGGCGGCGTCCACCCGCTTCAGGCCCAGCCAGCGTCCCAGGCCGTTGCCGTTGGAGCGGCTGGCTGAGGTGGCGAAACGCTGGAGCGCCTCTTTCACCGACCCGGCAAGGTAGAGCTGCCGATGCAGGCCAGTTTCTCGGAGAAGCGCTTCGAGCTTGGGCGAGAGCGCCATGAGCGCGAGGCGACCGCCGAACTGTTCGCAGTGCCGGGTGGCGCTGATCATCGCGTTGATCCAGGCGCAGGAAAAATCGGTGACGCGGGACAGGTCGAGCGCGAGCCTGCCCCCGGTGAGGCGGGCGAGCGAGGTCAATTCCGGCCCCAGCTCTGCGGCATGGGTTTCCCGCAGGTTGGTCGCGAGGATCGTGACGACAGTGGCGTAGGGGAGCCGGTCCACGGTAATAAACGCATCACGGGGCTGCCCCGAACCCGACCCCGGCGACGGCGCCGCAGCACGAAGAGGCCGCTCGCCGGCGGACGCCGTCTGACCCGGGGCCGTTTGATCCTGCCCCGCGCCAGAGAACAGTGTGTCCGCGTCCGAAAAAATGTCCATCTCGCAAGCTCCCCCGCCGCCGTGCGGCACACCGCCGGGCGCGGCACGCGAGGCCCCGAAATCGGGCAAACAAAGAGCCCGACCCGAAACCCGCGTCCGAGACCGACGCTTTCCCGCCTCAAGGAAGGCATTGAAAGAGGCGTATTGCAAGCCCCGGAACGGGGCGCTGCGGCAAAGCATGCGCGTCTGCTCCATCTGTGCGGGCAACGCCCGCGCTTCTCGGTCCAAGGTTCCTCTCGCCACCCGCGTGCGAGGGGTTGTGGTAGACAAGATGCTTCCGGCGGGTTGAGCCGTCGCAACTTGGTGCGAAAAATGGGCCTTTCGGTGCCGGCCCATTTTCCGCAACAGGTCTTTGGGAATGAACCTGCGGGGATTTCGGCCCGCTGGAGGGTGGTTTGGAGTAGGCTTTGACATGATCAGCATCCGGAATATCAGCAAGCGGTTCGGCGCAGGGGCCAGGTCGATTCTGGCGGTGGACGGCGTAAGCCTGGAGGTTGGGGCCGGCGAGGTCCTCGGATTCCTCGGGCCAAACGGTGCCGGCAAATCGACGACCATGAAGATGGTGACGGGTTTCCTGACCCCGACAAGCGGGTCGGCGGTTGTGTGCGGGCGCGACGTGGTGGAGGACCCTGTCGGCGTCAAGAGCGCGATCGGCTACCTGCCGGAGGGGGCGCCCAATTACCCGGATATGACGCCGCTGGCGTTTCTGGATTTCATCGCGCAGGTGCGCGGGTTTTCCGGAGCGGAAAAGAGGCGCAAGATCGACGCGGCGGTCGAGCGTGTGCACATCGGGGGCGTGATGCGTCAGCCGATCGAAACGCTCTCGAAGGGGTTCAAGCGGCGAGTGGGCTTGGCGCAGGCGATGCTGCACGAGCCGCCGGTGTTAATACTGGACGAGCCCACCGACGGGCTTGACCCGAACCAGAAGCACGATGTCCGGAACGTGATCCGGACACTGGCGAGCCAGGGGGGAGCGAGTTCCGGCCGCGCTGTCGTGCTGAGCACGCACATTCTGGAAGAGGTTGAGGCGGTCTGCACGCGGGCGGTGATCATCGCCAAGGGCAAAGTGCTCGTGGACGGCACGCCGGCGCAACTGCGGGCGATGAGCAAGTACCACAATGCAGTGACGCTGACACTGGTGCCCCCGATGACCGCCGCGGGAGAACCGATCAACCTCGCGAAGGAACTGGCGGCCATCCGCTGGGTTGCGGACGTTGAGGATCAGGGAGTGAGGCATGTGCCGGTATCGCCGGCGGGGGCGGGCGGGCCACGCCAGACGTGCACGCTGGTCCCCAAGGGCGGGCGGCCGCTACTGGGCGATGTGACGAGCCTGGCCAAGAGCAAGGGCTGGACGATCGAGACGATCTCGGTCGAGCAGGGGAGGCTGGACGACGTGTTCCGAGATCTGACGACCAAGGACGGAGCCATGCGGATGGTGGGAGGTGCGGCATGATCGGCATGCTCCCCGTATTCCGGCGCGAGTTGGCCGGCTATTTCACGACGCCGGTGGCGCTCGTGTTCATCGTGATCTTTTTGTTCCTGTCCGGCGTCTTTACGTTCCACCTGGGCGGGTTCTACGAACGCGGGCAAGCGGATCTGCTCGTCTTTTTCAATTTCAATCCGTGGTTGTACCTGTTCCTGATCCCGGCGGTTTCGATGCGGCTCTGGGCTGAGGAACGAAAGGCCGGAACGATCGAATTGCTCCTGACGCTGCCCGTCTCGCTGCCCGGGGCGGTTGTCGGGAAGTTCCTGGCGGCGTGGGCGTTCACGGCGATCGCCTTGGCGCTGACCTTTCCGCTGTGGGTGACGGTGAACTACCTCGGGCATCCGGACAACGGCGTGATCCTGGCCGGATATCTCGGCAGCCTGCTGATGGCCGGCTCGTTCCTGGCGATCGGCTCGTGCATCAGCGCTTCGACCAAGAGCCAGGTGATCGCGTTCATCATCTCGGTCGTGATCTGCCTGCTGTTCATGCTGGCGGGGCTGAAGGAGGTTCAATCCTTTGTAAGCGGATGGCTGCCTTTGGAGGCGGTGCAGGTGATCGGGAGCTTCAGCTTCCTGACCCGGTTCGAGTCGATCTCGAAGGGAGTGATAGACCTGAGGGACGTCTTGTTCTTCGGGTCGATCATCGCGGTCTTCGTCACGGCGACGGGCGTGGTCGTGAACATGAAGAAGGCGGAATAGGGGCAGACTGTCAGCTTTCAGCGGTCAGAGATTGAGGACCAAGAGAATGAATGCAAGAGTGATTGGAATTACGTCCCTCGTCCTTCTGGCGGTGCTGCTGGTGGCCGTCAACGTCCTGGCGGGAGCCGGGCTGCGATCGGCGCGGCTCGACCTCACGGAGGGGAAGCTCTACACGCTGACGCAGGGCTCAAAGAACATCGCGAAGAGTCCCGCGGAGCCGATCACGCTCACGTTTTACTACTCGGCTAAGGCGGCGCAGGGTCGGCCGCAGATCCAGTCGATCGCGGGACGGATCGCGGAACTGCTGGACGAATTCGCGCGGGCATCGGGCGGCAAGGTCGTGGTGCGCACGGTGGATCCGGAGGCATTCAGCGAGGAAGAGGACAAGGCGGTGCAGGCAGGGCTTTCCGGCGTGCCGATGGGGGCGTCGGGCGAGCAGCTTTACCTGGGCCTTGTGGGGGCGAACACGATCGGCGGTCGGGAGACCATTCCCATCTTTGACATTTCGAACGAACGCTTCATCGAGTACGACATCGCCCGCCTGATCCAGTCGCTCTCGATGGTAAAAAAGCCCGTGGTGGCGGTCATCAGCAGCCTGCAGCTCGACGGCGGGTTCACGATGGACCCGCAAAGCGGCCGTCCGGTGCAGCGAAAGGGCTGGGCTTTCCTTCGGGAACTCAAGCAGCTCTACGACGTCAAGATGCTCTCGGGCGAGAACATCACGATCCCGGCCGAGACGGACGTCCTGCTCGTCATCCATCCGAAGAACCTGAACGTCAAGACGCAGTTCGCGATCGATCAGTACGTGCTGAAGGGCAAGAAAGCGATCGTGTTTGTGGATCCGCTCTGCGAATCCGACGAGGCACAGCCGGCGATGCGCGGGGCACCGCCGCCGGAGCGGTCATCGAATCTCGAAGGGCTTTTCGCGGCATGGGGCGTCGGGTTTGATCCAACCAAGGTGGCAGCAGACGCGACGATGGGCACGCGCCTGTTCGCAGGCCAGCCGGGCGGACGCCAGCAGCAACTGATCTTCCCACCGTACATCACCGTGAACGACAAGGGCCTCTCCAAGAGCGACCCCGCGACGGGCAAGGTGACCTCGATTAACTTCGCGACGCCGGGCTCGCTCACCAAGAAAGCCCCGGCCGATCCGGCCAACCAGGGGGCCGAGTTCACCCCGATCATTGAGACCACCGACAACTCGGAGTTGATCGAGGCCGCAACGCTTATGTCGCTGGCCGATCCGGCGTCGATTCTGGCCAACTTCAAGCCCGGCGGCAAAAAGCTGACCCTCGCGGCACGATTGAGCGGGGAACTCAAGACGGCGTTTCCGCAGGGCGATCCGGCCGCGGCGCAGGCGGCCGATCCGTCCAAGCAAGGCCCAGCGACGCCCCCGTCGGGCGACTCGCTGAAGCAATCCACGGCGCCCGCGGGGATCGTGGTGGTTGCGGATGTCGACATGCTGTCGGACCGGATGTGGATCCGCGAGCAGACGCTCGGCGGCATCACCCTCGGCTCGATGAAGATGGGCGACAACATCGACTTCCTGACGACGTGCATCGACACGATGACGGGCTCGGGCGACCTTCTGAACGTGCGCTCGCGCGGCGAGTACATCCGGCCGTTCACGAGGGTGGAGGAGATCCAACGCAACGCCGAGCAGAAGTACCGGGCCGAAGACGAGTCGCTCAAGAAGAAGGGCGAGGCGGCGCAGCAGCGGATCATGGAGATCCAGCGCAAGCGACCCGACGCCCCGGAAAACGGCGCGATCATCCTCACCGATGATCAGAAGAAGGAACTGGAAACGCTGCGGGCCGAGACGGTCGAGACCAAGAAGCAGCAGAGGAAAGTGCAGTTCAATCTGCGCCAGGACGTCGAGAATCTCGGCTCGTGGATCAAAGTGATCAATGTCGGCCTGGTGCCGGTCGTGGTGATGTTGATCGCGCTGCTCTGGGCGATCGCACGCCTGTTCACAAGGCGTGCGGCGGCCCGGGCCGGCGGCTAACAGGATCTGATTCGAGGTTTGAAGCATGAGCAACAGGACTCCAAAGGTTCTCGCGGTTCTTACGATTGTGGTGTGCGCGGGCGCGTTTCTCGTCGTGCGGGCCGGGAAGGGGCCGCCCCCGCCCCCGGCTCCCGGGGCGGCATTGCCGGCGCTCGCCGCCAACATCAACAACGTCGGTTCCCTGAGCATCTCCCGCAGCACCGGCTCCGTCAGCCTCACGCGCGGGGGTGCCGACGCGCCGTGGATCGTCCCCGCCAAGGCCGGATACCCGGCCGATGTGGAGCGCGTGCGCCAGACCCTGCTCCAGCTTCAGGACCTGCAACTGGCCGAACCCAAGACGTCCAATCCGGAGTACTTCCCCAGGCTCGGGTTGCAGGACGTCAAAGTTGCCACGAAAGAGGCCCCCAAGCCCGAGGCCCAGACGGCCGACAACAAGGATGGCGCCGCCGGAGCGCTCGTCGAGATCAAGGACACCGCCGGCAAGCCGATCGCATCGCTGATCGTGGGCAATTCGGCCGATATCGGAAACGCGACGCTCGACCGGCCCATGCAATCCGGGCAGTTCGTCCGTCGGCCGGGGGAGATGCAGTCCTGGCTGACCAAGGGCACGATCTTCCTCGACGCCGAGCCGATGAACTGGATCGACCGCAAAGTCGTTGGGATTCCGCGCGATCGGATCAAGAGCGCGGCGGTCTCACGCCTGGTAGGAACGGGGCCGGCCGAGGTCGTGCCGGAGAAGCCCGATCTCTTGATCACCCGCAAGGACAAGGACGCGCCCGCGTTCGAGGCGACCGGATTGCCGGAAGGTCGCACGTTCAAGTCGAGCGAGGCGGTCGATCAGCCCGTGCAGGCGGTCGGGTATCTCGGGATGGAAGATGTCATCAAGGATCCGGACGGTGCCGGCGGCGGCATCATCGGCTCGCCCGATCCGGCGGCGACGGGCGAGAATGCAGCGCACCCGGCGGCGGCTCAGTTCGCGACCTTTGACGGACTGCTCATCAACGTGAAGACCGGCTTCCGCGACGGGAAGTGGTGGGCGAGCGTGAACGCTGAGGCAACGGGCGACACGCTGCCCAAGGCCGACCCATCCAAGACATCGGACAAGGGGGCCGAGGAAAAAACCAGAACCGACGCGGCAAAGGAAGCCGCCGAAATCAACAAACGGTGCAAGGGCTGGCTCTTTGCCGTCTCACAGTTCGACGCGAAGCGGTTAAGCACGAAGCTCGACGAAATGCTGGCGCCTGTCACCCCACCCGCGAACCCGACCGTCGGCCCTTCCCCAGCGCCGCCGTCGCCGGATGCCGGGACGCCGCTGCCGCCGAAGGAGCCGGCACCGCCATCGACCTCGCCGATGCCGAATTAAAAGAACCGGTCGGACGATCCGACCGGAGAAGAACAATCTACAACGGCAGAAATCAGGCTTCGACCTTGGAAGTGCTAAGCCTGGGCTTGGCGACCACTACCGGGGCGACGGCCGGGGCGGCGGCGCGCTGGCGTGCCGCGGGCTCCTCGAGGCTGTCGCGCATGAGGCGGCCGACCTTGAATTTCACGGTGCGCTTTGCCGGAACCTCAACGCGCTCGAGCGTCTTGGGGTTCTGCGCCGAGCGTGCGGCGCGCTGCTTCACCTCGAACACGCCGAAGTCGCGGAACTCAAGGCGGTTGCCCTTCTTGAGTTCGCTGATGACCTGCTCGAGGAATTCCTGAACAATGACTTTGACTGTCGGCCGCTTGATCTTGGAACGTTCCGAGATGCGGTCGATCAGGTCCTTCTTGGTGATCGTTCCCATGACCCTTGTTCCCGCGTATAGAGCACTCTTTAAATTCAGTCGCGAGGCATCGTTGCCGCGCCCACGCCTTCCGTCCAACGCCTCGTGCAAGTTTACCCGACTTTGGCGTCTTGTGGGGATGTGATCGAAGGAAAAACACCCGCCAAACACGATTGTTCCAACGCACACCTCGCCAGTGAAACGCCGGATCCCCTCATTGCCCGCCTCTCTTCGCCGGAATCAACCCCCAAAACGCCCGCAGTCCGCGTCAGAGACAAGATGAGTATGCGCGAAAGCCGCCGCAAGGTCAAGCGCGAAGGCAAAGAACCACAGAATCGTGGAAACGAGACTTTCCGGACCACGGCCGCGTGGAAAACCCGTGCATATTCGAGCGGCGGTCGCTCTGATCAGAATCGGATGACGGCGCCGAAGAAGATACCGGCGAGCGCGCCGCTGTACTGGAACCGGTCGGAATCGTCGCCCCGACGCAGTTGATTGAAGAGGTTCCGGTAGCCGATCTGCACACCCACGTTGGGTATGGGGCGCCACATGAACCCGACAGTGATGTCATATCCGTAGGCAAGCGTGCTGCCGGCGGACCAGCCACTCAGGCTGCCCTCCAAATCAATGGTGAATTTCTCAGCGATTTCCATCGAGCCCTTGATGCCGATCAGGGGCTGGGCGAAAAACTCGGTCTGGCTCGAAGAGAGTGCGCCCTGCGCGAAGCTGAACTTCACGTCGTCCATGCGGACACCGCCAAAGACTTCCGCATTGACGCCGAACTGCATATTGTCGCCCGGCTGCGGATCGCGGCTCCAGATTTCGTATCCCACCACCGGCTCGTAGGAATCCCAAGTGACCTTGGATGACACCTGATCGCCGGGCACGAAGGTCACCGCGCCCTCCTGCCCGCCAACGGCCATCGTTTGCAATCGGTTCTGATTGAAGAAGAACGTGCCCAGCGAGAAACGCCAATTCCCCGTCCGCACGTGCAACTCGCCGGCGGGAGTCAGGCGAGGATTGTCGAGGTGAAGGTCGGTTACTTCAACCTGACCGGCAGAAACCGGAGCGCCGGCGATGCGGATTCTGCCGCTGAGGCCTGCGTACCAGGCCGAGGGCTCGAACTGAAGTCTCCACGAGGGCTTCTTCTCGGGAACGGGCTGGTCGTTGTCGGTCGTGGCGGGATCGGCGGGCTTGGGCGCGTCGGCCTGCGTCGTGAACTCGGCGTCCGCCGACGGCTGGTCGTCCGGTCCGGCAGCGACGGCGAGCGAACCGGCGGCGAGCACTGCGATCGCGGGAACAAGGTGACGCATGCGGGTCTCCGGCGGGCTGTCTTCGCCCGGCGGGGAGAGAGTAGCCGCCAATCGCGAGGACGCCGGGACCTTCTACGCTCCGCCCGTGGCGACGCACCCTTCGCGCCAATTTGCGATTTCGATCGAGTCGAGCAACCCGTCGGCGACGGACGGTGGGGCGACGGGCGGACCGGGCGTGGCCGCGGCGCGAGTCAAGCCCGCGGGGGCCGGCTGGGCACAGGCCGAAGCGCCCGTGTGCGAGCAACTGAAGAGCGGGGCCGGTCGCGAGGACGACCTGATGCCGGCGATCGACCGGCTCCTTAAGCGGCTCGGAGCGGCACCCGGTGAGATCGTTCTGGTGGCGGTTTCGGTCGGGCCGGGAGGCTTTACGGCGTTGCGGGTGGCGGTTTCGATCGTGAAGATCCTGTCGTTTGCGACGGGGGCAGCGTGCGCGGCGGTGCCGACGGCGTGCGTGGTCGCACGACGAACCCGTGCAGACTCCGGCCCGCTCGCGGTGCTCCTGGCAGGAAAAGGGGATTCGGCCTTTGCGACCGTATTCGGCCCTGCCGATCTTTCGGCGTTGGCGGATGGAGGCCCACTGGAGGTTCCGCCCGGCCGGATCGTCCGTGCCGCGGATATGGAGAGTCTGGGGCTGCGTTCGATCGTCGCGGACCGATTCGTGCCGGCGCCGATTCTCGCGGCGGCGCAACGGCTTGGGATCGCCCGGACGATGCCGGAGTATGACGCCGTCGCGTGCCTCGAATTGGGCCTGCGAATGCCGCCGATTTCCGCGGATCACCTCGCGCCGATCTATCCCCGCGAGCCCGAGGCGGTGGTGAAGTGGAGGCAGCTCCACCCGGGGAGTTGAAGAGGGGTTGCGGCAGGCCCGCGCAGGCGGAATTGGCGGGACAGGCCCTAGAGGCCGCACAACTTGCCGGGATCGCCTGAAGTGACGCCGGGGCGGACCCGATGATGAATTCGTACCGGGACCCAGGGGCCGCGGAGCGATGTCATGGACGGCGTCAACGAATCGATGAGTCGAACCCGGGTCCGGCCCGAGCCGGCGACGGGCGCGAAACGGATCTTCACCACCGGCGAGGCGGCGGCGATCTGCAAGGTCAGCCAGCAGACCATCATCCGGTGCTTTGACGCTGGGCGCCTCATGGGATTCCGAGTTCCGGGCTCCAAGTTCCGGCGCATCCCGCGCGAGGAGCTGCGTCGGTTCATGCGGGCGAGCGGGATTCCGACCGAGGCGCTCGATGCGCCGGGTCCGAGTTCGGTCCGGGTGCTGATCGTGGATGATGACCCCTCGTTCCTGCGCCTGGCCGAGAGGGCGTTCGCGCGCGAGGGCGGGTTCGAGATCCGGACCGCCCAGACCGGGTACGACGCCGGGGCGCTCACCGAGAGCTTTCGGCCGGACGTGATCGTCCTGGACCTGCTTCTCCCGGACCTCAACGGCGGCGCTGTGTGCGCTCGGGTCCGAGCCCGCGATGATCTGAACACCTGCCTGATCGTGGGCGTGACGGCCTCGGAAGACCCCGGGGAAGTCGGGGTGATGGAGAGTGCGGGTCCGGACCTGATGCTCCGCAAGCCGATCGAGGGGGCGGAAATCGTGCGCCAGGTGCGGGCGCTCATGGGGGCAAGCAGAGCATGATCCCGGTGGTGCCGAGCACGCAAGACCCGAACAGCGTGGCGCAGGTGAAGATGATCCTGCGCCACGTGCAGACGCTGCCCGCGTTGTCCCCTGTAGCCGGGCGGCTGCTGGCGCTCGACGACAAGGCAACGGTGGATCTCGGAGAGATCGCGCGACTGGTCGAGACCGATCCGGTGCTGTCGAGCCGGATCCTGGGGCTCTGCCGCAAAGCAGACAAGGGTGTGCAGGAGAAGATCACGTCGGTGCGCCGGGCGGTCGTTCTGGTTGGGCTGGACGCCGTTCGGAGCGCCGTGCTGGGCGCGAGCGCCTTCAGCGCCTTGAGCGAGGGGCGGGCGGAAGTCCCGGACGGCAAGGACCGCTTCCGGCGCGAGGGATTCTGGAAGTACTGCGTCTGCGTCGCCTGCACCGCGGAACTGCTGGCCGCTCACAATCGGGCCGCCCTGAAAGTGGCCCCGGACGAGGCGTTCGTGGCCGGGCTGTTGCACGCGATCGGTAAACTGGTGCTGGACTATGTGCTCCCCAAGTCGTACGGACGTGTCATCGACCTTGCGAAGCGGGAGTGTGCCGCGAGCGAGGAGATCGAGCGTCGGATCATGGGTGTGGACTACCACCAGGCGGGCAAAGCCCTCGCGGACTACTGGCAACTGCCGCCGGCGATGGGCGAGGTGATGCTGCTGCACGCCCTCCCGTTCGAGCAACTGCCCGATTCGGAGAACCGGGCGCTGGTCGGGCTGATCTCCGGCAGCGCCGCTTTCGTGCGGACCCTCGGCCTGGGATGGAGCGGAGACTTCTGCCCGCCCGCGCGGGTGCCCGTGCTCCTGCCGGCCGCAAACATCCGCCCGCCGGAGATGGCCGAGTTCGGGGAGAAGCTCTTGCGGGCGGTGAGCGAGCGGCTGGTGGCGCTTGGCCTGTCGGACTCCGGTCCCGAGGCACTGGCGATCGAATCACTGATGGAGGCGACCGAGGAAAACCACGCTTCGCTCCGCCACATCCGCGACCTGACGCTCGCCCTGCAGGCGGCCGGCCCGGAACTGAGCGCGCCGGTCGCCGCGAACACGGCGGCACGGAAGCTGGGCGAGGCGGCTTCGCGTGCCAAGCAGTGCCTGTCGATCGTGACGTCCAAGACGCAATTGCTGGCCATGCGACTGCACGACGCGCGCGACAGGGCGGCGGCGCTGGCGATCGTCGAGGCGTCGCGGGAACTTGAGTCGATTCTTGAGACTTCGGAAGGTCCGCGGGGCGCTGACTTTGCGGCGGACGCGCGCCAGAAGTCGCTCCAGGCGTGAACTGGGCGAAAGTCGGGGCGTCGGTGCGTCGAAAACTGAGTGCGGACCTGAACCTGCACGGACGCTCGCACCATGCCCGCCCGAAAGAACAAGCCCGTCTCAACCCCGATCGGAACGCCCGGAAGCTGCGGCGCGCCGGGTGCGCCCAAGGGCAAGCGGCTCGTGCTTGTGGTGCACCCCGCCCGCGTACGCCGCGAGGCGCTGATGCGCCTTCTTGCCTCGAGCGGCTACGCGTGCCTGGGCGCGCAGAGCGCATCCGCCGCGGAAGAGGCGATCGAGTCCCGCGACATCGCGACGGTGCTGGTGGCCGAGTCCATCGCGTCCGAGATCGGGTGCGAGCCGGAACTCGGCGCGACCAGGATTCTCCTCTGCGAGAAGATCGACATAGACACCGCCCGCAGGGCCGTGTCGCTCCGTTTCGACGACCTGATCGATGAGCGGACGGACGCCCGATCGCTGGCCGAGGCGTTGGAGCGTTCGTGGCGCAAGCGCCCGGACGAGACGGGCGCGACCGCACGCGAGAAGCGATTGCTCGGTCTGTGCCACCGGCTGAACGATTCGCGCAAGGCGCTCTCGAAGGAACTGAACCGGCTGTGCGCCGACATGACGCGGTCGTACTCGGACCTGGCGGGAAAGATCGATACCGTCGCGATCGCGGGCGAATTCACCGGGCTCGTGCGCCAGGAACTCGAGCTCGAGAGCCTGATGCGGACCAGCCTGGAGTTTCTGCTCGCCAAGCTCGGCTCGATGAACGCGGCCCTCTTCCTGCCCTCGAGCACCGGGGACTGGAGCCTCGGGGCGTACGTCAACTTCGACCGTGCTCGCGATTCGGCCGAGATGATGCTCGACCATCTCGCGGATACGACACCCGAACGCCTGGGTGAACTGGGAGCAACCGTCCGGCTCGATACCGAAACGCAGGTCTGCGAGGTTCTGCCGGGCGCGAGCGATTGGCTGGCCGAATGCACCGTCCTGGGTAGTCCGGCGGTGCACGAGGGCGAGACGCTCGCGTGCGTGCTTCTCTTCCGCGATCGCTCGGCGCCCTTCCCGGATCACGCGAAGGCGACGATGGAGGCGATCTCGAAGATCCTGGCGAGCCAGTTCGCGCGGGTGATCAAGGTGCACCATCGGCACCTGCCCAAGGAACAGTGGGCGAGCCCGGGCGATCCGCTGCCACCGGCGGGTGGG
>JBGAPK010000007.1:0-154314 GCA_044221315.1 Phycisphaerales bacterium | reverse complement strand
GGGAATGGTGGAAACGGAGGGGAGGGGGCGCGGGGTGGAGCGGGCACGGGTGGGACGATTGTTTTGGCGGCGACTGAATTGAACTTGGGAACGATGACGTTCAACGTGCGCGGGGGGACGGAACCGTTCGAGGCTTCGTCGGGAAAAGTTGCGACCTCGTACAGCCACGTCGGCGGCAGAGCGCCGGTTAGATACGGGAAGTCCGCCTCGTACAGCCCGAACGCTGCGGCGTACATCGCTCAGGCAGCGACGCCGTATGTGGGCGGTTCACCGGTGATGCCATACATCGCGGGGTTGCAAGGAGGTGCAGCGCTCGGCGGGATCGTGCCGGGCCTTCAAGCGAGGAGCCTGGTGGACGCGCCTTCGCTCGGATCGCGTGCGGTGGGCGTGGTGTTGCTCACCGATCAGGACATCCCCGGCATCACGTACGACAAGACGAAGTGGAGAGCACTGCTGTATCTCAACATCTCGAACGGTGCGCTGAAGGAGCCGGGGATGATGGTCGGTTCACCCCAAGCGCCCGCAGGTTCGGACGCGGTCGAGGAAGGTCCGATCCACAATCCCGCGACCGGCTCGTACTACTTCCGGCTCAAGCCCTCCACGTGGACGGAGGCCGAGTCGAGCGCGGTCGCGCTGGGCGGGCATTTGGCGACGATCGAGACCGCCGCGGAGGATCAGTGGATTTTCAACAACATGTTCGGCTTGGCTCCCGCGCTCTGGATCGGGCTGCACCGCGTCGGCGACGGCTTCGCATGGACTTCCGGTTCCACAGCGCCGTACCGCCACTGGGCGGGGGGTGAGCCCAACAACTGGGAGGGCTTTGAACCCGCGACCGAAATGTGGTGGACCGGCGAGTGGAATGACACCACCGACGACGCGTACTTCGCAGGCAACCAGGGCATCGTGGAAGTTTCTGGCACCGGCCCCGCGGCTCCCACGAGGCTCAAGCAGTTCGGCTGGGCCAACGACCCCCGTTTCGGCGGCATTGCGCCTGTGGACATCGCGAACATTCCCGCCAATCAAGTCTACATGACGCTCGTGCCGGTCGGCGCCAATCCGACGCAGGCTTCCATGCAGGGTGGTCGCACGATTGGCGGCGTGACGCAGAACCTGATCGCAAAGTCATCGACCTTCGGAGTCGGAACCGCGAACATGATCGTGATGCGGATCCCGTGCTTCGCCGACTTCAACAACGACGATCTGGTGGAAGACGCGGACTTCTCGATCTTCGTCGTTGGGTACAACGTGCTCGATTGCGAGGACCCGGCGATGGCATTCGGATGTCCGGCGGACCTGAACAAGGACGGGTTTGTTGACGACTCGGACTTCTCTCTGTTCATCGTCGCGTACGACAAGCTGCTCTGCCCGTAACCGCGAGCGGTGCAGGACACGGGTTCCAAACAAAGACCGGGCCGACAGGCCCGGTCTTTTGCTTCTGTGCGTTGCACGCCCGTGTGACGGCTATTCAACCACGTGGGCCGGCTTGGGCGTATCCGAATTGATCCGCTCTTTCCGCGGCTTGCCCCCGACGTCTTCCATCGTCAGGACGTGCAAGTCCTCGTTGATCATGGCCTGCAGATGCACCGGCCGGCCCCAGAGGAGGCGGACGTTCTGCAGCACCTGCTGGGCCTTGGCCGCGTCCACTTCGAGCCCGGCGAACTTGTGCGCCAGGTACAGCTCGCCCCGATTCTGGTAGTTCGCGTCCACAACGTAGATGAACGGCTGACCCATGTTGGTCAGGTGGTGGAGCAGGGTCTGCTTCACCCGTTGGAAGTCTCGGCTGACGACCTTGATCTCGCCCGTCTGCGGGTCGCGCTTGTGCTGGTACATCTTGTGCTTTTCGACGAATTCCTCGGTGAGGAACTCCTCGATGAAGTTGACGTCGTTGTAGATCCGGCGCACCTCGAAGATCTTCTCGCGCCCCTTCATGCTCTTGTCGTCAAACGCCTGCTTGGCGCCGATCTCCTCGAGGCTCTCCCACGCGGCCCCGTGCTGGCCCTTGTCCCAGCGACGCTCGATGTCCTTGAAGAGTTCGATGCCGATCTTGTACGGGTTGAACCCGCCCGGGGCCATGTGCACCACGCCCGAGTGCTGGTCGGCGTAGTGGATGATCTCCTTGGCCTCGAGGAAGTGCTGCGTCATGAGTTTGCTGTGCCAGTAGGTCGCCCAGCCCTCGTTCATGACCTTGGTCATCGCCTGCGGCGCGAAGTAATACGCCTCGTCGCGCACGATCGAGAGGATGTCCTGCTGCCACTCGTCGAGCGGGGCGTGCTTCAGCAGAAAGAGCAGGACGTCGCGCGTCGGCTGGGCCGGGTACTTGGCCTTCGCGGCCCGCTGCTTCTCTTCGAACTCGCGGCGTTCGCGGTCGAGAGCGCTCTGCGGGTTGATGAACGGGTCCATGTAGTCCTTGGCCGGCAGCTTCTGCGGCTCGTAGGCGCTGCGTCCGGGAATCGGGGCCGCCGGACCCGAAGCCGATCCGCGCTCGCCCGAACGCGGTGCCGCGGCATCTCGCTGGACGAACATCGAGTGCGGATCGATCAGGTGCTCGATCGAGAGGCACGCATCGAGGAAGCGCTCCACCTCGTCCTGCCCATGCACGTCGGCGTGGCGGCGCACTCGCGTCGCGTGGTTGGCCATCTCGTCGATCATCTTGCGGTTGGTCTTGCTGAACCAGAAGTTGTTCTTGAAGAAATCGGCGTGCCCGTAGACGTGGGCCATGACCAATTTCTGATCGGTGACGTTGTTGGACTCCTGCAAGTAGGCGTAGCAGGGGTCGTTGTTGATCACCATCTCGTAGATCCGCCCCAGGCCGTACGCGTCGCGCTTCGAGAGTTTCTCGTACTCCATTCCCCAGCGCCAGTGCGGATAGCGGACCGGAAAGCCGCCGTAGCTGGCGATCTGGTTCATCGTGTCGAAGGGCAGGACCTCGAACACGACCTCCGGGAAGTTGAGGCCGTACTCGCGGGCCTTGGCCTCGATCGCCCGCTTGTGGGCGAGCAACTCGGGGTTCAGATCGGTATGGGGCGTTCCGGGCATGGGAGAGTTATCGGCGAGATGCCGCCCATAGATACGCGGAAGTGGGGGGTTCGGTGCTGCGAATCCGGACGTCCGGGGTTACGGTCAAGCGACGCCCCCGGTCAGAAGTTCCGCATCCGGATATTGACGTACTGCCACGTGTAATTCACAACCATCGCCGAGAACAGCCCGACACCCAGCGCGATCAGCCAGGAATTAAACCGCGGCGAAAGCCGGCGCATGAACGGCGCAACCATCAGCCCCACAACCCCGACACAGGCCGACGCAAAGAAGATCAGCATCGTGATCTGGTCGGACGTGGACTGCGCCACGAAGTACGTTCGCAGATCTTCGAGCGCGGAAGACGGCGGCGGGATGACCGGCGCCACCAGTGCGCCCGGCGCATCCGAGGTGGACCCCGCAAGCACCGCCGAATCCGATCGCGCCAGAAACTGGCGGATCATCGCGTCGGTCTGCGCCGCGCTGGCCTGCCGGGCCCAGCGCCGGCTCACGATGCTGTGATATTCCCACGCCCGCTCGATGGTCGTCAGGCTGCCGCCCGAGCCCCAGACCATGAGCCAGCCGTAGATCATGACCGCGAAGAGCCAGTAGGGAACAAAGCTCACGCGCGGACGCAGTTGAAGAGTCAGGCCCCATCCGCATTCCGGGCAACGGGTCTCCTCGCACCCCTTGAGGTCGTAGCGGCAACTCGGGCACGCGACGCTCCCGGAGCCGAGGAAACTGCGGAGCGTCGAATCGGTGGTCGTCGGCTGGGACGCGGACCGGTCCGCCGATTCGGTCGTGATATGGCCGCCGGTTTCTTCCATAAAGGCTCGATCACCCCGGAATCAGGGCGCTTTCGATTCGCCGCTCCCGGCGCTTCTGTTCTGTTTCACCCGCATAGTTCGCGTCGGTTGCGTCGGCGAACGGTCGGAATCCGTGCGAGGGCTGATAAAACGCACCCGTATCACCGGCGGTCCGGCCCGGGACAGGGATTGACGTCCCCCTTCCTGCAGCCATCGGGTCAGTTCGTACGCCGCCGATGAGGAATCGCACGCCACCACCAGCGCTCCGGAGCGGAGCGATGTCGGCGTGCAGGATGAGCGCAGGTTCTGGGGTACCAGATTCGACCAGGCGTCCAAGAGCGATGCGAGCGTTCGATCGGCGCGGCGTGCATCCGCGGCCAGATGTTTCACCTCGCCCGAGATCGAAAGGTCTTTGGAAGGATGCAAGCGGAAACGCCGGAGGCGTTCCAGCCGGTCCTTGGCCGCCGCGGAATTCACGGCTCCAGTGTACCGTCCGGATTGCCGGACGAGGCCTTGGCGAACGGACTATTGTCTAGGGTCGATCGCCGGGGTCCGGGCCGATTTCTAGGCCATTCCGGCACGCTCGAACGAGCAGGGAACGAGTTGACGTCGCCGCCATCGGAACGGCCCGGCGCACGCTCGATCGATCAATTGCAGAGCGCGGCTCCTGAATGGTCGCGGCGCGGAAAGAAGAGACTTGGGTAATCGTCGAGGACGGCGTGGTCGGGGAAGGAGCGGCGGTGGCTTTCCGCCCGGGGGTCATCAGCACGGTCGCTTCGGCAATCCGCCGAGCGGCTGGGGCACCGGCGGGGGTGGCGCCGCCGTAGTCATGCGTCCGGGGGCCCCGTCTTTTCCGGGTTTGGAACTGCCGCCCGGGCTCGTTCGGATCAAGCCGTTCGAAGAACTGACCTCGATCGATCCGTCCCCGCGTCTCACGCTCGAATACCCCGGCTGCCCCGCCAGTTGCCGCCTGATCGATCTGTTCTGCCCGATCGGGCGTGGTCAGCGAGGGCTCATCGTCTCCCCACCCAAGGCCGGCAAGACCACGCTGCTCAAGGACATCGCCACCGCAATCCTGCGCAATCATCCGGACGTCGAGGTGATCGTGCTGCTTGTGGACGAGCGCCCCGAAGAAGTGACCGATTTCCGGCGCACCTTTGCCTCTTTCGTCAACGTCCAGAACGAGGTTGTGAAACGGGCCGAGCAGGCGACGGCCGAATTGATGAGAGAATTGCCGCCGGACGTCGCGGCCCAGCTCGCCCCCCTGGCGCCGGCAGCCGGATCCAACGGCGAGGTCCGGCCGCCCGACGACGTGCCGCAGGCGTCGGCCCCCGCGCCCGCGCCCCTGGCGATCGCCCCTCGCGTGCGCGTCGTGGCCAGCAGCAACGACCACCCGGTGGAAAAGCACATCCAGGTTGCGCTCGCGACCCAGGCGTACTGCAAGACAATGGTGGAGGCGGGCCGCCACGTCGTGGTCATGCTCGATTCGCTCACCCGCCTTGGGCGCGCCTTCAACAACTCCCGCCACCACGCCAGCAGCGGCCGCACCATGACCGGCGGCCTCGACAGCAAGGCCCTCGAAGTGCCCCGCCAGATCTTCGGAGCATCACGCAACACCGAGGAAGCGGGAAGCCTGACCATGATTGCTTCGTGTCTGGTCGATACCGGCAGCGCCGCCGACCAGATCATCTTCGAGGAGTTCAAGGGCAGCGGCAACATGGAACTCATCCTCGACCGCAAAATCAGCGAGCGTCGTCTCTTCCCCGCCATCAACCTCGCCGCCAGCGGCACCCGCAAAGAACACCTCCTGATGGGCGAGGCCGAACTCAAGACCATGACGGCCCTTCGGCGTCGGCTTCTTTCAATGCCGCCCCCCCAGCAGGTGGAACAGCTCCTGGCCGCTCTCCAGCGGTTTCCGACCAATGCCGCCCTCGTCGGCAGCGCGGGGTGATCAATGGTCGTGGTTGAGACTTAGTCTCAACACCTCTAGGCTTGCCCGGCTGGTTCACTCAAGCGAGGACTGTTTGAAACAACCCGACACAAGCCCGCCCCCAGGTTGCGTTGCCGAGCCGCCGTCCGGCCCGACGATGTCGCTGGGCAAGCTCAGGCCGGGGGAGATTTCTCACGTCGCCCGTCTTGGTATGGACGATCCGGCGGACGGGGCCTTGCTCAGGGCGATGGGGCTGCGCCCGGGAATCCGAGTTCGCGTCATCAGGCATGGCGAACCCACCATCGTGGAAGTGCTCGGCGCGGAGGCCTGCGGCTGCGCGTGCGCAAGCCGCATCGGCCTCACACGGGACCTCGCATCGCGGGTGCAGGTTGGGGAGTTGGCAGGGGCGGTCGGATGAGCGAATGCCCACGCTGCGAACCGGGCGGCGTAGCGGTCGGTCCCGAGGCCGAGCAGGCCGACGGCGCCGTGCTGCATGTGCCGCTCCTCGGGAATCCGAACACCGGCAAGACCACTCTGTTCAACGCCCTCTGCGGCCTGCGCCACAAGACCAGCAACTTCCCCGGGACTACGCAGGAAGCACGCATCGGCGTCGTTCGCATTGCGAACTCCAACGACCAGTCGCCGATCATCCATATCGTGGACCTCCCCGGGATCTATTCGCTGGAATTGGACTTGGTCGAGGCGCGGATTTGCCGCGATGTCCTCGCCGGACGGATCAGCCCAAAGGGTGAACCCACCGGCGATCCGGAGGCCGTCTGCATCGTCGTGGATGCGACCAACCTCGCCCGAAATCTTGTCTTTGTCGGCGAAGTACTGCGGCGCCGGCTTCCCACCGTCGTGGCGCTCAACATGATCGACCTTGCACGGGCGCAGGGGCGGGAGATCAACGTCCGGACGCTGGAGGAGCAACTGGGCTGCCGCGTGGTCGCCGTCAGCGCACGCAAGGGCGAGGGCGTCGAAGCGCTCGCCGTCGCGATGGGAGGCGCCACGGTGCCGACGCACACCCCGCCCGGGGTGCAGAGCGAGCTTGAGCAGTGGGCGGACCGCGTGGCGGCACGCGTGATGAAGCGCGCGGATGAGCACGCCGGGCGTGCCCGGATTTCGCTGACGGACCGGCTGGATCCAATCCTGGTCTCCGCCTGGACGGGGGTTCCGATCTTCGCGCTCGTGATGGTGGCGCTGTTCTACACGATCTTTTCGATTGCCCAATTCCCGATGGAGTGGATCGATGGCTTCTTCGGGTTTGCCGCGGATCAGGTGGGGCGGATGCTTCCCGAGGGGATCCTGAAAGATCTCGTGACGCGCGGGGTCCTGGTGGGGATCGGCGCGACCGCGGTGTTCGTGCCGCAGATCTGCCTGCTGTTCTTCCTGATTTCGTTGCTGGAAGATACCGGATACCTGGCGCGGGCCGCGCTCCTGATGCACCGGGTGCTCAGGCCGTTCGGGCTTCCCGGGCACGCGTTCGTGCCGCTGCTGTCGAGCCACGCCTGCGCGTTGCCCGGCATCATGTCCACGCGCGTGATTCCGGACAGGCGTGAGAGGTTGGCGACCATCCTGGTGGCGCCGTTCATGACCTGCTCGGCGCGGCTGCCCGTGTACGTGCTGGTCACAAGCCTGCTGTTCAAGGATCGGCCGCTCTACGCGGGGCTGGCGTTTGTGGGTTGCTACATGGTCGGTGCGCTGGCCGGACTGTTCAGCGCCTTCGTCGCGAGGCGGACGATCCTGAAGGGCCCGGCGCGCCCGATGGTGCTGGAACTTCCGACGTACAAGGTCCCGAGCCTGCGGACCGCGCTCGCGACGACGATCGACCGCGGATGGGTCTTCCTCAAGAACGCCGGGACCAACATTCTGGCGATCTGCATCGTGCTCTGGTGGCTGGGGAATTACCCTCGGGTAGGGGCGCCCGAAGGGGCGAAGTTGCTCCACGTCCAGGCGACCGATCTGCGGTCCTTGGCGGACGCCGAGAGAGACTCCTCCAAGGCGGAGGCGATCCGAGCAAACGCAAAGGAACTGGACGACGACGCAAATCGCCTGACCGCGGCCAACGCGAAGGCGCACTCGTTCATCGGCCGGATCGGAAAGTCCGTGCAGCCGGTCTTCGACCCGATCGGTTACGACTGGCAGCTCACGATCGGCGTGCTGACCAGTTTCGCGGCCCGGGAAGTGTTCGTTTCGACGATGGCCGTCGTGACGAGCGCCGGCGACGAGGAGTCGGCGCAGGACGTGCGGGGAATCGTCGATGGGGTTGCGCGGGCGCCGCGCGATGACGGCAAGACGCCGATCTTCACGACCGCGACCTGCTGGTCGGTGCTGATCTTCTTCGTGCTCGCGATGCAGTGCCTGCCGACTCTCGCCGTGACCGCGAAGGAGGCGGGCGGCGCGGAGTGGGCCATGCTCCAGCTTGCGTGGATGAGCACCGTGGCATACGCCGCGGCATTCATCGTGTTTCAATCACTGCGCCTGGCGGGGGTGTCGTGATGGCGATCCCGTTCGGTGATTGGCAGTTCTGGGTTGCGACGGTGATCGCGCTGCTGGCGTTGTGGCTCGTGCTGCGCAATCTCCTGCCGCCGGGGTGGATGCCGTTTTCCCGCGCCAAGCCGAAGCAGACCAAGGCCTCGCTGACCGTGGGCGGGAAGCCCGTGGAACGCGATTAGAGTGCGGGGTGTTCACCCGATTCGGGCAAAAACATGAGTTTGGCGAAACCAGCAAATCTGCCGCGGAAATGGCGGAAAACGCGAAGGCGGCAAATGAAGTGCCGCTATCGTTTTCCATGACAAGTGTGCACCCGAGTTCCATCCTGTCCCATGATTGCGAAATCGGGGAAGGGGTGGTGATCGGGCCCTGGTGCGTGGTGTCGGGGCGGGTTCGCCTGGGCGCCGGCGTGCGCCTTGTCGGCAACGTTTATCTCAACGGACCTCTGACGATCGGCGCGCGAACGGTGGTCTACCCGTTCAGTTCCATCGGATTTCCGGCGCAGCATCTGAAATTCAAACAGGGAGATGTGACGGCGGGCGCTGTGATCGGCGCCGACTGCACCCTCCGCGAGCACGTGACGGTCCACGCCGCAACGCACGAGACCGATCCAACCCTGGTCGGCGACCGCTCGATGATGATGGTCAACACGCACGTCGGGCACGACGCGCAGATCGGCAGCGACGTCGTGATGGTGAATAACTCGGCGATCGCCGGCCACGCGATCGTGGGCGATTCCGCGACGCTCGGCGGCGGGGCGCTTCTCCATCAGTTCACACGCGTCGGTCGCATGGCGTTCGTCGGCGGCGGGACCCGCGCAACCGCCGATGTTCCTCCGTTCACCTCGGTCGTCGAGCGTTCGCGTCTCTCCGGGATCAATCTGGTCGGGCTCCGGCGGGCCGGCATCCCCCGCGTCGATATCACCAGTGTCCGCGAGGCGTTCCGGCGCAGTTTCCGCGTTCCGATGACGCGCCCGGAAATGTTCGCGATGCTGTCCAAGCTCGGCGAACGCTGCACCCTCGTGGCCGAGATGGCCGCCTTCGTCGGCGCCTGCGCCAACCGCCCCATCAGCGTCGGCTACGAGCGCGGCGACCGCGAGGACGTCGCGATCGCCTAGAGCAAATTCGGCTGAAGCCGCGCTCTGATGGAGCCTCTCGCGTGAGCGAGAGGTCGGAATGTCAGACATTCGGAGACGATTCCGCGGTCGGGCACGCGCTCTCCGGCGATGTTCCTAAATTCTCGTCCCCACGACGATCCTCCAGCACCGATGAATCCGCTCGTTCCGGAAATCCTCCGGCACGGTCTGGCGGCTGATTTCCCGGACGGTCAATTCGGCGGACTCGAGCGCACCCTGATCGAGCTTGAACTGACGGAAGTTGTTCGAGAAGAAAATGGTCGCGCCGGGCTTCATCAGCCTCGCGCTGCGCGTAATCAACTCAACGTGCGCGCTCTGCACTTCAAAGTCCGCCTCCATGCTCTTGCTGTTTGAAAACGTGGGCGGGTCGATGACCGCGAGGTCGTAATGGGCCCCGGCGGGATGGCCGCGCAGAAACTCGAGCACGTCCTCCCGGACCTGCCGGTGTTGCGGTCCAATTAGGTTGTTCAGCGCGAAGTTGCGCCGCATCCAGTCCAGGTAGGTGTTGGAAAGATCCACGCTGACCGTTGACGCCGCGCCGCCCGCCGCCGCGTAGACCGAAAAACTCCCTGTGTAGCAGAACAGGTTGAGCAGCCGTTTTCCCGCGGCGAGATCCCGCACCATGCCCCGCGTGATCCGGTGATCAAGGAAAAGGCCGGTGTCCGCGTAGTCCGTGAGATTCACCTCGAACTTCAGCCCCCCCTCCCGGACCACGATCGTCACGTGCTCATCCGCCACCCGCTCGTGCTGCGAGAGGCCCCTCTGCCGCGGCCGGTCCTTCATGTGCACGTGCGAATCCGGAATCTCCAGCACCCTCGCGGTCCGCGCCACCACCTGGTCGCACCAGTCGGCGTGCTGGGCCGGAGTCCGGCTGTGCCCGCGCTCGTGCTCGAAGATGTGCGCGTGGTCCTCGTAGCGATCGATGACCAGCGGCACGTCCGGGCAGTCGCGCTCGTAGAGCCGATAGCACGAAATGCCGAGCTTGTCCGGCCAGCGCCGGAGATGGCGGGCACGCTTGGCGAGGCGGGCCTCGAAGTCGTCGAGTTCGCGAAGGTCGCGTTTGCGAAGGCCCCCGAAGGCGGGCGGTGCCGCGGCTTTGATCGAAGGAAGAGGTTCTTCCTTGGGGCGGTTGGAGGACTCAACCCCGTCAGCATCCAGCGGCTCCTCTTCCGTTCGCTCGAAATTGTCCGGCGGGCGCGGGCCGAGAAACGTGTAGTAGGTGCACTCGATCTGCGCGTTGTAGAGCTTGCGCCGTCGCGATGCCTTCTGCCCGACGAGACGCTCAAAGTCCGGGTACGCAGTCAGGATGTGATGAGACCAAGTCGGAAAGCGCCGGAGCACCTGCGGCATGGAGCGGTACAACTCCTCGACCGAAGGGCCTTCGCCGATCCGAATGCCGTAGGGCGGGTTCGCGATGATGCACCCGTAGTCGGCCTTGCTCGAGAGTTCGGCGAAGTCGCGCTTGCTGAAGTGGATCGCGCGATCGACGCCCGCCGCCGCGGCGTGACGCCGCGCGAGGGCCAGAGCCTCCTCGCTGATGTCGCTCGCGTGGATCGTGACCGGGAGTTTGTCTTTCGCGAGATCCCGGGCTTCCTCGTCCGCCTCGTCCCACGCGGATTCGGGTATCGCCGGCCAGTGGGCGCTGTCGAAATCGCGTTCGCGACCCGGCGCGAGATTGAGGCCGATCATCGCCGCCTCGATCGGGATCGTGCCGCTGCCGCAGAACGGGTCGATGAGCGGGCGCTCCGGGTTCCACACGCTGAGCAGCACCAGGCCGGCGGCAAGCGTCTCCTTCATCGCCGCCTCGCCGACCAGATCGCGGTACCCGCGTTTGTGCAGGCCGATGCCGCTGGTGTCGATCGTGAGTGTCGCGACGTCCTCGAGCAGCGCGATCTCGATCACAACGCGTGCCCCCGTTTCCGGCAGCGTGGAAGTCTTGTGGGCCGACATCAGGCGATCGACGATGGCCTTCTTGACGGTTCGCTGAACGGCGGGCACGCTCGAGAGCTGACTCTTGACGCTCCGGCCGTTGACCGGGAACTCGAAGTCGCGCCCGATCCAGCGTTCCCAGGGCAGAGATTTGGTCGTGTCGAAGAGCGCGTCGAAATCCGGACAGTCAAAGTGCGCCACGCGGAGCAGAACCCGGTCGGCGGTCCGGAGCCAGATATTGGCGCGGGGGATCGCTTCCAGCCCAGCCTCAAACAGCACCCGCCCCGTCGAGATGATCTTCGGCTCGTACCCCAGAGATTGAAGCTCGCGCTCCGCCACGGCCTCCAGGCCAAATGCGGTCGCGGCGATGAGTTCAATCTTCGACATGACGTATCAAAGGAGCGCAGCGTCGATCGCGCGGCGCATCGCGGTCATGAACTCATCCTCCGAGAATCGCTCCGCATTCTGGCGGCACGCCCGCGTGGCATCGGTCTTCGCCGGGCAGCGACCGATGCCTTCGGCGAGGGATTCGGCGGTTTGCTCGGCGAAATGCACGCCCGTCTTCCCGTCGATCACCGAATCGAGCGCTCCTCCGCGGCCAAAGGCAACCACGGGCGTCCCGCATGCCTGGGCCTCGAGCGCGATGATCCCGAAATCCTCGAGCTGCGGGAAGAGCAGGGCATCGGCCCGCCGGTAGAGCGTCAGGAGCTGCGCCGAGTCCACCCGCCCGAGGAATCGGACCCGCTCGGAGCCCGCCGCCAGCGCCTTCAGGCGATCGGCCTGCGAGCCTGACCCGGCGATGACCAGGTTGCGACCAAGAGCCCGGCAAGCCTCGATCGCCAGATCGGCCTTCTTGTACGGCTCGAGCGCGCCCGCGCAAAGCAGGAAGTTGTCCGGCAGATCCATCGATTTGGACTCGGGCCCGTCAACCGACCTCCGATCGCCGGGAGTGAAGTACGCCGTCCGTACCGGCGGGAAGACCACCGTCGACTCGCGCCCGTAAACCCGCCGGATCTGTTCTTGCGTGTGCGTCGAATTCGCAAGGAACGTCGTGACGCGCTTCGCGCCCGCCGAATCAAGCCGACGCAAGAGCGGTGAAAAGACCGCGAGCCCAGCGCCCATCAGCCCGCCCGAGTATTGATCCGTGAGATGCCAGAGGTAACGGGGCGGCGAATGGCAGTAGCAAAGATGCGGCACGCCGTTCGGGGTGCGGATCGCGTGCACCGCCGAAGAAGAAGTCGAGATAAGGAGGTCGATCGGTCGGCGCTGGTGCTCCGTCAAGAACGCCCGCGAGAGGTCGGCAACTCCCGCGTGGTAGAGCGGAAGCAGCCATCGCCTCGCCTTCGCCGATCCGGGCAGCCGGTTCAGGAAAGACACCCGTTTCGCAAGCCCGTCGATCGCCGGAGTCAACGGCCGCCCGTCATCGAAGAGCGTGAAGAGCATCGGAGCGCCCGGCGGCGCCGGGTAATCCGAACGAACCAGGCGGGCGATGCAGTCCAGCACGCCCTCGCCACCCCGATAGCCGACGAGCCAGTCGTGCGCGAGCGCGATGCGGGGATGGTGTGCCTTGGTGTCCAGAACGCGGAGGGTAGCGATCGCACGGGCGCAAGAAAAAACGCGCCGGATGCCCGGCGCGTTCGAGAGTTTCAAATCCCGTTCAAAGTCAGCGCCGACGGCGTCCGGCGGCAATCAGGCCAAAGCCCGCGAGCGCGATCGCGCCGGGGGCGGGGATGATCTCGAATGCCATGTTCGCGCTCGGATCGAACGCGATCCAGCCGCTGTTCGGGTAGAAGAACGAGGCGTTGGCGTTGTTGCCGACGCTGCTCACATTCCACACAAACGTGTCGCCGAAGTTGTTGAAGAGCAAACCGCCCACCGAGAACCAGTACGTGCCGCCGCTCAAGGCCAGCGGGGCGATGTTCAGGTCGAACTGATACTGGATCGCGCCCGCGATGGACAGGTTTCCCGTCGGAGTGATTGTCAGGCCGGCCAGGGCCGGAGCGCTGTGATAGAGCACGTTGGCCGAGTCCGGCACGCCGCCCAGGTCGCCGTAGATCGCGACGTCGAACCCGGAGATGTTTGTCAGGTCGGCGAACTGAAAGTACTGGCTGCTGCCCCACCAGCGCAGCTTCGTCACCGTTCCGCCCGCAATGGTGAAGTCGTCCGCCATGCGCTGGGTGAAGAACTGATTCGGGCCGCCGACCGAGAAGAACCCGCCGGTGCCGGGGAGGTCATCCGGTTGGCTGTACAGTGGGGCCGCGACCGCGGCGGACGCCAACGCACACGCGCAGAGCGCGACGATTCCGATCTTCATGTCTTGTCTCCTCAAAAACTCCTCGGACGCACCAGCGCCCGCTCTCCTATTGCCTACAGGCTAATCACCCCGGACTCCCGACGCAAGATTCAGGTCAAGAAAGCGTTTCCATTCTTCAATTGGCAGAGTTCCCGGCGTGCGCTTATCGGGCTTGGAATCCACGTCTCATAGGGCATCCAAGGGCACTCCGCCGGGGACAACCCCCTCTGGTACCTTGACACCGGAATCACAAGGAGTTCCCGCATGAGTGCCTCCAATCCCATCGGTCACTCGCTCTGGCGAGACCTGACCGTCAAGGACGCCACCGGTGTCCGGGACTTCTACAAGGCCGTTGTCGGCTGGACATCCTCGGATGTTCCGATGTCCGAGGAAACCGGCGCGTACGTCGACTTCTGCATGCACGCTCCCGGTCCCGACGGAAAGCCGGGAGAGGTCGTCGCCGGGATCTGCCATTCCCGCGGCGTGAACGGGAAGATCCCGCCGCAATGGCTCGTCTACATCACCGTCCCCGATGTCGCCGGCAGCGCCAGGAAGTGTGTTGATCTGGGCGGCAAGGTTCTCGACGGTCCACGCAAAATGGGAACGCAGACCTTCTGCGTCATCCAGGACCCGGCGGGCGCCGTTGCGGCGTTGATTTCTCCTTGAGCGCTAGAGCAGCATCGCAGCGGCGAAGAGGGCGACTCCAACAAGACCAACGGCGACCGATCCGGCCCAGAAGGCGTTCTTGCGAACCAATAGGGCCACCGCCGCGAGTGCAATGGCGATCTGGAACGCGGTCGAGGCTATCGCCAGTCCCGTGTGCCGCTTCTGGTGGATCTGCGCGAGGGCCTGATGTGATTCCGCCTCGGCCTTCAGTTCGGCCTGTTCCTTGCGATATCGGTCGGCCTTTGCGGTGTCGGGATCGCCCGTTTCCGCCGCGGGTTTTCCGAGCGCGCTCAGCAACTCCATGCGGCTTTCCAGCACGGCGAGCTTTACTCCTTTGGCCTGAAAGAAGTTCCACTGATCGCTCGCAACGATCTGCTCGAGCATGGCCTTGTTCAGGTAGCTGGCGGAGAACATGGTCGCGACCGACGCGCACGCGGCCAGCGCCGCGGTGGTGACACCGACGCGTGACATCCACCTTCGCTGTCCTTCCGATTCGAATTCAGCCCTCGTGACATCCGGCACATCCGTGCCCGGGATCTTCTGCTCGGTCACCAGCTTCTCGCGGTCGCCCATCCGGCTCATGGGGGCATCGTACACGCGGGCCTAGTACGCTCGGCCGCGGGCGGCTTTCCATTCTGCAAAGAGGCCCGCGCATTCGAGCGGCAGGATTCCGCGCACGGCCCGGGTCTTGCTCTTGCCGATCCGGTATACCTCTTCGATCGGGAGCGTCAGCTCGGTGAATCCGGCCGTCTCGGCGTCGGCGATCGTCGCCCCGCAGTAGACCGCGTCGAGCTTGCTCCAGTGGATCGCCGAGGCGCACATGGGGCAGGGTTCGGTGGTCGTGTACATCACGCAACCGGCGAGGTCGATCGACGCGAGAGCCTTCGCGGCGTTCTGGATGCAGACGACCTCGGCGTGGGCCGTGGGGTCGGTGCGCTTCCAGACTTCGTTGTGGCCCCCGGCGACCAATTGGCCGTTGCGGACCACCACGGCCCCAAAGGGTGACTGCCCGGATGAAATTCCCTTGCGCGCCTGGTCGATCGCCAGGCGCATCCACTGTGCGTGATCTTCGCTCATCGGATCAAGCCTACGAAGACTCGGTGCGGGTTGCCAATCGAGAGGCTGAATTCCCGGCTATCGATGACGTCTATTCGGACTTACCGGTGCCCGTGCGGACGCGTGGGCCTGCGGGAAGTGTTGTATGAGCCGCGCTTGCCCTGGAAGCCCTGCTTGTCCATGCCCTGCCCGTCCGCGTGCGCGCGGGGCGTATGACCCGTGCCTTCGGTCCGCGGACGCCCGGTATGGGGGGCATGCGACGGACGCGCGGGATGCGAGCTTGCGTGCGAAGGCGCGTGGCCCTGACCGGTCGCGGGCTTGGACCAACCGGGACGGCCCGAGTGGCCCCGCGAATTACCGCCGCCGTAGTGGCGACGCTCGTCACGGTCGTCGTCCGCGTGCGTGGGTGCCGCGGGCTCGGGAAGTGCGGGGAGCTTGGTGATCGGGTTGAACCGCTTGCCGGTGATGCGCTCGATATCGCGCATCAGGCCGCGCTCTTCGCCGTCGCAGAAGCTGATGGCGATGCCGGTCGCGCCCGCGCGGCCGGTGCGGCCGATGCGGTGGACGTAGCCCTCGGGCTCCATCGGAAGGTCGAAGTTGAAGACGTGCGTGATGCCATCGACGTCGAGGCCTCGGGCGGCGACGTCGGTCGCGACGAGGATGCGGCAGCGGCCGGAGCGGAAGCCGTCGAGGGCGCGTTCACGCTGGTTCTGGGCCTTGTTGCCGTGGATCGCGGTGGCGGTGATGCTGGCGCGGTTGAGGATCTTGGTGAGCTTGTCGGCGCCGTGCTTGGTCTTGGTGAAGACCAGGCCGCGGGAGACCTTGGCCTCCTGCAGGATGTGCTCGAGCAGGGCGGGCTTCATGCGCTTCTGGACCATGTAGAGCGACTGCTCAATGAGCGGGGCGGCGGACGCGACCGGGGTCACGGCGACCTTCACGGGGTTCTTGAGCAGCGACTCGGCCAGACGCATGATCTCTTTGGGCATCGTGGCGCTGAACATCATGGTCTGACGATCGGCCTTCAGCAGGCTTGCGATCCGGCGGATCGGGGCGATGAAGCCCATGTCGAGCATGCGGTCGGCTTCGTCCAGGACGAAGATCTTGATCTGGCTGAGATCGACCAGGCGCTGCTCGACCAGGTCGATCAGGCGGCCGGGAGTCGCGACGAGGATGTCGATGCCGTCGCGGAGAGCGCGGACCTGGCGGCCCTGGCTGACGCCGCCGAAGATGCAAGTGCCGCGGAGTCCGGTGTGCCGGCCGTAGGCGGCGAAGCTGTCGCCGATCTGGGTGGCGAGTTCCCGGGTGGGGGAGAGGATAAGAGCGCGGGGCACGTGGGCGCCGCGGTGCGCTGTGTCACGCTTCTCGGTTGTAAGCAGATGCAGGATCGGGAGGGCAAAGGCGGCGGTCTTGCCGGTGCCGGTCTGCGCACAGCCGAACATGTCCTTGCCCGCCATCAACTGCGGGATGGCCTGCGCCTGGATCGGCGTCGGGACGGTGTAGCCTTCTTCGACGAGTGCTTTAAGCACAGGGGCGGAGAGCGCGAGTTCGGAGAAGAGCTTGACGGCGGGTTCTTTCGCGTGCGATGTGTGCGGAGCATGCGAGCCATGCGAACCATGCGATGCGTGTGTGGTCGGCTTCGAGTCGTCCGGGCCGCCGCGGGTGATCATCGGGTTCTTGTGGGCAGGGGCCGCGTGATGAGCCGGGGCGTGCGTCTTGTGAGCGCCGTGCGAAGGGGCGTCGTGTATGGCATGAGGAGCGCTGTGGGGGTGCTTGGGAGCATGCGACGTGTGCTTGGCGTCGTGCTTGGGGGCGTGGGCCGGATGGTGCGGCTGCGTATGGGAATGCGAGTGGGAATTGCCGGTGCGGGACGAATTGCGGGACTGGAACATGTAAGGACTCAAACTCCTTCGCGTCGGCAACGTGCCGACAAGCGAACTGTTTCGGGCGTTCCCTGTGCCAAACTGATTGGGACAAGTGGTGCCGTACTGGGGTGGAGCGAACCGAAAAAGCTCGATTCGCTGCCAGCAGATTCCCAGAACGATCGGGGCTGGAACGCCCTAAGCGGGGCAAGATCCAAGCCGAAAGTGCAACTGAGGCCACCGGCGATGCAGGAGTATAGGCGGGCCGGACTCCTAAAGTTCGGGGAGATTTGGAGTTGCGGACCGGTTGGCAATCGGGTCGCGGATGGACCGGCGGGAATTTCGGGGAGATGAGCATGAAGTATCCGTTCCTCTCGGCGGCTGTGGCATGCGGCGCTTCTTGCGCTGTTGGAGTCCACAGCCTGGGATCCATCGTGTACTTCACCTCGAAGGCGCCGTTCGTGGCGGCAACGAATCCGACGCTGGTGGACGATTTCGAGAACGCGCCCACGGAGCAGATTCTCGGGTCCCTCACGCGGCCGGAAGGCACGTTCACGCCCTACGCGGGCACGCCCGGCCCGAACGTTTACATCAACCTCGCCAACTACACCAACTTCGGAGTTCCCGGGCAGATCGGCACGCAGGTCATCACGGCGAACGGGGACGAGGACTTTGAACTCTTCCTTTCGACACCGACGACCAACATCGGTTTCGATACGTATCTCAACCAGTTCGGACCAGCGACCATCCGGCTGTACACAGCGGGACATCAACTCCTCGATACGAACATTCACAATCACGACTCGACCAAGGTCGGGTTCTTCGGCGTGATTTCGGATGTGCCGCTGACGAGCATCCGCTGGACTACGACGGTGGGCCGGGCGATCAACACGGGGATGGACAACATCCTGATCGGGACGGCGTGCCTTGGTGACCTCAACCATGACGGGTTGGTGGAGGATGCGGACTTCGTGATCTTCGCCACGGCGTACAACCTGCTCGACTGCGCGGACCCGGCGATGCCGGTCGGATGCCCGGCGGATCTGAACGCGGATGGGGTGGTGGACGATGCTGACTTCGTTGTGTTTGCTTCGGCGTACGACAAGTTGATTTGCGGATGAACGGCGTCGGTCGTTCCGGTCGAGATGGTTGCCGGTCCGACCTCTCGCTCACGCGAGAGGCTCCAAAAGGCGGCTTACTTCACCTTCAGCACAATCTTGCCGCGGGTCTTACCGGTTTCGCTGAGTTCCTGGGCGCGGGCGGCCTGGTCGAGGGCGAGTTCCTCGCTGACGTGGACGGTGACCTTGCCGTCGTCGATCAGAGACGCGATCTCGGTGAGTTCGGCGGCGTTGGGCATTACGAGGAAGACCTTGCCGGTGATGCCGGCGGCGGTGCACTTCTGCATATTGGGGGGCTTCACGATCGAGACGAGCGTGCCGCCCTTCTTGATGATGGGGATGGAGCGGTCCTGGGTTTCGCCGCCGATGGTGTCGAGGACGACATCGACCCCGGCGCCGCCGGTCTTCTCTTTGACGACATCTTCGAACTTCTGCGTGTTGTAATCGATGAGGATGTCGGCGCCGAGTTTCTTGAGGAAATCGTGATTGCCCGGGCTTGCGGTGGCGATCACGGTCGCGCCCTTGGCCTTGGCGAACTGGACGGCGAAGTGACCGACGCCTCCGGCGGCGCCGTGGATGAGGACGGTCTGGCCGGGCTTGAGGCCGCCCTGATCGAAGAGGGCCTGCCAGGCGGTGAGGCCGGCGAGAGGCGTGGCACCGGCCTGGGCCCAACTGGCCTTGCGTGGCTTCTTGGCGAGGTTTTTGATGGGGACGCACACGTACTCGGCGTAGCCGCCGCCGCCGGTGATCGCGAGGTAGGCAAAGACCTCGTCGCCGAGTTTGAGCTTGGTTGAACCGTCGTGATTCCCGAAGGACTCGATCATGCCGGCAACGTCGTAGCCGGGGATGAAGGGCGGGTTGGGAGTCATCCCTTTGAGGAGGCCCTTGCGGATCTTCCAGTCGACGGGGTTGACGCCCGCGGAGTAGATGTGGACGAGGGCTTCTCCCTCTCCGGGTGTGGGCTTGGGGACATCTTCGTAGTTGAGGACCTCCGGGCCGCCGAAGGCGGAGACGCGGATAGCTTTCATGGTGGGGGTGGAACTGGGCTCAGCGCCCAGGACTGAGGAAGCGATGCCGAGCAGGGTGACCAGGAAGACGGAGGAGATTTTGAGCATGGCGTGGTTCCTCAACGACGCGGATGGGTGTGGGGGAATGGTTGGCCCGGCGGTACGAGTTTATGCGAATTCCAATTGGAGCTTGGGCGATCATGGCCGGGATCGGGCAGCGGGGACGTCCGAAACCCCCTCCGTCTTCGCTCGAAGACTCGCTCAGACACCTCCCCCGTTGGCAACGGGGGAGGAGAAAGGCAATGGCACGCTGCGAACCAAGGGATCGACCACTCATGCGTAAATCGGCCGCGCGGCTTCACGGAGTTTCTCGGCGAGTCGGGCGATCCGCGTGGTGAATCGGGCCCTCCTCTGCTATCTTCCTTCATGCTCTGCCGCCTGACGGGGAAACTTGAGTCTGTGCACGAGACGGCGGCGGTGATTGCTTCGGCGGACGGGGCTTCCGCGCGGGAGGTGTTGCTTCCGGCGTATGTGGCCAGATCGCTCGCTTCGCGGATTGGGCAGCCGATCACGCTGACGACGCTCGAGTATCTGGAGGGGCAGGGGCAGGGGACGAGTTTCATTCCGCGATTGATCGGGTTCACGAACCAGCGTGACCGGGCGTTCTTTGAGCTGTTCACGACGGTGAAGGGGATTGGAAACAAGAAGGCGCTGCGGGCGATGGCGGTCGAGCCGGCGGTGATCGCGCGGGCGATCGCGTCGCGCGATGCGGCGGCGCTCACGAAGTTGCCGGAGATTGGCAAGCGGATGGCGGAGACGGTTATCGCGGAGTTGCACGGGAAAGTGGAGGGGTTCTTGAGCGAGCAGGAACTCGGGTCGCTGGAAATCAAGGCGGGCTCGGCGCCGGCGCGGCTGACGCCGATGGCGGAAGAGGCCGTGACAGTGCTGACGACTCTTGGCGAATCACGCGGCGATGCGGAGAGGCGGGTGGCGCTGGCGCAGGAGCGTGCGGCGCGTTCGGGGAAGCCTCAGCCGAAGAATGCGGACGAGTTGGTGGCGGCGGTGTTTGCGGGGGGCGGGTGAGTGGGGCGGAGTCGCCTGACTGAGCGGGCGATGCGCTGATTGGAGAGAATGAGGCCGATGGCATTAATGTCGGATTTGGGATGTCGGATGGCGGATGGGGGCGTAGAGGTGAGGCGTCGGAGCTCGCGTTTGCGAAATTGGATGCCGGAGTTCGCCCACCCCCAACCCCCTCCCTCGGGGAGGGGGCTTCAGAGGCGCGCTTCGCTTGGCGTTCGGTGAAATTCGCGATGCGGAGAAGTGTGTTGGCGGCGCGGAGGGCGATGGCGTCGGCGCGGAGTTGGTTGAGGGCGTCGCGCGGGGTTGGATCGGAGCGCGTTGTTCTTGCCTGATGGATGGAGAGGATGTGTGCCGCGGTTCGGGCGGCGGCGGGGAGGAAGTTGCGCGCGACGAATCGGGCGCGGCGCAGGACAACCGATTCGATCGCGTCGATTCGCGCGGCGATTTCGGGGCGGGACATCCAGAGCGAGAGGGCCTCGACGGAGGTCTGGTTCTCGGTGGCGATGTTGTAGAGAGATGCGTGCGGGTCGGCGAGTCGCTCGATGATGGCGGCTTCGAGAGCGGGAGAGGGCGTGAATCGGGCAAGCCGGACTTCGGACGCGGGTGGCAAGTCGGCGCGAACTTTGTCCGGGGCGAGAAACGGGGAGCGGACTTGGGATGGGGAACCGGGTTGGGTGTGCTTGGTGAACATGCGGGTAATATACCGTACTTTTGCCGTACCAACGGATTTGTGTTCGCATTTTGTTCAATTTTCTCATAAGCGATTGTGTCGGAGGGTTTTGCATGCTGCGCCACGGCGAAACCGGACAATCTTGGCCGGCAATGGTCGATTGTTCTTCCTTGATCATATCAGTGTGATATCATTTTGGTAGTATGGCGATGATGACGATGCCAACCTCGAACAAGGAGTCCCACATGACAACCGAGTTCCCGGCGAAGACGATGAACGGTGCGGGCGTGCTGTTCGCGGGCCTGGTGGCGTTTGTGCCGCTGACCGCGCTTGTGGTGTACGCGGGGCGCGAGGCGAACAAGTACGGGTCGCCCTGGTACTGGGGCGCGTTGGTGGCGGCCGCGCTCCTGCTGCTGGTGGTCAACGTCATTTTTCTGTGCGGCCTCACGATCATCCCTCCGAACACGGGGCGCGTGGTGGTCTTCTTTGGAAATTACCGCGGCACGGTGAAGACTGCGGGCTTCTGGTGGATCAACCCGCTCGCCAAGAAGATCAAGATCTCGTTCCGCATCCACAACATGGTGACGCCGACCATCAAGGTGAACGACGTCCGGGGCAACCCGATCGAGATCGGGGCCGTGGTGGTCTGGCGGGTTTCGGATGCGGCCCGGGCATCGTTCGACGTTGAGAGCTTCACGACGTTCGTCGATTCGCAGTGCGAATCGGCGCTGCGGCACCTGGCGTCGGTGTATCCGTACGACTCGAGCGTCGAGCACGAGACTTCGCTGCGGGGTTCGACGGACGAGGTGAGCAAGGCGCTGTGCAACGAACTGCAGGAGCGCGTGGCGAAGGCGGGCGTGACGATCGAGGAGGCCCGGCTTTCGCATCTGGCGTACGCGTCGGAGATCGCCGGCTCGATGCTGCGGCGGCAGCAGGCGGATGCGGTGGTTGCGGCCCGGTTCCGGATCGTGGAAGGTGCGGTCGGGATGGTCGAGTCGGCGCTCGAGCATCTCGAGAAGGGCGGCAAGGTCAAGCTGGATGAAGAACGCAAGGCGGCGATGGTGAGCAATCTGATGGTCGTACTCTGCGGCGATCACAGCGTGCAGCCGGTGGTCAATACCGGGACGTTGTACAGCGGTTGATGATGTGCCACCGACCTCGGTTGCTCCGAGGTCGGGGTGCTTTTTCCTCGTCCAAGGAAGACACTGACCTTGCAGGGCAAGGTCAGTGGCACGGATACGCAGAAGAGGTTTCGTTCGGATGTCTGAAGAACGCAAGTCCATTCTCCTTCGCATTCCGCCCGATCTGTGGGAGCAGATCGCGCGGCTGGCGCAGAGCGATCTGCGGTCGATCAATGCGGAGATTGAGTTTTTGCTGAGGCAATCGCTGAAATCGCGCGGCATCGAATCGCAACCCCGAGATTCCGGAAAAGACAACGCCGCGTAGTCCAATTACGGATTGTTTCGGGTGCAGAGAAGGGGAGACCCCTTCTCTGCAACTCATCCGCCGAACGACGCACATCGGTGCGATCCTGCGGTCCGGGCGCTCCGATCCATACGATGACAGATGCATCGCGAAGCTCGCGCCGACAGGCCCCCCATCAGACTTCGCCGCACGGAGCCGCGGGATTTGCCGGCGCTGTTCGAGATGCAGAGCGACCCGACGTCCAACGAGATGGCGGGGACCAAGCCGCGAACGCGGGAGGTGTTCTTTGAAGTGTGGAAGGGGCACTTTGTCAACCCGGCGATTAACTCGCGGGTGATCGAGATCGACGATGGGAAGGGTGGGAGCGAGATCGTCGGGGGAGTGTCGGCGTTTCAGGCGGACGGGCGCGACTGCGTGGGGTATTGGATCGCGCGGGCGCACTGGGGGAAGGGGATTGCGTCGCGGGCGCTGGCGATGTTTCTGAAAGGGGAATCGCGGCGGCCGCTGCATGCGACGGCGGCCAAGAGCAATGAGCCGTCGCGGCACATCCTGGAGAAGTGCGGGTTTCGGTGCGTGGGGTTTCGGATGGGGGAGGAGACGGAGCGGTTTGTGGCGCGGGAAATTGGGGAGTTTGTGTTGGAGTAGAAAGGCAGAAAAGCGCCCTCGGATGGAAGGGGAGGGTCGTCTGGCCTTGGTCTCTTCGGTCGGTTTCGCCGCGTTGCGGCTAGCGAGGCTGGTTGCGGGGTACGTGGGGCTTGCGCCCCACGCTTCAGGCTGACGCCGCGTTGCGGCTGGAGCGGCGAACATCTGGCGCTCGGCACTCGCGGGCGCGGGAAGCGATGCAAGTGCCAAACTTTCTGGAAACCATGGCAAGTCCGGCGGATCGTCGATATCTTCTCCTCCCATGCGATACGCGATGATCATGGCCGGCGGCGCCGGCACCCGGCTCTGGCCCATGTCCCGCAAGGACATGCCGAAACAGCTCATTAAGTTCATTCAGACGAAGCAGGCGAAATCCTCCCTTCCCCCAACCCCCTCCCTCAGGGAAGGGGCTTCGAGCACTGCCTCAAAGTCTCTATTGGAGATCGCGGCGGATCGGCTTGAAGGGGTCGTGCCGGCGGAAAAGCGGTTCATCTGTACGAGCGAGGGGTTTCGGTCGGTGATCCGGCGGGATCTGCCGGCATTCACGGATGAGCGGATCATGGGGGAACCGGTCGGGCGGGACACGGTGAACGCGGTGGGGTTTGCCGCGGCGGTGTTTGAGAAGCTGGACAAGAACGCGGTGTTCGCAGTGCTGACGGCGGATCACATCATCGAGCCTCAGGATGTGTTTCGGGAGCGGATGGACCTTGGGTACAAGTTGGTCGAGGCGGATCCGAAGCGGCTGGTGACGTTTTCGATCAAGCCGACGTTCGCGGCGACGGGGTACGGGTACGTCGAGCGGGGGACGCCGATCCGTGATGTGCCGGCGGCGGAGAAGGACGGGAAGTCGCTGGCGTTTCATGTGGCGCGGTTTGTGGAGAAGCCGGACTTGCCGCGGGCGCAGGCGTATTTGCAGTCGGGCTCGTTCAACTGGAACAGCGGGATGTTCGTGTGGAAGGCTTCGACGTTTCTTGAGGCGCTCAAGAAGTTCAAGCCGGAGAGCCACGCGGGGATGATGGAGATCCAGAAGGCGTGGGGGACCAAGACGCAGCAGGAAACGATCGCCCGGGTGTATCCGAACTTGCCCAAGATCAGCGTCGATTTCGCGATCATGGAGCCGGCGGCGAAGGACAAGGACTTTTCGATCTGCACGGTGCAGATGGATGTGAACTGGCTGGATGTCGGGTCGTGGCCGAGTTATGGCGAGACGCTGACGCCGGATGCGGCGGGGAACCGGACCGCGAACGGGAGCGGGCATTCACTGATCCAGCAGGGGAAGAACAACCTGGTGGTGAACGGGGGCAAGGGGCACACGGTGGCGCTGCTCGGCGTGGACGATCTGATTGTCATCCACACGGAGGATGCGACGCTGATCATGCCGCGGGGGAAGGCGGAAGACCTCAAGAATCTGCACGCTCAGGTGGAAGACCGGTTGAAGTAGGTCGGCGACGTCGCAGAGCAGCAGAGCAGCAGAGCAGCAGAGCAGCAGAGCAGCAGAGCAGCAGAGCAGCAACAATTGCCGCTCCGGTGTGAGCGCTGATGCGGTACCTTGCGATTGATCTTGGTGACAAGCGGACCGGTCTGGCCCTTGGTGACAGCCAGACTGGGCTGGTCTCGCCGCTGGATGTGATTGAGGTGGCGGCGGATGCGGATCAGGGGAAGTTGCTGGTGTCGCGCGTGGCGAAGGCGGTTGGCGAGCAACTTGGGACGAGCGGGGAGTTGGTGATCGGGCTGCCGCTGAACATGGACGGGACGGAAGGGCCGGCGTCGAAGAAATCGCGGGTGTTTGGCGAAAGGCTGGCGGCGGCGACCGGACTGGCGGTGCGCTATCAGGATGAGCGGCTGACGTCGGCGGATGCGGACTGGTCGATGTCGCGGTCGGGGATGACGCGCGGGCAGAAGAAGCAGCGTCGGGATGCGCTTGCGGCGGCGGCGATTCTGCGGGATTACTTGGGCTCTTTGGCCGCGGGGGACGGCGCGTCGGCCGGCTGAGACGCGGGTGGGGGCGCGGGCTGGGGAGGTTCGCCGCCCTGCTGATATTCGGGCGCGATGGTCGCGAGGACCAGGTCGGTGTTCACTTCGACGTTCGGGGGGATCTGACCGTCGGGGAGCGTGGTAAAGAAATCGCTGAGGCGGATTTTCCACCTGGCGCGGATAGAGAGTTGATCGCCGCGGACGCCGGACTCGCCTTGGTGTGAGAGCGTGAGCGTGGCGCGAGGGATGACGCGTTCGGTGGTGATGCCGTTGATGGTGATGTCGGCGATCACGGTGCAGATGTAGGAAGTGGCGGCGGCGTCCTTCGACAATTGCTTGGTTTCGAGGGAGCTGCGAACGGTGACGACGATGTCGGGGTAAATGTCCTGCTGGAGCGGGCCGCCGGAGACCTTGCTCCAGGAACGGAGCGTTTCGGTGTCGAGCACCGAAGTCCAGGGAACCATCCATTGGCCGCCGACGAGAACGGCGCCGAGCGAGCCGTCGGAGCCGGCGTCGAGCGGGACGCGGGCGACGGCGTAGCCGACGACATTGGCTGGGGTCGAACGGATTCCGGGGATGGGCGCCGAGACGGTGAGCGTCTTGGCGCTGATGAGGTGATAAATGGTGCCGATCTTGCGGTGCGAGGCGAGCGGCTTGAGCGAACGGCCGGATTCGGACCGTTCCGCCATTTTGGGGGTCGTGCGGCGGGCGAGGCCGGTTGAGACGGGGGCGTCGGGCGGGCTTGGAGGTTGCGTGGGAGGCGTGGGCGAGGCCGGGGCGGGCTGGCCGCCGGCGGTCGCTACGAGGGCCAGAGCGATGAGAGGGCCTGCCAGGCGAGAGAGAGGGGCGTGGGGAGTTCGATTCACCGCCCATACATTCGCACCGGCGAGGGGTGTTGACAACACATTTTCGGGGGAATGAGCCGATGCTCATGCCCGCGCATCGGTAATGTTTCCCGGTTGTGTCCCGGCGGGACGCGATTCTTCTCGCGGCCGCAATGCGGGCAGGCTGTAAACGCTTTGCAGAACGGGTTCTGAACACTCGGGCGGGTTTGCCGCGTACGGAATGAAGGGGAGTAACTTGCCAAGGCTTGCGGACATGTGCCGGGGTACGACGACGTGGGTGACCGCCGGGTGCGTGGTGGTTTCGCTGGGGGGTCGTGCGATGGCGCGTCAGGCGCCGGAGCCGGGTCCGACTTCGACGTCAAACGTCAAGGTGTTGCCCGAGCAACCGATCGGCGGGTTTTCGAACGCGGACCAGTTGCTCGAAGCGTTGGAGACTGCGGACGAAGACTTGCGCGCGCTGAGCGCGGATATCCGGTACACGCGTGACTTTGCGGTGGCGGGCGACACCCAGGTGCGCTTGGGCAAGCTCTGGTTCCAGGACGCGACCGACAAGGCGGAAAAAGACGCGCCACGCAAGCGGCGGTTTGCGATTCTGTTTGAGAGCCTTGCGTTCGGGGATCGCAGCGAGAAAAAGACGCAGATGTACAACTTTGACGGGGAGTGGCTTGTCGAGCGTTACCCGGAAGAGAAGCGGATGGTGAAGCGACAGGTGGTTGGGCCGGGCGAGCGTTTCGACCCGCTCCGAATCGGCGAGGGGCCGCTGCCGATTCCGATCGGGCAACGCAAGGCGGACATTCTCGCGCGCTATGACGCGACGCTGCTGCCGCCGGAGGATGGGTTTGAGGAGATGCCCGCGGCACGGATGGCGGACCTGACGAAGATGGCGCAGGGGTGCGTGCAATTGCTCCTGAAGCCGCGGCCTGAGCGGGCGGAGTCGGACGATTTCAAGGAAATCCGGCTGTGGTATATGGCGCGGGTCGGCGCGGATGGGAAGCCGGGGCGGCTGCTGCCGCGGCTGGCCAAGACGCTGAATCGCGCGGACGACACGTCGATCGTGGAGTTGATCAGGGTCAAGGTGAACGACCAGGTGCAGCTCGATCCGGCAGTTTTTGACACGAAAACGCCGGCAACGGGATGGGAAGTGATCATCCAGCCGTTCCGGGGCTCGATCGAAGATGCGAATGAGGATCGGCCCGGCAGACAGGTGGCGCCGGCGGGCGCGAACCGGGCAAGCTCTCCGACCCCCAATATCGCCCCAGCCGATCCTTCGAAAGGTCCGGAAAGCACTCCGGCCCGGCCTTCGTCCGTACCGTCCCCGTCAGAGAAGCCGAAGTAACAATCATGAGCCCAACGGTGTGGAATGCGTTGTTCGTGCCCGGCAGGGTTTTGGCCCGCCGGTGTGCAGTTGTGGGCGTTGCTGCGCTCTTGGCGAGTGCGGGAGCATTGGCGGCGGACGACGCCCCCCCGAAGACGGCTCCGGTCGTGCAGCGGCTGCTCGAAACGGCCTATCTGACGGACGCGGAACGGGCGGACATTCGCATCAGGCACGGGGTTTGGACGCCGCAGGACTTGGCCGATGTCGCACGTCGGGCGCGGGCCGCGATTATCCGCGGGGCGTGGGATGATCCAGCGCTCGTGGATTCGAAGGCCGATCCGCTGGACCGGGCGGAGGGGATGATTCGGCGCGGGGAAGCGAAGGACGCGATCGCGCTGCTGGCGGAAACGAAATCGCCTTCGATCCGGGCGCTGCGGCTGCAGGCGATGGCTGAGGAGTCGCTCGGGCAGCGTGATGCGGCGATCAAGACGCTTGGAGTGGCGGAGCAGCGGGTGGTGAAGGAGCGGCAGAGCTCGGCGTGGGAACTGGTGGAGGGAGTTCGGGCGCTGCACGCGAAGACGAAGCTCGAGGGGCCGTCCAAGGGCGGGCAGGATTTTCAGATGATGATGTCGATGCTTGCGCGGGCGCGCGAGCAGCTCGATCGGCTCTGCTGGCCGGCGCTGGTTGCCGAGGCGGAACTGCTCGACGACAAGGACAACAAGTCGGAGGCCGCGGAAGCGCTGGAGCAGGCGCTCGCGCTCAATCCGTCGTCGGCGGATGCGCTGTACCTGTTGGGCTGCATGGCGGTTGATTCGTTCAACTTCCCGCAGGCGGAGAAGATCGAGGACAAATTGCGTGACCTGGCGGCGCCGATCGATTCTCCGGATGCGGCCGGAATGCCGACGCACGAGGCGGGCGGGCCGGTGGCGCCGTTGGCCGACATGCTGATTGCGAAAGTTCGGATCCGGCAGCGGGATCCGCAGGGGGCGCTGGCGGCGCTCAAGCCGACGCTTTCGCGGTATCCGAAGCAGATCGAGGCGCGTTCGCTCGAGGCGGCGTCGGTTGCCGCGGGCTTTGATCTGGCGGGTGCGGATCGGCTGCTGAATGAACTGGACGCGATATCGCCGGGAACGCCGATTGGATATTTGCAGGTTGGCAAGGCTCTGGCGGAGCAGCGCCAATACGCGGACGCGGCGAAGTACCTCGAAGCGGCAACCCGGCGGGCTCCGAAGCTGGCGGAAACCTGGATTGAGTTGGGTTTGCTGGAGGTGCAGGCCGCCCGGGATGAGCGGGCCCTGGCCGCGCTCGAGAAGGCCGAGGCGCTCGATCCATTCAACGTTCGGGCGTCGAACAGTCTGAAACTGGTTCGCGAAGTGCGCAACTTCGCGCGGATCGAGACGGAGCACTTCATCATCCGGTATCGCCCCGGCGTTGACCTTGCGTTGGCGCGGGAGATGCCGCCGATCTTGGAGCGCGTGTACGCCCGGGTGACGGGCGACAAGCCCGGGGGCATCCGTTCCGAACCGCCGGGAAAGACTGTCATTGAGCTGATGCCGGACCACCAGTGGTTCAGCGTGCGGATTACGGGCATGCCGCAGGTGCACACCATGGCGGCGGCGACGGGGCCGTTGATCGCGATGGAAGCGCCGCGGCTGGGCGAGAAGAACAAGGTGGGGCCGTACGACTGGGCGCGGGTGATCCAGCACGAGTTCACGCACACGGTGACTCTTGCGCGGACGAAGAACCGGTTGCCGCATTGGTTCACGGAGGCGTCGGCGGTGTACCTGGAGGATTCGCCGCGCGACTGGAACGCGGTGCAGATTCTGGCACGGGCCTATGAAACCAAGACTTTCTTCGATCTCGACGACATCAATATCGCGTTCACTCGCCCGAAGAAGCCGACCGATCGCGGGCAGGCGTATGCGCAGGGCGCGTGGATGTACGAGTACATCGTGACTCGATTCGGGGCTGATGCGCCGTTGAAGTTGATGGACAGATACGCGGCGGGCGAACGCGAGCCGGAGGCTTTCCAGACGGTGATGGGGGTGAATCGCGAGCAATTCCTGGAGGAATTCAAGGAGTGGGCTGGGCAGCAGTTGATCGCTTGGGGGATGCGTCCGAAGTCCGGCGAGCCGGAGGTGAAGGATCTTGTGGATCAGTGGCACAAGAGCCTTGGTGACGGCCACGACGAGGATGAACCGACGGTGGAGGTTGTGGACGGCTGGTTGAAGGATTACCCGGAGAGCTCCGACCTTCTGGAAATGGCCGTCGAGCTTCATGCCGTGAAGGGCAAGGCGACGCCGGACATGATCCCGCTGCTCGGTCGATTTGCCGCGGCACGGCCGGTCGATCCGACACCGCACAGGATGCTGGCGGCGTTGTATCTCGACGAAGAATCGCAGGCGCACGACCCGAAGGCCGCGATCGCGCATCTTGAGTATCTGGACGCGAGGGAGCAAAATTCGGCGAGCATCAGCATTCAACTCGCGAGGCTGTACGCCGCGGCAGGGGATTGGGACAAGGCCTGGGCCAAGGCGGTCCGCGCGTGCGTGGTGGCGCCGTACGAGGCTCCGAGCCGGGAACTGGCGGCGACGATCGCGATAAAGCGGGGCGACTACGACGGGGCCAAGTGGCAGCTTGAAGCCCTGAAGATTCTTGAGCCCGACCGCCCGATCCACGCCGAGCGGCTGAAGGCTCTCGAGGGGCTGAAGAGCAAGCCGGGCAAGTAGGCGCCGCCTATTCTCCGGCTCCATGATTACCCCAGCGCCGACGACCAGGATTGACTCGCGCCTCTGCCGCGGGGTGCTCGAGCAAGTGATTGCGCCGAGCGGCGATGGCCCGGGGCATGTGGTGATATCCATTCCCGACACCAGCTATCAGTTGCGGCTGGTTGCGGATGGAGCGATCACTGCCCGTGTGGGCCATCGGATCGTGGGAAAGATCGGCGTGAAGGCGCGCCGGATCGACGTGGTGACGACCGGCGGGCGGTATGTCGAGCCGGTCTCGGGGCATCCGCGCCGGGTGCAGGGGACCATCATCGCGGTCGAGGGAGACCGGGTTGTTGTGAATGCGGCTGTGCCGATATGGTGTGAGCCGACCGATCCGCGTCAGAGCGCGAGCGGGTTTGAGAAAGGCCAGTTCGTCAGCTTTGATGCTCTCGACGGTGCGACGTTCACGCAGCAGAGCTGATCGCGGGGCGTCCGGGCGATCGCACCCGACTCAGGGGCAGACCAGGATGTTGTAGGCATTTGCAAAGAGCGCGAAGTCTGCATCGTCCACGACGCCATTGGAGATGAGATCGGCCGGGCATCCGGCGGGCATCGCGGGGGCATCGCAATCCAGCAGGTTGTAGGCGGAGGCGAAGATAACAAAGTCGGTGTCTTCCACCTGTCCGTCGCAATTGAAGTCACCCCAGCAGACCTTGGCCGAGGCGGGATTGCTTGTCGTCCCGCCGCAAGCGTTGCTGACGATGCACCGGAAGTCACCGAATGGTCCGGCGGCGTCGGTCTGGTGATAGGACGAGACGGTGATGGACGGTGAATGCGAATTGAGCGCCGCGAAGGTTCTTGCGCCGGCGCTGTTCGAGCCTTCCGCCACGGCGGTCCACTGGGGGACGGACGGGCCGGCCCGCCATTGCCATGAGTATGAGAACGGTCCGGTTCCGAGGGCGGTGACGCTGAAGACGGCGCTGGTAACAGAGCAGACCGACGCGGAGACAGGCTGCTGAATGAGGCTGATGGGGACGTTTGATCCGAAGGCGTACGCGGCGCCCTGCGAGGCCTTTGCGGCGATCATTTTCTGGGGCGCGCCGGCGACCGCGGTGCTTCCCGCGATCGCGACGGACGTTCCAAAGGCATCGCCCGGAGCACCGTCGGCGCTGAGAAGCTTGGATTGCTGGGTCCAGGTCGTGCCCGAACGCTGAAAGGCGTAGGCAACACCCTGGTTGGCGTTGGCTCCAACCGTTTGGTTGTATGCCCCGAAGATCGCGGTATCTCCCGCGACAACGGCGGCATTTCCGAAGTAGTCGAACGGGGCGCCGTCCGAGGCGACCAGCTTTGCCTGCTGCGACCAGACCGTGCCCGCACGGGTGAAGATGTACGCGGCGCCCTGAAACGGATTGGGGCCGACGGCCTTGTACAGTGCGCCGGCGACGATGGTGTTGTTCGAGATCCCGACGCTCGCGCCCAGGTAGTCGGACGCGAGGCCGTCGGAGGCGATCAGCTTGGCCTGCTGAGTCCAGATGATGCCGCTCCGGACAAAGACATACACGGCGCCTTGGGCGGCCTTGGCGCTCACGGTCGCGCCGTTGGCTCCGATCGCGATCGTGTCGGTCGTGAGCGATATTGAAGTGCCGAAGAAGTCGTTTGTACCTCCGTCGGAGGCGAGGAGCTTGGCCTGCTGGGTCCAGACGGTGCCCGAGCGCGTGAAGACATAGGCGGCGCCCTGAAACTGGTTGGGTCCGGCGTTCTTTGCGTAGGCGCCGCAGACCGCCGTGTTGGCGACGATCGCGACTGAATATCCGAAGGAATCTCCGGCGGCTCCGTCGGCGCCGACGAGCTTGGCCTGCTGGGTCCAGACCGTGCCGCTCCGGGTGAAGACGTACGCCACGCCCTGACTGCTCGCACCGCTCACGGTCTTGGCGTAGGCACCGATCACTGCGGTATCGCCGGAGATCGCCACGCTGTGGCCGAAGGAATCACCTTGGGCACCGTCCGAGGCGGTCAGGGCCGCTTCGAAGTTCCAAGCCGAGCCGTTCCATCGATAGACAAAGGCCTGTCCCTGGAACGAGTTGGGGCCGACAGTACGCCCTTCGGCACCGACTACGATTGTGTCGGTGGTGACGGCGATCGAGGTTCCGAACCGGTCGTTGGCATTCCCACCGGGCGCGGTGAGTTGGGTGGGGGCGCACCCCTGTGCTGTCACCACCGGCGCGCGAAACGCGACGGCCGACAGCGTTGCAGCAATGCCCACGAACAAACGCACTCACTCTCTCCCGCGCCGGTCCGGCGGTCCGTCCGGCTTCGATCCCGGACGTGCCGGGGTCGAACGAGCAGTCTACACCATCCGGTCCGCTCAATTCAAGACCGAAACCAAGAGGCCTCGGCCCCCTGAAAACGGCTCGCCCGGCCCCTCAAGGCCGTCCGAGCGCTTGCGCCGCATTTCGGATCGTGGTTCAAGGTCGCCCGGGCGGCGCCGATCGGCCCGTGGGGATGGGTAGTGAGGCTCGAAACGAACCGTCGGACGGGCAACCGGATCTACGATCGAGTATGAGGCCAGAACCGCGTGCTCTCGTGATACGTGCGCCGGGGACCAATTGCGATCAGGAAATGTGCCGCGCGTTCCGGATGGCCGGCGCGGCACCGACGCTCGTGCACCTTGACGCCGTTGTGAAGGAACCCTCGCAGATCGAGCGGTACAAATTGATCGGATTTCCGGGCGGTTTTTCGTATGGCGACGACATCGCCTCGGGCCGGATCTTCGCGATGCGCTGCCGCGAGAGGCTCTACCCGGCGCTTCGCGATGCGGTGGCCCGCGGCGTTCCGATGATCGGGGCGTGCAATGGGTTTCAGGTGATGGTGCAGATCGGGCTTTTGCCGGGACCGGCCGTTGGGGAGGACTGGCCGCCGGAAGCGGCCCCGGAGCAATCGGTCGCGTTGACGGACAACGAGAGCGGTAGGTTCTGCGACCGATGGGTTGGGATGATCACTGAGCGAAATTCCACGTGCATCTGGACGAAGGGAATCGAAGAATCGATCGATGCGCGGGACGTGGAAGATGTGTGGATGTTTCCGGTGGCGCACGGCGAGGGGCGGCTTGTCTGCCGCGACGAGGTGGTTCTGCGGGAGCTCGAGGCCACGGGGCGGGTGGCGCTGCGGTACTCGGACAACTACAACGGTTCGCAGAACGCGATCGCGGGAATCTGCGATGCGTCGGGGTTGGTATTCGGATTAATGCCGCACCCCGAGCGATATCTGGAATGGACGCGGCATCCGTATTGGACGAGGCTCGATGAGCGGGTGCGGAAAGTTGAGACGCCGGGACTCAGGGTGTTCCGAAATGCGGTGGAGCACGTGGCGGCGGTGGGGGTGTAGAGTCGGGATGTCGGATTGCCGAGCACAATTTGGAGAGTGATTGATGCCGCAGGTGTTTCCGTTTCGTGCCGTCCAGTATTCGTCGGGACCTGACGTGTCGCACCTGGTGGCGCCGCCGTACGACGTGCTCGATCTGAAGGCGAAGGAGCGGTTGCTGAAGGGACACGCGGCGAACATTGTCGCGGTTGACCTCCCGCACGTGCCGGCAAAGGAACTGGGACCGAAGGAGACGTACGGGGCGGCCGGTGAGGCGTATCGCAAGTGGCTTGGGTCGAAGGTGCTGACACACCGCGGTCGGCCGGCGATGTTCGCGTACCGGCAGACGTTTGATTTCGGCGGGAAGCGGACTCAGCGGTGCGGGATGGCGGCAGCGGTGGAAGCCGTTCCGTTTGGCCCGCGGCATGGTGGGGGCATTTTGCCGCATGAGGAGACATTCTCGGGACCGAAGGAAGATCGGCTGGCGCTCATGAAGGCGACCCGAGCCCAATTGTCGCCGATATTCGGGCTTCTGGGCGACGATTCCGGGGCGGCGACGAAACTCGTGCGGTCGGTCATGTCGTCGCGCGGGCCGGACATGACCGCGCGGATGGATTACGACGGTGTGCTGCACGAGGTGTGGGTGATCGAGGACGAGGCGACGATCGCGGCGTACCGGGCGGCGCTTGAGGGCGAAGACATCTTCATCGCCGATGGGCATCACCGGTACAACACGCAGTTGAACTACCTGCAGTTTCTGGAGGGGCAGGGGCCGGTCGCGAAGGACCATCCGGCGCGCCGGTGCATGATGGTGCTGGTTGGGATGTCGGACCCGGGGCTGGTAATCGGGCCGACGCATCGCGTGCTCGGGGGAATGAAGGACTATTCGATCGACGCGTTTCTGAAGGCCGGCGCTTCCGACCTGCGATTTGAGCCGGTTTCCGGAGACCTGCACGCGTTGCACGGGGCGATGCATGCGAAGCCCGCTGACAACCGGCTCGGGCTCTACGACTTCGCGAGCAAGCGAGGATTCATCATCTGTCCATCAAATCCAGACCCGTTGGCGAAGCGCTTTTCCGCAAAGCCGAAGGAGTGGCGCACACTCGATGTAGCGATTATTCAGCACCTCATCGTTGAAGAGATCTGTCAGCCGAAGCTCAACGGCGGGCAGCCGGTAAAGTGGGCCTTCCCTCATTCGGTGGACGAAGTGGCCGACATCGGGCGTGGCAGCGAGACGGGAGCGGGAGGCGGGAAGGGATTTGTGCCGCAGATGGCGGTGCTGGTGAGGCCGACGCCGCTGAATGCGGTGCGGGCGGTGAGCAAGGCGAACGAGCTCATGCCGCAGAAGAGCACGTTCTTCTATCCGAAGCTGGCGACGGGGCTGTTTGTGAATCCGCTGGAGTGAGGGGAGAGAGCGGTGAGCTTTCAGCAGAGAGGCAGAGCACCCGAGCAGCAGAGCAGCAGAGCAGCAGAGCAGCAGAGCAGCAGAGCAGCAGAGCAGCAGAGCAGCAGAGCAGCAGAGCGATACAATTTTTCGCGACGTCCGACATTCGACATCGGATCAGGGACAGACCAACTGGTCGTACGCGGCGGAGAAGAGCACGAAGTCGCCGTCGTCTGTTTGGGCATCGCCGTTGATGTCGGCGCCCATTGTTACGAGTTGGTCGTAATAGCCGGCGAAGATGACGAAATCTGCGTCATCGACAACGTTGTCGTTGTTCATGTCGGCGGGGCAGGGGCCGGCGGCGACCGAGAAGTTGTAGGACGCGCTGCCTCCGGCGGCCCCGTTGCCACTGGGAAGGCTGGATGGGAGAGCGGGGTTGGCGATGTCGCCATCAAGAACGACTGCGGTCGCGACGGAAGAGGGGGAGCCGAGGACCTGCACGGTGTATGAAGCCGGGCTGAGGCGGGTGGCGAACTGGAGCGTGGCGGTGAGTGTGCCGGCGCTCCACGAATACGTGATCGGGACGGGCGAACCGCCGCCGGTGCGGAGAACCTGGAAATTCGCGGCGGAGAGGTTCATGTTCTCGCTGAACGTGACCTTGACGTTGGACGGCGCGAGACGGAACTCGGGTGCGTCGCCGGGGAGGGGCGCCGCGGTCAGGACAACCGGGGGAGCGCCGGCGGTGATGTACGACTCGGAGGTCTTACCGTAGTTCAGAACCCAGGTGTCGGGGTCGAGCGTGAACGCGGTGGCGGCGGCCGGAAGCGCCTTGACGAACCAGCTGGTCTTGGCGACTGGGGCGACCTTGTAGGTCACCGTGCCGGAAGCGGTGGAGAATGCCGAATCGATCGGGGTTGTGAAAGTCGGGTAGGAGGCGGACTGGGTCTGGCGGATGTGGAATTTGACGTAGTTCTTGCCGTTGACCGAGAACGGCGTGAAGCCTTTGACGTAGGTGGGGGCGCCGCCGAGGTAGACCCACTCGTTGAAGAAGGGGCCGAAGTCCTTTCCGGTGACGGCGCTGGCGACATCGCGGAGGTTGTCGGTGGTGACGGCGGAGCCGGTGTACTGCGCGCGGATCTGCGCCAGGTAATTCCAGAACGTTGCGTCGCCCATGACGCCGCGGAGCATGTGCCAGACCCAACCGGCTTTGTAGTAGGTCAGCGAGGTGCTGAAAATGCGGTTGTCGTTGGTCGTGTCGTAGCAATACACGGTCCCGGCGACGGCGGTGCTGCTGGGCTTGCGGGAATTGAGCGCACTGATCAGCGCGGCGTGCCCGGTCGAACCGATCTTTCGCTCGGCCCAGAGGCACTCGGTGTAATCGGCCAGTCCCTCGTTGAACCAGATATCACCCCATGTGCGGCAGGTCACGTTGTCGCCCCACCATTGGTGTCCCATTTCGTGAACTGTGAGCGATTCGGAGTAACCCTCCTGGCCGGTCATGGTCTGGTGTTCCATGCCGCCGCCGAAGGGAAACTCGTACATCCCGTACCCCTCGTCGGCGAAGGGATACACGCCGAAGATCGGCTGCATCGCGTCCATCATCGGAAGGATCTTCTCCCACGCGGCGCGATTCGAGGCGGTGTCGGCGGAGGGATAGAGGTAGTAGCGGAATGGGAACGTCACGGAAGGCCCGCCCGGCGGGTTGTACGTGTAGGAGACGCTATGGGCGTTGTAATTCGTCATGCTGAAGCATGCGAGATAGGTCGACATCTGATAGTTGGACGCCCAGTGATATCGCTTGCGGCCGTCGCCGAGGGTATCGACACCCTGGAGCGAGCCGTTGGAAACTCCGACGAGATTGCCCGGGGTAGTGAGGAAGATCTCCCATGTCGCCTTGTCGCTGTTGTCGCCGGGCTGGGCGAAGTCGCCGTCTTTTGCGGGCCACCAGGTGCCGGCGTAGTAGGGCTCGCTGAGCGAGGAAACGACCGGGATGCCTCCCTGCGTCGTGAATTCGATCGAGCCGAATCCCGCGGAAACCGGGACACCGCTGTAGAAGATCCTGATCGTGAGAACTTCGTTCTGGCTGTACGGACGATCGAGCGTCAGCGTCCGGAGGTACGAACTGCCTACGGGCGCGGAGGGTAACGCTGCGGGAACTCCGTTGATCGTAACGGTGGAAACTGTGAAGTTGCTTCGGAGGGCGAAGGTGAATTGCGTCAGTCCGGAGACGAGGCTCTTGACCGTGATCGTGTTGCTGCCGCTGATGGTCTGAGCGGTCGGATCGACGGCGATATCGAGCGAGTTGCTGAGAACGTCGGTCTCGCCGAAAGCCTCGCGATCGACGAAGGGATTGAAGGACCGGTCGGGAACGTCGGCGGGGAGAAGGCCGGCGGCAAAGCGGCGCCGGAGCATGGCGGACTTGCCGCAACCTTCCTCCAGGGGCGGGATGCAGACATCCTCGTCGGTCTGAATGGCGGGGGTGGAATCGTCGGGGCGAGCGACAGCGCTCGAATGAAAGGTGGCGAGAGGGAGCGTGCAGGACAGTGCAAGCGGGGAGACAATGCCGAACAAACGTCGGATCATGAATCGGACCTCCGGGGGATCACTAAACATACCGCAAGGGTCCGCATAAAGACAGCACATTGGTTGTGAAGGTGGTCAGAATCGCTTCCGCAGCGTCCGGAGAACTGCGGATGGACCATCGAAAATGGGGGATGGCCGTCAACGCGGGGGCTGAGCGCTCGCGGGATTCCCCGGCGATGGCGGGTCCTCGGGTGTTTTTCCGGGCGCGGCGTCTGCGGCGTTTGCCTCGATCTTGTTGATCAGATTGCGGGCGAAATCTTCCTCGGCACGATCGACGAACGGATGGTCACTCAACGCCTGATCTCGTGCGGCCGCGAGCCACTGCTGGAACGAGTCGTGGGGAAGAACCCCTTGCATCCGGGCGACGAGCTTGCCGTCCCAGTAGACGAGGGTCGCGGGGATTCCGATCACCTGCAAGCGCTCGGCGGCGTCTTTGCTCTTGTCCAGGTCGACGTAGGCGGGAATGAAGTCGCGAGAGATTTGCGCCGAGATTGAAGGCTGGGAGAGAATTTCTCTCTTCATGAACTGGCAGGGCCCGCACCAATCGGCGGTCGCGAGAATGAGCACCGGCTTCTTCTGCTTCCGGCCGAGGTCGATCGCGCCGTCGAGAGACAGGCCGTTGGCGAACGCCCGCGGAATCGGGGCGACGCCCGTCGAATTGAACCGCTGGATCACGATGACGGTGACGGCGAAGGTGAGGACGATGGCGATGGGGCGGAGGATCTTCATCGGTCGGGGATCGGGTCAGGGGCGTTCGAAGTCGGCGCGGTTGGGGTCGTACGAGGAATCGAGCTGCTCGATCAGCCTTTCGATGTAGCGCCAGGCGTTGAGTTTCTGGCGGATTATTCGCAGGGTTTGCGGCGGGGGAGGATTGGGCAGCGCGACGAACAGGGCGCCGACATCGGCGATATAGCGAGCGCGTTCGGCGTCGGCCCAATCGGTCCAGGTGCTGATCTCGCCGGAATCGCCAGATTCCTTGGCGGTTTCGATCGCTTCGCGGGTTTCCATGATGTGGGAAAGGAACGCCGGCGGGAGAGACTTGTCGGATTCTTTGCTGGGGCCTCCCAACAGGCGGAGCAGCGCATCGGCCCGGAGTTCGGGGTTGAGGAGCGTGTCGCGTGAGCGGTTCAATTCAGCCGAGTCGCCCTGAGCGGAGGCGCCGGCCGCCAGATCGGGGTGCGTACCGGCCACCTTCGCGAGGTAGGCACGCCGGATCGAGGGATCGTCAAGGTCGAATCGCCTCGGGAGCCCCAGAGATTGAAACGGATCATTCACTGCGGGAATTTCCGGAAACCGGGGAGGCCATCGGAGCGTGCGTGACGGGCGAAGACCCGGAGGGTCGGGCTGGCGGCCGCCGGGGTCGGCACGCCGGGGTTTCTACAGTCTGGCAATGCTGAAGCACCTAGGCATTGTTGGAGTGAGTCCGGAGGGAGCGGCGTTGTTCTACCGCCAACTCTCCAGGGCGGCGTCGCACCACCTGCCGCCGAACGTGCAGCCGGTGCTCACGCTGCACAATGAGCCCCTGTCCCAGTACATCGAGGCCATCCGGAAGGACGACTGGCACGCGGTCGGGGCGCTGCTGAGGCGGTCGGCGGAGATGCTGGCCCGCTGCGGGGCCCGGGTGTGTATGACGCCGGACAACATCGTGCAGCATGGGGTTTACATGGCGGAGGCCGGATCGCCGATTCCCTGGATCACGATGACCGACCTTGTGGCGGATGCTGTGGGATCGGACGGGCGCAAGACGGTCGGGATCATCGGAACGAAGCTGGTGACGATGGCGTCGACGTATCAGACGCGTCTGGGGCTGAAGGGGATTCACGTGCTGGCGCCGGATGAGCGCGAGGTTGAGATGCTGGACGAGATCATATTCGGGGAACTGATCTACGGAACGGCGAGGCCGGAGAGCCGCGCGGCGATCTTTTCTATCGTGCACAATTTGTGCAAGCGCGGGTGCGACGGCGTCGTGGTCGCGTGCAGCGAATTGCCTCTGGTGCTCACTCAGGAATCGACGCAGGTCAAGCTCTACGACGCGATGGATATTCTCGCGGAGGGGGCGATGAAGTTCGCCGCAAAGCGAAACTGATCGGCGCGGATCAGAATGTGGAGGGCGGGCGTGACTGCGTCATGGTCTCTCTGGCCCATTCACCGGTCTTCTTGACGGCGGCGTGGGCCGCGGCCTTGTCCGCAAAGTCCGCAACGAAGTAAATCAGCGTCGTGTTTCCGATGCGGATCCGATCGCCGTCGTTCAGAGGGACGTCGGCCAGGAGTTGTTTGCCGTTGACGAAGACGCCGTTGGCGCTGCGGTAGTCGCCGGCGTAGTGGAGGTTGGTCGCGGGGTCGAAACGAACCTGCAGATGCTTGCGCGACACTTGCTGGTCGAGGACCTGAATTGTGCAGGTGTCGTCGCGTCCGACGGAGGTGATGGTGTCCTTGAGGGTGAAATGATCGCCGATGTCCTGACCGTGAGTAATGACGAGAGAGGGCATGCGGGGGTCTCCGGGGCCGCAACAGAATACCGCGCGGCGGGGCCGCTTGGTGGCCCGGAGCATACTGTTCGGGCTCACTCTTCGCCGGAGTGGCGGAACTGGCAGACGCAGCGGATTCAAAATCCGCCGCCCTCAAAAGGCTTGTGGGTTCGACTCCCTCCTCCGGCATTCTTCTGGAATTGACAGCGTGGCGATGGGGCACAGTGCCGGGCGGGGAGTTGGCGGGCTCGAAGTCGTGAGGGAGGCGGTGTGCGTTTGGGCGGCTTAAAGACAATCAGCCGTCGGTCACTTCGCCCCGGACGGTTTCGATCGCGTGCGGCAAGATGTCCAGCAGGGCTTCGAGCATCTCGGCGGCCCCACGGGGCGAACCGGGAAGCGTGATAATCAGGGTGCGGTTTCGGGTGCCGGAGATGCCTCGCGATAGGTATGTTTTGGGTGTCTTGTCGTAGCAGCGGCGGCGTGCGAGTTCGAGCAGGCCGGGGTGTTCGCGCTCGATGACGCGTTTTGCAGCTTCCGGGGTGTTGTCTCGCGGGGCCAGGCCGGTGCCGCCGGTGGTGAGGATGAGGTCGATTTTCTGGTCGGGGTGCGACCAGGCTGAGAGCTGGGCGGCGATGGCGTCGGGGTCGTCGGAAACGATGTCGAAGGCGACGATCTGGGCTGCCAGTTTGCCGGTCAGAATCGCCCGCAGGCCGGGGCCGGAGAGGTCTTCGCGTTCCGCCCGGGAGCAGCGGTCGGAAATGGTCAGGACGGCGGCACGGATGGGCATGGGGGGAGAATACACGGATGTCGGATGTCGGATGTCGGATGTCGGATGTCGGAGGTCGGGGCGGAGGGCGGGTGGCGTTGGTTGGTGGCCAAAATTGGTTCAGTTTCGTCGAAAAGCGCTGCAAGGAAGCCGTTTGGGCCGGCAAGACCTTGCATGAAGACTCAGAACACCACCTCGGCACGTTCGATCCTGGGCTCGGCTTCCGGCGAGAGCCTGCTTCTCCTGGCGATCATGTCGGGCCGGAGCGGGCGGATGGATATCGAGCGGGTGCTGGAGCAGCGGGCGGCTGGGGTCGGTCGGTCTGCTCGGGCGACCAAGCAGGGCAAGCGTCGGGCGGCCTGAACCCATGCCCTGAGTCGTGTGCGGCCTGCCCGGGCTCGCATGGTCAACCGGTCAGGGGGCGTCAGCGAGCCTTGTAATCGCCTCGCGTGCCGCCGGACTTTGAAAGCAAACGAATGCCCGAAATTGTCATCGAGCGGTCGATGGCTTTTCCCATGTCGTAGATGGTCAGCGCGGCGACCGTCGCGGCGGTCAGAGCTTCCATTTCGACGCCGGTGCGAGCCGTTGCTCGGGCGGTGGCGGTGATGTGGATCCGCGTGCCTTTGAGGGCAATTTCAATCCCGGTCGAATCGAGCGGGATTGAGTGACAGAGCGGGATCAGTTCGTCCGTGCGCTTGGCCGCCTGGATGCCGGCGAGGCGCGCGACTTCGAACACATTGCCCTTGGCGACCCTGTTTGTGCGGATCGCCCGGGCCAGTGCCGCAGAGACCTTTACAAATGCCTCTGCGGTCGCCGAACGAAGAGTGATGGGCTTGGCCGCTACATCCACCATCCGGGCGAGTCCGGCGGCATCAACGTGCGTGAGTTTCTTTTTCGCCACGGCGGAGTGTACGGATGGCGCCGCGCGCCGGATGAAGTCCGTCCTTGCGGCAGCCGGGTGCCCGCTCACGGATCAGTCCCGCCAGCGGTAGAAAGGCCAGGGGCCGGGGCCGGAAGCGTTCGGGGGCAGTTCCACGAACCCGTCGGAACGGGCGCACGCGATCAGATCGCCGCTGCCTTTGTTGTCGAGGAGCGCGGCGTTGCCGCGGGCGGTCAATTTCACGAGGCGGTGCCACCAGAACGAGATGGACTGCTCGTCGGGGGTGGAAATGAACACGGAGGGAGTGGGGCGGGAGAAGACCACGCCGGCGATTCGCTCGAGCGCGGGTAATCCAAAACGGTGTGCGGTGACCAGGACTGAAACGGGATTGCCGGGAAGGCCGAGAATCAACTGGTGTCTGGGGCCGACCGCTCCGAGTATCGGCTTTCCCGGGCGCTGGGGAACTTTGTGAAAGACGGTCACCGCGCCCAATTGCCCCAACGCGGCGGGCACCAGGTCGCGGTGGCCCATGGAAACGCCGCCGGACAGGAACAGGGCGTCGCAGCGGGAAAGCAATTCGGAAGCCGCGGCGAGAATCCGAGGCTGATCGTCGGGTGCGTGCTTCGTTTCGATCGAATCCACGAATGCCAGCGACGAGAAGAGCGTGTGCAGAGCCGCGGCGTTTCCGTCTCGGAGTTGCCAGGGCTGCGGTGTGGCCTCGGGGCTGAGCACTTCGTCGCCGGTGCTGAGAATCCCCACGCGGAGTTTGCGTGTGACCAGCGGGGTGTGCTTGCCGCAGGAAGCCAGCGCGGACGCGACGGCGGGGGTGATAACGGTACCGACAGGAACGATCTCGGCCCCTTGTGCCGCGTTCTCTCCCTTTCGCCGGATGTGCCGGTTGGCCGGGAACGAGTGGGTGAGTGCAGGGTCGAATGTGATGGTGTTCGAAGAGGACGTTACATCTTCAACGCGGATGACGCAATCGGCCCCAGCGGGGATGGGTGCGCCTGTGACGATCCTCGCGGCGGATCGGGGAGTCAGTGTGATGGGGGCCGTACCGATGGTTGCGTCGCCGGAAACGGGGAGTGATCCCGTTATGAGGTCGGCCAGCCTGGCGGCAAATCCGTCCATGGCGCTGACATCGATGGCGGGGGAAGGGCGGTCGGCCAGAACGGCCTCGGCGAGCACTCTGCCGCGCGCGTTTTCGAGCGAAATAGCCTCGTGCGAAACCGATGGGAGCCGCTCCAGCAGTGCGTGGAGGGCCTCGCTCGGCGAGTTGAAACGGAATGGGGCGTTGGCGGTAGACATCTGCGAGTATGGTCGGGTTGAACGGAGGCACAGGACAATACACTGAGCGCATGCGAGTGACTGTGCGGATATTCGGGCCGGAGGAAAAGCGGATGGGGAGGTCGAGCGTCTCCGTTGAACTCCCGGCCGGCGCGACGGCGAACCAGTTGCTGTCGTCTTTGAACTCGCGCTATCCGCGATTGGCGAACGCGGGAATGAGGCTGGCCCTCAATCACGCGTTCGCGAAAGGGAGCGAGATCATCCGGGCGGATGACGAGTTGGCCCTGATCGGGATGGTGGGAGGGGGCTAAGAGATTGCGCGGGGGCACAGGTGTGAACGCCGGGGCGGGAGGTCGAAGGAGCAGTTCGGATGGGTGTGCACGTTGAGATCGTGAAAGGGCCGCTGAAGCCGGTGAAGGTGTCGGCCGGTCGAGGGACGGGAGCGTTTGTGCTGTTCGAGGGCATAGTGCGCGGCGAGGAGAATGGGAAGAAGATCATCGGACTCGACTACCAGGTGTACGAGCCCATGGCGAGCAAGCAACTCGATCTGCTCGCAAGGGAGATGATCGAGAAGCACGGCGTGATTGAAGTGGCGGTCTGGCATTCCGCCGGAAAAGTCCGTGTCGGCCGAGTCTCGTTCCGCCTGCTCGTGGAGTCGGGGCACCGGAAGGAAGCACTCGCGGCGATGGACGAGTTCATCGACCGGATGAAGAAAGATGTTCCGATCTGGAAGAAGCCGGTCGCGAGCCCGGCGGGTCCGCGGCGACGGGTCCACACCGGAGCGACCCGGTGAGCGGCTCCGAGATCCTGCTGGTAATCCTGATCCTCGTCGTGGGCTTCCTGTATTCGTGCGTGGGGCACGCTGGAGCATCGGGATATCTCGCGGTCATGGCGCTCATGGGAATGGCGCCGGCCGTGATGAAGCCGACTTCTCTGGCTCTCAACATTGTCGTCGCGGTGATCGGAACGATCCAGTTTGGCAGCGCGGGCCACTTCCGTTGGCGGCTGTTCTGGCCGTTTGCGATCATGTCGATCCCACTGGCGTATGTGGGAGGGCAGATCAAGTTGCCGCCCGAGGTCTACAAGCCGCTGATCGGTGCGATTCTGCTGTTTAGCGCGTGGCGATTGTGGATTGGCTCCCTGCGGATTTCGGAGCCGACCACGCGGCCTCCGTCCCTTCTCGCCTCGCTCGGAGCCGGTGGGGCGCTCGGCTTCGCATCAGGTCTGACGGGAACGGGAGGCGGCATCTTCCTCAGCCCGCTGCTGCTGCTTTGCCGCTGGGCGGGGCCGAAGGAAACCGCGGCGGTGAGCGTGGCGTTCATTCTGGTGAATTCGATCGCCGGATTGACCGGGGCCATCAAGAACGGAATGGCGCTGCCGCCGGGGATCGCGATGCTCTGCGCCGCGGCGGCGGTAGGGGGGATTGCGGGGTCGTATCTGGGGGCGCGGCGATTTGGTGGAAGGACGCTGAGGCGATTGCTCGCGGTTGTGCTTGTGGTGGCGGGCGGATATTTGGTCGTTGAGGGAATTGGCGGCTGGCGTGCAAGCGGCGGGGCGGCGGCCGCTCTTCCAAGGTGAAGCCCGCTTCGGCGAGACGGCGTCACGAAAAGAAATGGCCAGGAAGGCGCCAATGCAAGGTGGTTCACCCGCCGATTGCGGACATCGGTCGCGCCGGCTGTTCGAAATCGGGCGATGTGATCCCGTGACCGGGCTGCTTTGTCCACGTCGCGTCGATCAGGAACTGCTCGATCGTGGCATTTTCGGCATTGGTGCGAAGAAGCGGGCGCACATCGAATTCGCGAAGGCTGAAGAGGCAGGGCCGGACTTTGCCGTCCGCCGTGATGCGGAGACGCGAGCAACGGCCGCAGAAGGAACGCGTCACGGGGGCGATGATGCCGATACGTGCGGAGCCGGTCGCCCGCGATTTGTTCCGCGGTCTGAATTCAAAGACCTCGGCCGTATCGCTCGGTCGCCCGCGATCGACCGAAGAAATCTCGCCGGATTCGCGGAGCGATTCGAGAATCTCCGAGGCGGGGACGAGCAAGCCCGGGTTCCATGCGTGGCCGGAATCCAGCGGCATGAACTCGATGAACCGCATCTCGAATCCGTGCGTCGCGGCGAGGCATGCCAGATCCGCGATCTGGTCCTCGTTCCTGCCGCGGATGACGACGGCGTTCACTTTGATCGGGCCGAGTCCGGCGGCAAGGGCGTGTCCAATGGCATCGAGCACGGTTCTCACGCTTGAGCGCGAGCGCGTCATCGCGGCAAACGTTTCGTCACGGGCGCTGTCGAGGCTGAACGTGAGCCGGCGCAGGCCCGCGGCCTTCCAGAGCCTGAGTCTTGCGGGCTCGATCAGGGATCCGTTGGTCGTCATTGAGAGATCATCAAATCCGATTTCACCGATGCGTTCGATGATCTCGTCGAGCTCGGGGCGGAGCGTCGGCTCGCCGCCGGTGAGGCGGAGGCGCTCGATGCCGAGCGAGTTTGCGATCGAGGCGATGCGGACCAGTTCATCGACGGAAAGGAGTTGCTCGCGCGGGAAGAAGCGGACGTCCGGTTCCATGCAGTAGACGCAGCGGAAATTGCAACGGTCGGTGATGGAAAGCCGGAGGTCGCGGATGGTGCGCCCGTGGGAATCGCGGAGCAGGCGGGGCCGATCGGTTCCGGGCGCGGCGGTGCGAGGCGGAGCGTCCAGCCGTCGAGGCGTGCCGGAAGAAGTGAGGATGGGAAGTGAATGTCCGCTCGACATGCACGGGGAGTCTAGAGAGCAATGTCCGGCGGTGCTTCGCCGGCGCGGACTTGTGCCAACCTGCGGGTCTCCCGAGTGTTATTGTGTTGGCGTGAAGCGGGACGATCTTGCCATTCTGAGCGATCGCGTCGTGCACGGCGGCCGGATGGCGCCGGCGACCGTTGTGATTCGCTCCGGCAAGATTGAAGAGGTGCGACCCGGCCGGACGGCCGCTGCCGATGCGCGAAACCTCGATGTAGGCAACCTGGTGCTCATGCCCGGCGTTGTCGATGTGCACGTTCACGTCAATGAACCGGGACGCACCGAATGGGAGGGTTTCCGGACCGCCGGACGCGCGGCGGTGGCGGGGGGTGTGACGACCATGGTCGTGATGCCGCTCAATTGCTCTCCGGTGGCGACCGGAGTCGAGGCGCTTATGGGTGAGGTGGAGGCGGCGACGGGCGTGTGCGCCTGCGACTTTGGTCTTTGGGGCGGCGTGATACCCGGGAACACGGGCTCGCTCCGCGCGATCTGGGAAGCGGGCGCGCTCGGATTCAAGTGTTTCCTGGTGCACTCGGGGATCGACGAGTTTCCGAACGTGACGCGTCGGGAGCTGGAGGAGGCGATGCCGGTGCTCCGGTCACTCGGCGTCGATGGTGGCGCGGTGCTGCTTGTGCACGCGGAAGACCCGGGGGCGATCGAAGCGGCTCGAATTCCGAGCGGTCTGGAAGGCGATCCGAGGAGTTACGCGAAATACCTTCGGTCGCGTCCGCCGCAGTCCGAGGTCAAGGCAATCGAGATGATGGTGGACCTGTGGCGGGCGACCGGATGCCGCACCCACATTGTGCATGTGTCGTCGGGCGACGCTCTTCCGGTCATTTCCGAAGCGAAGCGGGGGGCGAGCGGGTTCACCGCAGAGACCTGTCCGCACTATCTCATGTTTGCGGCGGAAGACATTCCCGACGGCGGGACGGTCTTCAAGTGTGCGCCACCGATTCGTGAGCGATCGCAGCGGGAATCGCTCTGGCGCGGCTTGGAAAGCGGAGCCTTGGATCTGATCGCCTCGGATCACTCACCGGCGCCCGGCGATTTGAAGGGCCTCAAGGACGGGAACTTTGCCAAGGCTTGGGGCGGAATATCCGGTCTTCAGGTTCAATTGAGTGCCGTGTGGACTGGCGCCCATGAGCGCGGTTGCTCGCTCGTCGATCTCGCGCGCTGGATGAGCGAGGCCCCTGCCACGCTCGCGGGCATTCGGGATCAGAAGGGAACGATCGCCCCTGGCATGGACGCTGATCTGATCGTGTTCGATCCGGAAGCGACATGGGTCGTGCGCGGCGGCGAACTGGAGCATCGCCACAAGGCCACCCCGTATGATGGGCTGACGCTCAGGGGAAAGGTCCACGCCACGTTCCTGCGTGGAAAACAGGTGTTTTCAAGCGACCGCGTGTTCGGGCCGGTGGACGCTCTGACAGACGGTTTTAGCGCGGAGGCGAACGGAAGATGGGTCAGGCGATCGCGGGTGTGAAGGACTTTGCGGATCTCATCGACCTCGCCTCGGCGCGGTTTGGCGGCAGAGCGCTTGCCGCGAGCGACGAGTTCTTTGCGGGCAAGGAAAACCTTCTGAAGCCGGGGCGGGCGATCTTCATCGCCGACAAGTTCACCGAGTTCGGAAAGTGGATGGACGGCTGGGAAAGCCGTCGGAAGCGGGTTCCGGGGCACGACTGGTGCATTATCGCCCTTGGCCGTGCCGGTGTGATCAAAGGCGTAAACGTCGATACGGGGCACTTCAAGGGCAATCAGCCGGAGACCTGCAGCGTCGAAGCTGTCGAGATCGACGGAGACCCAAGCGTCGAGAAACTGTCATCGCCGGACCTGAAGTGGACGCAGGTCACCGAACGTACCGCGCTCAATCCGGACAGCGAACATCTCATCCCGGCCAATGGTGCTGCCGCAGGAAAGCGATTCACGCACGTACGTCTGAATATCTTCCCCGACGGGGGCGTGGCGAGGTTTCGCGTGCACGGCGAGGTGCTGCCGGACTGGAAGGCGATGGTCGGAAATGCGGTCGATCTTGCCGCGGCGGAGAACGGCGGGCTGGTCATCGCCTGCAACGACATGCACTTTGGATCCCGGCACAACCTGATCATGCCCGGGCGAAGCGTGAACATGGGGGACGGTTGGGAAACCCGACGCAAGCGCGGGCTCAAGGGGGGCGAATTCGACTGGTGCATCGTGCAACTGGGTCGCCGCGGCACGATTCAGAAAGTGGAAGTAGATACCAATCACTTCAAGGGGAACTATCCGGAGAGTTGCGAGATCGAGGTCTGCGACGCTGGAACGGCTCAGCCGCTCGAGTTCGATCCCGCGCGCCTGGATTGGGTAACCCTGCTCGCGCGGACCAAGCTGCGTGCCAGCGAGCAGCATTTCTACGAGAAAGAGCTTTCGGCCCGTGACAAGCCGTGGACGCATGCACGACTCAAGATCTTTCCCGATGGCGGAGTCAGCAGATTGCGTCTGTGGGGAACGATCGCCTGAGCCAATGCTGCCTGAACGCCCGAGCTGACATGAAGGACATCTCCGCCAAACCAAGTCGCTCCGCCGGTCTTGCAAGGCTGCATGCTCTTGGCGATGCTGAATTGCGGGCGACATTGCACGCCGCGTGCGGTTCCTCGAAATGGGTGGACGGCATGCTGAAACGCAGCCCCTTCGCGGACGAATCAGCATTTTTCGCGGCGGCGGACGAAGTCTGGTTCGCGCTCGGACGCGAGGACTGGCTCGAGGCCTTTTCGCACCATCCGCGAATCGGTGAGCGGAATCTCTCTCAGGCCAAGTTCGCGGCAACCGCGGCACAGAGTTCAAGGGAGCAGAGCGGGATGGCGGGAGCGAGCGAGGCGGTCCGTTCCGAGTTCGCGGCGAAGAACGCCGACTATGAACGGAAATTCGGCCACGTCTTCCTGATCTGCGCGACGGGAAAGACGGGGGACGAGATGCTCGGCAGCCTGCGCACCCGGCTGCACAATGATGCGGCAACGGAGCTCAGGAACGCGGCTCAGGAACAGAGCAGGATCGTGCGGATCCGGCTCGGAAAACTGGTGGAAACATGAGCGGAATCAGTACCCACGTGCTCGATACATCGAGGGGAATGCCCGGGGTTGATGTGCGCGTTGTGATCGAGCGCGCCGGGCCGGACGGTGCCTGGGAGAGACTGAACGAGGGTCGTACCGATGGCGACGGGCGTGTGAAGGGGCTGCTCCCGGGCGGGAAGCAGCTCGAACTGGCGACGTATCGGCTCACGTTCGAGACGGAGCCTTACTTCGCCAAGTCCGGCGTCAGCACGTTTTTTCCGAGTGTGTCGGTGGTGTTCCGGGTCATGGACGCGGCCCGCCACCATCATGTGCCGCTGCTGATCAGCCCGTTTGGCTACAGCACCTACCGCGGGACGTGATCGCCGGGCGCGACCCGATTCATCGCTTCGCGGACTGACGACGTTTGAGAATTTCGATGAATGAGCGCATGCGGATCTCGTCCTGCGACAGGCCCGTCGCGGCAAGTTCTTGTGCGCTGATCGCGCCGCGCCGCACGCCCTGGATGAAGAACGTGAGCAGTCCTTGTGCGGTGGCCGCGTCGTCGAACACGCCGCCACCACCGGCTCCGCCCGCGCCGCGGACCAGCGTCGCCCGCGCGGCCTTCTCAACAAAGTTGCGAAGGCGGGCAGTCGCATCGGGAAGGTACTCGAGGAAATAGGAATACACCGCGGCATACCGGATGGGCAACTGTGCGGGGTTCAGATCCCAGCCCTGGTACCAGCCGTGCGCGAGGGAGCGGCGAACATGCGCGAAATTGAGTCTCCAGGCCGAATGGACGGCGGCACGATTCTCTGTAACCTGCTGGGCCGTGAGGACGCCGCCCTCCGGTGCGACGTGCAGCGCCGAAGGCATGATGTTGGTCGCGCCGTCCGACAAGTACAGGCCGGAAGCGCCCAGCGAAACCTGCATGACATGCCTCGCAAAGTCGCAAGCGCGATGGTCGATCTTCTGCTCCTGGGCCGTCACGCCGACGGATGCGGTGTAGTCGTAGACCCCGAGCGCGGCGGCGATGCAGCGGCCTTTGGCGGCACGGACGAAATCGGGCAGCGGGCAGATTCCCCTCGCATCGATCACGGACTGCGTCGTTTCAACCATGAATTCCATCTTGAGCGAGCCCTTCGGGAACAGACCGGCGGCCTCGAAACGCTCCAGGATCTCGACCATGGTCGCAACCTGTTGCGCCGAGACGAGCTTGGGGAGCATTACGACGAAATTGGCCGGCAGCATTTTGCCCGTTGCTTCCGAAAGCGCGGTCAGATAAATGTCGAGCGTGCGGATTCCACGGGCGTGTGTGTCGGGACCGAAGTTCTTGATGCGGATCCCGATAAACGGGGGAAGGGATCCTTCTTTCATGCCCGCCGCTGTCTCGAGGGCCGCCTGATGAGCGTGAGCATCCTCGTCGGCGTCCGTTCGGACGCCGTAGCCGTCCTCGAAATCAATCCTGAAGTCCTCCGCGGGTTCCCGCGTGAGTTTGCCGACGACGCGGTCGTACACCGTGCGGGCGAACGCGGCCGCGGGATTTGCTCTCGCGGCGCTCGCGGGATCGCGTTGGAATTCCATGTCGATCGCCGCCGCTCCGGCCGAAGTCTCCGGGAGGGATTCAGAACCCCTGAGCCCGATCGCGCGGGCAAACGTTGCAAAGTCCGACGCGTACTCTCGGAGTGACGCCAGCGCTACATCGCCAAGCCGTCGTGCCGTGTCCTTCTTGAAGAGGTGCCCGCCGCCGTAGATCGTGTGGACGGGCTGGCGATCGATCGGCTCGCCCGGGTAGACCTTGGCGTACGCGGAGTTGGAGAGCGCGAGTGCCTCCAGCGTGGAAGAGAGCGAGGCGGTTGAAAGAGTGGTTTTCATGATGATGGCGGTGAATTGAGGATCCCGAATGTCGATCACAATTCGAGCGGGACAACCTTGAACTGATCGACATCCACCAGCCCAAGATCCGAGAGCTTGAGCGAAGGAATGACCGGAAGCGGCATGAACGAGAGCGGCATGAACGGGTCGTGGTGCGGGCATCCGAGCGAGCGCGCGGCTTCCATCAATGCTCGCTGCTGGCGGATGACGACCGCCGCGGGTTGGTCGGACATGAGCCCGGCGATGGGCAGAGGGAAAAGGGCGATGACCTTGCCGTCCCGGACAGCGCATTGCCCGCCGCCGCAGGATTCGAGGGCACGCGCGGCGGCCAGCATGTCGGCGTCGTTGGTGCCGAGGATGGCGAGGTTGTGCGAATCGTGCCCGACGGTCGAGGCGATCGCGCCGTACTTTAGCCCAAAGCCCGTGATGAATCCCCGACCGATGTTTCCGCTCGCGTGGTGGCGTTCGACGACGCACAGTTTCAGAAGGTCGCGTGGAGCGTCGGCGACGTACCTGCCGTCTATAACCTTTGGTGGCATCGCCAGACTCGCGGTCAGCAACTGGTGCGGGTCCATTCCGATGACGCGGATATTTCGCACGCCGGGATTGGCGGGAATCACAAACGACTCTTCGGAGAGCGGCGGCAAGTTCAGGCGCGACCGGGGTGGCGCCGGCCGTGCCGCGGATGGCATTGCCGTTTCTAGAAACGCACCGTCCTTGGCCGCGAGCGAACCGTGGAAGTAGACCTCCCGGGGCCGAGGCTGTTTGAGATCGTCAACGACCAATAGATCGGCGAAATAGCCGGGAGCAACGGCGCCAAGGTCGCGTCTTCGGTAGTGCATGGCAGCGTTCAATGAGCCGATCGTGATCGCCGCGATCGGGTCGAGGCCGAGCGAAATCGCCTTCCGAACGACATGGTCGATGTGCCCCTCGTCGGCAAGATCACCCGGGTGGCGGTCGTCGGTGCAGAAGCAGAATCGACCGATCGTCGAAGGAGTGACGGCTGGGAGAAGTGCTTCCAGGTTGCGAGCGGCGCTGCCCTCCCGGATGTAGATTCGCATGCCGCGCGAAAGTTTCTCGAGAGCTTCGGAGGCGGTGGTGCACTCGTGATCGGATGAAATTCCGGCGGCGAGATAGGCCTGAAGCGCCTTGCCGCGCAGCCCGGGCGAATGTCCATCCACGATGCGGCGTGCGAGTCCGAGATTCACTTTCGCCAGCACGCCCGGGTCGGCGTGAACGACGCCGGGGAAGTTCATCATTTCGGCGAGGGCGACGACCCGCGGATCATCAAAGAGCGGGGCAAGATCCGCCGCCTCCAGACGGGCGCCGGAAGTTTCGAGATGCGACGATGGCACGCAGGACGAGAGCGCGAACATCGCGTTGATCGGCAATCCCGCGGCATCCTCCATGATGTAGCGGATCCCCGGAAGCCCGAGCACGTTCGCGATCTCGTGCGGATCGAGCACGACGCCCGTCGTGCCATGCGGCAGCGCCAGCCGCACGAACTGCGACGGCGGCAGGCTCGTCGATTCCACGTGCATGTGCGCATCGATGAATCCGGGAGCGACGAAGGATCCCCTGAGATCAACGACCTTGATTGCGTTGGTGTAATCTCCGACTCCGGCGATTCGGTCCTTGTGAATGGCGACACTGCCGGTTTCGATCTGACCGTTGAAAACGTTCACGATCTGTGCGTTGGACAAGAGAAGATCGGCCGGTGCGTCACCCCGCGCAACGGCCAGCAACTCCGGGGTGGTCGGGCTGCGAGGGAGGTCGGGATTGGCAGGGGCGGGCGGAGTCACGGGCGGGCGTCCGGGTCCGGAGTGACGAGAAAGCGGTTGAGGTCTTCCGGCGTATTCAGATTACACACAACCACGGGGTCGTTGACCGGAATCTCGAGAGCGGTCCCGCGGAGTAAGGCGTCGAGGCGGAGCGAATCCGTATTTGTGGCCGCAGCGACTGCGGGGTCGAGAGTCGACAGAATCCACGTCCATGGGAGGAAAATCGGGTGTCCCCGCCGGCCCTTAAAGGTGGGAACGGTCGGCACGGAGGTCGAACGGAGCGATTTCCAGGTCGCCGGATCACGCGAAGCCGGGACATCGATCGGAAGGATGTAGACGCCGGTTGGCGGGGCGGCGCGAAGGGCTCGGAGTCCGGCGACGATGCTGTCGAACATGGGTTTCGACGAATCGGATGGAATCAGGTGTGCCGGGGAAAGCCGGCCGATCGTCGCAAGAACCTCCGGCGACACAACCCAAATCGATTCGATTCGGGCATCGTGCAGCCGTGACAGCTGCACTTCCCACCACGGTTTGCCGCCACAGTCCATCAGGGCCTTGGGCCCGCCCATGCGGGAGCCCTTTCCGGCCGCGAGGATCAGCGCTGGGTTCATCATGCCCGTCGGGTTCGACTTTCGATCGCAGCGCCGACGTCATTGATGGTCCGGGCTTCGGCAAGAATCTGAGCCGCCACGGAGATCGCGACCGCGTGCGGTTCCTTGCCCGTGTTTCCAAGACCGATGGGGCAATGAACTTGCCGTACCACCGATTCGTCGATGCCGCTGGAGACGAGGCGGCCGAAGAGGCAGGCACGCTTGCTCCTTGAACCGATCAGCCCGGTGAAAGCGGGGGGGGAGCGCGACAGCAGATCGCGCAGAATCTCAAAGTCCGTCTCGTGCGAGCAGGTCATCACAAGGGCGAGGGTGGTTGCTGCGTCGTTGGTCGCGGCGGCGACTCCCTGCTTGTAGTTCAGGACGCGACGGGCGTTCGGATAGCGCGCGGCAGAGTTCCATTCGCCCCGGTCGTCCACGATCGTCAGGGCCAGCGGTGTGGGCGCCAGGATCTGTGCCAGCGAATGCGCGACGTGTCCGGCGCCGAATATCACGACAGATGCGGGACGCCCGTGATACTCCAGGAAGACCTCCATGACCCCGCCGCAGCACTGCTCGGCTTCGGCGCCGAGCACGAATCGTTCGATCATCGATGCCCGCTGCGCAAGGCATCTTCGCGCTGATTCCAAGACCAGATCCTCGAATTGTCCGCCTCCGATCGTCCCGACCGACCCGTTGGGAAGCGTATCGGATTCAATCGCCGGGGCCGCGTTGGGCGGCCGCCAGATCATCTTCGCGCCCGGCGCACGGGGCGTGCTGCCCTGCGTGCGGATCACCGTCAGCAGCACGAATTCCTGGCCAGCCTCTGCCAGCTCGGCGGCGGTTCGGAGGATTGTCCGGTTTTCGTCCATGCGAACGGCTTACGTCACCGAAGGAGCGACGCCTCGGAGTGAATGGTAGAGGAGCCGGGCAAGAACCGTGCGCCGGTAGTCGGCGGTCGAGCGGATGTCATCGATCGGCGAGACATCGGCGTTGATGGCGGGGAGGAAGCCATCGGAATCGCGTATCGGGCTGGCGGAATGAAGCAAGGCTTCGATCGCAGGGCAGCGCTTCACAGTAGCCGCGACGCTATTGGCGACGATGCGCCACGGTTTCGCTGACTTCGATTCCCGAGTCATGGCGAGCCCGACCTTTGTGATCGCTTGTGCCCGGCGTGGCCCGACCTTGTGAAAAACCGCGAAGTCGTACCCGCGAATCGGGATGGTGATCGAGGAGATCAGTTCATCTGATCGCCTGACCGACTTTCGGTAGCCGGTGTAGTACTCGTGCAGCCTGATCGAGCGTGTGCCGGCTCGCGAGGCGAGCGTCACCGACGCGTCGTATGCCATGAGCACGGGCACTCCGTCCGCAGCGGGCGAGCCGTTGGCGACGTTGCCCGCCCAGGTGCCCCTCGATTGGATCTGGATCGCGCCGACCTGGCGGGCCGACTCGACAAGGAGTGGGAATTCAGACTGCACGCGATGATCCTGCAGAACATCCCAGTAGGTCGTTAGGGCGCCGAGGGTGAGTGAATCGGCCGACCAGGAGATCGTTCGCAACTCACGGAGCTTGGACAGATCGAGATACGTCTTGTCGTGCTCGGCCTGACGCAACGGCCAGTGGACAAGCAGGTCGGTGGCGCCCGCGAGCGGAATGAGGTTGGGCTGCTCGGCGCAGAGCTCGCACGCCTCGGCGAGCGAATTTGGCATGAGGACGTTCACGGGCGTCCTCCCTTCGCCGCGCTGGTGCCGATCCAGCGTTCGAGCCCGTCGATGATCCCGTCGTACCCCGTACAGCGGCAGAGATTGCCGGCCATGAGCGCCCGCATCGTGTGCGACACGAGCACGCCGGAATGCTCCTTGATCCAGTTTGCCGTCACCACCACGCCCGGCGTGCAGGCTCCGCACTGGGTGGCGCCGGTTTCAAGCATCGGCTGCAGGGTCGATGACGGAATCGACTCGATCGTGCGGACCGAACAACCGCGCACCTGAAAAGTAGGGACCAGGCACGAGTTGGCCGGAAGGTCGTCGATGATGACCGTGCACGCGCCGCACTCGCCCTCGCCGCATCCTTCTTTCGAACCGGGCAGGCCAAGGCGGTACCGCAGCGTATCGAGCAGACGCTCGCGAGGATCGACCGCGATCTCCACCTCGCGCCCGTTCAAAGTAAACCGGATCGCAACCGAAGTCGTTCCGGATTGGGCCGGGGTTGTAGTCGTTTGGGATTGCATCAGACTTTCAGAAGGGGCAGAAGGTGTTCGGGAGTGAGAGGAATCGCCCGCGCGTCGGCCCCCGTCGCATGGGCCACCGCGTTGAGGATCGCCGGTGCGGGACCGTCCATCGGCAGTTCGCCGACACCCTTCGCGCCGCCGCCGCCGTGCGGATACGGATTTTCGTGAAAGTGGACGCGGATTCGAGGCACGTCGTCCGAAGTCGGGATGATGTAATTCGTCAGCGTGTTGTTGAGCATCCCGCCGTCCTTGAACTTGATTTCTTCGGTGAGGGCCCACCCGATCGCCTGCACGACACCACCCTGAACCTGACCCTTGGCAAGGATGGGATTGATCACTTGCCCGATGTCCTGGGCGGCGGTGAAGTCGAGAACGCGAACCGCCGCGGTCCGCAGGTCAACCTCGACGACCGCGACGCACACTCCCCAGGCAAATGTCGCGTAGGCATCACCGACGTAGTTCTTGTCGTCAAATTTCACGTTCGGTGGCGGGACGTAAGTCGAGCGCCCTTTCAACTCCTTGCCGGGGTTGCGCGCGTGCCAGTTCGCAATCGCAGTCTTGAGCGCGGGGCCTTTGAGCGGCGCGCCATTGGCGCCGAGTTGGCGCCCGAGATCTTCGATCGCCCGCTCGATCAGCCGACCGACCACCATCACCGTACGCGATGCAACTGTCGGCCCCGAGTTTGGCACTCTGAAAGTATCGGGGACGCCGACGACCACGTCCGCAGGGTCCAGACCCGCGGCATCCGAGGCGATCCTGGTGAAGACCGTGTTTGTCCCCTGACCCATTTCGGTGCTGGCCGCGAGGACCTCGATCTTGCCATCAGCACGAGCACCGACATCGACCTTGGAATTGAGATACACCTCACCATTTCCGGTGAAGCCCGCCCCGTGAAGCACCGTGGCGACACCCACGCCGCGACGAAGATACCGGTGCGTCCTGTTGAAAGCTTCCGACTCTCGCTTGTGCTTTTCGTAGTCGGCGATGCGGAGTGTCTGCTCGAGCAACGCGTGGCGATCTGTTCCGCCGGTAATCGTCTGCTGAGTCGAAGTGGTCTGCCCATCTTTGAGCAGATTGATGCGACGCACCTCGATCGGATCCAGCCCCAACGCCGCCGCGATGCGGTCCATGTGGCGTTCGCAGGCGAAAATGGTTTGTGGGGCACCGAAGCCGCGGAACGCGCCGTACGGCACGCTGTTTGTAAGCACCGCTCGACCCTCGATCAGAACGTTGTCGCACGAATAGGGCCCCGCGGCATGGATGATGCCGCGCGAAAGCACGACCGGCGAAAGCGTCACATACGCCCCACCGTCGAGGATCACCTCGATCTGCTGGGCGAGGAGCTTTCCGTTCTTATCGACCGCGGTCTTGTGGCGAACCAGCGAGGGATGACGCTTGGTCGTTGCCGCCATGTCCTCCGAGCGGTCGTAGATGATCTTCACCGGCCGCTGCGCCTTCAGCGTCAACAGCGCAGCATGCAGAGCGATAGTGGAAGGATAGTCCTCCTTGCCGCCGAACCCGCCGCCGGTCGGAGATTGAATGACGCGGACGCGGGTCTCATCGCGCTTCAGCGCGTGCTTCAGCGCGTTCAGGACGTAGTAGGGACACTGCATCGAGCCGCGAACGACGATGACGTTTCCGCCCGGTCCTTCTTCAATCCACGCCGACATGGCGTTGTTCTCGATGTAGACGTGCTCCTGGGCGCCGGTCTCGTATTCGCCTTCGACGACTTTGAAAGCCGTTGCGAACGCCGCGTGAACATCACCCTTCTTGATCTGAAGTTTTTTGATGATGTTGTCGCTGCCGCGCTGGATCTGCTCCGGCCTGGGCATCACTCGAAAATCGAGAACCGGGGGCTCGGGATCAACGTCAACCTTGACCGACGCAACGGCGCGCCGGAGCAGGTTTCGATCCTCGTGGGCAATCAGCGCGACGGCTTCGTGCATGTGCCGCACGTATCCGGGAGCGAGCACCGGTTGATCGTTCTCGATCAGATACGTCTCGTTGGGCCCGGGGATGTCCGCCGGCTCGACGATGACGAACTGCGACCAGTCGAATCCGGCGCCGTATGAAATCCGTCGGATCTTCCCGCGGGAGACGGGCGAGCGGACCGTCATCCCCCACAGACAGCCCTTGAGCGATCCCTCGAGCGGTTCGTCGTCGAGGTAACGCTCTGCGCCGGAGAGTTTGGAAAGGCCTTCGAGTCGTTGCATGGCGGCCGATGGTGAATCCGCGGCGGTACTCGGGGCTCACGCAGGCCGACCCGACATTGCCGCTCATTCCGAGATAGTACCAGCATCGAGCGGTTGGGTGGTGCCACCCGTCGAGATCGACCCAACCGTTGGCAGCGTATCGACCACCTGCCGCCAAGTGCCTTGCGATGGCGTCATCGTCACGGTGTAGAACCCCGGTGGGGGTGAATTATTGAATGTCGCATCGTACGCGAGGGTCAGCGTTCCGCCGATGCTCAGCGTTCCGCCAACCATGAGCATCGAAACAGTGTTCGACCCGCTCGTCGTCACAGCACCGCTCGCATAGACCAGTCCCGTGATGCTGGAGGGGTAGAAGTCGCTCTGATCGGTGTCGGTGGATCCGGTGCTGTAGATATACGGCGTTCCCGGCGGATTGAAATTCACTCCCATGCTGCTCTCGCTCAGGTTCGAACTGCTCATGCTCAGCGTCAGGGCTCCCTTGACCATCAGGCACGGGTAGCCCGAGATCGCCGGGACCCAGCGCACGCTTCCCGAGACGGTGGTGTTCAGGCCGGGATTGAGCAGCACCAGCGTCCCGACGATTCGCACGTTGGAAATGGTGATCGACGTATTCTGGCAGTCGATGATGTAGATCCCGTTCGGATCCGGCATCCCATACGGGTTCGATGCAGGGCCGAGCACCAGCTTCGTGAGTTGCGGCTTGCCGAGAACAGTCGGCAGCGAGGAGACGGGAATCGACGTGCCACTCGCGACGTACGTGTCAAACGCCGTGCTCGCCGGCAATGTGCGGGCGGTCACGCCGGTTGTCGTGGTTCCCTGAAACCCCGTGCCGACGATCAGCGTGACGGCTTCAACGTTCGGCTTGGTCGTTGCGAGGACCGACGAATAGCCGACGTTGGAGGCGATGGTCATTCCGGCGGAGTTAATTGTCGCCGCCGTCGCGGTGATCGTGCCGCCGGACGTGAGTGCCGTCGAGAGGCACGTCAGCGGGAGCAGCTTCGCGTCGAGCTGCACCGAAAGGCGCTGGCGTGCCAGGCCGCGCCGGGCGTCACCGGTCACGACGACGGAGTCCAGCGCCGATCGGCCGAGCGCACCCGACGGATTCTGGACGGAGACGGCCAGTGTTCCCGAGGCCAGCGGTTGCGAAGACACCCAGGTGCCGTTTGAGAAGCTCGATCGCCAGTTGGAGTCGCTCTTGATCAGCGCGCGGGCGAGCTCGATCGCCGATCGGGCCAGGTTGCGAGCCTGAATCTGGTCCCGGTGAATCTGGTCCGCCCGTGCGCGCGCACGGGCAAACGCGATTCCTGCCAGCGCAATCGCCGCGACCATCATGCCCATCCCAACCGCGACGACGTACGCGGTGCCGCGCCGTCCGCGATGTGTGCCGGTAATCGGGGCGTGCGTTGTCATGGGTCAACCGCCCGCAGCGCCGTGAGTTTCCAGACCAGTCTTCCGGAATAGCTCACCGAGACCTCTATCTGCTTCAGCCGTGTCTCGGCGGCGCTCACCGTCCCCGGCGACGCGATCGGAGTCCAGAAGACGCGTACGGATCTGGACCACTTGGTCAGCCCCGTGATCGACGAGGCGCCCGGGCCGGTCGGAGGGGACTCCGTCCAACCGTCATAGTCGTCGACGTCGTCGAAAGTGGCCTTGTTCGAGGGAGTCTCGCCCGAGTCCACCCCGATTGTCACCGATCCCGACGGATCGGAGTAGGAAAGCACGGTGATCTCGTTCATCAGCCCCTCGGCCAGCAGCGCGCCGGCGAGCGCACGCCCGCTGGTCACTTGCGATTTTCCGGCGGCCGCCGCGGCCCTCAGCGCCGCCGTGAGGATGATCCCCAGGATGAGCGCCGCGCCGGCACACTCGATCAGCGTGACGCCGCGTTGGGAGACTCCGGGATGGCACGCGGATCTCTTCATTCCATCTGCGGCACGTTTGAAGTCGGAACGTTGATGTGCATCACGATTCCGGGAACCGACTCGGCGAGAACCTGAATCGACGTCACCGCCGAAGCCGTCGCGGTGGGTGCAGGGACGTTCGGGATGCCGTAAACCACGAAGATCAATTCCTCATTCATGGACGACCACGAGGCGCCCTGATCGGTGGACTTGAAGCACGCGTTACCCGCAATCATCGCGCCGCCCGACCCCGTGCTCTGCAACTCGCACGCTTCATTCCCCGATACATGCTTCACAACGACGGCCAGCGGATTCGTCACGCTCAGATTGGATATGTCGGTGAACACGATGTCCTTCCACGCGTAGTTCGAGGCAAGAGACGATTCGGCGACCACGACCTGTCCGAGTACACGCCCGCTCGGCGCCTGCGCATTGGTGGTCTGCACCTGAACAGCGAACGTTCCATCGATCGAACTCTTCTGGCGGACCATGATGCTGACGCGGGTCAGATCCCACGAAGTCGCGTTCGCCGGAAGGTTCGAAGGAACAAACGACCCCGCGCGGTAGTTGTCGTTCTTGATCGAGTTGTTCTTCAGCCCGGAGGTGGTGCTGTTGCCGCCGAGCAGCCTCTCGGAGTTTTTCACGCCGACGCCTGCCACCGTCACGGTCTGACAGGCGCCGGCCACGCTGAAGGCCCGCATCGAGCCGACCAGCGTCTCGCCGCTTCCTCCGTTGGTCGTTCGCACGAGCGGATCGCCGGGCACGCCCGACCAGGAGTAGGTGATTGCATCGGCGTTTCCATCGCCGTCCCGATCCGGAACAACGACGCCGATCGAACTTGCACTCAAACTGGAAATGGACGTCGCGCAGGCGAGGTCCGCGGACAGATCCGAAAGCGCCGAACTCAATTCCACCGTCCGCTGCGCGGGAACACTCTGTCCCGCCTTGGCAGCCAGATAGACCGCGCTGCGGCTTGCCACCAGCAGCATCGCCAGAATCGCGCACGCGAGCACCAGTTCCACAAGCGAGAATCCGTGCGCAGACCGACCTTGGAATACGGGTCGATTCATTGGATCGTCGTCATCCCCGTTGAGGCATCCACGCTCACCGTCGTGGTGCTTGTCCCCGATCTCAGCCGCACCGTTCCGCCGACCGCCGGCACTCCGAAACCGCCGAACTGAAGCTGTGTCAGCCCTGCGAAGCTCACGGCATCGAGCGCGATCGAGTACGGTGGATTGGCGAGGTAGACCGTGGTCCCCGCACCCTTGTCGTCTGCGTTTACCAGATTCACGATGGTGTAGGAATCTGTGCCCGGGTTGAACATGATCGACTGTGTCGTGCCGGTTGCCCTCGCGAGCACCCGCGCCTGCTCGATATCTGCTGCGACCCGCCTTGCCGCCGAATCCAGCCGGTAACGGGCAGTCGCTCCCGCAAACTTCGGCACCGCGATCGACGCCAGGATCGCCAGAACCGAGAGCACGATGATCATCTCCAGCAGCGAGAACGCGCCGGAACAACCGCGGCGACCGCCGGCCGAGCGGAAGAACGGCCCAGTTCGTTGGTTGGCGCTGTAAGTCATGTGCGCAGGTGTTTTCGGTCCAATCACCGGCGTTGTTGATCGCCGCACGGGGCTTTCACTCCCGTTCGAACGGCTGGGGCGGCGCCGTCGTTCCAGATTCACTCGGCTTGCCGATCCCCGGTCAAGCGGATCCCCCTCCGGGACGATTGTGGTGGGGGACCTCTCCGGGCCCGGATTATGAGCACCAAGACACTTCTCATTGTGGACGACGAGGCGTGCATCACCTTCATGCTCGCCACCAGGTTCCGAGAACTCGGTTACGAAGTCCGTACCGCCGACAACGGCGCCGATGCTCTCGAATTGGCCCTCGCAATCTCCCCGACGGCCGTGATCAGCGACTTCCAGATGCCGCGCATGGACGGCCTCGAACTCGCCCGCCGGCTGCGGGCCAATCCGAAGACCTCCTTGGTTCCCGTCGTCATGCTCACCGCACGGGGCCACCGGCTTTCCCCGCGCGAGCTTCAGGAAACCGGCATCCAGCACGTGATGCCCAAGCCCTTCAGCGCCCGGGAACTCCAATCGATCATCCTTGAAGTGTGCGGGCCCGCACGGGAGGCAGCATGAATAACGCCGCCGAATCCAACGGCCAGAACAGCCAGGATCTGCTAACTCACTTCAGCGCCCGCCTGATGCAGTCCTATGAAGAAACCTACTCCCTCTTCAGGATTCTCCGTCTCCTCGCCTGCGCTCCCGATCCCGTGCAGCAGATCCGCATGGTCTGCACAAATGTCCAGCAGGTTCTTCCTTTCGGGTGGGTCGCGGCGGCCTTCCGGGGCAGTTCGAACGTCGTCCCCGAACTTCGGGGACGCGTGATTCTCTCTGGCAGCACTCGCGACGACGCCGCAATGGAGAGCGCGATCCGCGCCACCACCGAAGCGCTCCGCGGCAACGAGTGGACGAAGGTGCTCTTGCCGGGCCAGCACGAGGTCGCCACGCTCTCGGGCGGGGAAGTTGTCTGCGACCCGATCACCTTTGACGATCAGGTCGTCGGGCTCCTCATCGCCGGCGACAAGCGGACCGAAAACGGCGAGATCGCAAGCCCCGAGATGCAGTTCATGGACGCTGTCGCCGAATTCATCGGCACGTTCCACGAAAACGCGGCTCGATTCTTCGAGCAGCGCGCCATGAGCATCGGGACCATCGAAGCGCTTACCGCCGCGATAGACGCAAAGGACCCCTACACCCGGGGACACTCCGAGCGCGTCGCATCGGTCTCCAAGCAGATTGCAATCGCGATGGAGTTGGGCGAGGTCGAGTCCGAGCAGATCCGAACGGCCGGCGTCGTTCACGACGTCGGGAAGATCGGTGTGCCGGAACGGGTCCTTTGCAAGCCCGGCAAACTCACCGACGAAGAATTCGCGTTGATCAAGCAACATCCGCAGATCGGGCATCGAATCCTGAAAGGGGTCGTGCTGCTCGAGCACACCCTGCCCGGCGTGCTGCACCACCATGAGCGATTCGACGGCAAGGGCTACCCCAGCCGCCTCGAGGGCGAGCAGATCCCGCTTCAGGCACGCATCATCGGCCTGGCGGATACGTTCGACGCGATGAGTTCCAGCCGGTCCTACCGGCCGGCGGTGTCCCGGGACAAAGTTCTGGCGGAAATTGCGCGTTGCGCCGGCACGCAGTTCGATCCCCGCGTCGTCGCGGCGTTCGGACGCATCGATCTCGGCGAGTATGACCGTCTGATGGAGCGTCAGGCCGCCGCCGAATCCGGGCAACCCCGCATCGCGGCGTAGATACGGGGTTCAGCGGGGCTTCACTCCGGCCGATATCCGAGCGTGAGGGTCTGTTCTGGCTGTCCACGGGGCAGCGGGAGTGTCCTGCGTGCGTCGCATCCTGCGCAAATTTCTTCCTCGACAGCCGTCGCTGATCAGTTCGGTGCTGGTGATCAACACAGCCGTAGTCGCGATCTCGCTCGGCGCACTGTGGTTTGTGGTGGGGTCCGCTCAGCATCGCGTTGCCGAGCGGCACGCGAATCAGGTCGCCGACGCCGTCGGTGCGGCGATCGCGCCGGAACTCGAGCACGCCCTCGGCGCCGATGATCTGGCGGGCATCCGGCTCGCGGTCGTGCGGATCGCTCGCGCGGAGCGACTCGGACTCTGTCGGATTTCGCTCGGCGACGGCTCTGTGCTCGCCGATACGGACCCCGCCGCGATCAACGCCAGAGCGATCCCGGAGCAGTTCCCGGCGGTCGCAGCCGCGTCGGGCACTTCACACCGCTTCGAACTGAACGTCAAGGGCAGGGGAACCGCCCTTCTCGAAATAGAACCCGCCCCCGCCGAAGCTCGTTCCGAGAATCTGGAATACGGATTCGCCGGCGTTTGTGTTGCGGCGTTCATTCTGCTCGGCTTCGTATCGGTCCGCGCCCAGCGCCGATCCATGCCCATCACCCTCGTCGGGAGCGCGCTCGACTCGCTCCAGCGCGGCGAGAAGGAACTCGCCGCGCTGGAGCTTGCCGATTCCTGCGGCGGCGTCGGGGCCGCGTGGAATGAACTCATTCGTGAAATCGCCAAGCATCGCGCCCGTGAGCGCTTCGACTCCGTTGTCACCCATCACGCGCAAGGCGGCGAGAGGGACGAGGCCGTCGGCAAGATGATCGACTCCCTCTGGCACGGAGTCGTGGCCCTCGACGAGGAGCTCCGGATCCGCTATTGCAACGGCGCCGCCGCCGTGTTTCTTTCCGGAACACGCGACGGCCTGCTCGGAACTCCCGTCGCCGATCGGATCTCCGATCCCCAGGCACACGCGAAACTCTCCTCGATCGTCAAGTCCCGCAATCGCGCCAAAGTTGTGTTCGAATCCCGGACCGGCGAAGGCGACGGCGGTTCGGTGCTCCGTTTCAGCGGCCGAAGCATCGCCGGCGCGGGCGGCGCGGTGCTTCTAATCGAAGACGTAACCCAGCAGCGCGTGGCCGACCGTTCGAAGAACGCGTTCGTCGAACAGGCGACCCACGAACTCCGCACGCCCCTCACCAACATCCGGCTCTACGTCGAGTCGCTCGTGGAAAAGCCCGACGCCGACGTGGCGACCCGCTCCCAGCACCTCAATATCGTGAATCAGGAAGTCCGTCGCCTCGAGCGCATCGTCGGCGACATGCTTTCGGTTTCCGAGATCGAGGCCGGCACCCTCAAGCTCGCCTTGCACGAGATCCGCCTCTCAGCGCTCTTCGCCGACCTCGAGTCCGAGTACGCCGCACCGGCCCGGGCTAAGAACCTGCGCCTGCGGTTCGACTTGCCCCCCAAGCTGCCGACCATCGTCGGCGACCGCGACAAGCTGCTTCTTGCGATCACCAACGTCATCGGCAATGCGATCAAGTACACGCCCGAAGGGGGTGAGGTCGCCGTTCGCATCCGGGCGGACCAGGAATTCGTTATCGAGGTGGCCGACTCGGGAATCGGCATCGGCGCCGACGACATCGATCGCATTTTCGACCGCTTCTATCGCGCCAAGGACTCCCGCGTTGAGAAGATCGTGGGGACGGGGCTTGGCCTGGCCTTGGCGCGCGAGGTGATGAGGCTGCACGGCGGCGACATCGCCGTCCAGAGCGTGCCCGACAAAGGTTCCACGTTTTCCATCCGGATGCCGTTGCGCACGCCGCTCTCCAAGGCGGCCTAGGAGACCAACCGCTTGGAGATTCGCGAGCAACAGCACGGCGCAGTGAAAGCCATCTCCCCGCAGGGGCCCCTCTGCCAGGCCGACGCCGCCGAGTTTCAGAAAGTCGTTGCCGGCGCTATCGCCGCCACGATGGGACGCTGCGTGATCGACCTGTCCGCCACCCCATACGTCGACAGCCAGGGCCTTGAGTCCCTGCTCACGCTCAGCGAGACGCTTGCGAACAGCGGACGCCTGCTCAAACTCTGTGGAGTGTGCGAGACCGTGCGCGAGATCTTCGAGCTGACCGATCTCGTATCCAATTTCGAGCAGTTCGAGGACATGACCAGCGCCGTGAGGAGTTTTCTGTGAGCCAGGATGCCGGCAAACTCCGTTTCGGCGACCAGCTCGTCAAGGACGGGCTCATCAGCGAGCAACAGCTTGCGCGCGCGCTCGGCGAGCAGGCACGCACCAACCAGATGCTCGGTGAACTGCTGGTCGAGAAGGGAATCATCACCGGAGCCGCCCTTGTCCAGACCCTCGCGAAGTCCCTTGGGATCCGCTCCTGCCAGCTCCGTCACGGTCTGATCGATCCCCAGGTTTTCAAGCTCATCGGCGCCGAAGAGGCCGAGCGGCTCCGGGCCATCCCGCTCTTCAAGGTTCGGGAAACACTCACGGTGGCCATGGCCGAGCCGCAATCGCTCCCGGCGATCGACCGGCTCCGCACTCTCACCTCCTGTCGCATCCGGCCGGTCCTCGCGCTCGAATCCAACATCATCGAGTTCATCAAGAAGTACGCGGGGGGCGACGTCAACGTCGATGCCTTCCTGACGTCCCTCTCGGAATCAGACCTCGAGGTCGTCGAGCGAGAATCCGTTGACGAAGGCCCGGCAACCGACCTCGACAAGCTCGTCGCCGGCAGCCCGATCATCAATCTGGTCAACGTCGCGCTCGTCACCGCCGTTCGGGACAAGGCGAGCGACATCCACATCGAGCCCGACAAAAAGGGAACCCGCATCCGCTACCGAGTCGACGGCGTGCTCCGCGACCTCATGAAGCCCCCGCAGGGCATGCACGCCTCCATCGTCTCCCGGGTCAAGGTGATCGGGAAGATGGACATCGCCGAGAAGCGTCTCCCGCAGGAGGGCCGCGTCCGCATCGTCGCCGAGGGTCGGGAGATCGATCTCCGCGTTTCCTCCATGCCAACCCTCCTCGGCGAGAAGATCGTGGTCCGCGTCCTCGACAAGTCCAATCTCCGCGTCCGCCTTTCCGACCTGGGCTTCCGACCCCAGACGCTCGAAGCCTTCACCCGCATCCTCGAGCGTCCTCACGGTCTCGTACTCGTCACCGGTCCGACGGGCAGCGGCAAGACCACCACGCTCTACTCGGCCCTCGATCTGCTCCGCAGCCCCGACGTCAACATCGTTACCGTCGAAGACCCCGTCGAATACCAGCTCGATCTGATCAATCAGATCCAGGTGCAGGACGCGATCGGCTTCACATTCGCCCGTGCACTCCGCAGCATCCTCCGCCAGGACCCCGACATCATCATGGTCGGTGAAATCCGCGACCAGGAGACCGCGCGTGTCGCCGTCCAGGCGGCGCTAACCGGCCACCTCGTCCTCGCAACCCTCCACACCAACGATGCGCCCGGCACCGTCGCCCGCCTTACCGACATGGGCGTCGAACACTACCTGATCTCGAGCGCGCTGAACGGCGCGGTCGCCCAGCGCCTCGCCCGGACCATCTGCGAGCACTGCTCCACCAAGTACTATCCCGCCGAGAACGTTCTCGCGGACGCCGGCCTCAAGGATCACGCCGGCCGACCCTTCCGAAAGGGAGAGGGTTGCCCACACTGTCATGACACCGGCTACAGGGGACGCCTCGGCATCTATGAGGTCATGGAGGTTTCTCCCGCGCTCAAACGCCTCATCTACGCCGCCGCCCCGACGCACGAACTGCGTGAGCAACTCCGTCGCGACGGGGTTTTCGCGCTGCGGGAGGAAGGCATCGTTCTGGCCAAGGACGGCAAGACCGATCTGGAGGAAATTCTCCGTGTCACCCACGTGGACGACCAGAGTGCCGCTCCTGAGCCCGTCAAGGCCCCTGAAGTGAGGGCCGCTGCATGAACTATGCCTATTCGGGTTTCGATACCTCAGGCCGCGCCGTCGCGGGCGCGATCGACGCGCCAGGTCACGCCGATGCGATCGAAGCCCTTCGGCGACAGGGCATCTTCGCCGTTCGCGTCCACGCGAAGGTCGAGAGCGCCGCTCCCGGCAACGCCTCGCCATCACGGCGACCGGGCGCCGTCTCTCTCCGCGATCTCAGCCAGTTCTTCCGCCAGCTGTCGATTCTGGTCTCCACCCGGACCCAGCTCGTTCAGGCTCTCGAATGCCTCGAAACGCAGGCCCCGGAGGGTTCACTCCGCACAGTCCTCGGCGATATCCGCCGCCGGGTCGAGCAGGGCGAATCCTTCGCCGCCGCGCTGGCCGCACATCCCGGAACGTTCGATCCCATCTGCCGAAGCATGGTCGCCGCCGGCGAATCCGCGGGCGTGCTGGATCAGATGTTGCGCTCGCTCGCCGATCTCGCCCGCCAGCAGATGAACGTCCGCCGGGCCGTGGTCGGTGCCCTCACGTACCCCGCGATTCTCATCAGCGTCTCATTCGCCGTGATCATCGTACTGCTCGTCACTGTGCTGCCCCAGTTTGCCGAGATGTTCGATTCACTCCAAACGCCCCTCCCGCCGACCACAGAGTTTTTGATCATCCTCTCCAGGTTCCTGCGCGGCAACTGGTACATCCTCCTGCCGGCCGCCATCGGCCTCGTCTTCGCGGCCTTCACGTGGCTCCGTTCCGATGCCGGCTGGAGTGCTTTCGACTCGATGTTGCTCAAAGCGCCGCGCGTCGGTCCTGTCCGGCGCAGCTTCGCCCTCGCCAGGATGACCCGCCTGCTCGGAACGCTCCTCGATTCCCGCGTCAACCTTCTGGACGCACTCCGTCTCACACGCGATTCGCTCTCGAGCTCCGCGTACATCAAACTCCTCGCCGACTGCGAAGCCTCCGTCGAAAAAGGCCTTCCCCTCGCCGACTCGATCGGTGACCCCGCCCTGGTCAGCCCCGCCGTCAAGGAGGCCATCGCAAGCGGCGAACGCTCCGGCCAGATCGGTCCCGTCCTCCTTCAAGTTGCGGACTTCCTCGACGAGGACAACGAGCAGTTCGCAAAGGTCCTTTCCGCGCTCATCGAACCGGTTGTTCTCACCATCATGGGAATTCTCGTCGGCGGGGTCGCGGTCAGCATGTTTCTCCCCATGTTCGATCTGGCCGCCAACGCGGGGGGAGGCCCCGCTCAATGAGACGAACCCGTCCAGGACCGATTGGAGTCGACGTCTCCGGCCGACTGGTGCGCCTGCTGCAGTTGTCGGGTCCACCCGAGGACCGACATCTGCACGCATGGTCGGTTTTCCCTCGCCTCCAAATCGATTCGAACCTGCGGACCGAAGCTCCGCGCATCGCCGCAGCCCTCATCCGGCGCGGCTTTGCCGGCCGAGATCTGGCTGTGTCGCTCCCGGATGAGAGCGTTCTGAGCGCCGTGCTTGACCTCCCTCCGCTCAAGTCCGGCGCGCCGGTGCCGATGATCGCCGCCGCCGAAATGGAGCGAATGTTCAAGCAGAGCCCGTCGTCGCTCGAATTGGCCCTCTGGGAGTTGCCAACGACCGCGCGCCAGGCCGGTGCCGCCGCCTGCATGGTCTTCGCCTGCCCGCACGTCGTCGCCGATCCGATCCTCGACGCCTTCGACGCACACGATCTCGACATCCGCACGCTCGAGCCGCGGAGCGCATCGATCGCCCGCGCGTGCCGGACCCGCTCGGCGCCCGACAACTCCCTGGATCTCGTCCTTTCGCTCGGCTGGAAGCAGTCACGCATCCTGGCCGTCGGCGCCGGCATCGTCGTCTTCGAACGCGCCATCGATTCCGCCGATCTCGAAACGCTTCACCGCGTTGTGGCCGGAACGATTGGCGTCGACACCGACTTCGCACCCGTCGCGATGCGGGATGCTCTCCGCGCCGAGCGCACAATGCTCTCCGACCCCGACGCCTCACGCGAAGTGCAGGATCAGGTCCGCCGCTTCGCGGAGACACTCGCCGCCGAGGTCCTGACCACCACCGCCTACCTCTCCCGTCGCTTCTCGAGCACCCGCGTCGCGCGGCTGCTGGTGCTCGCCGACGGCGAAGAATCCGACGACCTTGCCGGCCTGATCGGCGGCCGGGTCTCGCTCGAATCCAAAATCCTCTCGCTGGCCGATCTCGACATCTCCGGCACCAACGCGATCGAATCCGGAGCCCAGCGTGCCCTACCGGCCGCCGCCGGGCTCTGCATGACTCCGGACGGAGGTGCCGAATGGTGAGCGCCAACCTTGTCCCCGTTGCACGGAGGCGAGTCCTCGCACGCGAAGATCGCGCGGCGAACTGGTCACTCGTCGTCGTCGGATATGCCGCGTTGCTCGGCGTGCTTTGGTGCGGTTCCCTCCGGATGCTCTCGGGAGAGGCCTCGGGCCTCGACCGTCGCCTCGCCACACTGGGGGCCGAGTGCGCCAACCTCGAATCGTCCGTTCGGGCGCTCCGTGAAAGGATCGCCCGTACCCAGGCTTCCCTCGCCACAGCCCGCTCCATCGCCGACCATCCCGACTGGAGTGTGCTCCTGAACCTCATCGCCTCCCTTCGGGGTAACGACATCGAGATCGAACGTGTTGCACTGGGGCCGCGAAAGGCAGAGCAAAAGCCCGGCGCGCCAAAGCCCCCTAAGGGCGTCTGGATCAAACTCTCCGGCCTCGGCAAGGACCATCAGGCGATCGCCCAGTTCGCTCTTCGGCTCGAAGGCGCCGGCCTGTTCGAGAACGTCGGCCTCGCCGACGCCCGCAAGTCCGACATACAGGCCGAAGGGCTGATCGCCTTCGACATCGAGGCCCGGATGGAAGAGCAGCCCGGAGGCACAAAGTGATCACCCTCCACCGCTCATTCCACTCCCGATTGGGAATCGACCTCATAGGCCTCGCGGTCCTTGCCGCGATGACCGCCGCCGTCGGAGCCGGATCGCTCGCGCCGCTTCTCCACGCACACGCCGCCCAGAAATTGGCCGAGTCTCGCGTCGAGGAGCTCCGGTTCGAATCGCACAAGCTCCACGAGCAGCGCGCCGATCTCGAAGCCAACGCGGCCCGACTCCAGGAGGAACTCGCTTCCCTGCACATCGATGTCGAGCCCATATCCCGTCTCAATTCACGACTCTCCCGCCTCACCGAGCTCGCCAAGCGCCGCGGTCTGACGCTCGATCGCATTGCCCCCGACGCACCCCAGCGCGCCACCAAGGCGACGCTGGTCCCGATCCGAATGGAGGGCCGGGGCTCCTTCCCCTCCTGCCGCGACTGGATCTCGGACCTTCGTTCCGCGTTCCCCGATGTCTCGGTATCCGGGCTTCAGATCACGCGCGACCGTTCGCCTGCCGCCGAATCCGCGGCATTTGTCTTCGAATTGGTTTGGTACGCCGCACCCACGTCGCAACCGGCACAGCCCGCACAAACGGCCCCGAAGAAGTAACGCCGGCCTTGCTTCGATTGAAACCGTTTTGCATGGTCTAACCATGCCGATTTCACCACAACGCAAGGCCTACGCTGCCGTTCTGCTGATTGCAGGTTCCGCACTGGCTGTCGATCGCGGTTTCTTTGGCGTTTCCGGCGCAAGCCCGGCCCATGCGGCCGAACTGGGTCAGCCGCTTCAGCCGACTCGGGCCGTCGCCAAGGCTCCGTCAAAGACCCCTGCCACGCTGACGCTCGCCAAGCGCCTCAAACAGCTCGGCGATGTGCCGCGTGAGGTCGATCTGCTCGAGGGCACGCTCCAAAGGGCCGTGGAAATCCCGGCCAAAGCGCCCCCTCAGGTTGATGTCGGGGAGGATTCCCGTAAACGATTCGCTCTCACTCACCACGTCAGCGCCCTGGCTTCCAAGTCCCGGGGGTCCAACGCCGTCGTCAACGGCCGCGCCGTCCGGATCGGTGAGGAAATCGATGGATTCAGGCTTGTCGATGTCACGCGCACCGCCGCGGTCTTTCACGGCGCGGGCGGAACGATCGAACTGACACTCCCGGCCTCCAGATAACCACCCTCTCAGGGCCAACGTACGCCGCTCGACATTCGGCAAAGGCGGCACAGACGGAGCCGCCAACAACTTCCCGCTCAAGAGCCTCGGGGGTTCCTCAATTCACCACTCCGCCCGCACGATGCAACTGAGGATCAGGGCGGATCATCTCGTTCCGAATCCATACGGAGTCCAGACCATGTCACTTGTTGCCTCGCGTTCACGGCGTGCCTTCAGCCTTCTCGAACTCGTGATTGTCGTGGTGATTCTCGGCATCCTCGCCGCCATCGCCGTCCCGCGTATGAGCCGCAGCGCCACTGCCGCCGCGGACAACGCCGTGATGGCCGATCTCGCGGTGATCCGCAACGCCATCGATCTCTTCCAGACCGAGCACGGCGGCGCCTACCCCGCCCTGGCCGATGTGACCAACGCGCTCACGCAGTACTCCGACATCAACGGCACCGCATTCAGCGCCACTAAGGACACCGCGACAGGCAAGATCTACGGGCCATATCTCCGCTCCATCCCGCCGCTTTCGGTCGGCGCCAACAAGGGCAAGAACACCTTCACCGGCACCCTCGGCGGGGCCTTCGCCTGGGTTTACGACGCCACCACCGGCGCCGTGACCCCCAACTGCCCCGACGCGGAAGTTGACGGCCGAGGAGTGAAGTACAACACCTACTGAAGGTTCGAGGAGAGCATCGGGGGGAAGACCCTCGCCGAGCCCGAAATCGAAGAATGATCGCCCTCTGTTACGAAGCCCGCCGGATCGATCCGGCGGGTTTTCTTTCCCCCCCGGCTCCGCACAATTCGCTTGCACGCGGGTGTAGCTCAGTGGTAGAGCGTCAGCCTCAAACGCTGACTGTGGCGAGGAATTAATTCCCTTCGCCCGCTCTGACGGCCGGCAGCGCGAGCACGAAGCCACGGCTTGGACGTTCCACGCCCCCGCCCGCGACGCCGATGCAGGAAGTCGATTCCTCTTTGGGGGCTCGATCTGGTGCTCCCGCCATGCTTGAGCTCTCGTCGTCCGGAAAGAAAAAGGCCCGTCGAGCGACGGGCCTGAAAACTTCGGAGTGGTCGTGAAGGATTCGAGCGGCGTTCGGGCGCCGCTTCGGTGGTTGTGTGCTTGCTTAGGGGCAGAAGAACGCGTCGTAGGCCGAAGCGAAGAGCACAAAGTCGGCATCTTCGACGAATCCGTCGCCGTTTAAATCGGCCGGGCAACCCGCGGGCATCATGGGATCGGCGCAGTCGAAGATGTCGTAGGCCGACGCGAAGATCACAAAGTCGCTGTCATCGACCTGGCCGTCGCCGTTCAGGTCGGCGGGGCACGAGATTTTGATCGTCAGAAGGTTGATCCCGGTAGCAGTTTGTCCATCCGGATTCGTCACGGTCAGGTTGCGGAGCCCCGCGGCGGCACCGCCGCTCACAGAGACGTTTAGCGTGAGGGAGGTGCCGCTGTTGAAGAGAGCGGAGTTCACGGTGATCCCGAGGCCGGAGAACGCGGCAACAAGCCGGTTGTACCCCGGTTCTGTGTCGTAGAAGGCCGAGCCGGAAGCAGAGGTGCCCGTGACCGTGAGATTGACGTTGCTGGCCCCCTGAACAAGCGAGTTGGGAACGATGGAGGACGGCGTGGCGGGCGGGGGCGCCAGGAGCTTGGCCACGCGGACGGCCCAGGTGTCGGTCGCGCTGACGTATTCCTGGAATGTCCAGATCGTCTGGTCGTCCGAGGGGTCGACGGATGTGCTGGAGTAATCGCCCCAGCGGTTGCGGCTGCCATCGGAAAGGGTGTAGGAGCTGGCACCGTTAATAATCACCGTGGGCGCCTGGGTTGAGCCGAGAGCATCGCTCGACAAGCGTCCCGCTGCGGCGGCCGACATGAAGTTGACAGCGCCGCCGAAGCTTGCGCCGATAGCCATATGGCCCTGGCCGCTCATGGCGGCGGTCGGATAGTTGTAATACTTCGGGTTCGAAGCGGCGCTATCGAAGAGAGTTCCGGCCTGCACGAGCGAAGGAACGGTGGTGAGATTCTGAATCTGGTACCATCGGCCGCCGTCGCGCCCACCGGCGCTGGTGGCCGTCCCGGCTGCATTCACCTGGATGCAGTGGGCCGTCCAGAGTGTCCGGGCGCCGGTGGAACGATTGCGGTAGATGCGGGCGTCGTAGAGGCGGTGGTCGGACGCCTGGACGTTGAGCGTGCTGCCCTGGGCCGGGATCGTGACCGGCTGGGCTGTCGTGGGCACCCCGAGGATAATGTTGCTCGAGATGGTGGGAGTCCCGCCAGGTGTGCTGATACGACGGAAGGTGAGCCTGCTCAAGGAGATGTTGCTGACGCCGACAAAGTACCCTTCGGTGGCGGCCGGATCGCCATTGGTGACACCTCGCGGGGCATATGGGCCTTCGCCGCCGGAGGTCGCCATGCCCCGGAAGGTCGTGACGACGATGGGTCCACCGCTCAGGACGGACGACTTGCGCACGACCCAACCCGTGGTGCCGTAGTAGCCCGGGTTAAACATGTTGCAACCGATGTACAAAGCGTTGGCGTCAACGCCCAGGGAGGGATAGTCGGCGAACGCGCCGTTGTCGGCCACGCCTCCACCGGTTGCGTCTTGCGTGAACTGATAAAACGTAAAGCTCGCCGTGTTCGTGAGCGTGGGCCCGTTGCTGACGGCGATGAGAACCCGGTTGGACGCGGAAGCGACGTTGATCATGACGACGAACCAGCGCTGGCTGATCTTGTCGTAGACCACGCGCGGATCGCTCGTGCCCGAGCCGTTGCGGACGGAAGTGAAAAACGAGTCGGAACTGACGGTGAAGGCGAGCGAGCCGGTCTTGTTGAACAGTTTGAAGCGCCCGTTGAGCGTGACGAAGATCTGGCTCGGGCCCACCTCGCCCATCGTGTCCGGAGGAATGTAGCCTGATTCGTTAAGGGTCGCCCCGAGAAAGTTGGTGCTGAGCGACTGCGGCAGCATCAGCTCATCGAACGGAGAAACATGGCGCTCGATCAGCGACGGATAGCCGCTCGAAGTGGCGGTCGACCAGTTTCCATCAAACGGCCAGCGCGGCACGGCCAACGCGGAAGAGTCTTGGGGCAAGTTGGCGTTGTTGGCGGAGTAGTACGGTTTCAGGGCCCGGGCGTTCGCCGGGAAGAGCGCATCCCGCGCCATGATCTGCTCCATGGACTCGGTGATCCCGAATTCGCCAACCCAGGGAACGCCAACCACCGACCCGATGGGCTCCGCCTGCCTGACCGATTCCTCGGCGAAAGCGAGCGTCGGTTGAGCCAGGGCTGTCCCCAGCAGGAGCGAACCGGCCAGTGCGATCAGGCGGCCGATCCAAGTACAAAAAGCGGATTGTTCAGGACGAATTGACATCGAGATCTCCTTGCGGGCACCGGTGCTCGGCTTTGCTGGCGTGCCAGGAGTTTTGAAACCACTGGCACCATCAGGACGCCTCGCCACATTCAAGCCAAGCCTACCGGTACTTCCTCCGGCCGAAGGATACCAAGAATCGAACTCGCAAATGTTTCCAGATCGCAAAAAACGGCATAGTTAGTCCACACCATCCGTGAGCGGTGGCGCTGCTTGGGGTCGAATCGACGTTGTTCCGCGCCAGCGGCCGCATCACGTCACCGACCTTGCGCACGTGTTCCTTGATCTTCGGCCTCCTAGTCCACGACATCGCGCCACGCCCTGGCAGATGACGCAGTCTTGTAAGCGTGGTACAGAGGCACTATTCTCAAACCAAGTCCGCATGATCGAATCCCGCCGACGATCCAAACGACCTACAGGGACTTGAACCCGTCCAACGGGAGTTGAAAAAAGAGCTTGAAAATCAGGTTTGGAGTTGTCCGGTCGCCTTCAGGAAGTCCCGAGAATTGCAGCAGCCAGGGTCGATATAGTTCAACCTTCTGCGGGTGTAGCTCAGTGGTAGAGCGTCAGCCTTCCAAGCTGAATGTCGAGGGTTCAAATCCCTTCGCCCGCTTTCAGGCGCGTATGGCCCGGCTCCGGAACAGGCCGCGATTCTCGGGGTCCTCCCCGTGATTTCGCCGGATTTCGACGCCGAACCTTCCTAGCCACCCGGAATTCGGGTTCGCCATCGGATTTTTTCCCGGCGATTCCGCGGATTTGAGGTCCGATACGAAACTGGGATCTGTTATTTTCCGGACCGATCGGATACCCTAGAGACGTGGGCACGCGGCGGATGAGGCGCCGGTCAGGACGAGAGGGGAGTTTCCACCGTGCATCGCAGAGACCCTGCTCTGGCCGGCGCATTGCTGGCGTGCGCCGGGCTCGCCTGGGGTTCACCACAGGGCGCCACCGCCGTTGCGCGCATCGATCTGGACGAACCCGACTGCGCCCCAGATCGCGTCTGTGCGAAGGCCGAGTTTTTCAAGTCACTCTTCCGCCGCGGCCTGCCTCCAACGACCCGCGTGTTGCGCCCTAGTGCGTTTCAAGGTCGCGAGGCGATGAGCCAGACCGATCTGCTGCACAGCAGCCTTGAGATCGAGGCCTTCCCGGCCACGCAGAACATCTCGGGCACCTCCACGCTCACCCTTCAGTCAAAAGTGGACGGACTGGCCGAGTTCACATTTCAGCTGGCCGACGCTCTCACGATTGGCACAATCCTCGTGAACTCCAACGCAGTTCCGCCGCCGATCCCTGTCGGTGCCTATTCCAAGCGAATTGTGCTTGATCGGTCGTACGGCAGCGGAGAGATCTTCACCGTTGTTATTCCCTACTCCGGCCCGGCGCTCGCAAACGCCTCGTCGATCCTCTGGAGCAACCAGGACGGCCAGCCCATCGTCAGCTCGTTTAGCGAGCCGTACGACGCCGGATCTTGGTGGGCCTGCAAGGACGGCGACTTCGGCTTGCCCGGCGACAACTCCGACAAGGCGACCTTTGACATCGCCATCATCCATGATCAGGCGACCACGGCGATATCGAACGGCACTTTGCAGGGAGTCGAGGATCTCGGCAACGGCAAATATCGCACGCGTTGGTCGACCGGTTATCCCCTCGCCACTTACCTCGCGTGCTTCAGCACCGCCAAGTACAACAGCTGGTTCCCAACCTACACCGGCTCTGCGCTCGACGGGCCGGGAACCATCGAAATCCCGCTTCGTTTCTACATCTGGAGCGGAAACGATTCGCCGGCGCGACGCGCCGCCTGGGAAAAAGTCATCCCGGCGCTCGATGTGTACCGCCCGATCTTCGGCGAATACCCGTTCGCCGCCGAGGGCTACGGGATCTACCAGTTTCCCTTTTCCGGAGGCATGGAGCATCAGACCATGAGCGGGCAGGGCAACTTCGCCGAATCCGTCACCGTGCACGAGCTCGCCCACCAGTGGTGGGGCGACAATGTCACATGCAAGACCTGGAATGACATCTGGCTCAACGAAGGCTTCGCGACCTACAGCGAAGCTTTGTGGAGCGAACGCAAGCCGGGGTCGCCCGGCGCCATCGACCTCCAGAATTACATGACCGCCAGCAAGCCCTTGGAGTCAAAGGTCGGCGGCACGGTCTATTGCGACGACACGAGCAGCATCGCCCGCATCTTCGACCGCGACCTTACATATCGCAAGGGCGCTTGGGTCCTGCATATGTTGCGGGGAATCGTCGGCGACCAGACATTCTTCAACATCGTTGCCGCTTGGCGCGCTGCATATCAGGGCTCTGCCGCCACCACCGATGACTTCAAGGACGTTGCCGAGCACGTGAGCGGACAGGACCTCACCTGGTTCTTTGATCAATGGGTCTTCGGCGTCGGAGCACCGACCTACGCAAAGGGCTTGCAGAGTTTCGTTCTCAATGGGAAGAACTGGACCCGGTTTCATGTTCGCCAGATCCAGAATCCGGCGTGGCCAACGTTTACGAATCCGCTGGATGTGCGGTTTTCAACCGCCGCCGGCTATGTCGAAACAAGGGTTCGCCCCATCGCACGCACCTCCTATTTCGTGCGATCCACCGGTGAAGCGACAGCAGCGGACGTGTTTTTCGATTGGAACAACTGGGTGCTTCATTACGGGATCGGCGGCGAGGCGCCATTGCCCGGACCGCCCGTGATCCTCGAGTCCTCGCCCGCCGCCGGCGACCAGTCGGTCTTTTCACACGCGCCCGACCGGGTGCAATTCACTTTTAGCGAGCCGGTTCAAGTCTTCGCATCGAATTTCTTGGTGATCCGCGCGGCGGACGCGGGAGGCGTGCCCTTCTCCTTTTCATACGATTCGCCCACCCAGATTGCAACGCTTGCATTCAACACCAGGCTCAGCCCGGGCACATACACCATCGCAGTCGTAAGCGACCCGATTTCGGCGCTCACCGGGCAGAGTCTTGACGGTGACGTCTTTGCTCCATCATCGCCCACGAGCTTTCCGACCGGCGACGGCGTCGCCGGCACAACGCTTGCAGGCTCAACCATCCTGCAGCTCACCGTCGTTCCGGGTTCCTGCCCGTGCGATCTGAACCTCGACACGATGGTGGACGATTCTGATTTCGTCATCTTTGCCGCAGCCTACAACGAATTGCTCACCATGGCCGCCGATTTCAACGGCGACGGCCTGACCGACGATTCCGATTTCGTCATCTTCGCCACGGCGTACGACCAGCTGGCCTGCCCATAGCTGTTAGCGTGTCATCCGAATCGCGCGAATTGCCAGAAACATCGGAATCTCCCGGCGTGCGCGATTCTCTTCCGCCGCCCGGGGCCCGGGCTGACTTTGACGCACGCTGGGCCATTCCTCGAGCGCGTCGATCGTGAACCCCGCCGCCGACAGCAGCCGCACATAGGTCTGGATCGGTCGGTGGTGCGTCAGCGTGACGACTCGCTCCGCTCCGGATGACGCGGCGCCCGGGTTCATCACGATTTCCGAATGCCCTTCTGAGAGGTAGCCGTCGACACGGCGGTATTGACGAGCTATCGCCGTCGCCCCCTCGGATGCGCGCGCCGCCCGTTGGTCCCGATCAAACCGCCCCTTTCTTCGCACTCTTCGGCCCATGGAGGCCTCCGTGGGACCCTTCGGTTCATCCCATCCCCAGCCCGTCTGTCCCGGAGCGCGAAACGCGGGATGCAAAATGACCGAGACGAACCGTCCTCCCGGCTTTAGATGCCGGGAAATCCCGGCAAACACCGGCGAAAGGGGTTCGATGTTCATGAGCGCCATCAGGCAACTCACCGCATCGAAGGGCGCGCCGCTGATCGTCCTGGCCACCAAGTCCCTCGCGTCGCACACTTCGTACGCCACCCGCCCGCGCCCAGATTCTCCCGCCCGCCGCGCCGCCTCGATCAGTTTGGGAGACACGTCCAATCCCGTCACGCTGGCCTCGAGCCCCGCCATCAGGCGGCAGAACGCACCCTGCCCGCACGCCACGTCCAGAATTGCCTGTCCCGGCTTCACCTCGAGCAGACGCAGCGCTCCCGGAATGATCACCCGCTCAAAGTGGTCGCTCCGCCCTTCCTCGATCAGCCGGTCGTACCAGCCGGCGACGTGATCCCAGCCCGCGTCCTCTTTGGCAGATCTTGCGACCGCCGCAGGCACCGTGATGGGCGCCCCTCCTTCGATCACGGCCGCCTCGTCGCGCCCCGCGCCAACCAGCCGGAAGAAGTCCTTCGGCACCGGGCTCTTGAGCCGAACCGCCCGACCGGTGAAGGCATGGGTAAACGAAATCTCGTGCGCGTGCAGGCACACCCGGCCGATCGGATCCTCCACCGATCCGTACTTGCGATCACCGCAGATTGGATGGCCCAAGTCCTTCATGTGCACCCGGATCTGGTTCTTGCGCCCCGTTTCCAGCCGCACCTGCACCAACGAGCGCCCGTTTCCGGCGTTCACCGATCGCCAGTGCGTCACGGCCGGCTTGGCGATCTCGGCACGGTCAGCGTCGTCCGAAAGTCGGCCTCCCGTACCCATCACTGCTCCCGGGCTTGACGTGCTCTCCACGACCCCTTTGCCCGTTTCTCGCAGATAGCTCTGGACCGTCCCCGAAGATTCAGGGCCAGACGTCGGCAGTTCTCCCTCAACGACGGCGAAGTAGATCCGATGCAGCCGCCGCGCACGCAGTTCTTCTTTCAACCAGCGCAGCGCCCGCTCGCTCTTCGCGAAGATCATCAGCCCCGAGACTTCCCGGTCCAGCCGGTGCACGACGAAGACCGGCGCCCGAACACGCGACTTCGAATTCCCCCGTACGTATTTCTTCACGAGCGAGAACAGATCGTCCCCTTCGTATCCCTCCCCACGCGGCCCGCCCACGTACGCCGAGAGCATCCCCCGCGGCTTATCCACCACCAGGATGTCATGGTCTTCGAACACAATCGGAACGCCGCGAGCGATCCCCCGCATGCGCCCCTGCGAACCTCCGCCGTGTTTTTCCGACTCGCCGGATTGATTGTGGCGCCGAGGTGCTCGCATGGGTCATTGTTCGCCCGGCACTCCGCGCTCCGCCCGCTTATTCATGACCGCCCGCTCGATGATGTCGAACAACCAGGCCGCGAACTTCGCTTTCGAGATCTTTCCGGGAGTCGCGAAGTCCTCCCCGTTCCGCCCAAGAACCCGCGCCTCGATGTTTTCCGACTCCATTGTCTCCAGTTCATTGGCGACGATCAGGTCGATCGACTTCCTCGCAAGTTTCTCCCGGGCCGATTCGACCAGCCTTTCGCGCGGCTCCAGTGCAAAGCCAACCAGCAGTTGCCCCGGCAAGCGGGACTTTCCAAGCCCGGCAAGCAGGTCCGGGGTCGCCTCCAGTTCGAGGGTCAGCCCCGCGGCCTCCCGCCTCAGTTTCCCCGCCCCGGGCACGCCCTTCGGCCGGTAATCCGCCACCGCCGCTGCCATGATCACCACATCGGCCGGCCGTGCCTCCTCTTCGAGCAGGTGCTGCAAGTCCGCCGTCGTGCGAAACCGCTTGACCTTCGCGTGCGAATAGTCCGCCGACCGCGGGGAATCTCCAATTCCATCTTCCCGGGCCGGCAGCGGCCCCAACAGAAGGGTCATGTCGTGCCCTCGGGCCGCGCCCAGCCCGGTCAGTTCCATCCCGAGCCGTCCTGACGAACGGTTCCCGATGTAACGGACGAGGTCGATCGGCTCCTGCGTCGGCCCCGCGGTGACAAGCACTCGGAGCCGCGGGGGTTCAGCGGACGTTCGATTGTGTTCTGTAGCGGCGGCCATTTTGTGTGAGGAGAACCCCCGACTCGTCGTCGGGCGAAAGATCAATGCTACTCTTCGGATTCCCGACGCTTTCGACCATCGGCTCGGCTGGTTTTCGACTGCGTTAGTTCTCCATTCCAGCCTCCGGGTCCGGACGGCGACCGCAGCCCGACCAAAGCGATTCCGACGATCAATCATGGCGAGATCCCGTAAGAAACTCGGTGAAATTCTGGTGGAATGGGGGGTTCTCACGCGCGAACAGGTCGAGAAGGCTCTGCTCACCGGCAAGACCGCCGGCAAACGTCTCGGCGACGTGCTGGTAGAACAGGGCCTCGCCAAGGAAGAGCAAGTTTCCAAGGCCCTCGCCAACCAGTTCGGTTACGAGTTTTTCGACCCCGGAGCCGCCGGCAACGCTACCAAGGTCGACCTGAAGCTCATCCCCGAGGACCTGGTCAAGAAGCACCAGGTGCTCCCGATCGGCAAGGTCTCCGGCCGGCTCAAGCTCGTCGTCCACGACCCGCTCGACCTCGAGCTGGTCGACATGCTCCGGTTCCGACTCAATTGCGAGATTGAGCCACTACTCGCCCCACGCTCCGCCATCACGCGCTTCCTCGAGGGCGGCGGATCCAAAGGCGCCGCCGCCGGGCCGGCCAAGCCCGACCTCACCAAGACCCTTGTCTCCGCCTCGATCGACAAGTCGATGGACAAGTCGGTCGACAAATCGATCGACGTTGCCAGCGAAGACGCCCCGATCGTCAAGCTCTGCAACCGCATCCTCGTCGAAGCTGTGAAGATGAGGGCCAGCGATATTCACATCGAACCGATGGGAGATCGCGTCCGGCTCCGCTACCGCATCGACGGCGTCTGCATCGAACGCGACAACCTCCCCAAGCGCATGCAGAACGCGCTGCTCAGCCGCTTCAAGCTGATGGCGGGAATGAACATCGCCGAGAAGCGCGTGCCGCAGGACGGGCGCATCAAGATCCCCGTGGACGAGGTCTTCATCGACTTCCGCGTCTCCGCCTGCCCGGCCTATCACGGCGAGAGCATCGTCCTTCGTATTCTGCGCCCCGACAGCGTCCGGATCGGCCTGGCCAACCTGGGCTTCGAAGCCGACAACCTCAACCTCTTCAACAAGATCATCCGCCGCCCCAACGGGATCTTCCTCGTCACCGGACCCACCGGGTCGGGCAAGACGACGACGCTTTACTCCGCGCTCGACATCCTCAACCGCCCCGACAAGAAGATCATCACCGCCGAAGACCCCGTCGAGTACAACTTCGACGGCATCAATCAGTGCCAGGTTAAAGAAGGCATCGGCCTGACGTTCAGCGCCATTCTCCGTTCGATGCTGCGCCAGGCCCCAAACATCATCCTCGTCGGCGAAATCCGCGACAAGGAAGTGGCCGAGATCGCCATCCAGGCTGCGCTGACAGGTCACTTGGTGTTCAGCACCCTGCACACCAACGACGCCCCCAGCGCCATCACCCGCCTCATCGACATGGGCGTCAAGCCATTCCTCGTCGCCAGCTCCATCCAGGCCGTCATGGGCCAACGGCTGATCCGAATCAACTGCAAGAACTGCGGCGCCCCTTATCCCTTCGAGAAGATGGACCCGAAGTATCTCAAGCTCGTCGGTCTCTCCGATGAGGAAGCCAAGAGCGGCAAGATCATCAAGGGCACCGGCTGCGACAATTGCGTCAATACCGGCTATCGAGGCCGCCGCGGCATCTACGAGATGATGCAGATGAATTCCGCCATTCGTGAACTGGCCTTCAATCTCGCCCCCGTTTCCGAACTCCGCAAGGCCGCGCTCGCCAACGGCATGCGGCCTCTCGTGGAGGACGGAAAACTCAAGTGCCTCGCCGGCCTCACCACCCCCGACGAGGTTGCCAGCGTCAGCCAGGTTGATCTCGATAACAAGTAACCGCCGCCGAGGAACTCCGCATGTCCACGATGCAAATCGACCGCCTCCTCGACACCGTGGTCAAGCAGGGCGCCAGCGACCTGCACCTGACCGTTGGCAGGCCGCCCACCATCCGCCTCCACGGCCACCTCCGCAACCTCGCCACCAAGGTCCTCGACTCGGATGACATGGTCTCCCTCATGAAGGCCATCACCCCCGAGCGAAACCAGCAGGAACTCCAGGAGGAAGGCGGCACCGACTTCGGCTTCGCCTACGGCGAGGCCGCCAGGTTCCGCGTCTCGGTCTTCCGCCAGCGTGGCGATCTCGCCATCGTGCTGCGTCAGATCCCAAATCGCCTGCTCACATTCGAGCAGATCGGCCTGCCGCCCATCTGCCAGGAACTGATCCGCCGCCCGCGAGGCATGTTCCTGGTGACCGGCCCCACCGGCTCGGGCAAGACCACCTCGCTCGCCACGATGATCGACTTTGTTAACCAGACGATGGACAAGCACATCGTCACGATGGAAGACCCCATCGAGTACTACCACAAGCACAAGAAGTCGATCGTCAATCAACGCGAAGTCGGTAACGACGTGCCCAGCTTCTCCGAGTCCCTTCGCCGCGTGCTCCGCCAGGACCCCGACGTGATCCTCGTCGGCGAAATGCGCGACCTTGAAACCATCGAGGCCGCCGTCCGGGCCGCCGAGACCGGCCACTTGGTCTTCGGCACCCTTCACACCACCGGCGCCGCCAAGACGATCGACCGCGTCGTGGATGCCTTCCCGGTTACCCAACAGAACCAGATCAGGGTGCAGCTCTCAACCGCCCTGATCTGTATCCTCAGCCAGCAGCTCCTTAGCCGCGTGGATCAGCCCGGCATGGTCGCAGCCTACGAGTTCCTTGTGGTCACCCCCGCCATCGCCAACCTCGTCCGAGAAGCCAAGACCTTCCGGATTGACTCCGCTATCCAGACCGGCAAGAAGTTTGGAATGCAGCTTCTGGACGACCACCTGTGGACCCTATACACAACCGGCAAGATCTCCGCCGAGGAGATGATCGACAAGTCCAAGAACCCAGGCGACCTTCGCGACAAGGTCCACAAATTGGGCCGAACTATCGGACGTACCGACCTGGACGAAGACGACGATATCGGCAAGGTCTGAGTCCTTTCAGAATACAAACAAGTGGATTGCTGCATAGTCAGCATTCTTAGTGTCGCATCGCAAAAATAGCGGTCTTTATGGGATTTCCTGCTGCAAGTTGTCGGGATTTCCGCGAATGTTCCCGTACGCGGGAATTTGGCGGCATCGCGATTGGAATGCCGTCAACAAATCCGTGAACGGGTCTCGTGTGGGTTGGTCCGGGAAGGATCGGGTCAGCGATCGAAGTCGGGGAAATGGGGCTTGAAGGGGGTACGGAGCAAACATGCCGCCGATCGAGCCAGCAGAACTGAAGGGACGCAAACTCGGCCGAGTCCTCACCAAGCTCGGCAAGGTGACGCGTGACCAGGTTCATGAGGCCTTGGCCATTCAGCAGACCCGCAAGGCTCCCATTGGGCAGCTGCTGGTCGAACTGAACTACTGCACCCAGCGCGATGTGCTCGAGGCCTTGGCGGGCCAGGCCGGCATGGCGTACATCGACCTGACCAATTTCGAGCTGCCCGAAGAAGTGCTCGAGGTCGTGCCGGCCGAGAGCGTCCGCAGCTACGAGGTCGTGCCTCTCGAGTACAACAAGACCAGCCGGCGCCTCAAGATCGCGATGAAGACGCCGGACAACTTCCGCGCCGTTGACGACCTTCGCCTGCTCCTGGGAGGCAACGTGGACGCGGTGGTGGGGGACCCGGCCGCGATCGACGCCCTCATCCGCAAGCACTTCTCCAAGCAGGAGTCGATCACCGACGTCGTCAGTGAACTGGCCAGCGACGAACGGATCAAGGGCCTGAGCGCCCGTGGGGGCGACTCGATCGACATCGACGCCCTCATGGAGATGGCCGGCGATAACCAGGTCATCAAGCTGCTCAACCTCGTGCTGCTCCAGGCGATCAAGGACCGCGCGTCGGACATCCATTTCGAGCCGTTCGAGAACGAATTCAAGATGCGCTACCGCATCGACGGCGTGCTCTACGAGATGGTCCCGCCCCCCAAGCAGCTCGGTCCCGCGATCACGAGCCGCATCAAGGTCATGTCGAACCTCGACATCGCCGAAAGACGCCTGCCGCAGGACGGGCGTATCGAACTGACCATCGGCGGCAACCCGGTCGATCTCCGCGTCGCGGTGCTTCCCACGATGTGGGGCGAGAGCGTCGTCATGCGCGTCCTCGACCGCAGCAACGTCGAGCTCTCGCTCGATCGAGTCGGCCTGCGCGACGACGACATGGTCACGTTCCGGCGTCTGATCCGAAAGCCCAACGGAATCGTGGTCGTGACCGGTCCGACCGGTTCGGGCAAGACGACCACGCTCTACGCCGCGCTCTCCGAGCTCAACGACATCGAGACCAAGATATTGACCGCCGAAGACCCGGTGGAATACGACATCGACGGCCTCTGCCAGTGCCAGGTGAACGTAGAGACCGAGACGACCTTCGCCAAACTCCTCCGTTCGTTCCTGCGTCAGGATCCGGACATCATCCTCGTGGGCGAAATCCGCGACCTGGAAACGGCGCAGATCGCCGTGCAGGCCTCGCTCACCGGCCACCTGGTGCTGAGCACCCTGCACACCAACGACGCGCCGAGTTCGGTCGTGCGTCTGCTCGATCTTGGCCTCGAGGCCTTCCTCCTCACCGCCACGCTCGAAGGCATCGTCGCCCAGCGCCTCGTCCGCAAGGTCTGCACGAACTGCAAGGAGTTCTATCAGCCCTCGGAAGAGGAGCTGATGGAGCTCTCGCTCACGCCCGACGCGGTGAAAGGCAGGCGCTTCGCCCGCGGCAAGGGCTGCGACCGCTGCAACGGCTCGGGCTACAAGGGCCGCCAGGCTCTCTACGAGATCATGACCCTCGACGACGAAGTTCGCGAGATGATCATGAAGAATTCCAACACGGCCCTCCTTCGCCACCACGCCCGGAAGCGCGGCATGCGTGTGCTCCGCGAGTCGGGGTTGCTGGCGATCTATGACGGTGTGACCACCATTGATGAAGTCGTGCGCGAGACGATCGCGGACGAGTAAAGGCAGAACGACGGAACGGGGTTTTTCGTGGGCCGGAGGCGACTATGGCGACCTTCACGTACGAGGCAATGACCGACGCGGGCAAACCGACCAAAGGCACGGTCGAAGCCGCCAGCAAGGAAGAGGCGATCGCCCGGATCAAGAGCCAGCGGCTCTTCCCGACCAACGTCGCCGAGCAGAAGGCCAACAAGAAGGACGCCGCGGCCAAGGGCGGCGCCAAAAAAGCGAAGCCCAAGAAGAAGGGTGGCGGCTTCAGCTTCGGGCGCGTGAAGCAGAAGCAGCTCACCGCCTTCACCCGCCAGCTCTCCACGCTGCAGGACGCCGGCCTGCCCCTGCTTCGTTCGCTGCAGATCCTCGAGCAGCAGCAGAAGCCCGGCGCGCTCAAGAACGTGCTCGCGGGCGTTTGCGAAGAAGTCGAGGGCGGCTCGTCACTCTCGGAGGCGATGTCCAAGTTCCCCAAGGCCTTCGACAAGCTCTACACCAAGATGGTCAACGCCGGCGAGATCGGCGGCGTGCTCGACCTGATCCTCCAGCGCCTCGCCGAGTTCATGGAAAAGGCCGAGCGCCTCAAGCGCAAGATCAAGGGCGCGATGGTCTACCCGATCGCCGTCATCATCATCGCGATGCTGATCCTGACGTTCATCATGTGGTTCATCATCCCGAAGTTCGAGGAAATCTTCAAGGACTTCGGCGTCAAGCTCCCGATCCTCACCACCCTGCTCATGGAGGGCAGTCGCTGGGTCGCCGGCACTAACCCCGGCCAGGCCATCCCGGGCGCCTTCATCGCCCTCCCCTCGCCCATCTTCGTCTTCATCGCCTGGAAACTCATCCGCGCCAGCGGCCCGGGCAAGGCGATCACCGACTGGTGCCTTCTCCGCATTCCGATCTTCGGCAGCATGCTGAAGAAGACCGCCATCGCCCGATTCACCCGAACCCTCGGCACCCTCATCGGCGCCGGCGTGCCCATCCTCGAGGCGATCAAGATCACCGCCGAGACCAGCGGCAATTACGTCTTCGAGAAGGCGCTCACCAAGGTGCACGATTCCATCCGCGAGGGCGAGAGCTTCGCCACTCCGCTGCGCGAGAGCAAGACCTGCGATTCGCTCGTCGTCAACATGATCGACGTGGGCGAGGAGACGGGCGAGATGGACAAGATGCTCCTGAAGATCGCGGATAACTACGACGAAGAGGTCGACGTCGCCGTCGCCTCGCTCGTCTCGCTGCTCGAGCCACTGATGGTCGTCGTCCTGGGCGGCATCGTCGGCACCATCGTCGTGGCGATGTTCCTCCCGCTGGTCAGCATGATCCAGTCGCTACAGGGCGGCGGCGGCGGCGGTTGATCACAGTCTCACGCTCCGCACCTGGAAACACGGTGCGGAGCGCTTTTCAAGTTCGGAACCGGGCGAGAGAGAGCCCACGGAGCCGGCCAGTGCGCACCAAGTTCGGTCCAACCTTTCGCGGCTTCACGCTGATCGAGCTGCTCGTCTCGATCGCGATCATCGCCATCCTCATCACGCTCGTCAGCGTGGGTGTCTCGCACGCGCTCAAGACCGCCCGGGGCGTCTCCGAACGCCAGACGATGGTCTCGCTGAACCAGGGCGTGCAGGCGTTCAAGCAGGAGTTCGGGTTTTTGCCGCCGCTGGTGACGGCGGATGACGATTCCGTGCCGAATATCCGCCCCGTGGAGTTCAATCCGTCGAACGCGCCGGTTATCAACTCCTACGGCGGCACCGTCGCAAACACCAAGTCGTACAACGCGAACTCCGTGTTCCTCGAGGGTTTCCAGGGCGGAACTCCCCAATCCGGCGGCACCAACATGATGACGGCCGACTGGAATACGGCCGGCCTTTTCCAGGACCGGCGCTTCAGCGAGTATTCGCTTGCGTACTACCTTGTCGGGGCGCTCCCGCGCGGCGTCGACGGCGTGGATGGTCCCGGAATGTTCAAGCCCAAGGCGGATGGAACGTTTGAGTTTGCCACATCGTCGAACAGCGCCCGAGTCAGCAAGGTGACGGGGCGCGCGTATCCGGCCTTCGTCGAAACCGCGCGCAACTCCCCGCGGATGCTCACCGATCTCACGACCTCTACGGCGAAGGACGCCAACCTCCAGTACACCGACCCCGACACGAAGACCGTGAAGCAATTCGTGGCCCGGTACAAGCTCGTCTCTCCGGGCGGCAAGGCCTATCGCTACTACCGCTGGTCCCCTCGAAAGAACGGCCCCACCGGCGTGACATACCCGGACGCGACGGGCAATCTGACCCGTGCGGAAGACGGCTCCGATCTGCTCGACGTTCCTTCGCTGCTCGGCGATCCCCGCTCCAACCAGGATCTGCGAAGCGCCGAATACGCCATCCTCTCCTGCGGCCCGGACGGCTACTTCGGCGACATCCCGCTCGAGGGCAAGGACCAGGCCTCGCTCGACGCGATGGCGGCCAAGATCCGCACCACGTCCGGCCCCATCGCCGATCCGGGAGCCGTCGCCAAGGTTCGCACCGCCGCCCGGCTCGACAACGTCATGGAGGTCGGCCGGTGAATATCCGCCCGACAACTTCGACATTCTCCCGCGCACGGCGCACCGTCGCGTTCACGCTCGTTGAACTTCTCGTCATCGTCGCGATCATCGGTATCCTGCTCGCTTCGGGCGTGCCCGCGATCCGCAACATGATCTACACCTCTACCGGCTCGCTTGCCGAAAGCCAGCTCCGCTTCGCCCTCGGCGCGGCACGCGACCTGGCCATCCGGAGCGCCAGCGGGGATTCCGCCGCCGTCTTTACCTTCGAGCCTTCGGAGAACGGCCGGGGCCGTCTGACCATCGTGCCGATGGTGTACGTCGGAACGATCTTGGACACGCGCGATCCCGACAAGGATCTGTCTCAGACCACTGTCACTACCTACCGCGACGTCTTCGCCCCGAGCGCCCTCGCCGAGCCGACCCAGCTTCCGGCGGGTTGGATGGTCCGGGGCTTCGCGCCTCCCGGCACGATTTGGGGCGCAGGCCAGCAAAACTTCGACGGAGTACCGGTTCCTTCCAATGGCTGGTATTACGAATCTTCGCCCGCTGGCAACCGCATCATTAACGCCCCGGGCGCGGGCGGCACGGGCAACGATCCGCTCGCCATTCCGGCAAACGCGCCAAATAAAGGAAACTGGGTTTTCCCCGAGACCGCCTTCTACGACCCCGAAAAGACCGATACCGGCGGCTCACGCCCCAATTCCCGCAACACCTTCATGGTCCGTTTCCAGTCCGGCACGGGCCGCATCGTCGGCATGAGCTGGACGCCCTCGGTGGCTCTCCTGCCGCGCCCGACGATCGATGCGACAAAGACGAACGCGCTGCCAAAGCAGTCCACCGGCATTACGAGCCCGAGCGATTGGCGCCGGATCGACCGCGCCGACAACATCGTCGGCTGGGCACGCAGCGTCGCCAGCATGCCCAACCCCACCGACGCCGCCGCGCTCATCGGCTGCCGCAGCGCAGATGCGGCATTGGCGGGAACCGTCAACCTGATCGCGCTCTACGACGAATCAAAGTTGGCTTCGGCCATCGGCGCGCGCGGGCTCAGCAAGGTAACCGGGTCCCTTTACGGCGGGGCCGCAAACAAAGGCGGCGTCATCGGAAGCGCCAGCGCCGCAACGGAAGTTCCCAAGGCGCCCAACCTTGACCTGTCACTCTTCCCCTCGACATCGATCGCGGCCACCGACGCCGAATACGTCCAGGTCCTCATCAACTCCTACATCATCAACGCCCTGAAGTACTCCAATGTCGACGGCGGGTCGAACACCACGTTCATCGACTCCGACGCCCGCATCTTTACGCTCGATACCTACATGGGCTCTACAACGGAGGCCAAGTGATGAACCTGCGTTCCCGGCTCATCGCCGCTTTCCGCCGCACGAGGGGCTTCACCCTCGTCGAGGTTCTGCTGGGCATCATGATCCTGGCGCTCGGCCTCCTCGGTCTCGCAGCGGTCTTCCCGCTCGTGGTGAAGCAGCAGCGCGAGTCGCAGGACACCGTGGTCGGTCTCTCCGTCGCCAAGGCGGCCGAGGCGATGCTGCGCGGCAACCGCGGCCTCAACAATCCCGCGGACGATGCCAATGCCACCGGCGGCTGGGCCAAGGTCTCCTGGGTGCTCTTCAACGAGGCGCACGGCAAGTCCGGCGGGCGGATCGACTGGAACGATGTCTTCACGCAATCGACCTTCGGCAATCTGCCCCCCGTCTACGGCACCCTCGCCGATCAGGCTGGCAAACTCCCGGGGACATTCCGGGTTCCCAGTGACCTCGGGGCGCAGAACGACGTCGTGCTCAAAACCTCGGATCGACTGCTGCCAGCCCCGGTGAACGGCGGCGTGCCGCAGTTCATCTGGGATTGCGTCCCCGTGCCCGCCTCGCCGGTGGACACCAGCGCCGCCCTCCCAGGCACGCCCACTTTCTTCCCGCTCCGGATCGTCGTCTTTGTCCGTCGTCTTGATCCCGGCATCCGCGTTCCCGCCGGCCAGACTCTGGGCCAGGCGATCGCGAACGGCGCCGTCATTCCCGTCGCCGCCGACAACGACGGCAACGCCACCCTCGACGGACGCGGCAAGTACGCGCTCTTCTTCTCTCCGAAGATGAATTCGGCCTACCGGCGATTCGGCGCGTCCGGCGGGGCCTTCACCGTCATCGACTTTCCCACCGCCTCGTCCCAGGAACTCGGCGCCGCGCGTCAGGTCGGCCAGCAGCTCGTCGATGTCGATGGCAACATTTACACCGTCGTCGCACTGCCCGACGAGTCCGATCAGCCGTACAGCGGCAAGAACCCCGTCGTGATCTCGCCCGGCATCCCGAGCGAAATTCTCACCAGCCCGAACTCCACAAGCAGCACCGTCCTCAACGGGCGCACGCCCTCGATGCTCTGCACGGCGCAGATCCCCGCGGCGGTATCGACCTTTGTTGTGACCAGGTAAGCCCCGGGTGGGGCGCAAGCGACAGGTGACTCATGGACAAGATCAGGAAACTCACAACGGACGCCGGGACCACCGGCCGCAGCTCGCGCCACGCCGACGCATTCACGCTCGTAGAAATGCTCGTCGCGATCGGCGCGGTGGCATTGGTGTCCGTCGGCCTCGCCGCCATCTTCCAGACCGTCGGCAAGACCGTGACCACCGGCAAGCGGGTGAGCCTGCTCACCCAGCAGGCCGCGATCCTCGAGGAGCAGATGCGCGAGGATTTCGCGCACATGACCCGCGACGGGTTCATGGTCATCCGCCACCAGTTCACCATCGACGCCCGCCCCGGCAATGAATACCCCCAGGTTGTCGCCCCGATCCGCTACAAGGGCGATCCGAATTTCGGTCGCCCGCGCCGCATCGACGAACTGATGTTCTTCGCCAACGGCGAATACCGCACGAGCCGCGAGGACATGATCCCCGGGCGCACTGCGCATTCGCGCGCCGCTCGAATCTACTACGGCCATGGCGCCAAGGGCGCTCCGCAGGCCGCAACCGCGACCGACGAGTGGTACGACTACTTCAACCCCGAATTCAACAACATGTCCTGGTACGGCTGGGAATCATCGCCCTTCCCGGGAGATTCGGTCGCAACCACCTCCCAACACCGGCTCGGCGGCCTGATTCCTCCTCCCCCGCGCCAGAACGGCGGCTACCAGCTCGCCGGCGTCAACTACTACGCCGCCGACTGGAATCTGCTCCGCCACGCCACGGTGCTTCAGCGTCCCACGACCTCCGCCGCGGGCGGCTGGCCGAGCGATGTCCCGGTTCCTGTCGCGTACAAGATCGGCGGAAACCCCAACTTCACAAATCTCGCGACGCTCACCTCCGACAGTTACTTCCAGATCGCCGGGCAGCCGGCCTCGCCGAGCATTTTCCGCACCCTGGCGGAGGCGCAGCCGCTCTCGCGGGGCACGCCCGAAGATACCCAGACCCGGCAGTACGCCATGTTCTGGCCGACCGACAAGCCGCTTGTTCTGTCTCTCGTGCCCCGATTTGGCTCAGGCGTCGTGGATATCGCGGCCACCGACCTTGACGAGATTTCGCTCGTCGTGAACGGCATCCTCGACGAACCTTCCAGGCTCACCAGTGGTTCCCTCATTTTCATCGGGCGTGGCAGTCAGTTTGGTGATGTCAGCTTGCTGGAACCAGCCATGCCCAAGGTGCTCGGGCAGGTCTACGTCCAGCCCACGACAAACGGAAACTTCATCTGGGGCTCCGGTCCGACGGAAGCCGGTTTCGCCCGCTACATCCCCGCGGAACTGAACAAGCCGGCGGGAGTGGTCATCGGGTCCAAGACAGAGTCGATGCAGGCGTGGATGCTCGACGCCATGCCGACCCCCGGCGGCTACATGCCCACCACTATGTCCAAAGATTCGACATTCCGAATCAACGACGGCAATAAATTTCGAACGGGTGCCCGCATCCGCTACGAAGAGCAGCCGCCGGACGTGCGCGGCACCCTCGATCTGCCCAACACGCACCTCACGGGCGCGACAAACCGCGACGTTACAATCCGCCGCACCGATCTCCTCACCGCCGGCCTCTCCCGCATCGCCGCCCACTGCAGCGAATTCGTCGTGGAGTGGTCCTGGGGACAGACCTATCCGATCGCGCCCCCGCAGTTCGATGAGAACGGCACCGACGTGAGCGGGCAGACCATCTGGTACGGACGCAGCCTGATCGGCTACAACGCGAACGGTTCGGTGACGATCAACAACGGCGCGGGTGTGACGAACCCGGACATCTACCGGTACGACCCCGCCGCGTCCTACACCGGCGTCATCAACAGCAAGTTCAACTCAAGCGGTGTTCAACTCCGTGTCCCCGCGCTCCCGCCCGAGTATCAGCCCTTCAAAGGCGATCTCACCAAGTCGTCCAACCTCCAGAACAACTACAAGGTCAAGGACTGGCTGATTCACGGCGCACAATTGCACACGCTCGTCACCGGGCGCGGCGATCAATCGTCTCTCGTTTCCTACTTCGGCTACTACGACCCGACGTTTGCCCCCGACGTAACCAGCGGCGATCCGCCCAGCCTGCCGTGGCCGTGGCCCAAGATGATCCGAGTCACGTTCACGCTCACCGATCCCAACGACCCGTCGATCGAGCAGTCGTTCCAGTACGTGTTCAACGTCCCGCCCGACCCGAAGTCGTGATGGGATGATGTGGGGGAGTGGCGGAGTGGGGGGGCAAGACCGCCGTGAGAAGCGGACCTGCCGCAGTGTTTGAGGGAAGAGCCGGTGGTGTCAGGAGGTTGTTGTGAAGATCCGTCGAACGTTTGCTGAAATGCTGGGAGACATCGGGGTGGCGCTGCGCCGCCCGCGCCGTCGCGGCTCGTTCATGGTGCTGGTCGTCGGCACGCTCGCGATGCTCTCGATCATCATGATCGTCTACGTCTCCATCGGCAACGCCGACAAGCGCACCAGCCGCTCCATCGCCCGGCGCGACCGTTCCGACGAGATCATCGCCACGTTTTCCGACTACGCAGCCCAGATCATCGCCGACGACGCCGTAACGATGGTCCCCGATTCGAGCAACACCAAATCCGACGGCACCCCCAGCGGCCTTCCCAGCGGCGATCTGTTCGTGCGCGAGGCTTGGGATGCGCCGACGACCAAGTGGGTCGCCGACAGTACTTTCGCATCGACGCTCACCACACCGACCGGTCTTCTCAAGTGCTTCCGCCCCGTCGGCCTTGGCGATGACCCGTGGCTCGCCTCTACCACGCCGACCTGGATCAACTACAAGCCTGCGCAGACGATCGCTGTTTTTCCTCCGGACGGAAGCCAGAAGACCTGGGCCAAGCGCCGCGACTGGCTCCACATCACCAACATCGCCCCCGACGGACGCTTCGTCAATCTTTTCAATCTCCGCGACAATTACGACGCCCGTCCCGGCACGTTCAGCACCAATACACCCGGCGATCGGCGCCTGAACGGCTGGCTCTCACTCACCGATCAGGCGGGGACGATCAAGAACCAGACCGTGTGGGGCCAGGCCATCTCGCCCGACAACCCCGCGTTCTTTGATTCCTGGCAGGAGGGCGCCTTCCGTCCCGCGCGCGGCCCCTTCGGCACACTCACCCCCAAGGACGCCGCCTACCCGCCCTACCAGTGGGCCGACGCCGACGGCGACGGCTGGTTCGACTCCCGCTGGTTCGAACTCACCGACGCCCGCGGCCAGAACGGTTCCCAGCCCTCGACCTACCGCTCGCTGCTCCCCAGCGACCCCAACTACCGCTGGTTCTTCGCCGCCCGCATCATCGATCTTTCCTCGCTCGTCAATGTCAACGCGGCCGGCGACATGAACGCCGACCCGAACGACACCAACGGCGCGAGCAAAGCGCTGCCGCACAAGGCCGACGTGGTGGGCATCGCACCGTCCGACGTCGATCTGCGCCGCCTGCTCATGCTGCGTGACGCCGACGAGATGATCTTCGACGGCGCCCCGGCCGCCTCCGCGTCGATCACGATCAGCGATGTCCTCGCCAACGGAACTCAAACCACCCGCGTCTATCGCGGCGGGTACGGAGCCCTCCGTCAGCCGGCCTCCGGTCTGTACAAGTCCCAGGATTACTCCAAGTACGTCAACGACATTTCCACCTCCGGCCTCGGTCCGATCGCCGGCTTCCCCGCGGTCATCAACCCGAGCAGGGAACTCGGCCAGGGCGCTTATCGCGCCCTGCGTGGCGGCCTCGGCGCCGGCGCGCCCCCCGGACACTTCAGCGACTTCACCAAGGACCCGCTCAAGACCACCGGCGTCAACTTCCCCACCATCCGCGACCGGGCCAACTTCTACACCTCGCAGGCCGCCACGATGGAGCGCGCGGTCTACGACTCCGTGAACAAGCGATTCGACTTCTCCAACGGATTCCGCACCGAGAACCTGATCGAGCTGCTCACTTTCCGCGGCATCAACGATCCGCGCACCACCAGCAGCCTCGAGTGCGCTATGGGAGGCTGGTTCGATAGCCAGCAGAACGTCCCGCCGCTCGGCATCAAAGAGACAGTGGCTTCAGCTCAGAACAACTTCAGCCCTCTCCGCGAGAACCGCGCGCTCGAACTTGAACGCGAGAACCTCTCCTTCTGGACCGGCGGCAACGCCGGCGACCCGACCGAGGCCGCGCTGCTTCGCTCCTTCATCGACGTCCGCCAGTACCTGACCACGCACAGCGGCGCCCGCCCGATCGTCCCCGCGATCAACCCGAGCATCACGACCATCGCCAATTTCGACAACCCGCCCTCGCTCGCCAATTCCGGCGAGCTCTCGACCTACATCGCGCCCGATCCTGCCGCCAGTTCACTCTTCAAGGGCTACGCGACGGCGCTCGCCCCGGGCCTGGGAATCGCCGATGTGTGGAAGCCGGCGACCGGCGCATCGGCAGACGCCAACGCCCGCTCCCTGCGTGGTCTCTTTTACGGCCACCAGGGCCCGCTCACGGCGCTTCTCGCGGCCGGGCACATGGCCGCGAACTTCGCGACGAGCGCCCAGCCCCCGTCCGACGGAACCACGACCGCCCAGCACGTGCCGTACACGCTGGTGCTGGACGAGAACCGGTACACCAAGCTCGGCGCGTCGAGCCTGCCGCAGGACCTCGTGGCCGGCGCGACAACCTGGAAGCAGTACTTCCCCTCGTGGTGGAAGGGGCCGGACTATCAGTTCAATCTCGCGCGCAACCTGAAGGCCGACGGCACCCGCGACACCAGCACGCCCGCGAAGATTTCGACCGACAGCTCGGGTGCGGAAGTGCCCGTCCCGGCGGTGAATGTGTACGGAGCGGGGGATGTGCACCCGTTCCTGGTCGAGACCGCGACTTACACGTGCTACCGCGACACATGGAATCAATCCAATCCGCCCGACGCCGCCCTCTCGGACGGGGAAGGGGACGCTCCGCTCTCGGGTAACTTGCCGCCGCTCGTGACGATCAACGGGAAAATCGATGCAAAGAACGCCGATTTCCTGATGCGAGTTCTCGCGGTGAAGATCCAGAACCCGTACACGGTGCCCATCCAACTCTCGTCCGAGATTCTCTCCAACGGAGGCCCATTCACGATCGGCAGCGGCGGTCAGTTCCAGCCAAACCTGCTCAACGAATTCTTCTACCTGCAGATCGGCACATCCGATCCGGCCGATCCGGCCAAGACCGCAAAGTACTACGTACTGGCGGAGGTCGATGAAACAATCGCCACCAACGCCTACGACAACAAGTACACCGTGAAGCAGGTCACGATTCTGCCCGGCGAGACCATTGTCTTCTACGCAATGAACCGCGAATCGAAGTTCATCGTCGAAAACCGGTTCAATGTGACCGATCGCATCGGTTCCAATCAGCAGCAGGATCCCAGCCTTCTCGAGGCTTGGCTGACGACGCAGATCGGCCCCAAGTCGGCCGCGAATTTCCGGCGCATCGAGATGATGCGCGTGGACAACGTGAATTTCGGGAATAGCGCGGCTCCGATCGCCGCCGATGCGACGTTCAAGCTTGATCCGCTCGTTCCCGACGCAACGCTGACTGACCACACCGTTATGCTCCGGCGCGCCGTGCGTGCCGACAGCGGTCCCACTGCCAACGATTCGCTGGCGAATTCGGCCAACAGCGTCGTTAACGACGAACTCTGCGATCGTCTCCGCAACGACAACTTCGTCAACCTCGATCGCCAGATCCGCGGCATCACCCCGACGCAGCAATACTGGAACAAGATCACCGTGACGGGGATGTTCGTCAATCCAAATTCGACAACGCCTCGCTACGACGATCAGAACGACATCACCCCCGGCTTTCGATACAAGGGCACCGATTACCCCAACAACTACAACACCCGTTTCACTATCACTCTGGCCGCCCACATCGCCCGCAAGGGGGAGGCCGCCGGCGTCACGCTCAAGCCCGGCATGCTGCCCGCCTGGGCAATCGACCCCAAAGATGTTGATCCGAAAAACTGGTATGACTACGAGGAAGTGCCGGCGCCGATCTCCGCGACCTCGCCCCGCGACGTTGTCGCGCTGACGCTTGCTGGTGTGGACGCCGGAACTTCGTCGCCCCGTTATTCAAGCTACAAGCCCGGAGTCTGGCGTCTCCTGCCCGCCGTGTTCCCGAGCATGGCCAAGCCCGCCGAATCCAGCGGCGTGGCGGCGATCGCCGCCAACTCGGCCGGTAAGGCTTTCGCGGAAATCCGTCGCGAACTGGCCGCCAACCGTAACAAATATGAGGGTTACGTCGACAACGGCGGGACATTCGCGCCCGATGGCACCAGCCAGTTGAGGCCGACCGACCTCCTGAACATCATGGCCGTGGGAAGTGTTCATACTCCCATCGATTTCAGCGGAAATCCACTCAAGCAGATCAGCAATCCGGCCAAAGACGACCTGATGCGTCAGTGGACCACGACCTCCGAGGCATTCGCCATTGCGCTCGGGTATGCCAACCCTCCCGCCGATCAAAACGTCTGGAAGTCCTCGGCCGTCTACGGCCCGCTCGACTACTACTACTTTGATCTGAACGCCATCGCCGCGGGCAAGCCCCAGACTCCGATCTTCGATTCGGGCTACCTCAAGACCGACGACTTCGTCTCCTGCCGTTTCGACAGCAATGACAAGCCCTACACCGCCGGCACCGGCGCGCCCATCGCCGGCAACGTCCTCACGATGTTCCGGACGCGCTCCGATAGTTACGGCAGCCTCACAAATCCGACACCGGGCCTCATAAACATCAACACCGCTCCGCAGGCGGTGCTGCGTTTGCTTCCCTTCACGTTCCCATCGAAGGACGAAGTCTCGGGCAAGACCTTCTGGCCCGGCACCGACGATGCCAATCGCGAGGCCGAAGCCAAGAAGACCGATATCGCCGCCATGATCGAGTCCTACCGCGACAAGATCGCCGTCGAACTCCGGCCCGGCGCCAAGTCGCAGCAGCCCACGCTTCAGACCTGGTACGCCGGATTCTTCGACCGCTCCAAGCCCGGCATCATCGCCGCCGGCGACCAGGACAAGGACCCCAACGATCTGGCCATCGGCGACTACACCCAGGCGGCCGGCAGTTATGTCGGCGGCCGTTACTTGAGCACGGGCATCTTCGGACTTCGCGAAGGCGCGGGATTCCATTCCGTTGGCGAACTCCTGGCCGTGCGTCAGGTCGCCTTCGATCCGACGACACGTGCTGTGACAGCCGGCGCCGACCTTCCGTGCAACATCGACTTCTTCGGTGCCCGTGCCGTCGGCCAGCCCACCAATCTTCTCGGTACAGACAACATCGTCGAGCAGATCCTGGACACGACCGATCCGGCCAAGCCCAAAGTTACCGACATCAAGCCCCTCCAGTTCGGCCACACCTACCAGGACAAGCTCAAAATCCTCTCCGGCCTCCTGGGCAGCATCTCCGTCCGCAGCGACATGTACGCCGTCTGGTTCATCGCCCGCGGCTACCAGCGCTCCGACTGCGAAGGCCTGCCCGACCTCCAGCCCATGGTCCCCAGCGTCGAACGCCGCTTCCTCATGATCATTGACCGCTCCAACGTCACCAAGGTCGGCCAGAAGCCCCGGGTCGTCGCCTTCGTCGAAGTTCCGCTCTGACCTCCGAAGCCCCCTCCCTGAGGGAGGGGGTTGGGGGAAGGGTTCGCTCGCCCTTGTAAGCTCGCGCTTTGCCGCTCTGCCGCTCTAGACTTGCCCTCACCATTCAGGGTGTAGCTCAGCTTGGTAGAGCGTGTGGTTTGGGTCCACAAGGTCGCAGGTTCGAATCCTGTCACCCTGATTTAGAGTCAGTCCTTCCGGGGCGAGCCGCTGCGTGGTGCCAAAAAGGGGCGGCCCGAGTCCCCGAGGGATTCGGCACGCCGCGCGTGCCGGGTTGCAAACCAACGACAATTACGAGAAAATCGGCGAGGTGTCCTCCAAGCCAGGTATGGCCGAGGGTCCAACGGGAATCACTCGAAATGGCCACCATCACCGAGATCGCTCCCAACGTCCATCGCATCTGCATTCTCTGGCCCGAGATCAACCTGCAGTTCAACCATTTTCTTGTTGTGGACGAGGAGCCTCTGCTCTACCACACCGGCATGCGCCGGATGTTCCCGGAAGTGCTCGAGGCCGTGAAACGCATCATCGACCCGGCGACGCTCCGCTGGATCGGCTTCAGCCACTTCGAGGTGGACGAATGCGGCTCGCTCAACGACTGGCTCCGGGTCGCCGCGCGGGCACAGGCGGTCTCGGGCGTGGTCGGCTCGCTGGTCAATCTCAACGACTTCGCCGATCGCCCGCCGCGGGCGCTGAACGCCGACGAAACATTCAGCACCGGAAGATTCCGCTTCCGCTACCGCCCGACGCCGCACCTTCCGCACGGCTGGGACGCCGGAGTGCTGTTCGAAGAGACACAGCGGGTGCTGTTCTGTTCCGATCTGTTCCATCACAACGGTGATGTCGAGCCCCTGACCAAGTCCGACATACTCGGCCGCGTCCGCGCTGCCATCGTCGAATACCAGGCCGGACCCCTCATGGACTACATGCCCTACACGCCGAACACCCGCCCGCTCCTGGAAGGCCTCGCGGCACTCAAGCCCAGCACCCTGGCCACCATGCACGGGAGTTCATTCACCGGAGATTGTTCCAGGGCGCTCATCGATCTGAACGCGGTGATGAAAGAAACACTGGGCGTGCCGTCCCGGCGATAAGGAACGGTTGGACTCCCCTCGCGTGCCGTCTACTCCACCCCCGCAAGATCAAACAACTCGCGCATGAACTCTGATTTCGCCCGGGCGTATCCCTCACGATCATCGCCAAATCGTGCCGCCAGCCCTTGTTTGAGCGCCGCATACCGCGCCGCCATCTCCGGACTTGCCCGAAGCACGTCGCGCACCGCCCGGTGCCTCCTCGCCTCCCTCGATCCTTCCACGAGCAGGTGCGCGTGATGTGTTCGCGGCGAGCCCTTCACAAACAGGTGCCGCCCCGCGATGCCGAAATCTCCCGCATACCAGTACCCCAGCCCCCGCATCGCGCCCACGCACGCGAACCCGTCGTCAAAGGCGTTCACCAGCGGCATGAGGTCCAGCACGGGCTTGGCGATCAGACCGGGGACGGAGGTGCTCCCGATGTGCTCCACGCGGACCAGGACCGACCCGCACGCCCGCGCGATTCGACCGCACTCCTCCTCCGCCATTACCAGCCAGCGCGGATCATGCGGCACGAGCACGATCTCTTCGGGTGCCCGCCAGAGTTCCTCGGGATCGATAACCGGCCGTGCGTTCATTCCCGGAGCCTAGACGCACTCGAACATGAGAACTCAGCCGCGTTTCATCGGCAATTGCGCCAACAACTCAAAGTACTCCATCCCGTGTGCGAAAGGCCGCCCGATCCACGCCTCGAACCCCGGCTGATCGTCCGGCACATACCCGCTCTTGGGCAGCCAGACGCCGTAGAGCCACTGCAGAGCGCGTAACTCCAGGTCGAGCCCGCCGCGGATTTCGACCTGCGCGACCGCCATCGGCGGAAACCTGTACCGGCCGATTTCTCCGCGGGGAGCGAACCGTTCCGCCTCGACCGCAACGTGGTACTGGCAGTCCTCGAGCGAGGTGATTTCGGGGTTCTCCCACTGATACCCGAGCCACTGCCTGTCCGCGAACCCGTGCCCCTCGGCCCACGCATGTAGCCGCCGAACCGCTCGCGGCACCGCCTCTCCCCGATACGGATTGAGCACGCGGATATACGCCACGGTCCGTGCGGGCAAGTCGCGGATCCGCACCTTGAAACCGTCCGGATTGAGCCCCGCGGCCGAACCAGCCCGCACCGACAATCGCTCGAGATGCAATCGCTCCGCCGTCTCGGGCACTGTCGCCCGAAGCGCCGACCGATGCTCCCCGCGCCACGCGGCCAGATCAAACCGGCTCGGCGACGCCCCGTACTTTTGCCGGAAGCACCGCGAGAAGTCGGACGAGGAGGAGAACCCGCACGCAAGGGCGATGCGAGTCAGAGACTGCTTTCTTCCGTGCGCCATCATTGCGAGCGCCCGCTCCAGCCTCACCCGCTTCACAAAGTCCGCCAGAGTCTCCCCGACCATCGCCTGAAACACCCGATGAAAATGGAACGGCGACAGCCCCGCGGCACGCGCCACCGCTTTCAGCCGCAGCGGTTCCCCAAGATGTCCGACCACGTGATCGATCGCAAGGTTGACCCGCTCGACATACGTCGCCAACGGTCGCACGCCCTTCTTTGGGCGGGTCCGCGTCGGCGCAAGAGTCGAGGATTTGCCATTTGTCCGCAAGATCTGTCAAGACCTCCCCGCGTCATTTCATACCATGTGCCGCACCAACCTGCATCGCCCTGAATTGAACCCGGAGGCATCATGTCGCGACACGTTCTGTGGAAAGTTACCCTTGGTGCAGCCGCATGCACGCTGGTTGCTGCACTGGCCGCCGGCAATTGCGACGCTCCGGAGCCCGAACCCGCCGGCAAACCCGCCGCCAAGCCCCAACCTCCCACGGCCAAGGCCCTCGCGGTCCTCAAGGCCGACGAGGGAACCTGGGACGCCGCGATGTCATTCTGGTTCAGGCCCGACGCCGAGCCCGTCAAAGCCCAGGCGAAAGTGACCGCCAGCATGGACTTGGGCGGGCTGTTCCTTTCCCAACGCTTCGAGGGCGCCTTCGGTCCAGAATTGGCCAACAAACCCTTCACGACTCTCTCCTGCACCGGCTTCAACCCGTCCACGGGTGAGTACGAAGCCGTGCGCATGGCATCCACACAATCGACGATGATCGTCGTCCGCGGCAAACCCAAGCCCGACGGCACCATCGAACTCGCCGGCGAATACACGTTCATGGGCGGCAAGGCCACCGAGCGCGACATCATCCGCCACGACGGACCGGACAAGTGCACCATTGAATCCTGGATGTCCTTCGGCGGCGTCCCCGAGTTCAAGGGCGCGGAAATGGTGCTGACGCGAGCGAAACAAACAACCACGGATCAGAACTCAGGAGAGCAGAACATGAAACTCGGAAACTTTTCGGTCAGCCTCGCAGTCAAGGACATCGCCGCGTCCCGCGCGTTCTACGAAAAACTCGGTTTCAAGATGGTCTCCGGCGACCAATCAAAGAACTGGGTCGTCCTCAAGAACGAGGACACCAAGATCGGCCTCTTCCAGGGCATGTTTCCACGCAACACCCTGACGTTCAACCCCGGCTGGGACAGCAATAAGGCGACTCTGCCAAACTTCGAAGACGTACGCGACCTCCAGAAGGCCCTCAAGAGCCGCGGCCTCACCCCGGAGCCCGCCGCCGATGAATCCTCCACCGGCCCGGCATATTTCATGCTCACCGATCCCGATGGCAATCCGATCCTCTTCGACCAGCACGTTCCCAAGCCGCAGAAGTAACTTCAAGCCGGGAGTGCGAGCGGTGGCCCCCGTTTTTCCGCGGTCGGGTCCTACGCCCGATACTCTCAGCGCCATGTCGAGCGATCGGCGCTCCATTCCATTCTCCCGCTCCGGTCTGATCGGTAGCGTATTCCTCGCGCTCATGGTCGCCGCCTGCGTCCTCACACTCCCCTGGACTCTCGGGCCAACACTCGACAACGGCGTTCGCGTCCCACGCTACAACGCCGGAGCGATCAACGACGCGCGAACGCCGCCGTGGTGGTGGGGGAGTCCTCGCAAAGAAACGCAAGCGGCCGATCGGCACGCGCAATCAGCACAATCCGCCAAGAGTGCGTCCGCCGCGCCTGCAAAATCACCCGACTACGTCCTCGGCTCCGACGCCCTCGGACGCAGCCTCTTCATCCGCCTGCTCGCCGGCGGCGGCGTCTCCCTCACCATCGGCATCGCCGCCGCTTTTCTCTCAGTCGTCATCGGCACTCTTTACGGCGCAATCAGCGGCTACGCCGGCGGCCGCCTCGATGCGCTCATGATGCGAACCGTCGATGTCCTCTACGGGCTTCCTTACATCCTGCTCGTCGTCCTGCTCGCCGTGGCCGCCGACGCCGTGGTCAATGAATACGTCGGCCGCGAAAGCGCCCGCGAAACGTGGGTCCGCGCTCATGCCCGCGAAATCGCCCAGACCCGCGGCACTCCCACCGACAACGCCTCCATTATCCGCCTCCTCGCCGGCGACTCCGAACTCCGCGCCCGCCTCGACAAGGAAGCCCTCGCCGCCGTCCCGCCCCGCGAGATCTCCCAGGCCGGACGCATCTCTCTCGACCTCGCCGTCCTCTTTATCGCCATCGGCGGCTTCAGTTGGCTCACCATGGCCCGCGTCATCCGCGGCCAGGTCATGAGCCTCAAGAACCAGCAATTCGTCGAGGCCGCCCGGGCCATCGGCGCTTCGCGCCGTCGAATCTTGTTCGTGCACCTGCTTCCAAATCTCGTTGGCCCCATCGTCGTCTACGCCACGCTCACCGTCCCGCAGGCCATCCTTCAGGAGAGCTTTCTCAGTTTCCTCGGCATCGGCGTCAAGCCTCCTCTTCCCAGCTGGGGCAATCTCGCCGCCGAAGGCCTGCCGGAACTCAACCCCTATCAGTCGAACTGGTGGCTCCTCCTCTTCCCCTGTCTCCTGCTCGGCCTGACCCTTCTCGCGCTCAATTTCGTCGGCGAGGGGCTCCGCGAAGCCCTCGACCCCAAGCGCACCGTGCGGGAGGCCGCATGAGCGAACCGATTCTCTCCGTCCGCAATCTCGCTGTCAGTTTCAGGGCCGGCGTGAGTTCGCGTCACCGCGCCGTAGACGGAGTCTCCTTCTCCATCCACCCGCGCCAGACTCTCGGAATCGTCGGTGAATCCGGTTGCGGCAAGTCCGTCACCGCCATGACCATGCTCCGCCTCGTACCCACCTCGCGAATCGACGCGGGCTCCGCTCTCTTTGCCTCCAAGTCGGGCTTGGTTGATCTTCTCACCCTCGACGATTCTGCCCTCCGTCGAGTCCGCGGCGGCGAGATCGCCATGATCTTCCAGGAGCCGATGAGCAGCCTCAACCCGGTCTTCTCTGTGGGAGAACAGATCGTTGAGGCTGTCCGCCTCCATCAGGGCGCCGCCGCCCACCGCGCCCGCGAAATCGCGGTCCACGCCATGGCAAGCGTCGGCATTCCCGAGCCCGAGCGCCGCTTCCGACAATACCCGCACCAGTTCTCCGGCGGCATGCGCCAACGCGTCATGATCGCCATGGCACTTTCCTGCCGTCCTTCCCTGCTCATCGCCGACGAGCCCACGACCGCTCTCGACGTCACGATCCAGGCCCAGATTCTGGACATGCTCCGCGATCTCAAACGAACCCGCGATCTGAGCGTCCTGCTCATCACCCACGACATGGGCGTCGTCGCCGAGAACGCCGACGTCGTCTGCGTTATGTTCGCCGGCCGCGTCGTTGAGTACGCGCCCGTCGTCACGCTCTTCGAGCGCCCGCTCCATCCGTATACAAGGGGCCTGCTCGCCTGCATCCCCCGCCTCGGCCAACGGCGCGACCGGCTGCTCACCATTCGCGAGGTGATCGATAACCCGGAGGAATTCACCCGCCTCTCCTTCGGCGATGTGCCGGTCCGTCCATGGTGGCCCGGACATTCGGCCCCCGCCAACCTGCGACCCCTCCCCGGGGTCGCTGGTGACTGCGCGCTCATCGAAATCGAGCCGGACCATTGGGTCGGGCTCTGGCGAACCGAAGCCCTCCCTGCAAGCCCACGCCCGCCCGACCTCGCCCATCGACGCGAGCCCGCGAGTGCCGCCGGCTAGGCGCCTCGTACACTCATCACGTGCGTGTTGTCGTCCTTGCCGATCGCCTTTTCGCCTCGCGTGAACGCGAGCTCTTGAGCCGCCTCGAGATCGGCCTCGCCGATGAAGGTGTGCGCGTCGCCCAGGCCTTGCCCATCGAAGGCGCCGCCGAAACCCCGACCGCCGGCCAGGCCAGCGGCCTTTGCACGCAGACCGTCCTCTTTCCATCCCGCGGCCTCCCCTTCACGACCGGCCTTCGCGCCCGCAATCTCGCCGCGCGGCTCGAGGATACCGATAACGCCGCCGAAGATGCGCCGATCGACATTGTTCACGTCTTCGGCGGCAGCCTGTGGTCCTTCGGCATCGCCCTCGCGGAAGTCTGCGGCGCCGGCCTGGCCCTCGAAGTCTGGCGGGCGGGCCTGATCGATCGCGCCGGCGCGGCGGCTTCCCGCGGTCCGCGAGACTTGCTCTACATCGCCCCCGATCCCGCGATCGAGCGGGCTCTCCGACAGCGCGGAGTCCCGACCCGAGCCGCCCTCTGGGGCGTTCACCCGGGCGAGGAAAACAACTCCAAACTCGCCGAGGGCCGCGCACCGACCATCATGCTGGTCGGTGCCGGCAACGACGCCCGTGCCATGCGCGAAGCCCTCACCGGCATTTCACGCTGCGTCGCCGACAATCCCGATCTGCTCATCTTCGCCGATTCACTCGCCGCCCGCCGCGCCGGTCTCTACGACCTCGCGATGCGTCTGAATATTCTCCCCAACCTGTCTCTCATCGAAGAGATCGAATCCCGGCGCGATCTCCTCGTGCAGGGCGACATCCTCGTCCTGTGCGAGGGCCAGGGCGAGCAGCGCACGATCGTCCTCGATGCCATGTCGCACTCGATGATCGTGCTCGCCGTTGAAGACGCCTACTGCGATTTTCTCCGAGAGAATGTCACCGCTCGGCTCGTCCGTTCCTCGTCAAGCCAGAACTGGGCCGCCGCGCTCGGCGCGGTCCTTGCTGATCGAGCCGGCGCCCGCAAAATGGCCGAGTCCGCCCGCCAGTTCGTCGCCCGGAACCGCAGGGCCAGCGACTACGTTCGCGCCGTCCTCGAGGCCTATTCCTGGCTCCGCCAGGAACGCCCGGCGCGTTCCATCGTCCCGTAATCCGCGCCCCGTCCGATATCGGGTTCCGCCTGTGCCGGATATGCCGTCCGCGCCGGGTTAGCCTGCGCCGCAAATGCCGGTTCTGTGGCCGAACGCTCAATCTGGTTCATGCTTGTCATGTAGAGCGGCGCAACCCGCGCACGCCCCACATTCGGAGATACCGCCACATGATTCCCGGTGCAATCGCTCTTTCTCTGACCATGGGTGCTCAGCCCGTCCCTTATCAGCCCTCTCTCGACATCAACCCCAGCCCGGTCTTCGTCTGCCCGGAAACCAGCAGCCCCTACCTCGCCTCTCCGAATCCCTACCCCTACGACGTTGACGACGTCCGCCGCCCCGGCTTCGGAGGCAAGGAGTGGCAGCAGTTCACCCAGTACGGCGGCGAGTACCCGCCCGCGACGCGCTCCGCCTACAACCCCGGCCCCAATGCCTACGGCGCTCCCGAGGACGACAACAGCGTCGTCTACGTCCGTCTTTCCTCCGGATTCATCGCCGCAATCTCGCCCTGGGAAGCGATCGACCCGGCCGAACTCCCGATGACCGCGCTCAATGCCGCCACCCGCGACTGGATCCGCGAGTACGGCATGACCAACCAGTACATCTGGACCGAGCTTGAAGAAGGCCGTCAGGCCTGGCTCCGCGAGCGCGGCTACACCTACAGCGTCCGCTCCTTCACCGGCTACGGCTATCCCGAAGAGGAGCCACAGGCCAACGGCCAGGGCCAGATCAAGCCCGTCACCGTGATGGAGCGCCCGACCGACCAGCCCAAGTTCAAGCAGAAAATGCAGGTCCGCCGCCCCGCCCAGCCCGCGGAACCCTCCGCCCACGACCGTGAGATCTCCGCCATCGCCAAGGAAATCGTGAACGGTCGGGCACGCCTCTCGGTGCCGCCGATCGCCGATCGCACGGCTCGCGCCGTTGCCACCGCCCGCGAAGAGCACGCCAAGGCGCAGGCCGCAGAAGCGGCTCGCACCGCAGCCATCGACCAGCCCAAGGAGCGGCGCAATGCCCAGGCGAAAACGGTCGCGACTCGATAGCGCCCGCAAGCACTTCCGTTCCGCCCGCCCCGGGTACTCCGGGAGAGGGAGCGCAGGGACCGCTCGGCACCGGCGGCGAATACACTCGCCCCGTTGACCGAGCGGCTTCCATTCGATCCATCAAAGATGGCCGCGCCGAGGCGCGTTCCACCGCCCGCCGACGCACCCTGGACCGTCTCTCACCTCGCCACCGAAATCGACGGCGCCCTCCGCAAGGGCGTCCCCGGACCCGTCCGGGTCGTCGGTGAAGTCAGCGGCTTCCGCGACCGAACTCACTGGTACTTCGATCTCAAGGACGACAACGCCGTCGTCAATTGCGTCATGTTCGCCAGCGCCGCCCGGCGCATCAGTCCGTCCCCACGCGACGGCGAACTCGTCATCGTCAAGGGCCGCCTCGAGTTCTACTCCAAGGGCGGCAAGGTCTCCTTCCTGCTCGACTCACTGGAACGCGCCGGCGAGGGCCCCCTCGACCGCGCCTTCCGCGAACTCTGCGAAAAACTCAAACGCGAAGGCTACTTCGCGCCCGAGCGCAAGAAGGCTCTACCTCGCTTCCCACGCAAAGTCGCCGTCATAACCAGCCGCTCCGCCGCCGCCCTTCAGGACGTCATCAACACCGCGCGCCGTCGCTGCCCCGCCGTGGGCCTGGTCGTCATCGACGTCCCCGTTCAGGGCACCGACGCCGCGCCCGCCATCGCCCACGCTCTCGACCTCCTGTCCCGCTCCCACGAAAAACTCGGCGTCGATGCCGCCATCCTCACCCGCGGCGGCGGCAGCAAAGAAGACCTCTGGGCCTTCAACGAACGCTCCGTCGCCGACGCCATCTTCCGCTGCACACTCCCCCTCGTCGCCGCCGTCGGCCACGAGACCGACACCACCATCGCCGAACTTGTCGCCGACGAACGCTGCGCCACGCCGACTCAGGCGGCGATGCGCCTCATCCCCGATTCCGCCGAACTGCTCCGCCAGGTCGATTCCACCGGCCGCCGCCTCGGCATGATGCTGTCACGATCCGCACAGCTCGCCGAACGCAATTGGAGTATCACCGCCGAGCGCCTCGGCGCCATCGCCCGCCAGCAAACCCGAGCCGCCCAGCGTCGCCTCTCCGCCGCCGAACTCGCCCTCGAGCGTGTGCGCCCGCAAGCCGTTCACGCCCGAATGATCGCCCGCCTGGGCGCCGCTGCCGACCGCCTCGAACGCGCCACCCGCTCCCGAGCCGATGTCGATCTGTCCACTCTCGCCACGCGATTGCACACCGCCCATGCGTCCGCATTCCGCGACCTGCACACCCGTCTCGATTCCCTCGACCGCCACCTCCAAGCCATCGCCCCACGCCGTGTTCTCGAGCGCGGCTTCTCCATCACCCTTCGTGCCGACGGCCGACTCGTCCGGTCCATCCGCGACGCCAAGCCCGGCGACGCTCTCCTCACCCACGTCTCCGACGGCTCTATCGAAAGCACCACGTCCGGCAGCCCCCGCCCCACGCCCAGGCGACCGAAATCCCGCCCTGACGAGCCCAATCTCTTTCCCCCCGACCGCGCATAATCTGGACCCGTGGCCAAGCGATCCGACCATTCCGGCAAAGAGGAATCCGAACTCAGTTTCGAGGACGCCCTCGCGCAGGTCGAGTCGATCATCGAGTCCATCGAGGGCGGAGAGGTCGGCCTCGAAAAGTCTCTCTCCGAGTACGAGCGAGGCGTCAAGCTCATCAAACGCTGCCGCGAAGTGCTCTCGAGCGCCGAACAGCGCATCGAGATGCTGACCAAGGATCTGAAACCCTCCGGCCGTGGCGACGGCGAGTAGACACGCCCACCCCTCCTGCCCGATAGAAATCAGGAGGAACTAGCCCCCTTGCCCACGATCCCGGACATGCTCATCGCCTCCTTCTCGGTGGCGCAGGTCCTCTGGTTCTTCGCTCTGGGCGCCAGCGCCGGCTCGCTCATCAACGTGCTTGTCTACCGCCTGCCGCTCGGTCTGAGCGTCGTCACCCCGCCCAGCCGCTGCCCCTCGTGCCAGACCCGCCTTACCTGGCGCGAGAACATCCCAGTCCTCGGTTGGCTCATGCTTCGAGGCCGCTGCCGGTTCTGCAAGTCCCGCATCTCGATCGAATACCCGCTCGTCGAGTTCTTCGTCGGCGCTCTCTTTGCCGTCTTCTATCTCCTCTGGTATCTCACGCCGCCCGACTACCGGCTCCTCGGCATCGCCTTCGGACAGGTCGCCCCCCCCTGGGCGGGCCCTTCCTCCGGCTTCGTCTCTCCGCTCGCGCAGACGTTTCCGATGCTGCTGCTGGTCCTCACCCTCCTCGGGTGCCTGACCGCCATGACCCTGGTTGACGCACGCACGTTTACCATCCCGCTCGTCCTCACTTGGATCCCCGCCCTCGCCGCCCTCCTCATTCATCCCCTCCACGCCCTCTGGATCCAACTCTCAACCGGCCACCTCTGGCGCACCGCCCCCGGCTGGGTCTGGACCATTCCGACGCCCGGCCCCAACGGCTGGTACTGGGTCGGCGCCGCCCTTGGAGGCACGCTCGGCCTCTTCGTCTCCTTCGCCCTGCTCCGCGCCGGCCTGATCACCCGCAGTTTCCAGGATTACGACGAGTGGGAGAAAAAGGCCATCGCCGTCCAGGAAGCCGGCGAAACCGCAACTCAGCCCGAGATGTGGATCCAGTATCCCCACGCGCGCCGGGAGATGATCAAGGAACTGGCTTTCCTCGCCGCCCCGGTCACGCTCGTCCTGATCGGCGGCTGGGCCGCCGAAAAAGTCATCGGAGCGACCGCCGGCTGGACCTACGACCCCCTTTCCCGCACCATGGTCGCCGGCGTTCACGTCCCCCTCTGGCTCTCGGCGCTCGCCGGTGCCCTCTTGGGGTACCTCATCGGCGCCGGCGTTGCCTGGGCGATCCGGGTCTTCGGATCTCTCGGCTTTGGCAAAGAAGCCATGGGCCTCGGCGATGTCCACCTCATGGCGGCGGTGGGGGCCTGCGTCGGATGGATCGATGCGGTTCTGGCCTTTTTTCTTGCAGCATTCGTCGGCGTCGCCTGGGCCCTGCTCGGCGCGGTCTTTGGCGGCATTCGCCGCCAACTCCCCTACGGTCCGCACCTGGCCGTCGCCTCGGTGCTGGTCCTGCTCCTTCGCCCCTTGGTCGAACTCGGCCTGAGCCGCCTATTCGCTTCTCCTATCCACCTCCCCTGAAGCCCGCCATTCGACAGGTTTTCCACATCCTGTCGCCTGCCGACGATTCCGGCGGTTTGTACCCGATTCACCCCCAATCTGCGGGAAATCCTGCGCGATCTCCGATAGTCTTGCGCCTCAATGAATTGAGACGCTCCGCACCGTGCGGCGGCGTACAGGAACGGCGGCCCCCCGGCCGCCCGGTTTGATCCAACGGACGGAACCTAGCGAACGGATAGGGAGCAACGGACATGCAAGGCATCTGGAAGCGCGTGGTCATGGCTGGAGTAATGGCGGGCGGTTTGGTGCTTGGGCTCGGCGCCGGCGGCTGCTCCAACAACAAACAGGCGGAGGCCGAGGCCGCCGCAGAGTCCAGCGAACTCCGCCAGAAGAACGCTCAACTCGAGCAGTCGCTGCGCGAGCGCGACGCGACGATCGCCGAACTGCAGAAGAGCCAGCAGCAGCAGGCCGTCATGGCGACCCCACCCTCGAACTCGTTCGACTCGACGCCGCGCAACACCGGCGGCTCCCAGGGCATGAACGAGGGCAAGAAGTGGACCATCGCCGGCGACCTCCTCTTCGGACCCGGCTCCGCCGATCTCAAGTCCGGCTCCAAGAAGTCGCTCGACAAGATTGTTGCCGAACTCAAGAGCAGCAAGTACTCCGGCTACAACGTCCGCGTTGACGGGTACACCGACAGCGACCCGATCAAGAAGAGCAAGTGGGGCAGCAACGACGCTCTCTCCGAGGCCCGCGCCCGCTCGGTAGAAAAATACCTCGAATCCAAGGGCATCAGCTCGTCGCGCCTTTCCGCCGTGGGGCATGGCTCGGCGAACCCCAAGAAGACCAAGGCCGAAAGCCGCCGCGTCGAGATCGTCGTTCTCAATTGACGCCCGCCGCACACTCCAACTCGATCCACTCAAAGGCCTGTCCATTCCGGACGGGCCTTTTTCTTTGCCGCAAAGTCGCGGTCCACAGCCCTCAGCGCCGCGTACAAATCTGCAAATTCACCGGCAGCGTTGAATCCGCTATTCGCCGTTCGGCGGAGCCATCTCCACATCCCGGAACAGCCGGGAGGCACAGGAAATCGGCTGCGATGGTGAACGACGTGTCGTCGGCGCTATCCGCGTGCCCGGAGTGATCCCATGAGTGGCATTTGGAGGAATGGCGGATTGATAATTCTCGCGCTGGCCTGCGCATCCGGCGTCGCCCGCGCGGGCGATTGTGCATCATCTCAAGGCCAAGGGAACGCGGCTTCGGCTGGCAAACCCGCAGAATCCCCCGACAAGGACCTTGTCCAGATTGCCGCGGGGGCCGGCAATTTCAGGACTCTCTCCGCTGCCCTGCAGGCCTCCGGACTCACCGAAGAGCTCAAAGCCAAAGGACCCTTCACCGTCTTCGCCCCGACGGACGACGCTTTCGCCAAGCTCGGCACCGCCGCCGTCGCAGAACTTCTCCAGCCCGAAAACAAGCAAAGTCTGATCGCGATCCTGACGTACCACGTCGTACCGACGAAGGTGCTCGCCAAAGACGTGCGCACGGCGGGCGTGCCCACGCTCAACGGGCAGCGTCTCTCCGTGGTCGCCTCCGACGCGACCGTCAGAGTGGACGGCGCGGCCGTAGTTACCACGGACATCCTCGCTTCCAACGGAGTCATCCACGCGATCGATACCGTGCTCATGCCCAGCGACAAGAACGTCGTTCAGACCGCGATCGATGCAGGAAGCTTTAAGACGCTCGCCAGACTGCTCACCGCCGCCGATCTCGTCTCCGCGCTTCAGGGCGCCGGCCCCTTCACCGTCTTCGCGCCCACCGACGAGGCCTTCGCCAGGATTGACGCAAAGACGCTCGATTCCCTGGCCCGCCCCGAAAACAAGGCCAAGCTCGTCGAAATCCTGAAGTACCACGTCGTCAAGGGCCGTGTCTACAGCGATCAGGCCGTCAAGGCCGGCAAGGCCAAGACGCTCGCCGGACAGAGTGTCGAGTTCACCCCCGGCAAAAAGGGCTCTCTCTTGGTCAACGATGCCAAGGTCATCAAGCCCGACCTGAACGCCTCCAACGGCGTCATCCACGTCATCGATGCCGTCATCATGCCCGATTGATGCAGGCTTTCGGACCCTCGGTCTCCTCGCAACGCCCGGCGACGCTTCTTTTCGCCCGCCGGGCGAACCACGGCGGCGTCGGTTCCCCGCAGGACCGACGCCGCCATTTCATCGGCACCAACATCCAAAGTCCCCCGGGAAACGAATCCGTACAGGTGTTTCTCGATGTGCTACGTCGGCCCCATGCTCGCGCAAGCTCCCCATCCACATTCGATCGTGCCGCTCTGCCGCGGCAACTGCCGCCCCGCCCGAAAGACCGTCCGATCGGTGACTCCTCGCGGGGCACGTCGGTATGATCGCCTCCCGGCCCCGGTTGCGGCCGGCCCGATGCCAGACCAAGCACAGCCACCGGCCGGTTCTCTCCTGCAGCGCATCGCGTCGGGCGATCGCACCGCCGTCCAGAAGTGCATCGATCAGTACGCGGGCCTGGTCTGGTCCCTCACGCGTCGCCTGACAATGAACACGGCCGAAGCCGAAGACGCCGTGCAGGAGATCTTCGTCGAACTCTGGCGCAACGCCTACCGCTTCGATCCCGAGATAGCCTCCGAAACCGCATTCGTCGCAATGATCGCCCGCAGGCGCCTCATCGATCGCCGCCGCCGTCTTGGGCGCCAGCGCGACCGTACTCAACTCGATGAAGCCACCCACACCCGGCCCGCCGGCGAGCCGTTCGAAGGGGGCGAAGAAGCCGCCGTCGCCGCCCGTGCCATGCAGGAACTCTCGGCCGAGCAACAGCGCGTTCTCCGCCTTTCCATTTTCCACGGCCTCTCGCACGAAAAGATCGCCACGGCCACAGGGCTCCCGCTCGGCACCGTCAAGACTCATGCCCGCCGGGGACTGTTGCGCATCCGCGAACTTCTCTCGGGCGTTCCCGGCACCAAGGGGGTGAACTCATGAGTTCATCCGGACGCAATCTCCTTCCCGCGCACGATCACGAGGAAATGCTCCAACTCCTCGCCGAACGTGCCCTCGCCGGCCTGAACGAAGCCGACACCGCCCGCCTGCAGGAACTCTTCACCGCCGCGGGAATCGAAGACGACGAGTCCTTCGACCGCGCCGCCGCCGCCGCCGCGCTCGCGATGCTCGAGACCAAAGAAGCCGCGCCGCCGTCCGTCTACACCCGCGCCGCCCAGGCCGCCGAGGACTTTGCCCGCGAGATGGCCAACAACGCCAAGGTCCGGGGCGATCCCGCACTTCGCCTCACCGATGCCGAAATTCCGCAACCCCGCCGGATCAGCGGCGCCTGGCTCGGCTGGCTCGCCGCCGCGGCGTGTCTGGCCCTCGCCGCTCTCGGCTGGCTCCAGGTCTTCGCCAACCGCCAGCAGGCTGCCGCCGTTTCGCTGGCCTCGCTCCGCGACACAGTCGCCGCCGCGCCCGGTGCGAAGAAGCTCGCCTGGGCTCCCTGGGAGAATCCCGAAATCCCCGGCGTCTCCGGCAATGTCGTCTGGAATCAGTCCGCTCAAAAGGGCTACATGACCTTTAGGGGCCTCCCCGCCAACGACCCCGCCAAAGAGCAGTACCAGCTCTGGATCATCGACGAGCGAGGCCTCGCCCAGCGCGTCAGCGGCGGCATCTTCAACGCCTCGTCCGAATCCAGCGGCTGGAAGGGCGAAGTTCGTGCTCAGCGCCTCGGCGACGAACTCATCGTCGAGATCGACCCCGGCGTCCACGTAGGCACCCCCGCCCTCTTCGCCGTCACCATCGAAAAGCCCGGCGGCACTTGGGTTTCCGACATGAAGCGCAAAGTGGTGGTCGCCGCCGCCGGAAGTTAGAGGTTCCTTCAGCAGCCGCTTTCTTGAGAGAAGCGGTTGGAAGAAGGGAGGCTTTTCGTTCTATTTGAAACCGCTTTCTTATTCGAATTTTCTCCGCGCCCGTCTTCGATGATCGAACGGACTCGGACGGCAGCCGTGCTTGTTCCCAGCGCCCGAACCAAAGCGCGCGACGATTCGACAGGCTTCGCACGTCGCGGGAAATTCGTTCGCGCGAGACAGACATTGCTGGTATTCTTCGCCTCTGTGAATCCTTGTTCAGCGACGAAATCACGGAGGTCTGTCGCGAGTCTGGTTCTGGCGGTCGCGACGCTGGGTGGTTGTGCCGCAGACCCGTGGAAGCAGTCCTACACGGGGCCCGGGCGCACCGATGGCCCCTCCTATCCCCCGAGCACGAATGTTCAGGTACGGGTCATCACCTTTGCGCAATTGAACGAGGCCCAGTCCTTTGCGACTCGGTACCTCGACGAGCACAAACTCGCGAAGGAAGACGTCACGCCGATCGAGAGGCGTGAACTTTGGCAAGGCACGCTCGGTGCGTTCCGGATGCGTGAAGATGCCCGCAACGTGAACTTCCTGGGGCAGTCCGCCTTTACCTCCGAGTTTCAGGCCCAGCCCGACGATCCGCGGCTCATCGAATTTGCAAAGAGCCTGGGCGCCGATGTCGCGTTCCTCGCCACGGAATACGAGGGCGAACGGCAGGGCTACACCACCGTTCCCATGACCACCAGCACAAACGCGAATCGCTACTCCACCATCACCGGCCCGCGCGGAACCGCGATTTACCAGACCGGCGGATCCTCGACTTCCACCGCCTGGGTTCCGATCCCCACGACGTATCAGCAATGGAGCAACGTCGCGATCTACATGCGCCGCCTGACCCCGGAAGAACGGACCGCACTGGAATCGGCACCTCGTTCAACCGACGGGGCACCGAAGTAAGTCGCCGTTTTGACGCGACGTCGCCCGACCCTCCGGTCCCGCCTAAACTCTGCCCTGACCGAAATCACCGGGCGATTGGCGCAGTTGGCTAGCGCGCATGCATGACACGCATGAGGTCACTGGTTCGAGCCCAGTATCGCCCACTTTTCCGGCCGATGTGCCCGCCCTCCGCCGCCCACTCCAGGCTGGCTTTGTGGGGAGAATCAACAGCTCGCGTCCGAAGTGCAGCTCAAGATCGGGCCGACGTGGTGATTCGCTCGGTGCTTAGTCGAATTCGACGGGCGCCCGAACTCCGGCGATCTGAGCCAGTGTGAATTCCGTGCCGCACTCGGGGCAGTGTGACTCTTTGATGCCTGCAAGGTTGTAGCCGCACGCGGGGCACGGGACCGCGCGGGCGCTCAGGCGTGCCCGCCGTTCCGGGGCCGTCTCGCGCCACGCCAGCAGCACGCCGGAAAGAGCGCACGCAACCCCCAGCAGGGGCAGGAACATGTCCATTTCCTCGCCGCGAATGATCTGTTTGAGCAGATACCCCACCCCGGTCATCGCGAGCCAACTCCCGACGAACGCAAACGCGGAGAGAGCGGCGCGTCGGCCAGTCCATGGGATGGACTTCCGCCAGATGATCGCCCAGGCGCTGACGATGATGAGCGTCGCTATGACCCCGAAGAGGTAACTCCACGGGAAATCGCTTCCGATGCTGATCACGCCGCGGTCGAAAAGCGTGCCTGCCAGGAAGTAGAGCGGAACGCCCGCGATCGCCGCGGCGATCGACAACATGAAGTTGACGGTTGAGCGGGGCATTTGGTTTTCCTGGCCCGATGCGACAATCGGTGCAAGCGCGGCCCGATCCGCACGACTTCGCGAGAGTATTACGCCAGACCGGAGCGCGAAGGCAGCGGGGTACGGGGAGGCTTCCCTCACCTCAGCAATCCCTGCCGCCTCAACTCCTGCCTCGTCGCGCTCGCCACCTGCACAACAAGGTCCTTCACGTTGTCCGGGTTCGAAGTGCTGCTCGTGCCCGCCCACAAAAGTTTTCCGTCCCCCACAGAGTAAATGCTGATTTCCGCGCGAATCACAACGCCGGTCGAAGTGAACCCGCCCGGATTCGGCGCCGGGGTGTCAAACGACGCCTCATTCAGGAAATCGCCGCGATCGGCGTACGCGGGCGGTGTGTAATTCGCCGTCTTGTCGCTGGCCACCAGGCGCAGCGTCACCGCACCATCGATCCCGTCGGCCTTCAGGATGCCCCGGATCTTCTCCCGGTTCTTGAGATCATCGTCCGGGATGATCGTGTACCCGGGGATGCCTTCCCCCGACCGTATCTGCTTCGCAAGTTCATCCTCTCCCGCACGGCGCTCCTCTGGTGTCGCGTTCAACACCAGCGCCACCGTCTTGTGGAAGTTGAGCTGACTGGGAGCCGCGGCGTTCTTCCAGACGGTCTTCACTGTCGTATTGGCCATAAGGCCAAGAGGTGCAACCGTGTCCGAACTCTGGCACCCGCCGATTCCGGCCAGCCAGTATGCCAAGAAAACGACGCAAATGGAAAGTTTCATCGATCGCGTTCCTTGGTCGTTCGCCCGGGACCGCCGGGCCGATCTTGTCCCGTCGTTCATAAGCGATTCACGTTACGAGAGGCACGCGAATGCCGCCACTCGGAAGTTTCCCTGATCGGCCACCGAAGACCTCCCGGAGCGCAATCCCTGCTCCAAATCGCCAGAACGCCGCCCAAGCCCCTTGTCAACCCGACCCGGAAAGAAAGGGCGAAAATCCGAAGGGGGATGGTTTCGGTATCCCCCTCATTTTCAGCCAAAGACCGACCCATTTTCCCACTCCGCTGCGGCCACCCCTCCCCCCGCCGGTAGACACCGTCCATCGAAGGAAGCGTCGCCGGAAAAGCCCGGACCCGGAATCCAAGTACACTCCGCGTCCCCATCCGGCAACACCAACCCCAGGAGGTCAGTCTCTTGAATCTGCCAGCAATTTCCTCTCCCTCACGCCGCCTGATCGCCCTCTTGGCCGTCTGCGCCGGCGCCGCGTCATCCCTCGCCGACGTCACCCCCAGCGGCGTCATGATGCGATTCCCCGCCATCAGCAAAGACCGCATCGCCTTTGTCTACGCCAACGATGTCTGGACTTGCCCCCACGATGGCGGCCAAGCAACGCCTCTCTCCACCCCCCAGGGCATGGAGTTCTTCCCACGCTTCAGCCCCGACGGCTCCAAGCTCGTCTTCAGCGCCAATTACGACGGCGTCCAGAGCCTCTACACCATTCCTGCCCCCGGCGGCCAGCCCAACCGCGTTACCTACTTCGCCGCGCCGCCCACGCCAGTCGGCTGGACCAACCAGAACGAAATCGTCTTCTACTCCGGAAACGTGCTCGGCGTCACCCGCCAGGCCAAGCTCTACCACGTCTCACCCGAGGGAGGCATGCCCACCCTCTTCCCCATGCCCTACGGCACATTCGCCTCCGTCAGCCCCGACGGATCGCAGATCGCCTATATCCCGCACACCACCGACTTCCGCACTTGGAAGCGCTACCGCGGCGGCATGGCGACCGACATCTGGCTTTTCAACCTCAAAGACAACTCCGCCAAACTGATCACCGACTGGGAAGGCACCGACACCTTCCCCATGTTCAATCCCGCTGGCAAGGGCGACGTCGTTTACTACACCTCCGACCAGGGCCCGGAACACCGCCTCAACGTCTGGTCCTACGACATCGCCAGCGGCAAGCGCTCCCAGATCACCAAGTTCACCGACGATGACTGCCGCTTCCCTTCCATCGGGCCCGGCCCCAACGGAAAAGGCGAGATCATCTTTCAACTCGGCACCGGCCTGACCGTTCTCGACCTCGGCACCGGCCAGACCCGCACCGTCAGCGTCTCCATCCCCGGCGACCGTCCCAGCCTCCGCACCCGCAACTTCGACGCCTCGAAGAACATCACCGACGCCTCGATCTCGCCCACCGGCAAGCGAGTCGCGGTCGTTGCACGCGGCGATATCTGGACCGCACCCTCCAAGGAAGGCACTCTTCGCAATCTCACCCGAACCGACGGCATCAACGAGCGCGAAGTCGCCTGGAGCCCCGACGGCAAGTGGTTCGCCTATTTCTCTGATGAATCCGGTGAGTACGAACTCTGGGTCCGCCCCTCCGACGCCAAAGCGCCCGAGAAGAAGGACGACAAGAAAGATCAGAAGAAAGACGGCAAGCCCGACGACGCCAACAAGGACGATGCGAAGAAGGACGACGCGAAGAAGGACGAGGCCAAGCCCGACGAAAAACCCGCCGAGGCCAAGGCCGACGACAAGAAGCCCGAGGAGACGAAAGCCGACGAGAAAAAGCCGGACGAAAAGAAAGCAAAGCCCCGCCGCCTGACCTCTCTCGGCGAGGGCCAGCGCCGCAACATCGTCTGGTCACCCGATTCCAAGTTCATCGTCTTCACAGCCAACTCCGGCAAGATCTACCTCCTCGAGGTGGAGCCCGAGCGTCTCGTCGAGGTCGATACCGACCCGTGGGCACAAGGAGCGCCCGCAACCCGCTTCAGCTCCGACTCCCGCTGGATCGCCTACGAAAAGGACGACGACAACGGCAACTCCTGCATCTGGATCTACAACGTCAAGAGCGGCGAGAAAACCCGCGTCACCAGCCCCATGTTCTCCAGCAACCAGCCCGCCTTCGACCAGAAGGGCGACTTCCTCTACTTCGCCTCCGCACGCAGCATCAACAACCCGGTCTACTCCGACATCGACACCACCTTCGCCTACACCGACACCAGCCTCCTCCACATGCTCCCGCTCCGCACGGACGTGAAGAGCCCCTTCCTCCCGACCAGCGATGAAGAGACGTACAAGGAGGACGCCAAGAAGGATGACAAGAAAGACGACGCGAAGAAAGACGATTCCAAGAAGGACGACAAGGCCGACAAGAAGGACGAAAAGAAGGAAGACGCCAAGCCCGATGCCGACGACGGCGTGAGCGGCACCTGGACCGGCACCGCCAAAGGTCCCGACGGGTCGCCCGTTCCTCCCACCGGCATTCCCATCACCATCACCCTCAAGCTCGCCCCCGACGGCGGAGTATCGGGCAGCATGACCGGCCCCATGGGAGTCATCGCCATTACCGGCGGGCACTACGACAAGGCCTCGGGCGCCATCAACTTCACCATCGCCACCGGCGACGGAGGCGGCGAGTTCAAGGGAAAGATCTCCGGCAACCGCTTCGAGGGCACCTGGACCTTCGGTGCGCTGGCCGGCGAAGTCGCCGCAACCCGTTCGTCCTCCGGTTCGAGCGGCAAGGACGCCAAGGCCGATTCCAAGGGAGGCGACAAAGCCGGCGACAAGCCAGGCGAAAAAGAGGTCAAGATCGATCTCGCCGACATGGAGTCGCGGGCCATTCGCCTGCCGCTCCCGCCCGGCGAATTCCCTCAGCTCGGCGTCACCCACGACGACAAACTCATCTTCGTCCGCGCCTCGGCCGAGGGCGGGCGTGGGGGTGGTGGGGGAGGCGAGGCTGCCATCAGCATCAAGATCTTCGATCCCAAGGACGAGAAGAGGGAAGAGAAACTCGTCACCGCCGGCGCCGGAGGCTTTGAGCTCTCCGCCGATGGCAAGAAGATTCTCGTCCGCCGCGGCACCAGCCTCTCGGTGATGGACGCGTCCGCCGGCGGCGGCAATTCCACCAGCGTGCCCACCTCGGGCATGAACGTCACGGTCAACCCGCGCACCGAGTGGAAGCAGGTCCTCCGCGACGTCTACCGCTACCAGCGCGACCTTTTCTACGACTCGGGCCTCCACGGCGTCGACTGGGCCAAGATCCACGATCACTACAGCAAGATGGTGGATGACGCGGTGAACCGCGAGGACATCAGTTACATCATCGGCGAGATGATCAGCGAATTGAACATCGGCCACGCCTACGTCGCCCCCGTCGCGAGCGAGACTCCCGTTGTCTCGAATGTCGGTCTCCTCGGCTGCGATTTCACGCTCGACAAGACGGACAAGGGTTCCGCTTTCAAGATCACCAAGATCTATACCGGAGGTCCGTGGGATACCGACGCCAAAGGCCCCCTCAGCCAGCCCGGCGTTGATGTCAAGGAAGGCGAATACATCCTCGCCATCAACGGCGTCCCGCTCGACACCACCAAGGATGTCTGGGCAGGCTTCCAGGGCCTGGCCGACAAGCCGGTCATGCTCACCGTCGGCAAAACTCCGGCGATGGAAGTCGATACTCGCGAGGTGCTCGTCAAGCCCATCGCGTCCGACGCCACGCTCCGCTATCGCGCCTGGATCGAGAAGAACCGCGCCTACGTTGCGGAGAAGTCCAAGGGCCGCATCGGCTACATCTACGTCCCCAACACCGGCGTCGACGGCCAGAGCGACCTCTTCCGCCAGTTCGTCGGCCAGAGGAACATGGACGCGCTGATCATCGACGAGCGCTGGAACGCCGGTGGCCAGATCCCCACCCGCTTCATCGAACTGCTCAACCGTCCCAACATCAACTACTGGGCACGCCGCCACGGGCACGATCAGGCCTGGCCGCCCGACGCCAACTACGGCCCCAAGGTCATGCTCGCCAACGGCCTCGCCGGCTCCGGCGGCGACGCCTTCCCCGGGTACTTCAAACGCCTCAATGTCGGCAAGGTCATTGGCCGGCGCACCTGGGGCGGCCTCGTCGGAATCGAGGGCTACCGTCCCCTCATGGACGGCGGCGGCGTCACCGTCCCCTCCTTCGGCTACTACGAGCGCGACCCGCAGAACCCGACCCAGGGCAAGTGGTCGATCGAAGGACACGGCACCGACCCGGACATCGAAGTGATCGATGACCCGTCCAAGATGGTCAACAACCAGGGCGACCCCCAGCTCGATGCCGGTATCGAGGAGTTGCTCAAGCAACTCGAGACCAAGGCGTACGTTGTTCCCAAGCGCCCGCCCAGCGCCCAGCGCGCCGGCATGGGCCTCCCCCCCAACGAGCGCTGATTCACCACTACGAGTCCACTCTCAAGGCCCATGGGTTTCAAACCCATGGGCTTTTTCCATTCTGAAGCCCCTTCCCTGAGGAAAGGGGTTGGGGGAAGGGAGAAAATTCCAAGCGAGAGGCGCCCGCACCTCAACGCGCCCGCACTCCGCATGGCTCGGGAAAGGAAGCTCGCCCAACCGAAGGTGCCCGCACCGGATTCTTCCCGACACCTTCATCTCGCCAAACCCCGTGTATTGCCACATACACTTCCCGTCGCGCCGCTGTAGCTCAGTTGGTAGAGCAGCGCTTTTGTAAAGCGCGGGTCGCAGGTTCAAGTCCTGTCAGCGGCTTTTATCGTTGGTGGCACGCCTCTCCGAGGCGTGTCCGGACCGTTGCCACCGCCCCAGACGAGCGCTAATCTTCTCCCCTTCCCCCGGGCGAGTGCCGGAGCGGTCAAACGGGGCAGACTGTAAATCTGTTGGCGAAAGCCTACGGGGGTTCGAGTCCCTCCTCGCCCATTGCCGACGCCCGCGAGAAATCGCGGGCGTTTGCGTTTTTCGCGCCACAGGGTTTTTCCCTGCTTGGGTGTTCCTGCGCCGTTGTTTGCGATCTCCGCAAGCGCCCGATCGCGACCCCTCGTATCATGTTCCGGCACATCGCTGTCGATGATTCGTGCCCGCGGAAAATCCGCTGGACGCGCGACGCGAAATCGCCCGATGCTTGGTTCGAAGCGCTCCGCGCGCCGGAGAAGTACCCTGGGACGTCAACTTGATATCGGATCCACCGCCCTGCTCGAGGCACCCGCGCCTGCACTTGAAGTCGAAGCGCCGGAGAGCGAGCACGATACCGACCACTTCAAGGGTGGATGCCCCCCCCGGATCCGAATGATCACGCTGATCACGGTGATCTTCCCGTTTGTGGCGCTCGCCATCTGCATTGCCGCGATGTGGCGGGTTCCTCATCAGGGCACCTACCTCGCGATCATGGTCGGCATGTACGTCTCGACGGGCATTGGGATCGGCACCGGGTTCCACCGTCTCTTCACCCACAAGTCCTACACCGCCGGCCCATACGTCCGCTTCTTCTGGGCCGCGCTCGGCTCGATGGCCGTGGAGGGGCCGCTCACCACCTGGGTCGCCGAGCATCGCAAGCACCACCAGCACTCCGACGCTCCGGGAGATCCGCACTCGCCCCACGCCTCGCACCCGGAACACGACGCGGGCTTCGCCGGCGTTCTCTACAGCTTCTACTACGCCCACGTTGGCTGGCTCTTCCACAACTCGCCCACCGAACTCGAGCGTTACGTCCCCGACCTGCTCAAAGACCCCGGCACCAACTTCGTCAGCCGCACCTACTGGATGTGGGTAGCCATCGGCATGATCATCCCCACGGTCCTCGGCGGCGTTCTGACCGGCACCTGGACCGGCGCCTTGCTCGGCTTCCTTTGGGGCGGCCTCGTCCGCACCCTCGTGGTGCACCACATCACCTGGTGCATCAACTCGGTCTGCCACATCTGGGGAACGCGCCCGTTCCGCACGGGCGACCACAGCAGAGACAACCCAATCTTCGGCATCCTGGCGTTCGGCGAGGGCTGGCACAACGCCCACCATGCCTTCCCCACCTCAGCCCGCCACGGCCTAGCCTGGTGGAAGGTCGACATCAACTATATCGTCATCCGCTCTATGGAAATCCTCGGACTGGTGAGGAATGTTCGTGTGCCCTCGCACAGAAGCCTCGAAGCCAAACGCCGTGCCTCCCCGGCTGCAATCGGATAGGCCCTCGCGCGGAAGCGGGAGGGCGCCTGGCCCGCCGCGCCCAACGCATCCGTCCCTTCCGCATGCCGACAACGCGCCGCAGACGAGAGCCTCGATGCAAGCTTGAGCCGCATCACACGAAGCCAACTCGGGATCCTCGCTAGCAATCCGGAGCCCTCTCCCCGCAGGTGGAGGTTGGGGGTGGGCGCGGAATCAGTCTTCATCGCCGCTACTTTCGCGGAGCCGCTGCCGCCCGAGCCGCCTCGACCAGCGGTTTGGCCTCTTCCGGTTCTATCGCGTCCGGCAGGGCCGCGACCGCCAGTTCCAGCGCATCGTTCAGGTGCTCGCGCTGGTCGATGAGCACGCAGGTCCGCGCAAAGTTCGCCATGAATGCGGCACGCCTGCGGTGCCCGGGCGGCGCCAATTCGTCGCGCCGTTTCCAGATCGTGTCAAGAAACTGCTTCGCATCAAAGTCCGTGCCCACCGTCTTGCATTGCGTCTCGACCTTCGCCAGCACATCGGTCAGGTTGCTCGCCTCGCGATCCCGCGCAAGCATCATCCGAGCCTTCACCCCCTGCAGACACCACTCTCGCAATTGATCAGCGTGGCCCGGCCAGCGCAGGTACAGCGCACGGAAGTTGTTGATGTTCTGCTCGATCGACCAGTTGAACTCGGGGAACAGCGCCACGTGGATGTCGTACGCCTTGCGGATGTACTTCTCCGACTCCTCGAACTGATCCGCGCGACCCAGAAGATTCCCAAACATGAGGTAGCACGCTCCGCGATCCGGGCTCAGCGGCGGAAAGGTCCGCTCCGCGGGGGCGATCAGCCCCCTGGCGATCTCCGCGGCCTCTTTCGCACGCCCGTCTTTGGCCATGGCCACCGCCAGATTGGACCGCGAAGCGATCGAGGCACGATGATCCGGCCCGTACGTTTTCTCGTTGAACTCGACCGTGCGCTTCCGCATCTCGAACGCGGCTTCCTTGTTGCCCAGTTGTTCCTCGCACGTCGTCAGCCAGATGAGAATGTTGCCGTACGCCTCGGCGTTGGCCTTGGGGTCGAGCGCCGCCGCCTCAAACCCCTCCCGCAAGATCGGCGCGGCTTCGGCGTGACGCCCCAGTGTCACCAGCGCTCCGCCGACCTGGTTGAGCGCGTAGATCGTCTCCGCCTGATTCTGCGAAAGCGCCCGGCGCGCCCTCGCCAGCGACTCATTCGCGGTCGCAAGCCATTCGTTGTTGGCCGTCTGCATCTGGTATGCGGTGCACAAGTTGTTCATTGCCGCGATCGTCACACGGTCGTCCTTGCCTCGGGTCGCCTCGAGCATCGGGATCGCCAGCTTCCACTGCTCGATGCTCGCCGCGGGCTTGCCGATCTGGGACAGCACCGACGCCAGATCGGATCGGATGCTCGCCTCAACATCGGGATTGTCTTTGAATTGCTCGTGGAGGCCGTCGGAGGCCTGGGTCAGAACGTCGAGCATCTTGACGTCGTAACCCATGCGGTCCGGACCCGCCGCGAGCAGCAACCCGCCGATCATGTACTCGCGGACGGCAGTGCTCAGCCGTTCCTTCGCATCGGCTCGCTCGCGGGCCCGCTGCTCCCGCAGGTACATCGTTGTGCTCGCCGCCAGCCCGGCCATGAGCGCGACCGCAACCGCCGAAAGCGCGAGCACCAGCCCTTTGTTTCTCCGCACGAACTTTTTCGCCCGGTACGCCCGACTCGGTGGTGCCGCGACCACCGCCTCCCCGCTCAGGTACCGCCGAATATCCATCGCCAGCCCGTTCGCCGTCTCGTACCGACGCTGCCGATCCTTTTCGAGCGCCTTCATCACGATCCAGTCGAGTTCCCCCCGGATCGTCGAGGCCAGCCGCCCCGGCTCGGTGTGGCGCTTGGCCGCCACACCCGCTAGCGTGTCCTTGCTCTCGCTCAGCCTCGTTGACGGCTTGGGAGGATCAACCTCCCGGATGATCCGCTGGATCTCGCCGTACGCCGCGGAGCGCAAACTCCCGGAATCGAAGGGTGTCGTTCCCGTCAGCAGTTCGTACAGCAGCACCCCCAGCGAGTACACGTCCGTTCTCGTATCGATATCAAGGCTGCCCTCGGCCTGCTCCGGGCTCATGTATTCCGGCGTTCCGATCAACTGCCGGTGCTCGGTGAACAGCGTCTTCTCGGTCAATTTCGCCGCCGTTGCCTTCGCCACCCCGAAGTCGATCACCTTTGCCACCGGCCGCCCATCCTGCTCGCCGACCAGAATATTGCTCGGCTTCAGATCCCGATGGATGATCCCCTTCGTGTGCGCATGCTGCACCGCCTGGCACACCTGCTCGAACAACTTCAAGCGTTCCTCAATGCTCAGGTTGTTCCTGTCGCAGTACTCCGAGATCGGCTCGCCCTTTACGAACTCCATCACGAAGTACGGCCTGCCCGTCTCGGTCGCTCCCGCATCCAGCACCCGCGCGATGTTCGGATGGTCCAGGATCGCCAGCGCCTGGCGCTCCTGCTCGAACCGCGCCACCACCTGCCCGGTGTCCATCCCCACCCGGATGATCTTGATGGCCACCGTCCGCTGCGGGTTCCTCTGCTCCGCCTGATACACCACCCCCATCCCGCCCTTGCCGATCTCACGCCCGATCCGGTACGGGCCGATCATCTCCGGCACGTCTCTTCGCGGCAGGTCCAGCATCTCCCGACCCATCGTCGTCTTGTCCGGATTGAAGCGGCTCCCAACGTCGTCGCCCGCCGCGAGCAAACCGACCAGCGCCTCGCGCAGCACGACATCGCCCCTGCACTCACGATCGACAAACGCTGCACGCTCCGGCGCCGGCATCTCCGAGGCCCTCGCAAAGAGCTCGCGTAATCGCACGAAGTTCTGCGGCGTCAGGCCGTCCTTGGGCATTTGGGAATCACTCACCTGGTCAGTTCCTTCTGGAGCCACGCCCGGATGAACTGGGTATCCAACTCAACCGTCCGGGGTGAAACATCCGCGATCTCCGCTGTCCTCTCAACGGATAATCCGACCAGGAAGCGCAATTCAAATATCCGACCCAGCCGCTCATCGAGCGCCGTAAGCCGGGTGATCGTCTCGTCCAATTCCACCAGATCGACCTGATTCGAGTTCGGGGATGCCTCCGACCCATCCAGCGTGACCTTGATCCCTCCGCCCCCGCGCCGCTCGGCCTTCTTCGCCCGGGCGTGATCTGTCAACAGGTTCCTCATCGCCTTCGCCGCCACCCGGAAGAAGTGCTTCCGGTCGTTCCACTCCGCCGAGTTTCCCGCCTGCTGCGAGTTCAAAAGCTTGATACAGACCTCGTTGACAAGCGCCGTCGGCTGCAGCGTGTGCCCACCCGCCTGGTCCCTGAAAATGTGCCCGGCAATCGCCCGCAATTCCTCGTACGCAACGCTCATCAATTCGTTGGTGGCGGCATCGTCGCCAGACTTGATCCGGTCGAGCAAAACGGTGACGTTGGGGCTTCCCTCGTTGGCCATACCACCGCACGGACGCATCCCGAGGGAATCCTCCGGACCGCCGCCCGCGCGGTATCCGCAAATCTACCACAAACCCCTGCGGCCGACCCCCGGAAATCTCGTTGCTTGGACGCAGGGCACCGCGGCAAACACAACGACTGCCCGAAAGACTCCGAAATTCCTCTCTACAGTGTCGGAATCGGGTTCGGCGCGATCAACCAACGGGCCAACAGGCCACAGAGAGTCCCAGCCATGTTCACCAGCGTCAAGAATTGACCCGCCGTCCTCTGCGCAGCCGCGCTCTCCCCCTCGCCGGTCTCGCACCCAGCGCAGTCGCCGGCAATCAGGTGACCTTCTCGGACGCCGACTGGAGCCTCACAAATTACGGCAACACCAACGCCACCGCGACCCAGAACGTCAACGGCTTCAGCGGCACCTGCCGCCGGGTGGTCCACCCCTTGAGGGGTTTGGCAGCGATCCGCGCGTTCCACAAGTACCTTCCCGCCAGTGCCACGCTCGACCGCGCCAACGGTGAGGTCGTCTCCATTGACTTCTCCATCAAGGCAAAATTCATCAACGGCGTCGGCATCGTCGGGCACAGCATCGGCCGACATCAACGGCGACGGCATCGTCGACGATTCCGACTTCGTCACCTTCGCCCTCGCGTACGACGCGCTCAGTCGCCCCTGACCCTCGGACGAATTGCAAGCCTCACCATTGAGACGGGAAGGGCCCGGTGCGTTGCTCCGGGCCTTTTCTTGCGCCCACGGCAAGCACCGCTGGCTGCGCCACGTCTCTCGCATCATCCGGTAAGCTCTTCTGACCACACCGAATTCCATCCCCGGAGCCACGATTTGAAACTCTTCCTGCTCATGCTCGCGCTTTGCTTCGAGCTTGCAGATTTCTCCGCCGCGGCACAATCTCCGCGCGTTGAAGTCGTCGTCTCCGACCACCTGAGCTCCACGCCCCTCGACGGCCGCGTTCTCCTCATGATCTCCACCTCCGGCGATCAGGAGCCGCGCTTTCAGATCTCCGAGGGGGTGAAGTCGCAGCAGATCTTCGGCGTTGACGCCGAGGGCTTTGCGCCGGGCAAGCCCGTTGTCATCGACTCCGCCGCCCTCGGCTATCCGGTCGAAAGCCTCGCCTCCATCCCAGCCGGAGACTACTTCGTCCAGGCCCTCCTCCACAAGTACGAAACCTTCAAACGCTCCGACGGCCACATCGTCAAGCTTCCCATGGACCGCGGTGAAGGCCAGCACTGGAACCGCGCCCCCGGCAATCTCTACAGCACGCCCGTCAAGGTGCATTTCGATGCCACCTCGGCTGCTCCGATTCGTGTCACGCTTGACAAGGAAATCCCGGCCATCGAGCCACCCAAGGACACCAAGTACATCAAGCACATCCGCATCCAGAGCAAACTCCTCACCGATTTCTGGGGACGCCCGATGCACCTTGGCGCCGTCGTCCTGCTGCCTATCGGTTTCGACGAACATCCCGAAGCCCGTTACCCGCTCGTCCTCAACCACGGACACTTCGAGTCAACCTTTGGCGAGTTCCGCGAAGCCCCGCCCGACCCGAACCTCAAACCCGAGTACAGCGAGCGGTTCAAGATGGATGGATACAACATCATCCAGCAGCAACTGGCCCACCAGTTCTTCCTCGACTGGACCGGCCCCGACTTCCCGCGCTTCGTCATCATCAAAGTCCAGCACGCCAACCCGTTCTACGACGACTCCTATGCCGTCAACTCTGCCAACCTCGGCCCTTATGGCGATGCAATCATGACCGAGCTCCTGCCGGTCATCGAAAAGCAATTCCGCTGCATCGGCGAGGGCTGGTCCCGCTTCACCTACGGCGGCAGCACCGGCGGCTGGGAGGCACTCGCCGTGCAGATGTTCTACCCCGACCAGTTCAACGGCTGCTTCGCCGCGTGCCCCGACCCGATCGACTTTCGCGCGTACGGCACGGTGGACATCTACAAGGATCAGAACGCCTATTTCACCCAAGGCCCCTGGGCACGCGTCCCTCGACCCGCAACCCGCGACGGGCGGGGCGTCGCCACCTCAAGCCTCGAGGAAACCAACCGGCGCGAACTCGTCCTGGGCACGCACAGCCGCTCCGGCGATCAGTGGGATATCTGGGAAGCCGTCTACAGCCCGGTCGGACCCGACGGCTACCCCGCGCGCATCTGGGACAAACGGACAGGGGTGGTCGACCCAAAGGTTGCCGCGTTCTGGAAGGAAAACTACGACCTGCGGCACATCCTCGAACGTGACTGGCAACTGCTCGCGCCCAAACTCAAGGGCAAGATCCACATCTACGCCGGGACGATGGACAATTACTTCCTGAACAACGCCGTCGTCCTCATGGAAGGCTTCCTGAACAAGACGAACCCTCCCTACGCCGGCCTAGTCGATTACGGCTGCAACGCCGAGCACTGCTGGAACGGTGACCACTTCAATCCCAACGCCGTCAGCCGCCTGCGCTACCACCAGATGTATGTGGACAAGATGCTCAAGCGGATGGAAGAAACCGCACCCAAAGGTTCTGATCTCACCAGTTGGCGATATCACTGATTCGTTCCGAAGCGGCCTTCCCGAGGGAAGGAAGTTGGGAGCGCGAGTTCGCGTGCGAACAATCCCCCGTTGCACTCCGACCAAGCCCAATCCGGCCTCGAACTCGCCCCCGGGGTCCGTGTTGATCCCGGGCTTGTCGAACTCTCCTTCACCAGCAGTTCCGGTCCCGGAGGCCAGAACGTCAACAAGCGGGCCACACGCTGCCAGCTTCGGATCGCCCTCGCCGACCTGCCGATGCACCACGAGGCGATTCTCCGACTCCGCCATTTCGCTCCGCATCTTGTGACGGCCTCCGGCGACCTGCTCATCGACAGCGATCAGGAACGCTCCCAAGGCCGCAACCGAGACGCCTGCTTTGCCAAGCTCCGTGAACTGCTGATCCTCGCAATCAAGCGTCCCAAGATCCGTCGCGCTACCAAGCCCAGTCGCGGGTCCAAGGAGCGTCGCATCGAAGGCAAGAAGCGCCGCGGCGAAATCAAGAAGAACCGCCGGGGCGGATTCGACTGAGCCCGATTCGGCCCGATGTCACGCGGCGCGTTCGTCCTCCGGCTGCAATCCCAGGTTTTTCAGCCGCTTGTACAGAGTGGTCCGGTTGACGCCCAACTGCTCGGCCGTCTTCTGCCTGTTCCAATTGTTTGCTTTGAGCGCCCGCTGAAGAATCTGCCTCTCGGGCTCCTTCAGCGCTTCCTCCAGCGTCATCGGCACCCACGGAACATCATCCGCCGCGCTCGTCATGCTCAACGACCGCGGCGCTTCTTGTCCGCTCACGTTCGCCGGCAGATCATCCACCCCGATCGTCGCCCGGCGGCAGAGGACTGCCGCACGCTCGACGATGTTCGCCAATTCACGCACGTTGCCCGGGAATGAATACCGCTGCAGGAGCGCCATCGCATCGGGCGAGAACCCGACCACCTGCTTGCCGAGTTCCGACGCCTGCTTCTGCAGAAAGTGCTCGGCCAACTGCGGGATATCGCTCACACGCTCCCGCAGCGGCGGCAGCTCGATCTTCACGACGTTGATTCTGTAGTACAAGTCCTGTCGGAAACGTCCGTCCGCAACCAACTGCTCCAAGGGCTGATTGCTCGCCAGGATCACCCGGGCATCCACCTCGATGGTCTTGGTCGATCCCACAGGCTCGAATTTCCGCTCCTGCAGCACGCGCAGCAGTTTGAGCTGCATCCCCGGGCTGGCGCTGTTGATCTCATCGAGGAAGAGCGTGCCGCCGTCGGCCGCCTGGAATCGCCCGATCTTGTCGGCGTGCGCCCCGGTGAACGCGCCCTTCACATGCCCGAAGAGTTCGCTCTCAAGCAGCGTCTCCGGGATGCTGCCGCAGGAGAGTTCCACAAACGACTTTGCCGCGCGCGGGCTCGCCTTGTGGATCGCGTGGGCGATCAGGCTTTTGCCCGTCCCCGATTCACCCGTCATCAGCACCGTCGTGCGGCTGGGCGCCACGGCCTCGATCAATTCATAGATCTTCCGCATCCGGTGATCGGCCCCGACGATCGTCTCGAGCCCGTTCCGCCGGTCCAACTGCCGGCGCAGCGTCCGGTTCTCCTGCAGCAGCGCCCGCTGGCGCAGCGCCCGCTGGATGCTGATCCGAAGTTCCGCGTCCACGACCGGCTTGATAAGGTAGTCGCTGGCTCCGATCCGCAGCGCCTCGACCGCCGACTCGATCGTGCCGTACCCGGTGAGCATGATGCACACCACGTTCAGCCGTCGGCGCGAGATCTCCCGCAGGAGGTCCATTCCGCCCATCCCCGGCAGCGAGACGTCAAGGAGCGCCAGCGAGAACGGGCGTGGCGAATCCGCTTCAACTTCTTCGCACTTCTCCAGCGTCGCCAGCGCCTCCGGACCCGACAGGCACGTCGCGGGTTCAAAGCCGTCGCGCGACAGGAAATCCGCCAGTGATTCTGCCACGATCGGGTCATCATCCACGATCAGAATCCGCGGCTTGTCGGACTCGCCCGCTGCGAGACTGGGATTTTTCAGAAATGCTTTGCTCATGGGTGCTCAGTCGTGACCTTTGATTTGTCTTTTCTCACGCCCGCTTGCGCTTGTTTTCCGACTCCGCATGATCCGCCTGCGTCAGCGGGAACCGGAGTGTCAGCACCGCGCCGGGGCGCTTGTTGTCCGATCGATCCTCCCGCGGCGAGATTTCCGCGTGGCCCCCCATTCGCTCCAAGAGGCTGCGGCTGAGCGCCAGCCCGATCCCACGTCCTTCCGACTTGGTCGAGAACCCTGCCGCGAAGAGCTTCGAGGTCGGCACTCCGCGTGGGATTCCGGCTCCGTCGTCGGTGATCTGGATGCACGCCCACTGGACGCCTCCCCGGGCCTTGCTCTTCGCCGCGCTCTCGGCGTGGCAGTCCAGCACGATGGTCCCGTGGCCGCCCGCGGCCTCGATCGACTCCAGGGCGTTCTTCAAAGCGTTCAGCACCGCCGGATAGATCGGGCCAGAGGGGAACGAACCGACCTTCGGCTCGATCCGGACCTGAATGGTCGATTGATGGCCCGCCGCGGCATGGCGCATGACATCCGCCGCGTGCTCAATTGCCTCGGCCAAAGTGACCGCCGGCGTGTTGCCGTCGAGAACGGTTCCGATCGGAATCGCCCGCCCCTGCATCGCGGCGTGCACGATTCCGGCCATCCGCTCGAGCGCCTTCGACGCGACCTCGAGCTGCTTGCGGACCGATTCGATCTCGGCAAGCCCGACCTGTCCGACCGTGCCGTCCAGCGTGCGTGCGGCGAGACTCACGCACCGGAGCGAGCCGTCGAGCAGATTGTCGAGTTCGTGCACAAGTTGCGAGAGGCGATCGACCTGCGAGGAGGCGCTCTCGGAACGGGTCACGCTGCGGGGGATCGGGCCATTTCCACCGTGCTGATCGGGATGATGGGGATCGTCCGGCTGGTGATGGAAGGGGGGAATCGGGCCGGGAGTGTTCATGAAACGCAACATCGGGCGGGCCCAGGGGGCACTGAAGCCGGCGTTGCGTTTTTACGACATGTCGCCGATTCTCCCCCAAACTTGTCCGGCAACCTGAATTCCTAGCATTCCCCATGACCACGCCCCCCACACCCCCCACACCATCAAACGATCCCCCCAAGAAGAAGAAAGCCACGCCCGCCGGCAAGCCCCCGATCACGCAGATGACCGACGCGCTCAAGCAGCCGCCTCTGTGGTCCAAAGAGGCCCGCTCGGCCATGCTGGGAGAGAAGAAGAAGGGCCAGGTCGGTGGCGGCAGCACCCCCGGGACTTTTCAGCGCAAGGGACTTTCCGGCAGCGCGGGCTAATCTCCGGCGGCCTTCGGCGCCGGAATTACGAAACTCCCACGGCCATCGCGTCGCGATCGCTCAGCATGCCGCCATCGGAGCGCTGTTTCACGGTCCCGTCGCGCTTCCATGAGCGCTCGCAGCGGGGCTCGTTTCGCAGATCCTGTACGCTTGCTGCCGTCGCTCCTCTGTCGATCTTCACTCGGCTGACGCCGAGCAGATCGGCGAGATCGGTGGTGTTGAACACGGCGAGCACGCCATCGGGATCCGGCAGCGTCACGCCCATATCGAGCGGGTTCTCGACGCCGAGTTCGGCCTTGGCCTTCTCCATCGCGAGCGTCGCGCCGGTGCGGGCCTCGAGCACTTTGTACCAGTGCTCGTGCGACCGCACGCCGGTCGGCGCGAGATTCTCCTCTGTGTGCACGCAGACGTCGTCGGCTTTGGCCCCACGCAGGGCTCGGAACGCTTCGTCCGCCGTGTGGCACAGCATTGGCGCCAGCAGGCGGCAGAGCCCGTCGGTCAGCACATACATCGTCGCCTGCGTCTCGCGTCGGCGGGCCGAGTCCTTTGAATCGCAGTACATGCGGTCCTTGACGGCCGCGAGATAGGTTGCCGAGAGCGTGTCGTTGCAGAAGTCATAAAGCCTCAGATGGGCGCCGCGGAAGTCGAAGGCCTTGTATGACTCAAGTACTTTGGCGGCGAGCCCATCAAATTCCGCCAGTACCCACGCATTCAACGACTCGGGCCTGATGCTCTTGAGAGCGTCCGGCGAGTGCGAATATTCGGCGAGGTTGCTGAGGAGGAACCGCAGTGTGTTGCGGATCTTGCGGTAGCTCTCGCCCGCGGCGTTGAAGAACTCCTTGTCCACCTTTACATCATTTTCGTATGCCAGCGAACTGACCCACCAGCGCAGGACGTCGACGCCGAACTGCTCGAAAAGATCCTCGACGCTGTCGCCGCTGCTCTTGCTGAGCTTGCGACCGTCCTTGTCCACCATAAAGCCGTGGGTGAGCACGGTCTTGAATGGCGGCAGCCCGGTGGCCCCGAGTGACGTGAGGAGCGACACCTGGAACCAGCCACGGTGCTGATCCGAGCCTTCCAAGTAGAGATCCGCCGGATGGCCGATCTTCCGCTCGCGCAGCACGGCGTTCCACGACGATCCGGATTCGAACCAGACGTCGAGAATGTCGTTGCCCTTCTTGAGGTTCGAACGCGCGCCGGAGGCGAGTGCGGCCCGCTGGTCGCCGGCCAATTGAGCGTCCTTGGTCTCGTCGTATCCCGCCAGCAAGTCCTCGGGGGTCAACTGGAACCAGGCGTCCGATCCCTTGGCTCGCACCACCGCCCCGACCGTTCGCACCATCGCGGCCGTCATGACGCTCTTGCCGTCGGGCGTGATGAAGCTTGGGATTCCCAGTCCCCACGCCCTCTGTCGGCTGATGCACCAGTCGGGCCGGGATTCGAGCATGCCGCGCATGCGGTTTCGCCCCCATTCCGGCACGAACGCCACGTCCTTTGCCGTCGCGTCGAGCGAGGTCTGGCGGAGCGTCTTCGCCGGCGCGCCGCTGGTCGCGGCGAACGGCCGCTCCACCCCCACGAACCACTGCTCCGTACACCGGAAGATCACCGGGGTCTTGCTGCGCCAATCGTGCGGGTAACTGTGCGTGAACTTGTGGCTGAAAAAGAGGTGCCCGCTGTCGCGCAGGTGATCGGCGATCTTCTGGTTGGCCTCCCAGATCGACATGCCGCGGATCCACTGCGGCACGGTGGCGTCGTACTTGCCATTGTGCGTGACCGGGCAATAGACCGGCAGGCCCTCGCGCTGGCCGGTCTGGAAGTCGTCGGCACCGTGGCCGGGCGCGGTGTGCACGAGGCCCGTGCCGTCCTCGAGCGTGACGTAGGGCGCGCCCATGATGGAGAAGGCGGTGTTGTTTTTGGACCCGCGAGCATCGAATGCGGATGAACCAACGCCGTCGCCCTTCGCGAGATCGACAAACGGATGCCGGTAGCGGAGCCCGAGCAGCTTCTCTCCAGGGGCGGTCGCCAGGATGAAGACCTCTTCGCTCTTCGCCGCCTTGGTGACCTTTTCGACGGCTTCCTTGGCCATGACGGTGACGTTGCCATCGACGAAGACGAGCGCGTATTCGAAGTCCGGGTTTGCGGCGATCGCCAGGTTCGCCGGGAGCGTCCACGGCGTGGTGGTCCAAATCATGAAAGTTGGGCGCTGTCCGGGCCGTTTGCCGGGTTCGGGCTTGGCGCCCTCCTGATCGTCGGGGTCGTGGGGGGGCAGACCGAAGGCGTCGTAGACGGCTTCGGCATCGGCCGCCTCGAAGTCCACGTAAACCGAGAGATCCTCCCGGTCCATGTACTCGAGTTCAGCCTCGGCCAGCGCGGTCTCGTTCGCGATCGACCAGTGCACCGGCTTGAGCGCGCGATAGACCAGGCCGCGTTCGAGCAGATCGGCCAAGACCTCGAGCACGCCGGCCTCGTACTCGGGCTTCATCGTCAGGTACGGATGCTGATAGTCCGCGAGCGTCAACAGCCGCGTGAACTGCTGGGTGTGCAGCTTGTGGAACTTCTCCGCGTACTTCTGGCACTCGCGCCGGATGGCCATGCGGCGCTGGTCGTCGGTCAGGGTCAGCAACTTGTCGATCTTCTTCGATTCGACCAGCTCGGTCATCACCTTGTGCTCGATCGGCAGCCCGTGGCAATCCCAGCCCGGCACGTAGGGGCAGTCGAACCCCTGCATCGTGCGCGAGCGGACGACAAGGTCCTTCAGGACCTTGTTCATCAGGTGCCCGAGGTGGATCGATCCGTTCGCGTAGGGCGGGCCGTCGTGAAAGTTGTAGACCGGCTTCCCGGCGCGGCTCTTGCGCACTTTCTCATAGAGCCCGATCTTCTCCCAGCGCTTGATCGATGCGGGTTCGTTCTGCACCAGGTTGGCCTTCATCGGGAAGGTGGTCTGGGGCAAGTTCAGCGTCGCGCGATACCGGCTCTTCTCAGCGCTTTCAGCTTTGGGCGCGGGAGTTGGAGCGGGAGTCGCGGGAGTGTGCGGGGCTGGAGTGGCGGGGGGGTTCATTGTCTTTGCTCGATGCCCGTTGGAGGTGGGGCGGGATTTGGTCGGGGATGGTACGAACACGCGCGTGGAAACAGAGGCTTGCCGGAAAAAGCCCCGCGATGGCGTGCGTCGTGTGAAAGAGCCCGGGGCGGCAGATGCCGCGGCAGGTCACAAGCACAGCCCTCAGCGGGGCCGGCTAATTCGACCTGAAATCGAGCGGGAGGAATGGGTCACGGGGGATTCTTGTGCGGGGAGTGGGGACAGGCAAGGGGGGCGGGAGGAGCAGAGCAGCAGATGGGCAGATCAGCAGAGGAAAGCGGCATAGCCGCAGAACTGCCCGCCACGGCGGGTGAACCGTGCGGCGAAGGAGAGCGTGCTTCGATCGATCGTTGCTCGCCGCTGTCGTGGTTTCCATTGGGTTCGGGTCGCCCGGGCTGGGCTTGAATGGCGGGCTGGCTGAGAGCCGAGTCAGAGTGAATCCGATCGGCGGGTATTCGGCGATCGGGAATCAGATCTCCTGCGAGGCGATTGCCGGCGCGCGGAAGAAGGGAGTTGGCCTCGGCGAGGCTGCGGGCTATTTCAAGAGATTCCTGCTGAGCGCGGGCCTTTGCGGCGGGTATCGGCTCGGCGTCCGCGGAGAGATTGGGTGCCGCGGCACTCCCACCCCCTGCCCCCTCCCTCGGGGAGGGGGTTTCTGAATTGCGCGGCGTGAGCTTTGGGCCGCGTGAATTCCGTTGGCCGGGTGTGAAGTTGGCGAGTTGGATGAGGGTGCGGGCGGCGCGGAGGGCGGTCTCGCGGGTGCGGCGGCGCTGCTCGTTGTGCTTGGCGCTGTTGGGCGGGTAGACGACGTGCGACTCTTCCCAGTCAGCGTATTTCAGGATGCGGCTGGTGACCTCGACGCAGTGCGAGAGGTGATTGACGGCGACAACGCGGACGCGGCGGGCGCAGACATTTTCGACGGCGTCGATGCGTGCGGCGATGTCGGGGCGGGTGAGCCAGAGGGTGAGGGCTTGGAAGGATGTGCCGTGGGCGGCGGCGAGAGAGCTGAGCGAGCAATGGGGCGAAACGAGTTGCTCGAGGATGTCGGCGGCCTGCTGCTCGCCGGGGTCAAAGTCGAGGGAGGCGGGCTCGCGGGTTGTTTCGGTGGCGAGGAAATCGCCGGCGGTTCGGGCAGGCGTGACGTAGGCGGGAGAGTCACCACGAAGTGCACGAAGGTCACGAAGGGGGGAGGTGGCGGTGTGGCAATGTGGCGGAGTGAAAGGGTGGGGAGAATCGTCGGGCGCGTCGTCCAGGACGCGGAGACTGAAGTCGGGGCGGGGTTGGATTTGGAGAGTGGACATGGGAGTAGAGCGGCAGAGGATTCGGCAAAGCGGCAAAGGGGAACGTGACGATTCGGTCGAAGCTGCGTGCCCGAAAATCGAGTGGGGCTCTACAGAGGGGTGAGTGGACTCAAAGCGGCGCACAAGTGCGCTCGTGCGCTCCACTCGGAAATGGGGGTAAGTCCCGCGTGCCCCATTGGTTGTGCGCGATCTTCAGAAGTGGCAAAGTCGGGCTTTTCGTGGAGCGCTTGTGTGCGCACATGAGCGCCTTTGTGCGCACAAACGGTCGGCGTTCTCAGCGCAAATCGGCGCGTGAACGATTGATCAGAATTTGCATCCTGTGCCGGCGAGAATGGCGCGAGGGATGCGGATCAGGGGCAGAGCAGGTCGTTGTAGGCGACGACGAAGAGGGAGAAGTCGGCGTCATCGACGAGCCAATTACTATCCAAATCTGCCGGGCAGCCGATCAGCATTACCGGGTCCTCGCAGTCGAGTATGTCGTATGCCGCGACAAACAAAGAAAAATCGGCATCGTCTACCAGATCGTCGTTGTTGAAATCTGAGTTGCAGGTAACCCGAACCCGAAACACGCCAGAGGTGCCATCCGAGAATTCTGCGGCATACGTCAACCATCCGTTGTTTGCCAAGCCGGCCGACTGGCCAGATGGAGGGCCGTGAGATCCGCCAAAAAGAATGGACGTGATCGTGCGGGTCACTCCATCGCCGCACAACAATTCATCCCCTTTGCGAACGATCAACTTCATGCGACTCGGTGTGCTTGCGAATACCGCTTCGTTGTTCAAGGTGGTGACGCCGGAGCCCGTCAACTCATTCCAAAATGCAGTTTGTTCAGAGTTATTTATGGCCGTGTAGTACATGATGCCACTCTGAAATACCCCTGGCGCGTCGGCGAGTTCATCCCCTTGCCGAACGATTGGACGGATATTGCCAGCGGGCCCGCGAAACAAAGCCCGCTGGTTGTTTGCAGTGACCCCATCTCCCGCAATTCGTCCGGAAAAGGACAGAATCCCGTTTCCGTTGCAAGCGAGCGATTCCGGAGAGATCGAACCATACTTCAGCGATGGAGCTCCGGGAATCGGTTCTCCTGCACGAGTCGCCAGCGACACGGCACCTGCCTTTGCAATCCAAAGCCCGTAATCTGTTCCGGTTGCAACGCCGCCGCCAGAGACTTGAGAGGCGAAGAACGCCTCGCCTTCGTCATCCATCACAAACTGTTCGTATATTGCCAGATTCACAAATTTGGCGCCTGCGGGCATGCCGGGTGCCTGGAAGCCTTCTCTTGCAATGAGGCCGAGTGTGCCGCCGTTCGTCACCCAGATTCCAAAGTCGTTCGCGCTTGTTACTCCGGTACCAGTAAGTGCTGCCCGAAAGCCAATCTCGCCGTTCAAGCTAATGCCCGGTTGTCGCATGTCATTGGTGAATAGAACACTTTGTCCGGCGCCGGGTGCTGGTTGGCCAGCCTCAGCAATCCTGGTAAAGGAGGTTGCGTCCTGTCGCCAAATTGACCAGTGTGTTATCCACCAAGGAGAATCTTGCTCTACGCACTCGACCGGCATGGCGTCGGTCGAGTTTAGCGAATAACAAAAAAGTTGACGGATGGTCATGCCACTCGAAGACCCGGGGAGAGGATCGCCGGTGAGCAAGCGCAACCCAAGCGACCCAACGGTGCCCGTCCAAATTCCCTCGATATTCGGCCCAATGCCGGGACCGCTCAGCACGCCACTCAAAAGCACATGTCCGGCGTCATTGATCTCACATGAACGCAAGCTTCCAAGCAAGATCCCGGGCGAAACACCGGGCGCGGGGTCGCCCGCCCGAGCGATCAATCGTACTTTTCCGTGCGAACACATCCAAAATCCTTTTGAAGTCGCAGCGGTGACCGATGGTCCTTCGACCTCACCGGAGATCAGTATTTGGCCAGCCGCGTTTAAATACGGAATGTTGAATTTGGAAAACGCCGCGCCCGGGATGCCTGGACCCATGCGACCGGATTGGCCGGACAGAACTACGGTCTCCGCCGGCATCGCCGCCCAAGCCAGCTTCTCGGCCGGACAGATTAGCGATGACACAATGGCAAGCGGAAGCACAACGGCGTGTGTGAGCGGTTTCGACAACAAATCACACTCTCCCTTTGGCAGGCGAACAACTCCGGAAACCATAGTATATCAAACCCTAGGGTTTCTGCCAGAGAGCTTATTTTGAACCGAAGTATCGATCAAATCGGTTGTGCCAGCCAATTATTGCCAGCTCAATTCCAATGTCATGCTCGTGTCGATTGAAGGCGAACTCTGAGTCTTAACGCTCTTCGCCCTGCTTATTCCCCGTCGCTTCCTTGCTGTACGGGTCGGCGGGGAGGGGGTCGGCGGAGACGACGATCTCGACGCGCTGGTTGGTGCGGTCGTTCTCGCGGGACCAGGTGTTGGGGACGAGGCGGGCGTTGTCGCCGTAGCAGCGGAGGATGAGCTGGCTTGAGGGGATGCCCTGCTCGACCAGTGCGTTGAAGACGGACATCGCGCGCTCGTAGCTGAGGATCATGGCTTTCTTGGGGTCGCGCATGGCTTCGGGCGGGCTGACGTGCGCTCGGAGTTCGATGAAGTAGCGCTGGCCCCTGAACTTCTTCGCCGCTTCGCTGATCGTTTCCTTTGCCGCGGTGGTCAGTGCCGTCGAGTTGTCGTCGAAGGCGACGCGTGCGCCGAGGCTGCTGAAATCGGTGGGGGCGAGGGACTGCTGGCTCTTGTGGCGGCCGGGGACGCCGTTGGCGTCGCCCTCGCCTCGGAGTTCGCGGAGGCGCTTGACGAACTGCTGTTCCGCGGCGTTCTTGGAGTTGATCTCGATGGGGTTTCCGAAGCCCTCGCGCATGCCGATCACGAAATCGAGCATGGCGGCGCTGGGCTCGCCGGGCTCGCCCTGCGGGTCACCGGGCGCGGGGGTGTGGCCCTTGGAGCCCATGTTCATGGCGAGCAGAATCACGAAGAAGCCCATCATCAGCGCGACGTTATCGGCGAATGAGATCAGCCACTCGGGCGCACCCTCGTGCTCGCCCTCGGCGTGGCCGCCGCCCCCGTGGCCCCCTCCGTGACCGTGGGAGCCGTGGCCCTTCTCGTGCCCTTCCTCGTGCTTGTCTTTGTGCTCTTCGGCCATGTGAGAGGGGTTGGTTGGGAGCCCGGCACTTGGAGCACTGACCTTTCAAGGAAAGGTCAGTGGCACGGATCAGGCTGCCGCGCGGAAGGTCTCGCGGCGGACGGAGGGGATGAAGGCGAGCATCTTGTCGAGGGTGACGCGCGGGTTATCGCCGGCCTGGACGCTGAGGATGGCTTGGAGCATCATCTCGCGGTTGAGGATCTCCTCTCCGGACTTGATACCGAGCTTGTCGCCGATGGGTCCGGCGACCGCGTTGGCGATGATGGCGCCGTACATGGTGGCCACGACGGCGATGGCCAGAGCGTGGCCCAGGGCGCCGATGTCGGCGCTGGCCAACTGACCGAACATGCCGACCTGCCCGACCAGCGTGCCGACCAGGCCGTAGCCGGGGCCGTAGAGCTTGATCAGATCAAAGAACTTCTTGCCGGCCTTGTGCCGGTCCTGCATGGCGAGGATTTCCATGCGCAGGGTGGCGTCGATGTTGGATGGTTCGACGCCGTCGATGGCCATTTTCAGGCCTGCGGCGAGGAAGGGATCTTTGATCTTGGCGATCTCTGGCTCGAGGGCGAGGATGCCGTCGCGGCGAGCCTTGTCGGAGAGCGATTGGACGGTCTGGATGACCTCGCCGGCGCTCATCCCTTTCTGAAAGAGGAAGGCCTTGATGTAGCCCGGGACCTGCTTGAGCTTGGCCATCGGCATCGCGATGAACACGACGGAAACAGAGCCGAAGCCGACCATCAGGACGCCTTCCATCGAGAAGAACATCATGAGGTTGCCGTGCGAAACCTCGACGAAGACGTAGCCCAGGGCCGCCACGCCGATCAGGATTCCGATGATGGAGGCCTTGTCCATGAAGTGCAACTCTCGAGCGGAATCCCCCGGGGAAACGGCCGCGCGTGCGTACCGACCCCTCCTCGATCGGGCGGCGGGGGCACGAGGCTGAGTGCGGCTTGTAACGGATGAAGGGACGGCGGGGGGGTGCGCGGGGTGTGACGGTCGTGCGCGGGGGGAGAGTGGTGTTATCGGAAGAAATTCACCACGGGGGCCACGGAGAGCTACGGAGAGGAAAGGTCGAGGGGAATCAGGCTTTCACAAATGTGCCTTTGTCTCGGCTCTTCTTAACGCCCGGGAACGCGAGGGCGCGGCCGTGGGCGACGCAGTAGACGGCCGGCGGGAGCAGGCCCGCGGCAAAGATCGCTTCGTTCAGGTTCTGGAGTGCATCGGAGCGTTTCATCTCGTACGGGCGCATCGCGCCGGTCAGGACGATGGGGATCCGGGGCTTTTTGATGTCCTTGAGGATGTATTCGCCGGTGATACAAAGCGTGTCTGTGCCATGGAGAATGACGATTCCGTCGGCCTGGGTTGCCAGGTCGGGCGAGCCTCCCGCGGCGCGGACGGCGCCGACGATCGCGGCGCGGTCTTCGTCGGTCATGTCGAGGCTGTCTTTGGACAGGAGCTCGATGGTGCTGATGGAGGTGTCCACGAGGCGCAGGCGGGTGAGCATGCGCCGGACGATGGAGCGTCGGTTGGCGAGGCTGCCGCTGGCCTCGTCGTAGGTTTTTTCGATCGTGCCGCCGGTGGTGATGAGGGTGAGGTGGGGCATGGGGTAGAGCAGCAGATTTGCAGAACAGCAAGGAAAGCAGCAGAGCGGCAAAGCCGCAAATGGGGGATCTCGGAATACAAGCGTACACGGGAAAGGAAAAGGGCACGGGTCGGTGCCGCGCCTTTCCTTGCGTTGGTTTTCGATCGGTCCTGATACGCCCGAGACGCACGAGACGTGTCTACGGACTTGGTGTCCGGGTCGCGACGACATCGCCGCCGGGCGAATGCACGACCAAGGAGGCGATCGTCGAACCGTTGCGTTTGGCTTCGATAGTGACGCCGAAGTTGAACACGATGTTCCAGGTGACGAGTCCGCCCTTTCCGTCGGGCTGGATTTGGGTGTCCGCCGCGAAATGGAAGGCAGGAACCTCGGAAGAGGCGAGATGGTCGTTGCCCCAACGGATGGCGTAGTACGCGGTTGAATCGTCGAAGTCGAGCCTCACCAGCGTCGTGTCGTAGTCGAGCGGCTGGCCCCGCGGATACCCGCTCGCGAATGTCCCCAGCACGCGATCCTTGCGCAGCGGGCCACGGCCGAGCCCGGCGATCTCGTCAACTACCGCCTGAACGAACTTCGGATTGGCGGAAGCGCCACCGGCCAGTTCCTGCATCGCGGCGAGATTCCCTTCGCGCACTCCGTCCATGGCGATCTGAATATTGACGGTGTGGGCCGCGCGGCGCCGGGCCTCGCCGTCCTTCGTGGTCATGAGCAGATCGGTCGCGTCCTGGCCGCTGGCACCGATGAAGAAGCGGCCGCCGCGCTCGTGAATGGTCAGCGATCCGCCGTCGGGCAATTGGTAGGTCCCGAGCGATTGGCGCAGAAGCGCGTCGTTGGGGGCCCACGCCGGCGGGTCCGGGTGATCGCCGCCGAAAATGATCTTGGGGATCACGCGATCGGTCGCGTTTCGCGTGGGATTCAAGTCGTGGCGGACATTGGTCGAGGTGATCATCACCACGTCTTCTTCGCGGTACCACCGGAGTTCCGCGCCCGTGCCGAGATAGTCGCCGCCGTGCTGGATGACCGTGGTTTGGCGGGCCGTGTGCCCGATCAGCCAGCCGTAGCCGTAGTCATACACCGGGGACATCAATTGTGGGGTCCAGGACTTCCACATCCGGGCGACGACTTCCGCGGGAAGGAACCGACCGGACGCCAGTCCCTCGCGCCAACGCTCGAGATCGGACAAGGTCGACAGCATCTGGCCACCGCCCAAGTCCGCCCAGGTCGTGGCGGAGCGGGTCATCGGGTCATGCACCGGCTCTCCGTACTCGTTGTATCCGAGGGCCACTTTCCTGCGGTCCAGGGTCGATTCGGCCCAGAATCCGGTGTGCGCGAGTCCCGCCGGCCCGAAGACGGAAAGGCGCATGTAATCGCGAAACGGCATCTTCGCAGCGACCTCGATGATTGCCGCCAGAACGATGTATCCGGTGTTCGAGTACGCCTTGTCCGTGCCGGGCGGGTAGTCAAGAGGAGCGGCGAGGATGCGACGAAGCGCTTCATCGCGGGAGACATCCTCGTATGGCGTGGAGGGATCAGAGAAGGGGAAGTCCACCGTGAGTCCGGAGGTGTGAGTAAGGAGTTGCTGGATGGAGATCGCCCGTTTGTCGTCCGGCACCTTCTCCAGGAACTTGCCGATCGGGTCGTTCACCGACAAGCGTCCCTCAATCTCGAGTTTCATGACGGCGGCGGCGGTGAACGTCTTGGCCATCGATCCGATGTCAAAGACCGTGTCCGCGTCATACGGAATGTGGTCCGCACGATTCGCCAACCCGTACCCCTTCTTGAGTACCAGTGCACCGTGCTGCATGATCAGGACGTTGCCGCTGTACCCAAAGCCGCTCATGCGCGTCAGGAAGTCATCAATGCGCCCGGCGAGGGATTCGACGGCCGGCGATTCCCGGGCAGAGGTTGTTGCATTCGGTGCGGATTGGCTCACCGGAGCCTGGTGGGAAAGCTCGCCCCGGCACGGGCGGGGGTTCGTGCACGCGATCGAAACCAGGAGAAGACCCAGACCAATCCCTTGCAGTCGCGGACAGTGAACCATGGGCATTTCTCCAGCGAACGGGCATTGCGATTCATCGCAAAGTGCGGATCCGGGACTCCATGAAAGGTGGGCAGAGTGCCCGCCTTCTTGAACCAGATTTGCGCGCCGGACGGCAGTACCCCGGTTTGTTCGAGCACCGGCCGATCGGGATTGCGGCCGGCGTTACGGCGCGATCTTGGTAGTTCCGGTGGAGGAGTCGTCGCGCTGATCACTCTTCGAATCGACCGCGCACGGCGCGATGGCATTTCGGGCACAGCGCAACCGAAAAAGCGCCAAATGGCGCTTTTCCCTTTACCAAACTTCAAATAGAGCGAGTCTTACGAGCCGTTCGATCAGCCGTTGATGGCCGTGATCTTGATCTTGGTGTACTTCTGGCGATGGCCGGTCTTCTTGCGCCAGGTCTTGGCTTCGCGGAAGTGGTGGATGTAGATCTTTTCGCCCGCGACCTTGGGGTCGAGAACTTCGGCCTTGACGCTGGCGCCCGCGACGTAGGGCTGGCCGATCTTGGCGTCGCCGCCTTCTTTGCCGACGACGAGGACCTTGTCGAAGGTCATGGTGGAGCCGACCTTGGCGACGCCGGACTCGGCGAGATCGATGAGGATTTCCTCGCCCTGGGTGACTTTGCGCTGGCCGCCGAATTCTTCGATGATCGCGTACATGCCGGACTCCAAATGCCCCGGAAAGGGGTCGGGATACTAGGCGGGCAGGAGGGTTTTTGCGAGGGGGTGGAAGCGAAGTCTTGGCTTCACAATGGCTTGGATACTGAATCTGCCCTTCCCCCAACCCCTTCCCTCAGGGAAGGGGCTTCAGAGGCAGGCTCGATGTGGATGAGGACGTCGCGGACGTTTGGGAGGCCGGCCTTAACGGTGTCTTTCACGGCATGGGCGACGGCGTGGGAATCGCGGACGGACATGCGGCCGTCCATCCAGACGTGCATGTCGATCCAGTAGAGGATGCCGCTCTTGCGGGCGAAGGCTTTCTGTACGAGGACGACGCCGGGGACGGTGGACGCGAGGCGTCGGGCCTCCTCGGCGACCCCATCAGCCTGTTCATCGAGGAGTTCACGTAGCGGCGGGATCATGAGGCGGACGGCGTTGTGGAGAATGATGACCGAAGCGAAGAGAGCGGCCCAGTCGTCGGCGGGGGCCCAGGCGTCCGTCCCGGTACGCCACTTGCCAATAAGGGCGACGCTGATCCCGATGAACGCGGCGATGGAGGTGATGGCGTCGGCGCGATGATGAAAGGCGTCGGTGGCGAGGGCGGTGGAACCGAGCACGCGGGCGCGGTTGCGGCCGATCTGGAAGAGCGTTTCTTTGAGGACGACGACGCCGACGAGGACGGCGAGCGTCCACCATTCGGGGGTGTGGTGGGGCGTGATGATCTCGCGGACGGCCTCGATCGCGATGCCGACGCCGGCGAAAAGAATGATGATGGCAACGACGAGGGCGGCGAGGGGCTCGGCCTTGCCGAAGCCGTAGGGATGCTGCGGGTTGGCGGGGCGGGAGGCGACGGAAAGGCCGCCCCAGATGATGGCGGAGCCGAGGATGTCGGCGAGAGATTCGATGGCGTCGGCGATGAGGGCGTAGCTGCGTCCGATCACCCCGGCGCAGAGCTTGACGACGGCGAGCAGGACGTTGGCGATGAGCCCGGCGAGGGCGAAGCGTTTGGACCAACGGTTCTTGGACGCTTCGGGTGTGGGCATCGGGGGTGGGATGGTATCGGACGGGCGGGGGAGAGCAGAATCGCGTGGGCGCGGGCGGGCGCGATGGGTGAGGCGTCACAGACCGGACAGTCCGATCGCGGAATCTCGGGAAGCGCGGAATTGGGTGGGAACGCGCACAGGGGTTTGGGAAGGTTGACGCATGGCTCCGGGAATTTCCCGGGGTGGGGCAAAGAAGTTGAAGGGGAGTATTTCATGAGTACGGCCAAGATGATCGTGATAGCGGCCGGAATTGCGTCGGGCAGCCTTGCCGCCAGCGCGGGGTTCTTCGCCGACTTTGATTCGTATTCGAATGGGCAGAAACTGAGCGCCCTGGGCGGCTGGAAGGGCTGGGACAACGTCGCCTCCGCCGCGGGCGTCGTGAGCAGCCTGCAGTCGTACAGCGGCGCGAACTCGATCAGGATCACGAGATACACCGACGCCGTGCACGAATTCAGCGGGGCGACGTCGGGCATCTGGACGCTGACCGCCAAGCAGTACATCGGCAGCGGGCAGAGCGGAAGTACGTACTTCATCGTGATGAACCAGTACAAGGACGGCGCGAACAACAACTCGGGGATGTGGAGCACACAGCTGCGCTTCGACCTGACCGGCGGTCGCGTCTACGACGACTTCCGGGGCGGTTCGGTGGCGATCACGACCAACACCTGGGCGACGGTCAAGGCGAACATCGACCTGGGGGCGAACACGGTCAAGTACTACTACAACAACACGCTGCTGAGCCAGGGAACGTGGACGAGGAGCGGATCGTCGGCGAGGGCTATCGCGGCGCTCGACCTGTACTCAGGCGAAGCGAACACGGCGTATTACGACGACATCTCGCTGATCGGGCCGGGTGAAGCGGCATCATCGTTCATCCCGACGCCCGGAGCGTTGGCGATGACGAGCCTCGCGGGGCTTTGCGTGCTGCCGCGCCGTCGCCGGTAGGGACGGTCTTCAGGAATTCGATTCTTCCGATGTGCAACGGCGGGCGAGAGCCCGCCGTTGTGCTTTGGACGTGGCGCGATTGAGCACAACCTCCGTCTTACGCCGGTGGCGCCATCAGGCGTTTGTGGCTTCGGCCTTGTCGCGGCTTTGACGCTCGGAACGCTTGCGGGCGGATTCGTCGAGGATCTTCTTGCGGATGCGGATGCTGGCGGGGGTCACCTCGACGAGTTCGTCGTCCTCGATGTATTCGAGGGCGTATTCGAGGGTGATTTTGCGGGCGGCTTTCAGCACGACCGTGGCTTCCTTGCCCGACACGCGCATGTTGGTCAGATGTTTCATGCGGGTGACGTTGATGACGAGGTCGTTATCGCGGTTGTGCTCGCCGACGACCTGGCCGGCGTAGACCTTTTCCTGCGGGACGACGAACATGATGCCGCGGTCGGCGAGCTGCTCGAGTGCGTAGGTGGTGATGGCGCCGGACTCGAGGCTGATGAGCACGCCCATGGCGCGGTGGCTCATCTCGCCGGAAACGGGCGAGAACTTGAGGAAGGAGTGGGCCATGATGGCCTCGCCCTGGGTGGCGGTGAGGACGCGGCCTCGCATTCCGATGAGCGAGCGCGAGGGGATCTCGAACTTGAGGTGGGTGAGGTCGTTGCCGCGGGGCTCCATCTTCTTGAGTTCGCCCTTGCGCCCGCCGACGAGCTCCATGATGGAACCGACTGAGGAATTAGGGCAGTCGATGACGAGCTCCTCGACGGGCTCGTGCGGCACGCCGTCGATCTCGCGGATGATCACCTCGGGCTTGCCGACGGAGAGTTCGAAGCCCTCGCGACGCATGTTCTCGATGAGGATGCCCAGGCTGAGGACGCCGCGGCCCGAGACCATGAATTCGTCGGCGGTGCGGCCTTGCTCGACGCGCATCGCGACGTTGCGCTCAAGTTCCTTGAAGAGGCGTTCGCGGATCTGGCGGCTGGTGACGTAGGATCCGTCCTGCCCGGCAAAGGGGGAGTCATTGATGCGGAACAGCATCGTCATCGTCGGCTCGTCGATGGTGACGGGCGGGAGGGCGATGGCATTCTCGGGGTCGGCGATGGTGTCGCCGATATCGACGCTCTCGAGGCCGACGATCGCGCAGAGGTCGCCGGCTTCGACGGAGTTGACCTCGCTGCGTTTGAGGCCCTCGAACTGCATCAGCTTGGCGACCTTGGTGTTCACGCGTTTGTTGTCGCGCTTCAGCACAGCCACCTGCTGGCCCGCCCTGATCGTGCCGCAGAAGATGCGTCCGATGCCTATGCGCCCGACGTAATCGTTGTAATCGAGGTTGGTGATGAGGACCTGGAGCGGCTTCTCGATTTCGGCACGCGGCGGCGGAACGTGCTTGATGATGGATTCGAAAATGTCGCGGAGGTCCTTGGGCTTGGGAGTGCCCTCGGGGATCGGCCAGGTGTTGGTCGCCCAGCCATCGCGCCCGGCGCAATAGACGACGGGGAAGTCGAGGGCGAGTTCCTCAGCGCCGAGTTCGACGAAGAGGTCGAAGACCTCGTGCATGACATCAACGGGGCGGCCGTCGGCACGGTCGATCTTGTTGACGATCACGACCGGCTTGAGGCCGGCCTCGAGCGCCTTGGTCAGAACGAACTTGGTCTGGGGCATCGGGCCGTCGAAGGAATCGACGAGAAGCAGGACTCCGTCGGCCATGCGGAGGACGCGTTCGACCTCGCCGCCGAAATCGGCGTGGCCGGGGGTATCGATGATGTTGATGCGGTAGGTGATGCCGTCGAGGGCGGTGTATTGGACGGCGCAGTTCTTGGAGAGGATGGTGATGCCGCGCTCGCGTTCGAGCGGGTTGGAGTCCATGATGAGGCCGTGCTGCCCGCCCTCGAGCTTTTCGAGTTCGCCGGCGCGGAAGTTGCCCGACTGCTTGAGAAGGTTATCGACGAGCGTGGTCTTGCCATGGTCGACGTGGGCGATGATGGCCACGTTCCGGATGAGCGGATTGACCGGGGTTTTTGTTGAGGCGTGGCTGCTGGTCATGGTGGCGCGGGGGGCTTCGAGAAGGATGGTGAATGACTCCGGGCGCGGCTGGATCTTCCAACCCCGTCATTTGCAAGGGTTTACGAAAAGGGAACGGGCCCGGGAATGCCCGAACAGAGGCATTCTAGGAGGGATGTTAGAGCGGCAGAGCAGCAGATTGGCAGAGCAGCAGATAAGAGCCGGAATCGGACTTCCGGGGACCGTTATCACATGTGGCGATTGTGGCGCGGATTTCGCCGCGGCAATGCTCTTCGGTGGGAGGGTCGCACGGACTAGTGCGCACTCCTCAAAGCCAGCCGGTTATGGGCAGACCAGCGCGTTGTACGCGACGACGAACACGCTGAAATCAGCGTCGTCCACAACGCCATCGCCATTGAGATCGGAGGGGCACCCGGGAGGCATCGCCGGGTCGGTGCAGTCGAGGATGTTGTAGGCGACGGCGAACTTCGAGAAGTCGGCGTCGTCCACAAGCCCGTCGCCGTTGAGATCGCCCTTGCACGGGGGGTGGTCGGACCAGAAGAGCGCCTCCTCGCGCTGGTGATTGCTGTTGACTCCATAGCCGGAGATGTAGGTCGTGGCGCCGTCGGTCCAGATGGCGGTGGCCTCGGATTGATAGAAGCCCGCGGGAAGAAATGCGGAAAGATCGACCCACGAGGCGGCGCTGCCGGACCAGAGGCTGGCGTGTTTGATTCCCTCAAAGACGGTGTAGCCGACCTGCATCGTGCCCGAAACGCCGGCGGCAAACGAGTTGGTGGCGCCCGGCGGGTGCAGATCGATCCACGATGCGGCGCTCCCACTCCAGAGGGCGGCATGGCTGGAGGTATCCGGCACCCGAACGTATCCGACCTGGTGTGATCCATCGATGCCGTAGGCGATCGAAGAGATGTTTCCAGCCGGGTGCAGGTTCACCCATCCGGCCGCGGCGCCGTTCCAGAGGGCAGCGCTCTGGACGCCTCCGTCGGCGACGACGTAGCCCACTTGCTTGCCCCCCTTCACGCCATACGCGACTGATGAATGGACGTACCCGGTGATGGGATTGGGAGGCGGATTCAGATTGACCCATGATGCGGCGGTGCCGCTCCAGAGCGCTGCGCTGTAGTAACCCTCGGAGGTAGCTCCCACCTGCTGCCCGCTTCCGGCGCTGAAGACGCTGGAGTTGTACGGCCCGGCCGGGTGCAGGTTGACCCACGACCCGGCGGTGCCGCTCCAGATGCTGGCACGCGGGAAACCGTCGGTGTACACCTCACCAGCCTGATTTGCTCCATCTCCGGCGTAACCAATCGAGTACACGGTTCCGGCGGGATGGAGATTCGCCCATGATGCGGCGGACCCATTCCATTTGCCCGCGCGAATGTGACCGACGGTGGGGCCCATCTGGGCGTAGCCGACCTGCTGGTTGCCGCTGCCGCCGTTGGCTCGGGAAGAAACGGCCCCCGTCGGATGCAGGTTGGTGACGGTCCATTGGGAGTGGGCGACGGGAGGCGTGGCGAGGCAGGCCGAGGCGACAACTGCGGCAATCGTGCTTGGCTGTGGGATGCGAAATGTGCTCATGACTCCCCTTCTCGGGCAGAGGCCTGCCCCGAATTGCCTGCCGTGATGGCGGCATTCACCCCAAGATCGCGACAGACATTCAGCCTAGTGGAAAGGAGGCGAAATGACAGCACGGCGTGTGAAGAACGCGTCGGATTTGTTGATGACCGGGCCGGAAGCAGCGGTGAGGGCCAGTTCAGCGGTCGGGTGAAGAAAAACCGCGTTGTGAAGCTGGAATCGAGGGGCGCCCGGTCACCCTATGCGTGAAGGTTTCGGGAGTAGCCTACACAGCGCCACCCGGGATCGATTACTTTGGATTTGGGATCCCGACGCCGGTCAAGGGCACATACGCGCCCTCCCGGTCGTACCAGCCTGTGGCAACCGCGGCGACACGGAAGGAATCGCTTCGCCGGGAGCGGCCGCCGGAATATTCAGCATCGGGGAGGGAACTCCAGGCGACCATTGCTTTGCGCGGCCCGGAGGCTGACGTGGCGGGGCCGGGGTTGATGACGCTGAGGCCGGCGCGTCCGATGAGGAGCTTGGAGTCTGCCGCCATCTGAGCGGCGGTGAGGCGCGGGTCGGCGTCGTCGACGGTGGCGACGCGTGACAACTGCTCAAGATCGGGGATCTGGCCGGTCTCGCTCGCGGGGCTGATGACGAGGGCGCCGGGGCGGGAGAGGCTGGCGTAGTTTGTGCCGGTGGTGGAGCGGATGACCTCGCGAGCGTCGCCTACGACGTCGGTATGGCGCTGCAGCGCGGCGCGGAGTGTGCGGGAACGCGCGGGTTCGAGTTCGAAAAAGCTCAGCCAGAGCACCGCGCCGCTGAGCGCAAGGCATGCGGCCAATGCGACGGCGGACTTGGGTGAAAATTTCGAGCGGCGCGGCTGCTGCGGGAGGAAAACCGGGCGCGAGTTGAGTGCGCTCAAGACGTTTGCGGTCACATCGGGCGAGCCCGGCATTTGACGGAGGATCGAGCCGAGCTCCCGATAGGTCTGAAACTCTTCGCGGAGCATCGGGTCGGACTCGACAAGCTGGCGGAAGCGGGGAGTGCTGCTGGAGGCCTCTCCATCCAGAACGGCCTGCATGAGCCGGCGGCCCTCAAGCCGGCGGGCGTGCAGGTCAAGGTTGGAGGTGCGCTCGTTCACCGCTCGTTCTCCGGGCTGAGGGCCACGGCCTGGCGGGCGAAAAGCGGGATGGACCCGGCGGGTTCTTCGAGTGCGACAACGCCGTTGACGCCTCGGACGAGTTCGACGCGCATGCGCTGGCGGCCTCGGTGGAGGTGGCTCTTGACGGTGCCCTCGGGGAGCGCCATGTGATCGGCGATGAGGCGGATGGGCCAGTCGAGCTGATGGAAGAGGACCAGGGCCTCACGCTGCTCGGGGGAGAGGAGCAGGAGGGCGCTCTGGAGCGCATCGTGGGCGAGGCCGCGCTGTTCCTGATCGCGTGAGGTGGAGCGGGTAGGGTCGTCGCGTCGGGCGGCCCAGGCGTCGCTGGCGTCACCGGCGCTGGCGGGTTTCTTCTTCTCACAGATGTTGAGCCAGACGCGCCGGGCGATCGTGAAGAGCCACGTCGAGAAGCGGTAGGTCTCGTCGAAATTGTGAAGGCTGGAGAGCACGCGGAGGAAGGCTTCCTGGGTGACATCTTCGGCGACATCCCAGCGGCCACACATCCGGTAGATGTACGCGTGGACGCCGGCCTGATGACGGCGAATCAGCAACTCCGCGGCGGAAAGATCGCCGCGGGAAGCACGCCGTACCAGTTCGAGCTCCTGCCCTTTTTGCATTCGTCTGCGCCCCGAACCGGTACTGAGCATACCGCGGCGCGGTTCCATGGTTGCGTTGAAATGGAGACCGGCCTCGCGTGGTTGGACGCGGCGCAAGACAATTAGTTCCTCCCGCACTGGCTACCTCCTGCGGATGACGCGGGAGACGGCTGATTCGCCGCTTTCCGAGACACCCTGAGACCGCCCACAGCCAAACCGGATGCGCTCGGGGTGGTCTTCCGACGGGGTATTCGGTTTTTGTAATAGTATTTTCTTAATCGCCATGACGATGACGGAGCATGGGGCTCAGGCGGAGGAGCAGGTGCACCCGCTCGAACTCGTCCAGCCAGTCCTGGCGGGTGGCGGCGATCTCATCGGCTGGGAGGGGGGCCCCGGGGAGGGGGCACGAGGGTCCGAGCTTTCGGGACGCGAGGGCTCGGTAGCGGGTCAGGGTGCGGTCGCCGGCGAGGGCGACGAAGTCAAGGTCCTCGTTCATGAAGAGCACGACGGGCACGCGCCTGCCGGCACAAATCATGAGGTATTCGGAGAGGTCGGCGGCGTCGTCCCGGTCGATGAAGCGGAGGTCGATGGAGCCGGTGGTGGGTGTCGGGCCGGTTGCGGGGTTGCACTCGGCAAGCTGTGCAAGTAGCGGGCACTGCTGAACGCAGTCGCCGCACCAGATGCCGCTGAGGACGAGGATGTTGATGCGGCGAGTGAAGGAGGCGAGCAGGGCGCGCTGGGTGTCGGTGAGCGGGGCGTCGGCGCGGCTGTGGGCGTCGAATGTATTCCAGTTCTGCTGGTGGTGCGGTGCGCCGGTTGCCAGGTAGGCACGGTACGGCAGGGCCCGCTCAAAGACAGATTTCAGGAGTCTGGATTCGATCACGAAAAACCTTTCAAGTGACGCAACTTGGATGCCCGGGCGATGAAGAAGTTTCGTCAAGGAGCCGGATTGAACGACTGGATCCAGAGGCATTCGGGAACCATCGGAGCGTGGCAGCTTCCGATACGCGACGACGCCGGCGCCGAGCGGGCATTGTTGCCGGCGCGAGCTTTGCCGACTGGGACCGCGCGTTTGAACCGGATGCGAGACAGGGCGCAGTTGGTGTACGCCGACCTCTTCAGCTTCCGGCGGATCGTGACGCGGGTGATCATCCTGGTGCTGCCCTTGTGCGTGTTGATGCCGTTCCTGATGACGTGGACGGGGCGCGCCGGGCTGGCGCCGGCCTGGATCGGGGGCGGGATCGCGCTTTTCCTGATTCCGCTGAATTCACTCTGGATGCGTCGCGATTTTCGCAGATTGTCGCCGCGTGCTGGAGAAGTGGCGGACGCGTGCCTCGACGAGGGCGTTTGCCCTTGCTGCGCGTACAACCTTGCGGGCGTGGTCGGGGTGGTGGGGGCGCATCGGCCCGAGAGCGGAGAACTGGTGCGATGCCCCGAGTGCGGCGCGGAGTGGAAGCGTGACCGGATTCATCACGTCGACAACGATGAAACGCACGCGGCGAGGGAGACGCCGAGCCTGCACGCGGTGATCCGAGCGCAGGGCGTGTTGTACAACTCAATGGCGTTCAGGGATGATGAAGGAAGGCCGGTGTCACTCGCGCGATTCATGGATTTGCTGGTCTTGCGGAAGCACGCGACGGGAGAGCATCGTTCGAGGCTTGACGGGTGTGTCAGGTTGCTTCGATTTCGCGGGTTGTGGAAGCGGCTCCTGGTCGCGTCGCTCGTGCTGCCGATGACGATCGGGATCGTGGTGGAGTTTTCGAGGCGGCCGCTCTCGGCCATGGGGATGATGCAGGGCCTCGAGGCGATCGGGCTGGTGATGTGGCTGATCGGATCGGTCGCAATCCTGCGGAGCGACATAGGTCGCGGCGGGGCGAAGCGGGCGGAGTTGCTGAAGGCGAAAGGACTGTGCCCGGCGTGCGGGGAGGTGATCGAGGGGGATGGAGAAATGAGGAAGTGCGGGGAGTGTCGCGCGGTGTGGAGGGTTGGCGACGTGAGCAACCCAACGCCATGAGTGTGCGCCGGAGATCGGCGTGCGGCCCGACGGGCGGAGGAGCGGACGCCCACAGGGCGCCTCGTGCAGAAAACAAAAGCGTGGAAGGGCGTGGTGGCCACTGTAAAGACCGCGTTCGGTGCGGGCGTCGATAATCCGCCCCCAAACCCCTCCCACAGGGAGGGGGCTTCGTAAAAAGGCGCGCGGAGTCTGCCCCGATAGCATTGATCTTGGCCGGGAATGTGTCCGGCGCCTCGCGGACCTCTTTGAGTACCTTCATGTCGCAACTGACTCTCGACGAACAGAAACGAAATTCATCGCCCCGCAGGTTCATCAGCGAGTTCCGGGAGCCGCCGGAGCGGGTGAGCGGGGCGTTCTCGATCAGCAACGCGCAGATGGGGCAGACGCGTGCGGGCAAGCCGTACCTGCGGTGCATCATCGGGGACAAGACGGGGGAGATGCCGGCGCGGATGTGGTCGATCGAAGAGCCGGTGTTCCGTCGATTGCCAACCGAGGGGTTCGTGGTCATCGAGGGAGAGACGCAGGCGTACCAGGGCGAGATGCAGCTGATCATCCACACCATCGACGTGGTGGAACCGACGCCGGAATTGCTGCGAGATCTGCTTCCATGCTCGAAGCGGCCGCCGGAAGAGATGATGGCGGAATTGACGAAACTGCTCGGGACGCTCGAGCATCCGGCGATGAAGGCGCTGGCGCAAACGTACCTGGCGGACAAATTCCTGATGGATGCGTTCCGGCAGTGCCCCGCGGCCAAAAGCATGCACCATGCGTATCTGGGCGGGCTGCTCGAACACACCCTGAACCTGCTGAACCTTGCGGACCGGGTGTGTCCGCTGTATCCCAAGATCAACCGCGATCTTGTGGTGATGGGGCTGTTCCTGCACGACTTGGGCAAGACCCGGGAACTGAGCTACGACAAGGTGTTCAGTTACACCGACCGGGGCGAACTAATCGGGCACATCGTCGAGGGGGCGATTATGCTGCACGACAAGGCTCAGGTGATGATGCGCGAGGCGGGGCAGCGATTGCCCCCGGGAGCGCTCACGGTGCTCCAGCACATCATTCTGAGCCATCACACCCTGCCCGAGCATGGCGCGGCGAAGATCCCGGCGACTCCGGAGGCCATCTTCGTTGCAATGCTCGACAACCTGGACGCGAAGACCACGATCGCGATGAACGCGGCAAGGCCGGATCGCGCGGCAGAATTCGACATGGGTGGAAACTTCACCGAGAAGCAGTGGGCGCTCGAGAACGTGAAGCTGTTCCGGCCGGACGTTCTCAAGCAGTAGGCGGGTTCCGCCATGAGCAACGAGGACAACACGATCCAGGTGAACTTCTCGCGGGCTCTGCCGCTGTTTCCGCTGGATCAGGTGACCCTGCTGCCGCAGCAGGTATTGCCGCTGCACATCTTTGAGCCGCGTTATCGGCAGATGGTGAGCGACGCACTGGACGGAGCGGGCCAGATCGCGATGGCGGTCTTCCAGGGCAAGCGGTGGAAGCAGGAGTATCACGGGAAACCGCCGGTGCGGCCGGCGGTGTGCGTGGGGCATATTGCGCAGCACGAGAAACTGGCGGACGGCAGGTACAACGTGATTCTGCGGGGCGTGTGCCGCGCGAGGGTGCTAAGCGAACCGCCGGCGCCGGAGGGAAGGCTCTATCGCGAAGCGTTGCTGGAGCCGATCGGGCTTTCGCAGGATGAGACGCCGGTGTTGGCGAAATTGCGGACCGAGTTGGAAGAGGGCTTGGAGCACGGAACTCTGAAGCGGCTGGCACAATCGGACACCCTGCTGGAATTCGTTCGAGATGAGGACATTCCGACGACGGCGCTGCTTGAACTAATCTCGTTTACGCTCGTTGAGGACAAGGAGAAGCGGTATCGGTTGCTCGAGGAGGGCGACGCGGACACGCGGGCGGGGATCGTGGAGATCGAGCTCAAGAGCCTGGACCGGTTGATCCGGCGGGCAATTCGGCAGACCGGGGAGGAATTTCCTCGGGGCTACACGCCGAATTGAAGGTCCTATAACATCATGTTTGAACGCCCTTTACGGCTGGAACTTGCACGGAGTGCCGGGCGTATGTATATTGAGGACTAACATCGTGTGACACCCGGGAGAGGCTGGGAAACGATGGTGTGGTCGGGAACTGGTTGAAAAGGAGCGAGCCATGTTGAGGGGAATGAGCGTGCGCCGGATGTCGTCGAGGGCAAGCCTTGCCGCGGTTGTCGTGACCGGCGCGCTGGCGGTGAGCGGGGCGGGCTGCAACAACGCGCTCGAGGGCGGCCTGACGGGCGGCGGATTGGGCGCGTTGACCGGAATGGCGATCGGTAGCGCGTTCGGGCACATGGGCACGGGCGCGGCAATCGGCGCGGCGGCGGGCGCTTTGGGCGGCGTGATCATCGGGGATCAGAACCAGCGGCGTGCGAACGGGCAGTAAAGCGGGGGCGCGCGAATCGCTTTTCCATAAAACCGTCCGCGGCCCACCCCAACCCTCTTTCTGGGAGGGGGCTTCCCAGTTCAGAACGAAAAGGGATTTTCGGCGAACGCGGTCCGACGCGGCTCCGGGGCCGGTCCTTCGCGTGCGGCGTCGCGGCAGGCCTCGGCGAGGCGCTGGTGGAGCTTTTCGTGATCGGGGATGGCGTCGAGATACAGAAGCAGTTCATCGACACGCCACGACGCGGGCAGATCTGGTTTGACGCGTGCAATCGCCATATCGCCCAGGGCCTCGGA
>JBGAPK010000044.1:0-35873 GCA_044221315.1 Phycisphaerales bacterium | reverse complement strand
CCCCGTCGCCATGGGCAACTCGATCCACCTCAATCCCGATATCGAGGTCGTCGGCATTCTCGCCGTCGGCCAGAACCGCTGGATGTTCCGCTCCACCACGCTCGGCATGATCACCACGCCCGGCCCAAGGGGCGTCCTGATGCCCGCCCTGCGTCTCAAGATGCCGCAGGACGTTGAACGCTGTCAACGCCGGTCGTTTCTCCGCGTATCGACCGCCGAAGTCCGCCTGCCCGAGGTCGAGTGCTTCCCGTTGCTCAATCCTCAGTCCGCGGTCGCGGCCGAGGTCGCCTGCCGCGACGCGATCATTTCCGGACGTCCGATGCTAAATCCCGTCATGCCCGAGGTCGGTCCGGTCTTCAAGGCCCGGCTTCTGAACATCGGCGGCGGCGGCGTCGGCCTGCTTGTCCCCAAGACCGAGACCAGCGGCGTCAACCGCTCCAAACTCGTCTGGGCCCGCTTCGACCTTCGCCCGGAGATCTCGTCGCCCCTGGGAATCTCGGCGCGGATCGTCCACACGCACCTGAACCACGAGCAGGACGTCTACGCCGGCGTCTCATTCGAATTCGCTTTCCACGCCGAGTACAAGCCGTTCGTCGCCGACCTCCTGGTCAACTACGTCACTCGTCTCCAGGATCGCCAGACCGCCGCACGGAAAGCAGCCTGAGAAGATTCTCGCGACCAAGCGAGAATCCCCTTTGCCGCTCTGCCGCTCTGCTGCGGCTTAACTGAAGTACCACTGCTTGTAATACTTGATCTGCGGATTGCCGAGCCGGTACGGCCCGACGCGCAGACGAACCTCTCCCTCGGCGCACTTCACGCGGACGGGGTTGACGCCGCGGTTCAGCACGCCCGAATAGAAGCCCGGCCTGATCACGCTGTTGTCCATCTGGCCCGTCCACGCGATGATCGCGGCCAGGCGTCCGTTGCCGGAAACCAGTTCCATATTTCCGGTTGAGTCGGTCGGGAAGATCACGTCCACGTCGCCCTCAGAAGTGCTGACAGTGACTGGAGCAGTAACGGGCTTCCCACACTCAAGATAGACGTAACCGCCGGGCGTGCCGGCGCCGCCGTTTTCAATGCTGATGGCTCCGGTGGCTCCGCGCACGTCAACCGTGCCGTCGGAATTCCTGACACGAAGGCCGTCGCAGGAGGGAACTTCGATGGCGATCTGGAGCCAATAGTCGCCCTCGCCCGGCTCCAGAGGCTTGCTCCGGACCGTCAGGACCGCCCGCCCGTCGGCCTCGGCGATCTCCGCTTTGGCCCACAAGTCGCTCTGGTAGTTCTGCCCGGCCTCCCCCTTGAAGTTGCCCGAGACCGCGGTGATGCGCGGGGCGGTCAACTTGGGGTTGACCTTGATCAGTACGCTCCCGCGCCTGTTTTCGACATCGACGGCGAGGGCCGGAGAGCGTTCCAGCACTTCCTGCCCCGAGATTGTCACGGGCTTGGACATGGCGCCGCACCCGACTTGAAACAGCCCAAGTGCGCCCGCCAGGGCCAGTCCAAGCAGCCGAGGCCAAACCGCCTGCCGGGGGCGGTCAATTCTGCTGACAAACATTCCCATGCCGCAAGTCTCCTTCTGTCGCTGGTAGCAATCGGTCAGGGGGGGTCGGATTCGGCAGTTTCGATCGGTCCGGAAGCGGCCGGTCCCCGGGCCAAAGTCGGGACAATCACCGAAAACGGGAAACACAGGCGTCGGAATCGCGGTAGGATAGTTCAAGCCCGGCGCGAGCCGGACAAATTCCAACCTTTGTCACCAATTCGACCTGGAATCGTTCAGCACTCTCGAAGCGATTGATCGACGTACGGCGTAAGAGACCGTTTCGTTTGCCAGCCGGGGTTTTCGCCAAGTCCGCGCCGGCTCCAAGGAGCCGCCTTGCGGGCGACAGGCCAAACCGGTGGTTTGGACAAGTTCGGATTCACGCCGCGGAACGCAGGGCACGACAGGGAATCGCAGGGCATCCCGCAGTTTGAAACACCATCCAGCCCATCCCCGCCTTCTGTCCTTTCGGCGTCCGTTCATCGCTGCGCGCTCCTGAACGCGTTTCCGGTCGATCCTCACAGGAGGATCGCCCGTGCCGATTCAAACACTCGCTCTTGAAGGCCCCACGCTGATCGGCGCCGTTGCCGGCGCCGCCGTCCTTGGCATCGCTCTGGGCGTGGGGGTTGCCCGCTTCCTGGCCGGTCAGGCACTGGCCAGCGCAAAGGCCAAGGCAGCCGCGATGATCGCCGGCGCCGAGGCCGAGGCCCGCAGCGCGGCCGAAAAGATCCGCGTCGAGGCCGACAAAAAACTTCTCGAGCGCAAGGCCACCATCGAAAAGGAAATCGAGGACGGCCGCAACGAGGTCCGCGAGGCCGAACGCCGCCTCCAAAAACGTGAAGACCTCTTCGACCGCAAGGAAGAGGCCCTGACCCTCAAGGACCAGAACCTCGCCCGCCAGGTCGAGCAGATCAAGGGGCGTGAGCAGGGGCTCCAAACCAGGGAAACCGAACTGGGCCGCGTGATCCAGGAGCAGAAGGACAAGCTCTTTCAGATGACCGGGCTCACCCCCGATCAGGCCAAGGCCGAACTGCTGGTCAAGGTGGAGGAAGACGCCCGCCACGACGCCTCCAAGATCGTCCGCAAGATCACCGAAACCGCCGAGACCGAGGCGAAGGAAAAGGCGCGCGAGATCACCCTGATGGCGATCCAGCGCTACGCGACCGAGCACACGTCCGAATCAACCGTCCGCACCGTCGCCATCCCCTCCGACGACATGAAGGGCCGCATCATCGGTCGCGAGGGCCGCAACATCCGCGCCATCGAGAAGGAAACCGGGGCCGACATCATCGTGGACGACACGCCCGGCGTGATCGTCGTCTCCTGCTTCGACAAGATCCGCCAGGCCATCGCCGTCGAATCGCTCGAGCGCCTCATCGCCGACGGGCGCATGCACCCGACGCGCATCGAGGAAGTCGTCGAGAAGGTCAAGAGCGAGATCAACGAAAAGGTCCTCAAGTTCGGGCGCGACGCCGTGCTCGAAGTAAACCTCCGCGGCGTTCACCCCAAGGTCAGCGAGGCGATGGGCAAACTCGCCTACCGCACCTCGTACGGCCAGAACGTCCTTCGCCACTCGATCGAAGTCGCCTATCTCTGCCAGATCATCGCCGACCAGTTGGGCCTCGACGGCACCATCGCCCGGCGCTGCGGCTTCCTCCACGACATCGGCAAGGCCATGGACCACGAGATGGAGGGAGGCCACCCCAAGATCGGCATGGACTTTGCCCGCCAGTTCGGCGAGAAAGACCCCGTTCTCAACGCCATCGGCGGGCACCACGCGGATATCCCCAGCACGAGTTTCTACACCCCGATCGTCATGGCCGCCGACGCCGTCTCCTCCGCCCGCCCCGGCGCCCGCCGCGAGAGCATGGAGAAGTACGTCCAGCGCCTGAACGAACTCCAGGACATCGCTCTGGGCTTCCGCGGCGTGAACGAAGCCCACGCCATCCAGGCCGGCCGAGAAGTCCGCGTCATGATCGACGCCAACCGCGTCAGCGACGACGAGGCCTACCTCATCGCCCACAAGATCGCCAAGAAAGTCAGCGAAGAAATGACCTTCCCCGGCGAGATCAAGGTGACAGTCATCCGCGAAACGCGCGCGATCGAAGTGGCGAGGTAAAAAAGAGCGGCAGCGCAGCAGATGGGCAGCGCAGCAGATTGGCAGAACAGCAGATTCTCTTTATTGAAAATCGCGGAAGGATCGGGCCGAGACGAGCTTCGTTGTTTGCGGGACACGATCTCGAGAATCTGCCGCTCTGCTGCTCTGCCAATCTGCTGGTCTTTCCCCCTTTGAGTTGAAACTCTTCTCCCCTTTCGCTCGGATCGGTCACTCACATGAACGACTCGGCCCCGCCAACCCAGTCGACTGCATCCCCCCTCTTCGTCTGCCCCTTCTGCGGCAGCCCAACCCCCGATCAGGCCCGTTGCGCCGGGTGCCACGGGCCGCTCGATCCGCTCTCCCGCCAGGCCACCCAGAACGCAATGGGCCCGTGGTTCATCCGCGATGAGCAGCAGCCCTTCCGGCCCGGGTGCTCGTACGAGACCATGCTTTCTTTGATCGCCCGCGGCAAGGTCACGGGCGACACGATCCTGCGCGGCCCGAGCACCTCGCAATTCTGGTATCCGGCCCGCCGCGTGCCGGGGATCGCGAATCACCTTGGGGTGTGCCATTCGTGCCAGGGGCCGGCGGTGGGGACGCTCGAGGCCTGCCCGAAGTGCGGGGCCGCGTTTCACACCGAGCCGGAACGTCAGTTCCTCGGCCTGATGCCCCTGCGGATGGTCCCGGGCGGGCCACTGGTCCGCACCGAAGACTCGGCCGACGAAGCGCTTCCCGCGCCCCGATCCGTCGGCCCGGTCCCACGGCGGAGCGGGATCGATAGCCGGCTTGAACAGGAGATCGCCTCCCTCCGCCAGCGGGTCGGCCTGCTCATCGGGCTGGCGGCAGTCTGTGCCCTGGTCGCGCTAGTCGCGGTCGGCCTGACCGCATCCGGGCTGTGGGCTCCCGCGCCACCAATCGGGAGTGCCCCGATCTCGACCGCTCCGGAAAAATTGCCGGCGATCCCTTCATCCAAGCCCGCCGAATCAAATTCCGCCGCGAAGAAGGAACCGCAAACCGCGTGGGCCATCGAGGAGCGTCCGGCCGAGCCGGCAGCAAGCCAACCCGCCAAGGAGCCGTCCACGCAAGAGCCCGCCAAGACCCCTGAGGCCGGGCCGGAACTGTCGCTTGTCCGTTCGACGCGCTGGCCGTAAGGAATGCGTAAGGAATTACGGGATTAAAAAACGCGTCGGAAAAAATTGGGATCTTTTACTTTTTTCGCATCATCTCGGGTTCGGCGGATCGAATAGTTGGTATGCTCCGAGTGCCAATTCTGGCGGCCGCATCCTGCGGCGGGGCATTGAAGGGTTTGTGTTTTTCGAGATTCTGAACGACTCGTGAGGGTGAGTGAGCGTCAAGGCGCGCTGGCCGCGGCCGGTCATCGTTTGACCGATCACGGACAGTGGGCAAGAATCACCGATTCGCCGCAGCCGGGGTTGCCGTTGCTGCGTACCGAACTCGGGTCGTTCTTAAATTTGCCGCGGTCTGCGGCAGAGCTGGGAGATTGGAAATGTTGAAAAGCGCGTACGGGCGAAAGGCCCGCGTCTCCACCGGATTCACGCTGATCGAGCTTTTGATCGTCATCGCGATCATCGCGCTCCTGATCGGCATCCTTCTCCCGGCGCTGGGTGAGGCACGGCGCTACGCCAAACTGGTCATCTGCCAGGGCAACGAGCGTTCCTACGCCACCGCCGTCAACTCCTACGCGTCGGAGCGGAAGGATCTGCTCGCTGCTCCGGGTGGTCCGGGCTGGCGCCGCGGTCTGCTTCCTCCCGGCGATCTTCCCGGGCAGCAATATGCCGGACGCTCGGTTTCGGGCCCGACCTTTGCAAGCGACCTCGAGGCGGCGGCGTACCACGTCGTCTACATCATCCGCAAGAAGACCGGGCTTGACGAGAACGCGGCCAAGGTTCCGAGCAGTTGGATTCCGTTCATCCTGTACACCCACATCCCGCTGAACGATTTCATCGGCGGCAATCTTCCCTCGCCCGTCGCGGCCTGCTCCGAAGACACTTGGCGCATCCAGATCCAGCGCAACTGGAAGGACCCGACTTCGACCGGGCTTCCCTACCCCGCGGGCGGCGAGGACGGCACGAGCAACTGGCGCTGGCCCTTCAGCACCTCGTACACCATCCATGCGTCCCACTGGGGACCGAGCAAGGCCGGACAGCGCGTGATGAACCCCGAGGACGGCACGTTCAAGCAGCCCGCGATGTACTACCCCGTCGCTCAGCCGGCCGTTGCCGGAGGCGGCGGCAGCTATTACACCTCGAGCGGTGACGGCAGCCTGCCCAATCAGTTCGGCGTGAACAAGCTTTCCGACGTGCGCTTCCCCAGCCAGAAGACCGTCGCGTCCGACGATTTCGGCCGGCACTTCGGGCGCAAGCCGGTCTTCTTCTCCTCCCCGGACTCCCGCCAGCCCCTCATTTTCTATGATGGCTCGGTGCGCGTCTACAAGACCGGCGAGACGAACCCCGGCTGGGATCCCTCCTCCGACTCCGCTCGCCACGACCTGACCAAGCGCGTCATGTGGATCAAGGACAAGCAGGACTACGACCCGGCCCTGAACCCGTCGTACTCCAAGGACCCGTCGAAGCTGAAGGTTGTCGCGGGTTGGTACAAGTACACCCGCGGCGGCCTCTACGGCTGGGATGTTCCGCGTGGAGTTGGTGTTGACAAGTCGCTCAGCGCCGTGGTCGGTACGGACGACAACATGAAGCTCGAGCCCAAGAAAGAGAACGAGCTGGATACGACCGACAAGAGCTGGTAATTCCGGTCGAAAGAAATTCCTTCAACCGCCCGGAACTCCGGGCGGTTTTTCTTTTACCCTCGTCAGTGGGCCCGCGCTGCCGCCCCTGCATTGCGGGCAGGATTGTGCAAGGACGCGGCGCAATCACGCTTGGTCATTTACAAGGCGGCCGATCGGTGGTAGGCTGAACGCCGTGAGGGTCGTGGCGGTTCCGAGGGCCAATTCATGGGCACGCGGCGAAGGGCTCTTTCCGGTTTCTCGCTGATCGAATTGCTCGTCGTGGTCGCGATCATCGCGGTCCTGATCGGGATTCTGCTTCCAGCGCTCGGCGATGCGCGGCGGAGCGCCAAGTCGGCGGTCTGCGAGGGGAACGTGCGCCAGTACGCGACGGCGACGGGCTCGTACGCCTCGGAACGCAAGGATCGGCTTCCCGCCATGGACTGGCGCCGCGGGAGCCTTCCTCCCGCCGATCTTCCGGGCCAGGATTTCGAGCAGCGTGCCAACACACAGTTCTATTTCGCGACCGATCTCGAGGCCGCTTCTTACCAGGTTGTGTACATCATCCGGAAGAAGACCGGCATGAACAACGACAAGGCGCCCGTGCCGGTGAACTGGATCCCGTACATCCTGTACACGCACATCCCGCTCAACGACTACATCGGGGGCAACCTGCCTTCGCCCATCGCCGTCTGCCCCGAAGATGCCTGGCGCCGGGAAGTGCAGCGCCATTGGGAGAACCCGCAATCGACCGGGCTTCCCTATCCGGCCGACGGTGGCGACGGCACGATGTCGAACTGGCGATGGCCCTTCAGCACGTCGTACAGCATCCACCAGGCGCACTGGGGTCCCTCGCGGGCGCGCCGCGTTCAGAATCCCGAGGACGGGCTCATGTCGATCCAGGCGATCTGGTACCCCGAAGACAACGTCCTCAACGGCCTCGGAGGCAACTACTACACCACCGACGGAAACTCCCGCCTCCCCGGCCAGTTCGGCGTCAACAAGTACACCGACGTGCGCTTCCCAAGCCAAAAGGTGATCATGTCCGACGAGTGGGGGCGCCATTCCGGCCGGCGCCCGATCCTGTACGCCGCGCCCGAGTCGCGTCAGCCGCTGGGCTTCTACGACGGCTCCGTCCGCGTGCTGCGCACCGCCGAAGTCAACCCGGGGTGGGACCCGACCAACGGCTCCAGCCGCAAGAACATGGCCAAGCGACTGCGCTACGTCAAGGAACAGCAGACCTTCGATCCAAAACTCAATCCGATCTCGGTGACGATCCCCGCGACCAGCGCGACGGTCGAGCGCAACCAGTACCGCGTCTGCGCCGGCTGGTTCAAGTACACGCGGGGCGGGTTGTACGGCTGGGATGTGCCGCGCGGCGTCGGCGACAAGGGCCTGCGCGCCACGATCCAGGGGACCGGCCTGAACCAGACGATGAACACGGGCATCATCGAGAGTGAACTCGATACCTCGGTGGGGGATTGGTGAGATTGCAGGGACGCACTCTCGCAGACCCGCCCGCGATCGAGCCCTGACCGTACATGACGAGCCGCGAGCGCAGCGACCGGCCACCGCGACTTTCAAGGCACCGGTCACTTCGTTCCCGGCTCGTTCTGTACGTCACCTTCCGGCACGTGAACGCACGCACGAACCACGCTCTGGCCGTCCTTGACGATCCCCAACGTACCGGTCCCTTCCCTCCCGGCTCGTTCCTGACCACAGAATCCCGACACTCGGGAAGACTCCCGTGCTCCTTCGCCCGATCACTTATCCGGTGCTTGCATAGAGTTATTGAGTCGTGTATCCTCTTCTCGACACCGGCAATTCTGCCGGAAGCTGGGAGTTCTGAAGGACAATCGGGATCGAATCGCAGCGGCGCCGCCCGATCGGGTTGCGTTTGCATGGGGTTCTGGTAAACTGAGCTACGAGGAGGACTTCGGTCCCATGAAATTGAAGTTACCGCTCCGTTCGCGACCGGCGTTCACGCTGATCGAGCTGTTGATCGTCATCGCGATCATCGCGCTCTTGATCGGGATCCTGCTGCCGGCGATCGGCGCGGCGCGCAAGAGCGCCCGCATGGTTCTCTGCATGAACAACCTCCGCCAGTTCAACACGGCGATGGGTTCGTACGCCGCGGAGAACAGGGACCGGCTGTTCAACTTCACGTGGACGCGCGGCACGCCCGTGCCGCCCGATTACAAACTCAAGATGGGCGGTACCGTCGGAACCCAAAAAGTCTATTTGGCCAACGATGCGCAGGCAGCGACGTTCCAGTTTGCGTACGCCATGCAGAAGCGATTCAACGGCGACGGTGCGCGGATTTACGCGCCGGAGAGTTGGATTCCCTTCGTCCTTTACTCGCATATCCCGCTCATGGATTACATGTCGGCAAGCCTCCCGATGCCGAATGCAGCATGTCCTGAAGATACTTGGCTCAAGACCATTCAGAGGTTCTATGACGATCCCGCAAAGTCGGGGCTGCCCTTTCCCTCCGATGACAGCGACAATGGAACGTGGCGTCTTCCCTTCCGCATGAGCTACAACGTTCATTTCTCCCACTACGGAATCAACAAGCCCCGGCGCGAGTTCATTGACAGGGACGGGGAGAAGCTGTCCATCTTTCTTTGGGTTGAGGACGGGGGAGTTCATACCAGCGAGAAACAAAGAGACTTCGGCACCGCCCCCACAGCCGATTATTCCAGAAACCGGCTGACCGACGTGCGCTTTCCGGCGCAGAAGACCTGGGCATCCGATGACTACGCCCGCCACAACGGAAAGAAGGCGGCCTACTACGCCGATCCGACGTGCAAGCAGCCCCTCACGTTCTACGACGGCTCGGTGCGCGTCATCATGACCGGTGAATCCAACCCCGGCTGGGATCCAAGCAGCGCATTCAAAAGAACCGATATGACGTCGCGTCTCTCGACCATTCACCATCAAACCGCAACCGGCCCGGCCCTCGCAAACGCCGCGCCGGACCCGAAGGACAACGAAAAGCGCATCGCATATACGTCCGCGGCGGGCTGGTACCGCTACACGCGGGGCGGACTCCTGGGGTGGGACGTTCCGCGCGGCGCCGTTCGAGCCAAGATCAATCTGAGCACGAACAAGATGGAACAGATCGCGGAGAACGAATTGGATACGACCGACAGCACGTTCGGGACGCCCGCCGGCTTGCAGTGATCGACGAGCGATCGGCCCCGACGTGCCATCGGACTTCCGTCGCGGCAACCGCGAAATGCTCATACCATTCTTCCGACTTCCATCGGAGGAATCGCATGTCCCGCACCGCCGCCGCCAAGAGCCCCGTGTTTGCCGCTCCGGAAGCCAGCGTCCTCCCCGGCGCCGGCCTCGGGCGCATGTACAACTTCTGCGCCGGCCCCTCCATGCTCCCCGAGGAAGTCCTCCGCCAGGCGCAGGAAGAGATCTGGAACGTCAGGAGCAGCGGCATCGGCATCATGGAGCTCAGCCACCGGGGCAAACTCTTCGATGAGATCCTGCACGAGACCGAACAGACCGCCCGCAAGGTCGGCAATATCCCCAGCAACTACAAGGTCCTCTTCCTCACCGGCGGCGCGACCAGCCAGAACTTCCAGGTCCCCGCCAACGTGCTCCCCGACAACGGCGTCGCCGCGTTCCTGACCACCGGCTACTGGGCCGAGCGCACGTGGGAAGAAATCGGCGTCTACACCAACCGCGCGTACGAGGCCTTCAACGGCAAGCAGGCCGGCTACAAGCACTGCCCGACCGACGAAGAGATCAAGTACAAGGACAAGCCCGTCTACGTGCACATGTGCACGAACAACACGCTCTACGGCACGCAGTGGCGCCACGCCGACGGCTCGATCCGCTTACCCAAAGTCCCTGACGGCTCGTTCCTCGTCGCCGACATGTGCAGCGACATCTTCAGCCGCCCGGTCGATTGGAACAAGTTCGGCATCGTCTACGCCGGCGCTCAGAAGAACGTCGGCATCGCCGGCATCTCGATCGTCGTGATCCGCGACGACCTGCTCAAGCCCGTCCGCAAACTGCCGCGGATGCTCGACTATTCCGTCCTCGCCCGCGACGAAAGCCGCCACAACACGCCCCCGGTCTTCCCCATCTACATGTGCAACCTGGTCTTCAACTGGATCATCAAGCAGGGCGGCGTCGCCCCGCTCCTCAAGCGCAACCTCGAGAAGGCCCAGATCGTCTACGACGTGCTGGATAAGTCGAAGTTCTACAAGGGCCACGCAAGGCCCGACTGCCGCAGTTTGATGAACCTGACCTTCCACACCCCCAATCCCAAGCTCGACGACCTCTTCTGCGAAGAAGCCTTCAAGGCCGGCATGGACCAGATCAAAGGCCACCGCAACACCGGCGGCATGCGCGCGAGCATGTACAACGCGTTCCCCAAAGAAGGCGCCGAAGCCCTCGCATCGTTCATGAAGGAATTTGAGCGGAAGCACGGCTAGCGCAGCCCGAAGCAGGTCGAACGAGCCAAAGGCGTGCGTGACGAGCCCCGAGCGCAGCGACGGGCCTTTGCGACGCTCAAGGCACCGGTCACTTCGTTCCCGGCTGGTTCGGCACGCGGAATCCGAATCCGGCGTTCACCCATCGGGCGACCTTGAATTACATCTGCCCCTCTCCCTCTCCATCACCGGCCTCGCCCCCGACGCGCGCGAGTCGATCTTCACCGCGGCCGCGCTCATGGCCTCGAAGGCCGAGCCGCGCATCCAACTCGATGCGACGCTGGCCGGCCTCCGGCCGCGCGAACTGGATCGCTCCGCGCGGCGTGATCTGGCGGCCATTCTGAAGCGGCTCGGAGTGCGCGCGACGGGCCTGGACCTCTATATTCCGCCCGGTCACTTCGCGGATACGTCCCGTGCCGACCGGGCTATGGGTGCGGTGCTGTCCGGTATCGAGTTGATGGGGGATTTGAATACGCTCGGCGCCATGGACGGACGCGTGCTCTGCCTGGCCCTGCCCCCCAAGCCTGTAGACGGTCTCCTCGCCACAATCTCAGCCGCCGCGCTCGAGCGCGAGGTTGTGATTGCGGACTTCTCGATGCCGCCGATTGGCGACCTGCCCCCGCCCATCCGTCGCGGCCTTGACTGCGCCGCCGTCCTGAGTGCAGGCCAGGACCCCGTCGCGCTCGCCGCGGCCGGTCCCGGCGCGGTCAGGCTGTGCGATTGGGACGGCGTCGCCCGAGTCGCGCCGGGCGGCAAAGGGGGAAGGCTCGATGTGCGCGGGCTGGCGGCGGCACTGCTTGTGAGTGCGCCCAGTGCGCCGGTTGTGATTGACATGCGTGGGCTGAGCAATGGCGGAGTTGAAGCCGCGGGGATTGCGGTTCAGGCGTGGAAGCGTGCGCGGCCGGGCAATTGACGGGACGATTAGAAGTCTCGCGCGCGAATCAACCCGCCCCCAACCCCCTCCCTCAGGGAGGGGGCTTGAGAGTTCGGGAATTGGCTGCGCTTTGTGTGATACTCTCCCGCAATCACTCTTCCTTTGGAGGATCGAACGATGAACAAATGGCTGAAGGCGTCGGCGCTGGTTTCCCTGGGGCTGGTTGGCGGCGTGGTGATCGCACAGCAGGTCAAGCCGGACAAAAAGGCGATCGCGGCGGAACTCCAGAAGATGTCGGCCCCGGCGCCCGAGCATCACAACCTTGATCCCTTCGTCGGCACGTTCGACGAGGTGATCGAATTCGAGGGCGGCGGCGGGGCGCCGGTGATGGTGCAGGGCGACGCCACGGGAGCCTGGGTGCTGGGCAACCGCTTCGTCCAGTTGAACGCGCACGCGGACAATTCGGAGCAGGTGAAGTTCGAGTCGATCGGGTACTTCGGCTACAACACGCAGAAGAAGAAGTACTTCGCAATCGGCTTTGACACGGGCGGGACGTACGCCGTGTATGCCGAGGGCGATTACGACGCCGCGAACAAGACTTGGACGCTCTTGGGCGAAACCGACGAGCCGGCAGTGGGCAAGGTGCCGATCAAGTACGTAATCCGGGCTATGCCGGACAAGTCGATCACGCACGAGGTGTTCTTCAAGCTGCCGGACGGGAACGACTTCACGAAGGTGGCGAAGACGACGTACAAGAAGAAGTAGGGTCGCCAAGAGACCGATTTTCAAGGGACCGGGCGGGTACGTCCGGTCCTTTTCGTTGGCGGGCAAACGGCGCCTCCCGGCTACGCTTGACGACGACGATCCGGCGGTTCATCGGACGGGAGCCACTTCGTGTCGAAACCAACTGCTACGACCACGATCGCCTTGGGTGAGGATGCCGCGAAAGCAAAGGCGGCGGACCTGCGCGGGCTGACTTCGCAGTATCTGGCAATCGAATCGCAGCTCAAACTTGGCGGTGGGGCGAAGACGATCGAACGCCAGCACGAGAAGGGGCGGCTGACGGCCCGCGAACGCGTCGAGAAGCTCATCGACAAGGGGAGTTTCTTTCAGGAGTACGGGCTCTGGTGCGCGTACGAGATGTACAAGGAGCACGGCGGGGCGCCTGCGGCGGGAGTGGTCACGGGCGTGGGCGTGGTGCAGGGGCGGCGGTGCATGATCATCGCCAACGACGCGACGGTGAAGGCGGGCGCGTTCTTTCCGATGACGTGCAAGAAGATCATCCGGGCGCAGACGATGGCGATGATGGCGCGGCTGCCGCTGATTTATTTGGTGGACAGCGCGGGGGTGTACCTGCCGCTGCAGGAGGATGTGTTCCCGGATACGGATGATTTCGGGAGGATCTTCCGGAACAACGCGGTGATCAGCGCCGAGGGAATTCCGCAGATCGCGGCGATCATGGGGTATTGCGTGGCGGGGGGCGGGTATCTGCCGGTGCTCTGCGACACGCTCTTGATGACGGAGGGTTCGGGGCTGTATTTGGCGGGGCCGGCGCTCGTGAAAGCGGCGATCGGGCAGGAAGTGACGGATGAGGAATTGGGCGGGGCGGCGATGCACGCGAGCGTGAGCGGGACGATTGACTTCAAGGAGAAGGACGATGAGGGGTGCTTGACGCGGCTGCGCGACCTCGTCGGCAAGTACGGAGAAGGTGTCGAGGTGTCAAGGTGTCGAGGTGTCGAGGGGGGGAAGGCCGCGCGGGCATTTCATGATGCGAACGAGGTGTACACGAAATTCACGGATGCGTCGGGAAGTCAGTATGACGTGCGGGACTTGATTGCGTGTTTTGTGGATGTTGCGGCTCGGAAAGAAGGCGGTGCCGAGGCGCTCGCTCCTGACTTTGACGAATACAAGGCCGATTACGGCCAGTCGATCATCTGCGGCTACGCCAAAGTGGGCGGCTACTCGTGCGGTATCGTCGCGAACCAAAAGAAACTGGTACAGCGCGCGGTCGCCGGAGGCAAGACGGGCCCGACCAAGGCCGTGCAGATGCCGGGCGTGATTTATGACGACTCGGCGGACAAGGCGGCGCGGTTCATCATGGACTGCAACCAGCGGAAGATTCCGATCGTGTTCCTGCACGACACGACCGGGTTCATGGTGGGACGCGACAGCGAGCAGGGGGGGATCATCCGCGCGGGCGCGAAGATGGTGAACGCGATGTCCAACTGCATCGTGCCCAAAATCGTGGTCATCACCGGGGGCAGTTACGGGGCGGGCAACTACGCGATGTGCGGCCGGGCCTTTGACCCGTTCATTTCGTTCGCGTGGCCGAGCGCCAAGTGCGCCGTGATGGGGGCGAATCAGGCGACTGGAGTTTTGACGACGATTGAGGAAGCCAGCCGCAAGAGGAAGGGCGAGACGATCGATCCCGAGACGCACAAAGCCATTTACAGCGCGATCCACGCGAGCTACACCGAGCAGGCGGATATCCGGCACGGTGCGGCACGGGGCTGGCTCGACCGGATCATCGAACCGCACAAGACCCGGGACGAATTGATCGAGGCCCTTGCGACGGCGGAGCAGGGATGGGATTACTCGAAGCCGTTCAAGACCGGTGTACTGCAAACCTAACTGAAACGAGTCCAATAACGCGGCAGGATTGCGAACGCAGTTTTAACAATGCACATGCTGCGATTGGTACTTTGGATTGGTATGATGCCGTGGCGCTGTAGGAGGCGCTTTTCGTTTCCGCATTCGTCGGCTTAGGGAGAAGAGACAAGACATGACCAAGAGCATTTTCGGTGCGGCCGCCATGGCGGCCGGTGTTGTGATGCAGTCCGCACAGGCGTCGGCGATCAACGATTGGAATCTGATTGTGCGGCACAACCTGACGACGACTTCGGAGGTTGAGGGGCGGACGATCGTCGGGGGGAATATCTCCGGCACGTCGAACTACGGCACGAAACTGCTGCCGACCAACAACTACCTCAACGTCGATTCGCTGGTGATCGGCGGGGCGATCGGCGTGAGCAATTACCAGGTGAATTCGGGCCGGGCGCGGCTGTTTGGCTCGAAGGGTGCCGCCAATTTCAATATGAACGGTGGCGGGGCGCTCATCCAGAACGACAACAGCGTGACCGGGATGGTCAACAGCGCGTGGTCGGACGTGACCGCGGCGTCCTCGTACGCCCAGGGCCTGTCGGCGACGAACACCGTGACGCTCCCCAGCGGCCAGCCCGCGGGCGTGACGTTCAATTGCGTGGCGGTCGGCGGCGTCGCCGTTTTCAGCGTCAACGGCAACTCGCTTTTCCAGAACAATCTGGTCCAGCAGATGGACATCAACCTGAACGGCGCCAGCACGGTGGTCATCAACGTCACCGGCACGAACATCACCTACAACGGCGGGAACATGGTCGGCGGTTTCAACGTTGGCAACGCCAGCAAGATCATCTGGAACTTCTACCAGGCGACGACGCTGAACATCGACCGGCACTTCTTCGGGGCGATTCTCGCTCCGAATGCCGCGATGAGCAATTCGACGGCGATCGAGGGAAGCGTGTTTACGGATTCGTTCACGCAGAACGGGGAAGTGCATCTGCCGAACTTTGGTGGGAACATTCCGGCGCCGGGAGCGCTGGCGCTCGCGGGCTTTGGGATGGTTGTGGCGGGACTTCGGCGGCGGTAATACGCCTGACGTAATTCGTGGTTGATTCAAGGGCATCGCCAAAGGGCGGTGCCTTTTTTCTGAAACCCTTCCCGAGGGAGTGGGTCAATGGTGATTGGTCTTCCCTGGGATACGGACTTCATGTGACACTCGCGCGATCGTGGGCGCGGCGACTCACCGCGTCCACCAACCCCCCCTCCGTCATCGCTCCGCAAAGCCTGCGCGATGCCACCTCCCCCGTTTGGCAACGGGGGAGGATCAAAGCCGCAGAACGTCATGAACAAACGGATTCGGCGGACGCGTTGAAAGTTACCGCCCCGCCGATTGCCCTACCACGCGGCAGGGGTTTCCGACCGCGACGACGCCGGCGGGAATGTCCTTGGTCACCACGCTGCCCGCGCCGATGACAGTGTCTTCGCCGATGGTGACGCCGGGGAGTACAACCACCCGTCCGCCGATCCAGACTCGGTTGCCGATGGTGATAGGGGAGGCGCCTTCGGGCCCGGCGACGCGGGTCACGGCGTCGAGCGGGTGCCAGGCTGTGTAGAGATGAACGCCGGGGGCAAGCCAGACATCGGTGCCGATGCGGATCTCGGCGCAGTCGAGCATGACGCAATCGAAATTGGCGTAGAAGCCGTCGCCGACGTGGATGTTCGAGCCGTAATCGCAGCGGAAGGTGGGCTCGATGAAGCAGCGCTTGCCGCGGCTGCCCAGGAGTTCGGTCAGGATGAAATCCCGGGCCGAGTCGTCGTCGGCGGGGGCGGTGTTGAACTGCTGGGCGAGGCGGCGGGCCCGGCGCCGGGCTTCGACCAGTTCGGTGTCGAAAGCGTTGTAGAGCTGGCCGGCGAGCATGCGTTGGCGCTGGGTGAGTTCGGGCATGGGCGATCTTTGGGTGTGTGCGTCCGGGTTGTCGGTGGTTGGGTATCCTGCAAGCGACCTGAGTGAGATGCCGCGTTGTCAGAACTTGTGCGAATCACCGACGTTTCTCCCCGCGACGGGCTCCAGAACGAGCCCGGGGTGATACCCACCGAAGAGAAAGTGCGGCTGGTGGAGTTGTTGTGCAAGACTGGGGTGGATGAGGTTGAGGTGACGAGCTTTGTGAGTGCGAAGTGGGTGCCGCAGTTGGGGGATGCCCGTGCGGTTCTTGAACGCGTGCATTCATGGCTGAAAGAACACTGGACGGATAGAGATGTTCCGGGCGCGCCATGCTTGTCGATGCTGGTGCCAAACGAGCATGGAATGAAGGAAGTGTGGAAGATCCACACCGAGGTTGCGTGGGTTGAGAAGGTGGCCGTTTTCACAGCGGCGTCCGAGTCGTTCTCCAAGAAGAACATCAACGCGACGATCGATGAATCGATCGACCGATTCCGGCCTGTCATGGAAATGGCGCGACTCTCTTGCGGGAATCCCATTCGTGTGCGGGCCTACATCTCGTGCGCGATTGCGTGCCCGTTTGAAGGGCCGATCCCGCCCGGAAAGGTGGCTGAAGTTGCCGCTCGATTGATTGAGATCGGGGCGGACGAGATCGACTTGGGCGACACGATTGGAGCCGGGACACCGGAGACGGTGACGCGGCTGCTTCAAGTTATGACAAAGAGGATTGGCCGAGAGTGGCTGGCGAAGCGATCCGATGGCGAATATGGAATAACCCTGCACCTCCACGACACTTTCGGCCGCGCCGCCGAGTGCGTGAAGGCCGCGCTCGATTTCGGCGTTCGGTCGTTCGACGGTTCAGTAGCGGGGCTCGGCGGCTGTCCGTACGCGAGCACGCCCGGAAAGCGGGCGCCGGGGAATATTTCGACCGAGTTGCTCGTACAGGCTGTGCAGGATGCGGGGTGTCGCACGAATGTGGACCTGGAGAAATTAGCGGAGGCCGCGGCGTACGCGCGGGAGATCGTGGCTCGATCGCGGGCGAATGCGGCGGGCGGTGGGGGCCCGGCATGATCGTGACCGGCTCCAATGGACCTGTCTTTGAGATCGCGCTGGCGCGCCCGGAGAAGCGGAACGCGCTGACGCCGGAGATGCTGGTCTGGCTGGGCCAGGCGATTCGGGCCTTGCCAGCGTCGGCGCGGGCGGTTTTGCTCGTCGGTGAGGGGGCGGTCTTCTGCGCCGGGTTCGATCTCACGCTCTGCAAAGACGATCCGGGCGGGAGTGTCATGCGGGGCCTGCTTGAGGGGCTGCATGACTGCATCGGGGCGTTGCGGTCTTTGGATATTCCGGTTGTGATCGCGGCGCAGGGGGCGGCGATCGCGGGCGGGTGCGCACTGCTTGGCGGGGGTGACGTCACCGTCACCAACACCGAAGCGAAACTCGGCTATCCGGTCGCGCGGCTTGGGGTATCGCCGGCGGTCTCGGCCCCGTTCCTGCGTTCGCTCGCGGGAGATGGGGCGGCGAGGAAACTGCTCCTTGAGAATGCGATCGTCGGGGGGCGGGAGGCGCTTCGCGTCGGGCTTGTGCACGAGTGCGTGGATTCGCCGGAAGCGGTCCGGCCTCGTGCCCTTCAGATCGCCACCGAGTTGGCGGCGAAGCCTGTCGAATCGATCGCCGCGACCAAGCGGTGGCTTCGAGAGATTGATCAGGTTTGCGGGGCGGAGCGGGGGCTGAAGGCTTCGCTCTCACTGGTGGGTGGCGAGGAAGAGCGGAGGCTGCTGCCTCTGGCGTGGACCGCGGGTCGGTAGAGAAGGAGTGACGATGAGTCTGGCGAGTATCACGCACAACGGTCCGATCGCGACTCTTGCGCTCAACCGCCCCGATGCGCGCAACGCCTTGTCGATCGATCTACTCCGTGACTTGCACGCGTCGGTGGACCAGCTCACCGGCGGTCGGATTGCAACCAGCCCGCATGTTCTCGTTCTGACCGGAAGCGGCAAGGCCTTTTGCGCTGGCATGGACCTCAAGGCAGTCCTCGGCAATAACGCGCTGGCCCTCGAACTGCTCACGTCACTCGCGAAACTCACGATCAAACTCCGTTCGCTCCCAATGGTCGTCGTCGCCAAGGTCAACGGTGCCGCGATCGGCGGCGGGTGTGGGCTGGCGTGTGTCTGCGATCTCGCGATCACGCACGCTGATGCCAAGGTTGGCTTTCCTGAGGTAGATCTGGGCGTTTGCCCGGCCGTGGTTGCTCCGTGGCTGGTTCGCAAGGTGGGGGCCGGGCGGGCCCGGAAAATCCTGCTCTCCGGCGGGCTGATGTCGGGGCAACAAGGGCACGAATGCGGCATGATCGACTTCGTCTGCCCGGGCGCGGCCGATCTTGATGCGGCGACGGACGAGATTGTGAAGAAACTTGCCGCGGGCGGCCCCAACGCCCTCGCCGCGACAAAGAAATTGCTGAACGAACTCGACGGTTCGCTCGACGAGTCTCTGGTGCTTCGCGGGGCGGAACTGTCCGCGCAAGTTCTGGCGACACCCGATGCTCAGGCGCGTCTGCGAGCCAAACTCGGCTCATAAGTGTGGCTGGTGAGAGGCGGAGGCTCACACCATTCGCGCGTCGCGGCGTGCACGCTCTATTTCTTCGACGGACCCCCGCTCATGAGTTTGGCCCGGTAGACCTCCCACACGTGCGGGAACATCAGCGCGTGCAGCAGAATGGCCCCGGCGGTCACGAGAACCGTCACGATCCAGAGCATCCGCAATCTTCTGTCACGCGTGAGGAAGAAGCCGTACAGGAACATCGACACATTCAGCGGCACCACCAGCGCCCCGATGATCCCCGTCACCGCCCAACCCGGGCGACGCTCCTGAAGGGCCGCGCGGATAGTGAGCACATACACCCAAACGAGAAACAGAATGCCGCACGCGATGCTGAAGTAAAACCAGGACTGATTGGTCGTTCCGAGCGACAAGAGGCCCGTAAAGAGCGTGATCCAGGCGACGAATTCCTTGCGGGTCGTCATCCTGAAGCCGGGAATGAAATCCGAGATCTTGAAACCGAAGATCTGGAATTCACGCGGCGGGAGGATCACCGGCCCGGATTCGAAGGCGTCGATTGGAACCGCCTTGCCGCAGGAGACGCACGTTGGCGAATCCCGCACGAGGAACGCGCCGCATTCCGGGCAGAGTCTCTGGTGTGCGCTGGCGAAGTAGTCGGGCTCCGGAGCGTCCGGGCGTGCCAAGGTCACGACGGGTCGGGGCGCCTGCTTCGGTTTCGCGAGCTCAAGCGTCAGTTCTTCTTCGACGGCGGTATCGCCGAGGTCCTTCCAGACCCCGTCGGTGCGTTTGGAGGCACAATCCTCGCAGGCGTAGCGCCCGCTTGAGTCTTTCCGTCGCGGCTTGCCCGAGACGTCCTTGCCGCAGATGACGCAGATCTTTCCTTCCGGCATGGTCCATTCCCCGAGCCCCTCCGAGAGCAGCATATCGGATGGAGCGGTTCTGTTGCCCGGAATGTTCGTCATCTGAGCGAGGCGGGTTGCTTGGTACAGTTGGTATGGCTCATTGGCGCGTCCCAACCGATCGTGGAGATTCGACTTGTCCAGTATTCAACTTCTGCCCCTCGAACGTGATTCCGACGGTTTCGCGACCCTAACCCTGGAACAGCCCGGCAAGCCCGTGGTCGTGCTCGATCTTGACCTGCTCCAACGTCTGGACGCGACCATTCGCCCGCTCCACACGGCAGCGGGACGCGACATCCGCGGCATGATCGTCCGTTCTGCCTCCGAGCGGGTCTTTGTCGCGGGCGCCGACCTCAAGTCGATCTCAGAGTGGCCGGACGATCAACTGGATCGCTATCTGGCGTTGGGCCAGCGGATTTTCGGCAGTCTTGCGACCCTGCCGTTTCCGACGGTCGCCGCGATCAACGGAGCCGCGCTCGGGGGCGGGCTGGAGTTGGCGATGCACTGCGACGCCCTGGTCGCGGCACCGCCGGCCCCACGCGACGGCAACCCGGGGAGGCCATATCCGGTTGGGCTGCCGGAATGCTCGCTCGGCCTCTGCCCCGGTTGGGGCGGAACCAATCTTTATCCCTTGTCTTTGAACGATCCCGCCGAGGCGATCCGGCGATGTGTCGAGGGAAAGAACATGCTCTTCGACGAGGCCGCCAATTCGGGCCTCTTCGCCGAACTTGCTCCCAGCCAGGCGGACCTGCTCAAGGCGTCGAAGGCATGGCTGCAGTCCGCGGCGGCCAAGGCGATGATTGTGAACTACTCGGAATTGGATCCCTGGAAGCGTTCCCCCGGTCAGGCGACAAAGACGCTCCTGTCCATCGACCGAATGCGGGGTGAATTGCCCCAGTCCGATCAGGCGACGGCGGTTCTTGACTGCCTGAATATCGGTCTCACGCAGGGCTATCAGGCGGCCCTGGACGCTGAAAGGCGACACCTGATCCGCCTGCGGCAAACGGACAAGGCCAAGGCCGCTCTAGCGGCGTTCTTCGCGAAGAGCAAGTAATAACAAGCTTTTCGGGCGTGGGCCGGGGAAGTCCCGGGCCGGAATGCTGTTTGGGCTAACCAAACAATGATTGTCTTGGCCGCTTTCCACGCGGTCGGACAGTGGAAAGAATGGTTCTGCCGATCCCCTTTCAAGCGGGAGCGGCATGGGCTCGTGTTCTGAGTCCTTCGCACCCACGGGGAGCACGTTCATGGCCGACCTGAAATCGATGAAGATGTCCGACAAGGATCGCAAACTCATCGAGGATGCGGAAGCGCTGCTCGGGCCGGAGCCCTCCCGGATGGGCTTCGTCAAGAACATGTTCTGGGGGAACCTGCGAACGGAGTTGGTTTTCCCGTATCCGATCCCGGAGGCCAAGGAAACCGCGGCGTGCGATCAGTTGCTTGCGCGTCTCGATGAATATCTCGAAAAGGAACACCCGTCGATCCAGATCGATCAGGAGCAGGAGATCCCGCGCTGGGTGATCGATCGGCTCTTTGAACTCGGCGTGATGGGCATGACCATCCCGAAGGAGTTCGGCGGGCTGGGCCTTGGCATCACGAGCTACAACCGCGTGCTCGAGCGCATTGGCTACACCTGCGGCAGCACGGCGGTGCTGGTTTCCGCCCATCAGTCGATCGGCTGCAAGGCCGTCATGCTCTTCGGCAACGACGAGCAGAAGAAACGCTGGCTGCCCCACCTCGCCAAGGACTGGGTGAGCGCGTTCTGTCTTTCGGAGCCCAACGTCGGCTGCGACGCGGGCGGGCAGGAGACCCGCTGCGAGAAGACCGCCGACGGCGAGTACTACGTCATCAACGGCGAGAAGAAGTGGGCCACCAGCGGCGCGCTGAGCGGCCTGTTCACGGTGATGGCCAAGCAGAAGATCATCAACCCCAAGACGGGTAAGGAAGAAGAGAGGGTTTCCGCGCTCGTGTGCCATCCCGAGATGGAGGGGATCGAGATCTATCAGAAGAACCGCAGCAAGTGCGGCATCCGGGGTACGTGGCAGGCGCGTATCCGATTCCACAATGTCCGCGTCCCCAAGGCCAACCTGCTCGGGCAGGAAGGGCGCGGGCTCAATATCGCGCTCACGTGCCTGAACTACGGGCGCTGCACGCTGAGCGCCGGCATGATCGGCGGGGCGAGGCGCGTTCGCGACCAGGCCACAAAGTGGAGCCGGACGCGATTCCAGTTCGGGCGCCCGCTCTCCGACTTTGAACTTGTGCAGCAGAAGATCGCGCGCATGGCCGCGTACGACTACGCGATGGACAGCGTGCTCTACATGACCACCGGCATGCTGGATCGGCACGACGAGGACATCATGCTCGAGACCGCCATCTGCAAGGTCTTCTGCTCCGAGATGGGCTGGCGGGTCGTCAACGACGGCATGCAGATCATGGGCGGCGAGAGCTACATGACCGAGAACGAGGTGGAGCGCGTGTTCCGCGATTCGCGCATCAACCTCATCGTCGAGGGCGCCAACGAGGTGATGCAGTCGTTCATCTTTGCCTACGGGGGCAAGCAGCTCGCCGAGACGATGCTGGGGATCAAGGATGCGCTCGCCTGGAACACCGATCAGGGTTTGGGCTCCAACATCGGGCGCATGCTGAAGAACTCGATGAACTTCACGCTCGTGCGGGCCGCGATCCCGCTGGGGATCGAGATCTTCCTGGGCATCCGGCGCAAGCTCCCGAAGGTGCCGCGCGTGCACGATTCGCTGCGCACGCACGCCGAGCGGCTCGCCTGGCTCATCCGCGAGCACAGCCATCAGTTCAAGCGCGCCAGCAAGCGATACGCCGACGCGATCATCACGCGGCAGTGCGTCCAGGCCCGACTGGCCGACAATGCCATGTGGCTGCACGCCTTCGCCTGCACGCTCAGCAAACTTGATCAGGACCTGCGCCGGGGGGGCGACGGGGCCGAATTTGACCGCGACAAGTCCGCGGCGATGCACTTCTTCGATCTTGCCGAGACCAACTTCTACGTCAACATCCGCGAGCTTTCGGACAACGCCGACGAGAGCATGCTCAAGGCCGCGGCGGCATCGATCAAGCACAGCGACGGTATTCCCAACGCCGACTTCGCCATCCCCGAGAAGTCTCCCAATGCGATGGGAACCGGACGCACCCCGCGCCAGGACGGCATCAAGCAGTTCCCCGGCACGCCGACCGTTGGCAGCACCGGCGGTGGGGGCGGAGTTCACGCCGGCACCCGCTGATCGATGCACGATTCAGCCGCACACCAAGGCCGCCCGAAGGGGCGGCCTTTTTCGTTGGACTCGGCCCAAACCGGGAGCAGAAAAGCGCCCAATCGACTACCCTTCACCTGATTCGTTCCGGAGGAACCCATGCCCAGAAAGTCCGTCTACAAGGCCGAGATCGAGTACCTCCAGGTGATGGACGAGCACGGCGTGATCGACGCCGCGCAGTCGCGGAACACGCTGAGCGATGAGGAGATCCTCGAACTTTTTAAGTTCATGCAGCAGTGTCGCCAGCTCGACGAGATCGCGTTCAAGCTGCAGCGCTCGGGGCGCATGGGCACCTACCCGCAGAACAAGGGGCAGGAAGCCGCCGCCATCGGCACGGCCTACGCCGCGAAAAAGGGGCAGGATTTTCTTGTGCCCTGCTACCGCGAGAACGCGGCGCTTTTCATGCACGGCCTGCCGATGCACTATGTGCTGCTGCACTGGATGGGCGACGAGCGGGGCAATCAGATCCCGCAGGGCGTGCAGCAGCTGCCGCTGTGCATCCCGATCGGCACGCAGATGCTCCACGCGACGGGGATCGCCTGGTCGTTCAAGTTGCGCAAGGAGCCCAAGGTCGCCCTCACCTACTTCGGCGACGGTGCGACAAGCGAGGGCGACTTCCACGAGGCGATGAATTTCGCCAGCGTCTATCAGGTACCGCTGGTTTTTATCTGCCAGAACAACCAATGGGCGATCAGCGTGCCGCGCGAGACGCAGATGCACTCGAAGACGGTAGCTCAGAAGGCGCTCGCCTACGACATGCCCACGGTGCAGGTTGATGGCAACGATCTCCTCGCCGTCTACAAGGTCGCGAAGGAAGCGATCGACCGCGCCCGCGGCGGGGGCGGACCTTCGTTCATAGAGGCCGTGACGTATCGCCTCGCCGATCACACCACGGCCGACGACGCCCGGCGCTACCGCGACGCCAAGGAAGTCGATTCCTGGCTCGGGCGCGATCCGCTCATCCGCCTGCGCAAGTATCTCGAGACCAAGGACCTCTGGGACGAGAACAAGCAGAAGGCGCACGAAGAAAAGTGCAAGGCGATCGTTTCGGAGGTCGTGAAGACGGCCGAGGGGATTGAGAAGCCTTCGTTTGATGACATCTTCGATTACACGTTCGCGGCGCTGAATCCGGAATTGGAGAAGCAGAAGCGGACGGCGCGGACGAGCAGTCTCGGGCAGAACCCCGAGCAGGTTGGGTTGGCTGGAGAGCCGCAGCACGTGTGAGGTGATGCATGCTTGTGAGCTTCACCCACGCAGAGACCGGCGAACAAGTCTGGGTGAATCCATATCAGGTTCGAACCGTTCGAGGAGATAAGCAGATCACGTACATCGCGATGAGCCTTGCGACCGTGGAGAGTGCCGGAATCGGTGTGACCGAATCGGCCGGAGTGATTCCAGTAAAGCAAGACGTAGAAAAAGTGGTCAAGATCCTGAACGACCACATGGCGTGAAACAGAGCACCCGTCCCAGCCCGACCACCGCAGCGAAGAGGTAGATACATGCCCCGCACCGATGTGATGAAACAAAAAGGCCTCACCCTCGTCGACGCCATCAACGAGGCGCTCGAGCAGGAAATGCACCGCGACCAGCGCGTCGTCCTACTGGGCGAAGACGTCGGCGCCAACGGAGGCGTCTTCCGCGTCACCGAAGGCCTCCAGAAGATCTTCGGCAAGGACCGCGTCATCGATACGCCCCTCGCCGAGTCCGGCATCATGGGCACCGCCATCGGCCTCGCCATGGGCGGCATGCGCCCCATCCCCGAGATCCAGTTCGAGGGCTTCCTCGGCCCCGCCTACGACCAGTTGACCAACCACGCCGCGCGCTACCGCACCCGCACCCGCGGCGCGATCACCATCCCGCTCACCGTCCGCGTCCCTGTTGGCGGCGGGATCCACGCACCCGAACTTCACAGCGATTCGCCCGAGGCAATCTACGCCCACACCCCCGGACTCAAGGTCGTCATGCCCTGCACGCCGGTGGACGCCAAGGGCCTGCTCACCTCCGCCATCCGCGACCCGGATCCGGTCGTCTTTTTCGAGCCCAAGCGCGTCTACCGCTCCTTCCGCGAGGAAGTGCCCGAAGACGAATACACGATTCCGATCGGCCAGGCGAAGGTTGTCTCCGAAGGCACCGATCTGACTGTGATCACCTGGGGCGCCAGCGTCTTCGAGTGCCTCGCGGCGATCGACAAGCTGCCGGAAGACGTCTCGATCGAACTGATCGACCTCCGCACGATCTACCCGATCGATCTCGACACCATCGTCCAGAGCGTCCAGAAGACCGGGCGCTGCGTCGTCGTCCACGAGGCCCCCAAGACCGGCGGCTTCGGCGCCGAGATCTCAAGCCTTGTCCAGGAACACTGCTTCTTGCACCTCAAGGCCCCCGTCCAACGTGTCGCGGGCTTCGACACGGTGATGCCGTACTACAAACTCGAACTCGATTACCTGCCCGACTCCAAGCGGATCGCGGAGAGCGTGACGCAGACGCTCGCCTACTGATTCTGCCTCTCGCTTGGCCTTTCATCCGACATCCGCGATCCCACATCCGACATTGTCATCCCCTCCGGACCAAACCATGTCCCTCCAAAAATCCGCCAACCCCGACGAATTCATCCTTCCCGACCTCGGCGAGGGCGTGCACGAGGCCGAACTCATCAAGTGGCGTGTCGCCGTCGGCGATCACGTGAACGAGCACGACATCCTCGCCGAGATGGAGACCGACAAGGCCCTTGTCGAAGTCCCCTCGCCCCGCGAAGGCGTGATCGCCTCGCTCAACGGCAAGGAGGGGGAGATCCTCAAGGTCGGCAACATTCTCGTGACTTATCAGGGTGGGGGTGGGGCGACAGCCGCTGCTTCGAAATCGCATTCTTCTCACGCCGCGCACGCTCCCGCTGCCCATGCGGCAAACGGCTCGCCCGGTGGGCATGACGACATCGTGATCGCCGAGCGCACCGAAGACGCCGGCACCGTCGTCGGCAAGATGGGCGGCGAACTCGCGGGCATGTCCGCCGCGCCGGGCAAGGCGCTGGCCACTCCCGCCGTCCGCCGCCTCGCTCGCGACCTCGGCGTTGACATCGACTCCATCTCCGGCACCGGCATCGGTGGCCGAGTCACCGAGAAGGATGTTCGTACCGCTTCCGGCGGGGCTTCCGCCGCGCAGCCTTTACGAACCCGAAGTGCTAGCGAGGGCACGGTTGCCCCCGCGCGCCCCTCGCGTCCGTCCGAAGCCCCAGCCCCTCGCCCCGCGGCTCCCGCTCCCACGCGTCCCGCCCCCGGCCGCGAAGAAGTTCCATCGAAATTCGCGCCTCAGCCGAGCGTCCCGTCTCGTCCCGCGCCGGTTTCTACCGGCGGAGCCGAGTCTGATCTGCGCATCCCCTTCCGCGGTGTCCGGCGCACGATCGCCAACCGCCTCCGCCAATCCATTAACCAGGCCGTTCACTTCACGGTGATGGATGAGGCCGACGTGACCGCGCTCGACACCCTGCGCCGCAAACTCGCGTCGGCGAGCGGCGAGAAGGTCTCATTCCTCCCCTTCGTTGCCTCCGCCGTCGCCCGCGTGCTCAATCAGACGCAGTTCCGCGCCCTGAACGCGACCGTCGAAGAAGACCCGGCCAATCCCGCGGCCGACGCCTTCATCGTTCAGCACCGCTCGGTGCACCTGGGCATCGCGACCGACACCGACAGTGGCCTCATGGTCCCCGTCATCCGCGACGCCGACCGCCTGGGCGTCCTCGAAGTCAGCCGCGCCATCGCGATGACCGCCGAAATGGCCCGCAGCCGCAGCATCCCGCGCGAGCAGCTCATGGGCAGCTCGTTCACGATCAGCAACGTCGGCAGTCATGCCGGTCGCTTCGCGACGCCGGTGATCAACTACCCCGAGGTCGGCATTCTCGCGGTTGGACGCGCGAAGGACGGCGTTGTTGTTCGTCACGGCATGATCGGTGTCGGGAAGCTGTTGCCCCTGAGCCTTGCGTGCGATCATCGGGTTGTCGATGGCGCGACCGCGGCGCTTGCGCTCGCGGAGATCGTCAAGTTGCTTCAGGATGCGGAGCAGTTGCTGGGGCCGGCGCGGGGCTGATCGACACTGCCGCGAACGAGAATGTCCGAAATGAAACGTTCCATCCGCGTTTTCATTCGGTAACTCGCCCGAATTGCCGCCGTTCCGCGCTCGCACGCGATAATGGGCGTCGCACCTGTTCCCTACCATCTTCCCCGTGCGTCCCCCCGATGAAATCTCCAGCACGGGTTCTTCGGCTGTTTCCATCCGCGACGTCGCCGCCACCGCCGGTGTCTCTATCGCCACGGTCAGCCGCGTCATCAACGACTCGCCCGCCGTCGCGCAGTCGACCGCCGCAAAGGTCCGCGAGGTCATCACCCGGCTTGGCTACGTCCCCAACCCGATGGCCAAGGTCTTCTCCTCGCGCGAGAGCCACATCATCGGCTTGGCCCTTCCCCGCTTCCACGGCGAGTTCATGACCTGGCTCCTGCACGGCGCCGACGAAGAAGCCACAAAGCTCGGCTACCACCTGATGATGACCACCATCGCCAAGAGCGAGGATGGTTCGGCCCGCAGCCACATCGTCGGCTCGCTCCTCATCGATGCGCTCCTCGTCGTCATCACCGAGCAGGACGATCCGCTCGCCGAAGACGTCCTCGCCTCCGGCGTACCGACCGTTGTCCTCGACACCGACATGTCCGCCCAGGGCCTCGACAGCGTCATCCTCGACAACGAGCGCGGCACGCGCGAGGCCGTCGATCATCTCCTCCGCTGGGTCGAACCCTCGTCTCTCTACTTCGTCGGAGGCCCGCGCGAGAACTTCGACACCGCACAGCGTGCCAAGGGCTTCACCGCCGCCCTCGACGCCCGAGGCTGGCAGGTCACCCCCGACCAGATCGAGATGGGCGATTACTCGCTCGAATGGGGCAAGGAGTGGGCCATCCGCATGTCGCGGCGCGGCAAACTCTCTGGCGCTGTGCTCGCCGCCAACGACAAGATCGCCTGCGGCATCATGCACGCCGCGGGAGACCTGAAGGTGCAGGTCCCCGACCAGCTCCGCGTCGTCGGCTTCAACGATTCGCAGATTTCGCGTCTCGTCCGCCCGCGCCTCTCGACCGTTTCGCTTCCAATGGCCGAAATGGGCGCCCTCGCCGTCCGTACGCTGGTGCGTCGCATCGAGCACCCGAACGCCGAGGTGCACTGCACCAAACTGCCCACCAAGCTACTCATCCGCGAGAGCAGCACGGCTGTTCATTTCTGAAGCCCCTTCCCTGAGGGAAGGGGTTTGGGGAAGGGAGGAATCCCACCCAACGCAAATCCGCGCATCCGACTCCGGCAGACCCGCGACGTGCCGAACGAGCACGCAACGAAGTGAAGTGCGCCAGGAACGGAATTCACGCGGCCCATGTCGACCGGCCCTCCCTGCCGGACATTCCGGACAAACAATCCCCCATGTGCGGCCGCTACACCCATCTCTATTCCTGGGCCGAACTCCACCTTCTCATGCGCCTCACCGACGCTACGCCCGAGGAAGTCGCGCATTTCAAAAAGCGCTACAACGTCGCCCCCCAGCAGCAGGCCCCGGTCGTGATCCAGCACGATGGCCAGCGCCATGCAGAGTTTCTCCGCTGGGGCCTGATCCCCTCGTGGGCCAAGGACGAGTCGTTCGCCGCCAAGACCATCAACGCGCGATCTGAGACCGTCGCCGAATCTCCCGCGTTCCGGGCATCGTTCAAGGGCCGACGCTGCCTCGTGCCTGTCAGCGGCTTCTACGAGTGGCAGGCGATCGAGGGCGCCAAACGCAAGCAGCCGTGGTATTTCACGCCAGCCTCGGGAAGCATCATGTGCTTCGCCGGGCTCTGGGATGAGTGGCATCCGCCGGCGACCCCGGGGATCCGGACGTTCACCATTCTGACCACCGGCGCGAACGACCTGCTGAAGCCGATCCACACTCGCATGCCCGTCGTGCTCTCCCACGACGAATGGGATCGGTGGCTCGACCCGATGGCCGCGCCAGATTCGCTCCAATCGCTCTTACGCCCCTGCGATCCCGGATCGCTTCACGCGGCCCGGGTAAGCACACGGGTCAATTCCGTTGCGTTCGATGGGCCTGAATGCATCCAGCCGGTCGGAATCGCCTCGGAGCCTTCTGACGAACAGCCCGGCCTTTTCGGTCCAGGGAATTGACCGGCCAAGCGCAACCAACGGCCGCAGAAGGTCTTGCGCGCAAGGTCAGAGAATTTTCAACAAAACCGAACAAAAACCGATCGACAGCGCGAATCCTGTGGTATGTTGCCCCCGTTCGGCCTCCCCGAGTGGCGGGGATTGGCCGGGCCAACGGCCGCATTTCGCGGCTCCTACAACGCAAAGGGTGGGCACATGCTCAGCATCAGGGCTCTGGCTTCGTCTTATGGCATTCTCGCAGGCGGTTGGGGATCCTCCAACCGGATCGCAATTCTCCTCGCGGCTCTCGGCTTGGTCGGATGCGCATCGAACAAAGGAACAGTGGGGCAGTCGTTCGTGCCCGGCGCACTCGGCGCGGAGATCCGCAACGCCTCCCCCGTCTCGATGAGCGCCAGTACGCCCGTTGGCGATGGCCTGAGCGCCACCGATGCGCGAGAAGTCACAACCTCGACCGGCTCCGGCCCCGCGGGCTACGCCCTCGCCAACGAGCATGAGGCCCGCTGGTGGGCGCAGAACCAGGTTCAACGGAACATTTTCTTCAAGCGTCTTTCCGACGGCACGCTCTCCTTCAACTCCAACACCGGCACCGACGTTGATATCGGCGCGGATGAGTTCTCCATCGATCCGGCGACCGGTGCCTTCGCCGGCAAGGGCCTCAAGATCCGTACCAGCACCAGCGAACCGCTGCGAGCCAGCAACGAGAGTCTCATCGCGCTCCGGGACGTCTATCTCAAGATGACAGAAGAGCAGCGAGCCGTCTTCCTCGCCCAACTCCAGACCCAGCGCGAGACCGTCCCTTCCGTCGCCGGCGAAATCACAAGGCTCATCCAATTTCTCACGGCGCCGTGAGCACTACGGATGCGAGGTCGTCGAGCGGTGGGGGACACACGCACCTCGTCCACAGGCGCAGCGGCTCATCGTCCCGAAATCGCCTTCTCCGCGCGCATTTCCGGGCATTCCCGCCCGATTCGCCCGGGTCGGGAACCACCGTTCTTTTCCTCCGGTAAAGTCTCTCAAGGAACTCCGCGTGATCGATCGGATTTTCTTTGCCTGCCTGCTCCCCCTGCCGCTCATCGTCGCGGCATTGGCCATCGTTTACGCCCGTCGGGCACGCGCCACGGTCACGCCGCGCCTCCGCTGGTCGCGGATTGTCGCGGCGGGCTGGCTCGCCGCCGCCGCCGGGGTGCTCCTGTTCGCGCGCGAGCGCGTGCGGGGCTGGTCCGACTACGACAACGCCACGCTCGGCATCATCTTTATCTCGGCCATCGCCGCCGGCGTTATCGGCACCGCGTTGCTCGGCCTGGCCGCGGCCGTTGGACGCTCCACGAAAGGGATCCCCCTGTGTCCGCGCTGCTGGTACGACATGGGGGGCGGCGGCACAACCTGCCCCGAATGCGGAAACACCATCCGATCGAGAAGCGATCTCGTCCTCCGCAAGCGCTGGCCTCTGGTCGTCGCCGTCGCCGTCACGCTTCAGCTCGCCGGGCAGTTCTCGTATCAGGTCGTCCGGGCCGATCACAGCGGCGTGCAGAGCTTTGTCCCGACGACCGCGCTCGTCGCGGGCATGTTCTCGCTCCCCGAAGAGGCCATCCTCGGCTCCTCGGGGCCGTTCGACAACCTCTCCCTCACCGGCCGAATCGTCAACAATCGTTCGGCCAACTGGCAAAAATCCTGGGCCTTCTCGAAGGCCGTTGCCGCTCTGGGCGTCGGTTCGCCACGCGATTCGGTCGTTCGGGCGGCGACAATCCTGAACAGGTCGAAATACGACGGCGAGATTCCGATCGAATCCTGGACCTATGCGGTGAAATCGCTCACGCAATCGGGCGACCCCGCCTCCGAAGCGCTCGGATACATCACCGAGTGCTATTTGCGCTCCCGCTGCGACGGCGTGGCGACGGTGCGGTTCGCCACTCCGACCGATCCCGACCGCTGCGCCAGCGAACTCCGCCCGCTTGTTCCGCTGCTTCTCGCAACAGCAAAGCGGGCCCCAACCCGTTCCGAGGAATGGTGGAGCGCGCTGCAACTTCTGGCACTCGCCGGCGACGATGCCGCGCCGATCCTCCGATCGCTCGAAACAAGGATGCTCGCCGAGGAGAGCGACATGGCCCGAGGGACCAACGGGGCGGTGCTCGCGCTGCTCACCCCCCGCTTTCCAGCGGCTGGCGATGCCGCCATCGACGGCTTCCGATCGCTCGATCCGTCCGAACGTCCGAGGGTCCTCAGCGCACTCTGCCGAAACGGCGCCGACACGCCTGACCTCACCGATTCCTTCCGCGCCCTGTCCGTTTGCGGCGAGCCCCAACTTGAAGTCCTGGGCGCGTGTGGGCTGGCGTGCGCCCCGTCCACCCGCTGCGAGGGGGTCGAGGCGTTGCTCGCCGCCTTCGAACGCCACCGGCGCCTCGGCGTGCAGGACGTTGGGATGCTCTACTGGCCAGTCCTTCGCAGCCCCGACGACGGCGCTTCCTCCCGCATCATCGCGTTCCTCGAGGAACAGGCACTGGCCGGGACGCAGCAAGCACGTCTCGATGCGATCGGCACTCTTGCGGCGATCGCCCGCACCACCGAAGCCCGTTCGGAGCAGATCATCCCGTTCCTGGCGCTTCTCGGCAACGATCACGACCGGGCCCTCGCCGATCGCGCCCGGACCGCGGCGATGGACTTGCGGACGGCGGGCACGCCCGTGCCCCCGCCCCGGCGCGCCACGGTGCGCTAGGCCCGAGCCGTGCTCGCCAACCCGGCAAATCCCGCGAGGAGTCGTTCCAACGCCGGCCCATCCGGCGGTGCGTAGGGCCGGAACTTCTCGAACGTGCCGGTTTCTTCGCTGTAGAGCAGGGCTCGGTTCTGGCCCAGGCCCTGGGCGTGGGGCGAGTCCATCAGAGCGCTCGAGTCGGCGCCGCTCATCTGGAACATGACCCGCAGGTCGAATTCCTTGACGCCCCGCCGGTCGATCGCCCGCTCCAGGTTCGCCACATTGTCGCACCACGCGATGGTGTGGATTCCGACGGTCGGGCCCTCACGCAGCAAAGCCATGAACTGCTTGTCCGGCTTCTCTGCCGTTTTCTCGCCGTCGGAGAATCCGTAATCGTCCTCGGCCTTGCGAAGCGAGCGGAACCTGTGGAGCCCGTGCACGATGAGGAACAGCGGCTCGAATTCACCCTGCTCCGCCCCGCGTCGGCGTTCCAGTTCCGCGTGGAGCGCCGCGACCGCCTGGTCGGCGCCGCGTGCCGCCGCGTGCTTCGCGATCGGTGCGAGCCGCGTCGCGATCTCGAGCAACGGCGTCGCGCCTTCCCATTCAGGGCTCGGGCCCTCCAGGATCGTGATCCGGGGAATTCCTTCGGACGCGGGCGCGGAGGGCAGCTTTGCCGCGAGTGCGATCGCGGATGCGACCAGCAGACCGAACGCGGCACGCTCGCCCTGGCCCACGATCAGCATGTTCGAGCCGCTCTGCGGGCGGAACGTCACCGACGTCGGTTCCTTGATCGAAACCGCATCGCCGACCCAGACTTTCGGCGCGGAACGAATCCCCCTGCCCTCGCCCGAGACAAGCGCGGCCAGCGCCGCGTTCCGCTCCAGATTGGAGGGCAGGTTGCCTTCAAAGATCAGTGCCGGCGTCGGCTTACGCCGGAGTGCCGCGACCTTTTCTCGAACCTGACGAAGTTTCTCGTCGCGTGCGTCGTCGGGCAGCCAGACGACCTGGAAGGGGCTGTTGCCTTCGATCAGGCCGCTAGCGTCGTTGTAGATCGCTTCGCCCGGGCGGGTGAGCAGGCGTGCGGCCGGATTGTCCTCACTGAGGATCAGATAGGAATCCGCTTCGCTGCACTGAAGCGCGATACGCACGGCCATCTGGCCGATGGTGCTGCGGGCAAGGCTGTAGGCGCCGCCGATGGTCTGGCTGCCGAGGACGACGTGCATGCCGAAGGCGCGGCCCTGACGGACGAGACGGTCAAGAAGCAGCATCGCTTCCTGGGCCATCTTGTCGTCCTCGACGAAGAACTCCTGGAATTCGTCGACGATCAGCAGCACGCGGGGCATCGGGTCGCGGTTCTCGTCGCTCGCCGTCGACTGACGATACCCCGCGAGGTCCTGTACCCCGAGGTCGCGGAACATCGTGCCGCGCCGGGTCAATTCCGCATCGAGGCGCCGGAGCACGCTGATGCCGAACTCGCGCTCGCTCTCGACGGCGATGACCCGCGCGTGGGGCAATTGGTTGGTTGCGTAGGTTTTGAACTCGACGCCCTTCTTGAAGTCCACGAGGTAGAGCTCGATCTCCTCGGGGCTGTACCACATCGCGAGGCTGGTGATGATGGCGTGCAGAAGGGTCGATTTGCCCGAGCCGGTCCGCCCGGCGATAAGGCCGTGCTGGGCGGTGCCGCGCCCGAGGGTCATCGCCTGCAATTTGGTTGCGCCCGCCCGGCCGATGGGCGCCGAGAGTTCCTTGGCCGAGCTTCGCGTCCAGAGTTCATCGGGCTTGGGGGCGACGGTGTCGAAGGGCACCTGCACGCGCCCGGAATCTTTCGCGAGCACGCCGATGCGCTGGATGAGCTGGTTGAAGAGAGCGTCGTCCGGCGCCGACTCGAGTTCGATCGGCCAGCGCGAGTAGTCCTCGTCCTTGAGCACGAAGCGGTCGCTCTTCCAGTTCAAGACGACGGCGCCGCGCTCGATATCGGCCATCGGCAGCCATGCCGGGGGGCGGGCCCGCGAATCGGCCATGATCAGCGTGAAGACGCCGCAGCGCGGGCCGCTGGAGACGATTGCGGCGAGACGCTTTGCCGCGGACTCGGTGAAGTTGGCGGGAAGGTCCGCGATGACGAGGAAGCGGAAGGGCTCGGCAATCTCGCCCGCCTGCACGTTGTATTCCTGGATGCTCTCGAACTGGTTGCGCAGGTACTTCTGGATCACCTGCTCCATGTGCTCGGTCAGGTCGGACAATTTCTGTTCGAAGTGGCGGGGCTCGGTCCAGATGCGGTCGCCGACGATGAGGGGCTCGTGATCGGCGAGAGTCATGAAGCCGGCGAAACTCTGGCCGAGCCCCACGGGATCGAACATGGTAAAGCGGACCTTGCCGGGCGGGAGCTGCGTGAGCAGGCGGAGCATCGTCGCCTGGATCGTGCTCAGGGCCTTGGCACGCGATTCGGGCGTGGCGTGCAGCACGAGCGATCCGATGCCTTTCAGGTCGAGCGTGACGGGCAGGCGGAGCTCGGATTCGCCTTCGAGGCGAAGGCTCTCGGAGGACGGCAGGCCGCCGGGCATCTCGGCCGGATTGACCCTGAGCCAGCCGACGCGGATGAGATCGGCGGGAGTCTCCCGGGCGGGTCGATCGAGGAGTGGGGGCCAGTCGGGCTGGTCGGCCGCGCTCGCGGCGCTGAGAGCACGGGCCTCCGTCAGCAGTCTGTTGCCCTCGGCGAGCCAGCGGGTCTTCAGGTCGGCCTCGCGGCGGGTGGCCTCGGCCTGGGCGTCGGCGAGCTGCTGGACGCGCCGGGCTTCGTTCGCGGCGAGGCTCTCGTCCCGCGTCGCCTCGCGCCGGGTCCTTTTGGCCTTGTAGTCCGCTTCGATCCGTTCGAGCTTGGTGACGCGCTTTTCCTCGGCCTTGCGAACGCGATAGTCGAGCTTCTGCCGGAGTTCGGGCTCTTTGACGACCCGGCGCTGCTCGTACAACTCGCGGGCCTCCAGCAGGCGCGTTTCGGCGGAGCGGTTTTCCCGGCGCTTGATCGAATGGACCTCGCTCAGGACCCGGTCGCGGGCGCGGTCGGCTTCCACCTGGGCCCGATCGAGCATGACGGACGCCTTGGCGCACGCTTCGGCGAACGCGATCGCCGCCGGATCAATTCTCCGGCGTGCCACGGCTCGCACGATGATGAGGAGCGAGACGGCGAGCACCAGGGCCAACGCCAGGCCGAGCAGAACGTCCTGGCCGATCGGCGGCCAATGGCGGGCGGAGGCGGCGCCGAAGCCCAGCAGCAGGGCGCCGAACAACACCAAGGCGATTCCCTCTCCGCGCATGAGGAACGGGCTCAGGCAGCGATCGAGCCAATAGAGGTGGTTCGCGACATTGATCGCGGAATTGTCGAGATCGGTCGTGGTGAGCGCCGGAGTTTCTGCTTCCGGCGCGGCGGGCGCCTCGGCCGGTGTGACGGGCGGGAGAGTCTTGCCCTTTTTCGCCAGCAGGACCTTGGCGCGATCTACTGCGACGGCGAGATCCTCGCGCCGGGCCTTGATCGCTTTGGAAGACGTCTCGTGGCCGAGCTTGGCCTTGCGGAGGGTCGATTCGCCGACAGTCTCGGCGAGCCAGAGCGCTTCCTCGGCCTGCTGCTCGGCCTTGTGCTCGAGATCGGAGAGGCCGATGGCGAACTTCGAGAGCTCGCGCTCGCGCATCTCCTGGGTCTGTGTGACCAGTTCATCGAGGCGTTTGGTCAGTTCCTCGACCGTGGCCGCGTGAATGCGATCAAGCTCGAGGAGGTCTTTCTCCGCATCGGTCGTGATCTTGGCCAGTTCACGCTTGGCTTCGGCCTCGGCCGCGGCGGTCGCCTGGCGGAGCCCGGAGGCGATCTGCTGCTCAACCTCGGCGCGATGGGCGACCAGGGGGACCAGTGCACGCAGCAGGGCTCGCTCGGGCTGGAGGCGGTTGGTTTCGCTCATGCGTCCGGTCAAGTCTATTCGTTGCCGTGGTCCTCGCATTCGCGACGGACCTGCATGGAAAGTTCGCCGACCTGCTCCATC
>JBGAPK010000043.1:0-36408 GCA_044221315.1 Phycisphaerales bacterium | reverse complement strand
ACCTCGGCGAGGGCATCGGCCATGGAATTGCCGCGGAAAGTCTTGAGCTGCATTCTCGCCGTCCGTGGCCTCGCAGACTTTCAACCGCTTGTCCGCGGCGTCCGTGCCGGCAAAACAAACGGAGAATCCTCGGAGCGGCCTGCCCCGGGGAACAGATGCTACCCACTATCGGCGCGGGCGTCGCGCAAAGTTGATTCGGAAAAGCGCACCCGTTGGCAAGGAAGCGCAGACTCTGCCCGACCAGGCGATGATTGCTCGTGAATCAGGCCGCGAGTGCCGCGGACTGCGAGAGCGACTCGGGGGGCATGACCAGGGCGAGGCTTTCGACTTCGATCGAGGGGATCAATTCGTTGTAGCCGAGCACAGCGACACCCGCGATATGTGGGTCGAGAATCTGTCGGACGACGGCGCGGACCTGGGGCGACGCAATCACGACGGGCGAGTTGCCGCCGGCGATGACGAGTTGGAGCGAGCGGCCGACATGTTCGGCGATCTGGTTGGCGACGCGGGCGGGCATGTTGACGGTGGTGCCGCCGGGGGCGCGATCGATGTAGCCGTTGATGATGTCCTCGAGGCTTGGGTCGAGGGTGACGCAGACGAGTTTGGACTTGCCGGCTTCCCTGGACGTGGCGTATTGGCCGCAGATGGAACGGCGGAGCGCATTGCGGACGTACTCGGTAAGGACTTCGGGGTCCTTGGTCTTGGGCGCCCACTCGGCGAGGGCTTCGAGGATCGCCTCGAGGTCGCGGATGGGGACGCGCTCGCGGAGGAGATTCTGGAGGATCTTCTGGAGTTCGGTGGGCTTGAGGATCGTCGGGACGACTTCCTCGACCAGTTTGGGAGCCTTCTCCTTGAGCTGTTCGAGGAGATTGCCAACCTCTTCACGGGTGAGCAGTTCGTCGGCGTGGCGCTTCACGACTTCGGTGAGATGCGTCGCCATGACGGCGGTCGGCTCGACGACGGTGTAGTTCATGGTTTCGGCGCGAGCGCGCAGGGATGGGTCGATCCACCAGGCGTCGAGGCCGAAGGCGGGTTCCTTGGTCGGGTCGCCGGTGATCGGGCCGCTGGCGATGCCCGAGTCCATGGCCAACAGTTTTCCGGGACGCGTCTGACCGATGGCGACGGGGTTGTTTCGGATCTTGACGCGGTATTCGGTGGGCTGGAGCGTCATGTTGTCGCGGATTCGGACTGGGGGCATGACCAGACCGAATTCCGCCGCAAGCTGCCGACGGGTCGCGGAAATGCGTTCGAGCAGATCGCCGCCCTGATTGGTATCGACGAGCGCGATCAGGCCGTACCCGACCTCGAGTTCGAGCGTGTCCACCTTGAGCAGCTGCTCGACCGGCGGCGGAGGGGGCGCGTCGGCCTTTTTGACTGCTTCGGCGTCGGCATCCTTCTGGGCCCGCGAGACGCGCAGCATCGCAAAGCCGAGGCCTCCGAGGCCGATGGCAGTTACGAGCAGCGGAACGGTCGGGAGCGGCGTGAAGCAGAGGACGAGGAGGAAGCCGGCGGTGATGAAGAGACCTCTCGGCTGGCTGATGATCTGGCCCGTGAGCTGATTGCCGAGGTCTTCTTTGCTGCCCGAGCGCGTCACGATGAGAGCCGAGGCGATGGCGATGATGAACGACGGGATCTGGCTGGTGAGGCCGTCGCCGATCGTGAGCTTGGTGAAGACCTTCATGGTCTGGGTCGCGTCCCACCCACGCATGAGCATGCCGACGGCGAAGCCGCCCAGGACGTTAATGACGGTGATGATGATGCCGGCGATTGCGTCGCCACGAACGAACTTGGAGGCGCCGTCCATGGCGCCGAAGAAGTCGGCCTCCTGCGAGATGCGTTCGCGCCGACGCCGGGCTTCCTGCTCGTCGATGAGGCCGGCGTTGAGATCGGAGTCGATCGCCATCTGCTTGCCGGGCATGGCGTCGAGCGTGAAACGGGCCGCAACCTCGGAGATTCGCGTGGCGCCCTTGGTGATGACCACCCACTGCACGATTACGAGGATGAGGAAGATCACGACGCCCACGAAGAGCTGATCGCCGGCGACAAACTCGCCGAAGGCCATGATGACGTGACCGGCAACGGACGCCGCCTGCTCGGGCGTCTGCGCGTTGGCGGTCAGGATCAGGCGCGTGGAGGCGATGTTGATGACCAGGCGCAGCAGCGTGGTCGCGAGCAGGAGGGAGGGAAAGACGCTGAACTCGAGCGGATGGCTCATCGAGATCGTGGTGAGCAATACCACGACGGCGAGGCTGATATTGAAGCAGATCAGAACGTCCATGATCGCCGGGGGCACGGGCACGAGGAGCACGGCGAGGAGGAGCACGAAGGAAATCGGGACGATCAGGCCGCGGTAGCGATGGATGGCCTGAACCCACGCGGGCATGTTGAGCAGCACCGGGGCTCCGACCGGACTCACAGCCGGAGCGGCTTTGCGGGGTTTGGGGGGGGCTTTGGCCATCTAGCAGTTTGAACCACGAAGAACACGAAGAACACGAAGAATCAGATAAGAGAAAATCACGCGGCTCTCCCTTCGAGGCGGTAGACGTAGGCGAGGACCTCGGCGACGGCCTGGTAGTGCTCCTGTGGAATTTCGTGACCGACGTCGATGGCGTAGTAGAGGGCTCGGGCGAGTGCGGGGCGTTCGACGATGGGGACGCCGTTGATCATCGCGAGTTGGCGGATGCGCATTGCCATGAAGTCGGCGCCTTTGGCGATGACGCGAGGTGCGGCCATCTCGTCCTGGGCGTAGCGGATTGCGATCGAGAAGTGCGTCGGATTGGTCACGATCACGTCCGCGCGGGGGACGGCCTGGTTGACGCGCTGCATCGCGATCGTCCGCATCATCTGCATGCGCCGGCCCTTGACCTGCGGGTCGCCGTCCATGCTCTTGCGTTCTTCCTTGACCTCCTGCTTGGTCATCTTGAGATCCTGCTTCAGGTTGAAGCGCTGATACAGGAAGTCGCCGACGCCGAGGGTGAGGAGCACGACGATGAGCCACGCCGCGAGGGCGAGCATCATGGTCCAGGTCCGGTGCATCCCGCCGACCAGAGAGAGCCGTGGGAGCTGGATGATCGCGGGGATTTCCGGGGCGAGCACGGCGTAGGCGATGGCGATGACGAGCGCGACCTTGAGAAGGCCGAGCAGGCTCCGGACCGCGCCGCGGGCGGAGAAGATGCGCCCGAAACCCGCGATGGGGTTGAGGCGTGCGAGGTTGGGCTGGAGCGGCTGGGATGTGAAGAGCGCGCCGTACTGCGCGAAGTGTGCCGCCACCGAAATCGCGACGAACGCCGCGAAGAACGGCAGAATCGCGACCGCGCTCTGTCCGGCGGAATACAGCAGCGTTGTCGAGAGCCCTCCGAGGCCGAGGTTGCCACCCCCGGCGTCTTCTAGCGCACGGCGCATGACCGAGCCCATCGACTTGACGAGCAGGCTTCCCAGGAGCAGCAGCATGATGAGCACGCCCGCCCAGTCGATCGCCGCGGCGAGGTCCTGGCTTTTGGCGACCTGGCCCTTCTCACGCGCATCGGAATAGCGCCGGCCTGTCGGGTCCTCGGTGCGTTCTCCCAGTTCCTCCGCCATCGCATCAGACTCCCTTGGTTCCGAATGGGGTTCCGAGTGAGCGCGCCCAGTTGTCCATGGTGCGGAGAATCTCAACGGTTTCGTCGCTCGCGACGCGTGAGATCGTGGGCAGCGCGAGAGCGAGCACGGCGAGACCGGCCAGCACCTTCACCGTAAATCCGACGCTCATGATGTTGATCGCGGGCATGGTCTTGGCGATCACCGCGAAGACAACGACGAGAAGCAGGATGGACGCGACCACCGGGAGCGCCATCCGCATCGCGAGTTCGAGGCCGGAGGTCGCGACACCGACCAGAGTCTCGAGGGGCGCCTGCGTCATGGCGATCCCGCCGGGACCGACCCGCTCGAAAGTACTCACGAGCGCCCGGAACACGCTCTCGAGCCCCCCCATTGCCAGGAAAGCGCCGAAGACGACGAAGAACAGCACCTGTCCAAGCACGTCGACTTCCGCGTCGTATTCCGGGTTGTAGACCTTGGCGAGGCCGAAGCCCATCTGCTGGCCGACGATGATGCCGCAGGACTCGGCCGCGATCATCGGCAGGCTGGCGATGAGCCCGATGGCGAAGCCGATCAGCGCTTCGCCGACGATCATCGGGACGAGGGAGAGGATGGAGAAGAACTCGGGCGCGTGCCACGCGGGAGTCAGCGGGTAGACAGCCGCGGCGAGCGCGAGCACGAGAAAGGGCTTCAAGCGCAGCGGGATCATGGCGCTCGATAGCAACGGCGTGGCGATGAACACCCCCGCCAGCCGAAAGGCGACGAGCAGAAAGGGAACAACGTGATCGACGTACACGATCGACATGGGTCAGTTCACAGAGTGAAGATCTCCACGGCGTATTCGGCGAGACGCCCGACGATCCAGGGGAGCAACACCGCGGCGACTCCGACCATGACGACGATCTTGGGAACCAGCGAGAGCGTCTGATCCTGGATCGATGTCACAGCCTGGAACAGGCTGATGGCGAGCCCGATGACGATCCCGGCGAGCAGCACCGGGGCGGCGATCTTCAGCGTGATCACGAGGCACTGGCGCACAAGTTCCAGCATCGATTCATCCATCACGGGGCACCTCCGGCGAAGGCCCCGGGCAACGCGGCCGCGGGCACCACGAAGCCGCGCAGCAAGCCCCCCACCACGAGCTGCCACCCATCAACCATGACGAACAGCAACAGTTTGAAGGGCAGGCTGATGAGAACGGGCGGCAGCATCATCATGCTCATCGAGATCAGAAGGCTGCTGATCACCATGTCGATGACCAGGAACGGCAGGTAGATCCGGAAGCCGAGAAGGAACGCGGCCTTCAACTCGCTGAGCATGAACGATGGGATAAGCGACACCATGTCGGCGTCGGCCCGGGTGAGGCGCTCGGGCTCGGAGGTGTCGATGCCCCGGTACTCGAGAACCATGTAGAGCGTGTTCCAGTTGCCGGTGGCCTCGATCTGGTCGAACATGAAGTCGCGGACTGGCTGGCGTGCGCGGACCCACAGGGTGTCCATGTCGCGGATCTCGCCACGCGACCAGGGGCCGATCGCCTCGCGGTAGACGCGGTCGTAGGTCGGCGCCATCACGATCAGGGTCATGAAGAGCGCGAGCGCGGTGATGATCTGCGGCGGCGGGATTCCCTGCGCACCGATCGCCTGTTTGAGCAGCCCGAGCACGATGAGCATGCGCGGGAAGCACGTCGTCATCAGGACGATCGCCGGGGCGAGCGAGATGATGGTGAGCAGGACGAGGATCGTCACGGGCGTCGACAGCGCGGACCCGGCGGAATCCGATCCGACCACCCCCCCACCGGGCTGGCCCGGCATGGCGCGACCGGCGGCCTCCATGATGCTGAGTGGATTGATCCCGGCGGCCGATTCCGAGGTCGGCACCAGATTGGCCAGTGTCTGCGATAGAGGCGGCGCGGCGCCCGGGAGGACCGGCGCGCCGGTTCGAAGGTCGGGCAGAGGCGGGCCGACACCCTGGCCCGCTGCGATGGCGGACAGAATCGCCGCCGCAACCATGCCGAACAATCTTGGCGCGGTCCGAATCATCCCGCGTTTCCTCCAGTGCTCGGGGCGCGGGTGCGAAGGTCGTTAAGCCGACGCCTGATCGAGACGGCGGCTTGGTCACCGGTTCTCTCGCCGGCGCGGGGGGAGGGCGACGGGCTCGGCGCGTGCGAGGCTCGCCGGGTGGTCGGGGGCCACTCGGCCGGCCCGACAGACTCGACGTTGGACACCGGAACGACATCAACGGTCTCGGCCGCCTGCCGATCGAGCGACTTGAAGACCGCGGCGAACCGGTTCGTGAGCGAGTTGTTCTCCCCGTCGCGAACTTTCATCAGGATGGACGCGACGTCCTCGGGCGTCTCGAGTTCGCAGATCGGCGAGAGCTGAAGCCCTCCGAACCGTCCGACGCGGGACTGACTGAGCAGCAGGACTCGCCGGTCAACCTTGAGCAGGACGAGCGTGAGCCCACGCCCGATCGGATAGCGACCGAGCACTTCGAGTATCCCCGCCGGCGCAGCGCCACCGGCCCCAAGCGACGCGGCCAAGCCGCCCCTGGCCCGGGCGATCAGAACCACCACGCCGGCGAGCATCGCGATCAGCAGCAGCACGATGGCAAACGGCCCGGCGATGCCGGAGAAGAGCGCGTTCTTGCCCGGTTCGGCCTTTGATCCGGCGGAACCCGGCTTGATCACGGGCTTGGTTGTCGGTCGCCCCGGTGAACCGAGGGCCTTGCGCTCGGATTCGGGCACCGTCGAAACCGAAGACGAGGATCGGGAAGAGTCGCCGCGTTCCGCCGAACGAGCGCTCGCCCCGTCGGGGAGCGCCGGACCCACAGCGCTCGCGGTTTCGGCGGCCCGTGAAACGCCCGCCAGCGTCACGAGCGCCAGTATGAGCAGGGCGTTGTGAGCGGTGCGGGACACGCGGGCGACATCCTGTCGGAAAAGGCGTGCTCCGCACGCCCGGGGTACACAACGAATGGGCAAGGCTGTTCAGCCAGCCTGCTTCATGGGCGGCTTGGACGCCAGCGGCGATTCCAGGATCTCGTTGATGCGGACGCAGAAGTTGTCGTTCAGAACGAGCACCTCGCCGCGGGCAACGTGGCGCTCGTTCACGTATATATCCACGGGATCGCCCGCCAACTTGTCGAGCTCGACGACGGCGCCGTCCGCGAGCCGAAGCACATCTTCGACCAGCATCCGGGTGCGGCCCAGTTCGATCTTGACCTGCAGACTCACGTCGGAGAGCAGATCGATGCTCGCGGGATCGCCCGAACCGACAGCGCCGGAAAAGGCGGGCAATTCCACGGGCGCCGCACCAGCACCGGCCTCTGCGCCGACCACCCCCGGTCCGCGCGCGGCCTCGCTGCCGAGGTCGCTCGCGAGATTGGAGACCGCGGCTTGTGCGGCGTCGAGCGCCTGCTCGGCCTGTTTGCCGGCCGGAGCTTCGCCCGGAACCACGGAGGCCTGCGCCTCGGCTGGTGTCGGGGGGTCTGGTGTCTTTGACGTCTCTTCGGCCATCCTGGCCCTCGATTCGGCGCGCGTTGCCGGCGCGATCACGGCGTGACGCATCCTGCGTCGCGTGGGAAAATCGGCCGCGGCCCGGGAAGGCCAAGAGTTTTGGACGCGGGTAGTGCGCGAGCGGCGTCAAAGCGGCGCGAAGAGGCGCAAGGGATGCGCTCTCATCCGATTCGCCACGCGGACGTTCGACTTCTAGTGTCTGCCGGGGTCTTTGGGACCGGGATGGGCGCCGGAGCCGGCCCCGGGCTCGGAGGCGAGCCGAATCTGGATTTCTCCGTTGGAGGAGCGGATCTTCGACGAGTCACCCCCGGACCCCAACGTGACAACCGCGGAATCCTTCCCCCACGCCGCGCCCTGGGACGGCGGCTGCGCGGGCTTGGCGGACTTGGGGTAGGTCACTCGCCCGTTGGTCGTGGCCATATCGACGGTCCCGTTGAAGCCCGAACCGACGACGACTTCGACCTTCCCGTTGGAACTCTCGACATTGACCGGCCCGGAAGCGGCATCGGCCAATTCGAGCGTGACCGGACCGTTCGAAGTCACAATTTTCGCGCTGCCGTTCAGATCGCGCACCACGACGGCGCCGTTCGATGTCTGAAGGGTTGCGATGCCGCTCATCCCGCTTGCTGTGATCGCGCCGTTGCCGGTGGTGGCCGTTACGTTCTTGGCGCGAGGAATTTCGATCCGCAGCGAGCAACCCTCGTTCGTCAGCGTTTCTTGAGGAAACGTCACTTTGACCACGTTCCCTGCGTTGGGATCGTTGGCCGCGCCGACCTTGATCTTGTCGACTTCCTCTTTGGTCTTTGCCCAGACAGTCGCCGTCACGACCATCTCGGTTGAGTCGCTGCGGACGATTTCGATGGACCCGTTGCGGGTCTCGACCTCGAGCGGAAGGCCTGCCGCGGTGGCGACGTGAAGTGTCCGGGATTCGCGGATGGAATTCGCATTCTGGGCCAGGACGTTGGATGAGAGCAAAGCGATGATGGCGATCGGAACGAGAGAAACGCGCATGGGATTCTCCTTGGGAGACTGGTGCCGCTGCGTGTATTGATACCCGAATCGCGCCGATCCGTTGCAATACAGGCCTCTCGCGCATTGAAAGCCCAGGCGGGACTTGTCGATCCGGTTCCGGATGCCTGACTAGTCGTGGCCGGCGGTCGATACCGGCGCCACTTCGGCCGAGGCGTGCGAGGTCACGCTGATGGAGCCGTTGGAGGTGGTGGCCGACGAACGCCCGCCGCCGGACCCGAATTGGAGCGTGGCGGACTTCCCTGAATCAAAGCTGCTCACCATCACCGGAGAATCAAACTTCAGGCGCCCGTTGCTGGTGGAAAGCCGCAGCTCGCCCGAAAAGGCACGCCCGAGTCCCAGATCGATGCCGCCGTTGGATGTACGGACCTGCACGGGGCCTGCGGACTGGTCGGTCAGTTGGACCGTGGCGTGCCCGTTGGAGGTTGTTGCAAACGCCCGCCCGCCGATGTTGGAGAGATCGATCCCTCCGTTGCTGGTGGATGCATCGACCGCTCCGGTTACGTCGCGAGCGTCGATCTGCCCGTTCGAGGTCGTCGCGTTGACGTCGCCGGCATGGCTGGCGACGCGGACAGCGGCGTTCGACGTGTCGAGTTCGGCGTGCCCCGCGGTATCGCGGAGCGTGATGCGCCCGTTGCTGGTGACAACCGTCACATTGCGAGGCGACGGAGATTCGATTCGGAATGTGCAGCCCTCGCCGGACCGGGCGGCGGCGCCGGGCCAGGCAACCTCGACAGTCAGCGTTCCCTGAGATTCGGCCGCGACGATCTTGGTCTCGTCCAGTCGCTCCTGCGTGCGGGCCCGCACCGTCGCCGTGATCACGGCCTCAGAACCCGTCGAGGCGCTGACATCAACTCCGCCGTTGCGTGTCTTGACATTGACCGCACAGCCAGCGGCCACGGGAACGCGGAGCGTGCGCACCTCGGAGTATCGTGCCGCGTCGCTTTCGTTGTAGCCGTTCGCCACGATGATGCACCCGGGAAGGGCTGCCGCTCCCAATAGAGAAAGAACGCCGACGCCCGCACGGAATGTAGTCGCGAATCTCATCTGGCCGCTCCCTCAGAGCCTTCATTCTGGCCCCAATCATGCCGGGACCGCTGGCGGTTGTTCGGAATGATGCGCCGGCAGTTGCAGTCCGCCGGACGATTCGGCCGGCAACTCCTATTCTGAACGCCCTCCCGGCCTGTCCGCCAGCCCGTTCACACCCACCCAACCCCCGGCAGCACCCGTTCATGCCGCTCCGACCGCCAACAGACTACCGATTTTCCGTGGCGCCGGCCGTCCGCGATGTCGCGGTCTGGCGCCGGGGGACGGCCCGCAAACTCGACTGCCGCGCGATGCGCTATCGGGACCCGGCATTCGCCCACGTTCCCGTCGCCGTGTTCCCCGCCTACACGAAGCAGCCCGAGGAAACCGGAGAAAGGGCATGCCCCGAGCGCCCCACGCGGGTCCGATTTGCGCAGGTGCGGGGCTGGAACGCGGCCCACGTTGTGGTCGAGCCGGGCACCACCCTCTACGGCACCGGAGAGCAGCCGGGCAGACTGAACCGGGTGGGCACAAAGCGGCTCGTCTGGACCACCGACTGCTTCGGCTATGAAGAGACCATGCCCGCGCTCTATCAGGCGCACCCGTGGGTGCTCGCCGTCAGGAAGGATGGCAGCGCCCTGGGAGTCCTGTATGAAACGACGCATCGGGCGGTCGTTGATTTGAGAGACGGGATTTTCTTTGCCGCCCAGCACACCACGCCGGAGACGCAGAGCCCGGGGCTCGTGCTGATCGAGGGGGCGAACGCGCAGGAGGTGCTGCGCGAGCTCTCGCGGATGACGGGGCGGATGCAGATGCCGCCTCGCTGGGCGCTGCAGTATCAGCAATGCCGATGGAGTTATGAGCCGGATTCGCGAGTGCGGGAGATCGCGGCGGGCTTTCGGTCTCGCCGGATCCCGTGCGGCGTGATCTGGATGGACATCGACTACATGTTCGGCTTCCGGTGCTTCACGTTTGACACGGAGAAGTTTCCCGACCCGAAGGGTCTGAATGACCACCTGCACGGCATCGGCTTCAAGAGCGTGTGGATGATCGACCCGGGGCTCATGACCGACGAGAACTACCCGGCCTACCGCGAGGGCAAACGCGGAGATCACTTCGTCAAGAACCGATTCGGGCACGATTTCGTGGGCAAGGTCTGGCCCGGCCCGTGCTCGTTCCCCGACTTCACCCGCAAGCGCACACGGGACTGGTGGGCCACGCTCTACCGAGAGTACATGGCGACGGGGCTCGACGGCGTCTGGAACGACATGAACGAGCCGGCCGTGTTCGATGTGCCCAACAAGCAGATGCCCGAGAGCAACCGGCACGAGGCGGACGAGAACCTGGGCGGGCCGGGGCTGCACCTGCGCTACAGGAACATCTACGGCATGCAGATGGTGCGTGCCAGTCGCGACGGAATTCAGAAGGCCAACCCCGAGAAAAGGCCGTTCATTCTCACGCGCAGCAATTTCATCGGCGGTCACCGCTACGCCGCCACATGGACCGGCGACAACAAGAGCAACTGGCGTCACCTGCGCTGGTCGATCCCGATGGTGCTGAACCTGGGCCTCAGCGGCCAGCCCTTTGTCGGTCCCGACATCGGCGGGTTCGCGGACAACGGGAACGCCGAGCTCTTCGCCCGCTGGATGGGGATCGGCGCGTTGCTGCCCTTCGCACGCGGGCACAGCGTCAAGGACAGCGTGGATCACGAGCCGTGGAGTTTCGGCCCCGCGTGCGAGCGGAGCTGCCGCATTGCGCTCGAGCGGCGGATGCGGCTCCTGCCCTATCTCTACACGATTTTCCGTGAAGCCCATCTCACCGGACTGCCGGTCGCCCGCCCGTTGTTCTTCGCGGATTCGGGGGACCCAGCGCTGCGGAGCGTGGACGACGCGTTCCTGATCGGCGCGGATGTGCTGGTCCGCTGCGACGTCTGGGCGCGCGGCACCGGTGGCGCCAAGGCCCCGCTCCCGAAAGGCGCGGAGGAGTGGTTCGAGATTGAGCCCCTGTCGCTGGGAGCAGGCGGCCAAAGCCGTGCATCGGTGGCGGATGCCGATCAGCCGGAAATCTTCCTTCGCGCCGGCTCGATCCTGCCGCTCGGACCGGTGATGCAGTACGACGGCGAGAAGCCGCTCGATCCGCTCACGCTGGTGATTGCGCTCGACGCGTCCGGCTTGGCCCGCGGCGAAATTTACGAGGACGCGGGTGACGGGTACGGATTCGAAAAAGGCGATTTCGCGCTCACGACATTCCAGGCGAAGGCAACACCGGCCGGAGCGGCGGTCACTGCACGCCAGGTTGAAGGTGTCTTTCCTCTCGAGAACCGAAAGGTGGACATCGTTGTGCTGGGCCACGACGGCACAACCCGGCCGGGCACATTCGAATGGCGCACCTGACCGCGCGGGACCAATAAATCACACCCCAGAGCGATCGCAGGCCCGAAGCGACTCCGGAGCGATAACGCGCGCTGAAGCAAGGCCCGGACTCCGCCCGATACATCATTTGTTCGACCTGTGCGCTCGCGGTGCGCACGCTTGTCGCCCGGCCGTTCTCTACGGAAGCTCCTTTCGTGACTGCAGCAGACGCTCCAACACCTTCCGATCCCAACCAGACGCGCGCGCCCACGTGGCGCGACGCATGGCAGGTTCCGGTCCTGGCGATTTCGGGGCTTGCGCTGGCGGGCGGCATCGCGGCCGTTCTGCTGGCCCGCCCTTCCCAGGATGTCACGCCGCGCATCGAGGAAGCGGCGAAGCTGGTCGAGGCTGAAAAATTCGAGCAGGCTCTGACCGTGCTGAACGAAGACGTCTGGCCTCAGATCGAAAAAGGCAGACTGCCCGCCGCCGAAGAGAAGAAGTATTACGCCCTCGCGGCAACTTCGATCTTCGAGGCCGCGGCCCAGCGCAAGCTCGTCAACGCCGAGAACTACGAGAACGTCATCAAGAGCTACGTCCGCGCCGAGGAACTCAAGCAGCGGCTCGACCCGGCGGATATCGATCGGTTTGTTCAGTCGCTCATGGCGCTCGACCGGCTCGACGAGGCACGTCGGCGCATCGAGAGTCTGCCGAGCGGCGAGCAGGTCCGGAAGATCAAGCTGGTCCGTCAGCTCATCACCCGCATTCTCGCCAAGCCTGTTCCCGACCAGCAGGCCGCGACCGATCTTGTGGCATGGCTCCTCGCGGAGCCTTCGCTTCCCGAGAGCGATCGGGTCTGGGCGATGACGCGCCAGGCCGAGTTGCGTCTGATCGGCGGATTTCGCGACGAGGCGATTCGCGGCATGCTCCAGCAGCTTCCCCGCCTCGATGAGGGTGCGCAGGAGGAGCGAGGAGAATTGCTCGCGCTGCTCGGGCGGGGGTACCTTGAAGGCCAGGAGTATGCCGAGTCCGAAAAATGGCTGAAACGGGCCGAAGATCTGGCGAACGAGCGCGAACCTCTCACGAGCAAAGTGCGGTTGTGCCTTGCCAAGGTCGCGGAAAGCAGGAGCGACTTCCAGGCGGCCAAGGACCTGTACCAGCGCGTGCTCGACGCCCCCGGCAGCAAGCGGTTCCGGCGCGAGGCGTTGCTTGGGATCGCCGAAGCCGCGGCGTCGCTCGATGAAACCGAGGCCTCGCTCGATGCGTACTCGCGGCTCGTCGATTCGTTTCACGACAACACAACGACCGCGCTCACCAAGGACACCGTGGCGGACAGCGCGATGGCTCGTTTCCGGACTCGGTTCGAGGCTGGGGATGCGCGGACCGCGCTGCGGTACGCCTCCATCGGGGAATCGCTCTTTGAGCGGGGTCGTGCGCCGGGCGACGTGCTTCTGGGGCTCGGGGAATCACACCGAAAACTCGCGCTCGACGCGATCGCCGAGGCCACCGGGGGCTTGACCAAGACCAGCATCGCCGACCTCGACCCAACCACCCGCAAGGAAGCCCGGGAACACTTTGTCGCCGCGGCCAACGCGCTGCGTGCGCACGCCGGGACCGTCGCGGGCCAGAACGGCCCGGCGTACGGGGACTCGATCTGGGCTGCCGCCGACTGCTTCGACCGCGCGGGCGATCAGGACAAGGCGATCTCGCTCTTCAAGCAGTTCGCCGATGAATTCCCGAACGATCCGCGCATGGCGGAGGCCAAGTTCCGGCTCGGCCGGTGCTACCAGGCCCGGGGAGATCTCGAACTCGCGGCACGCACGTACGAAGACCTGATCGCGACCCGCGACGGCGCTCCGGGCCAGCCCGGAAGCGGCCCGTTCGCGGACGCGAGCTACGTGCCGCTCGCGCAAACGTATCTTGCAACGGGCACCAAGGAAAACATCGAGAACGCCGAGCAGAAACTGCTGGCGGTGGTGAATGGTGAGGTGATGGGTGTCGAGTCGCCGGGCTTCCGCGACGCGCTGGCGGAACTGGGCACGATGTTCTATCGCGCCGGTGACAAGCCCGAGCGGGCGATCGAATACATCGACGAATTGCTCCGGAGATACCCGGACCAGCCGGGCCTGGACCTCGCCCGATTCCGCCTCGCGGACAGCTACCGGCTCTCGGCCGCCAAGATCGAACGGTCAATGGCGGAGGGCATGCCCGATGAAGAGCGCCAGAACCTTGAAAAAGCGAGGGTCGAGCGGCTTCAGAAGGCCGCGGCCGGGTTCGAGCAGGTTCGGCGGGCGCTCGATGCCAAGCCCGCCGACAAACGGAGCGTCGTCGAGGAAACATACCTTCGCAACAGCTGCTTCTACGTCGGCGACTGCATCTTCGCCCTGAAGGACTACGACGGGGCGATCCGGGCCTACACGGCCGCCCGCGACCGGTACCCCACCGACCCGGCCTCTTTGGTCGCCATGATCCAGATTGTGAACGCCAACCTTGCCCGGGGCGATGTCAAGGCCGCCCTCACCGCCAACGAGCGGGCGAAACGGTTCTACCGGGGCTTACCGGCCGAGGTCTGGAACGACCCGAATCTACCGATGGGCAAAGACGATTGGGAGCGATGGCTCGATTCCACCGACCGCCTTGCAAACGGCGAGGCGCTGGACCACGAGCGACCGGATTGACGAAATAGGAGTCGATGGGAGGCTCCATGACGCAATCCGACCCCGCAACCCGTGTCTGCGCAATGCTCGATGAACAGCGCGAACTGCTCGCCAGGGTCGGTGAGATGGCCCTCAGCCAGGCCCAATTGATCGAGGGCGACGATTCCGAACGCCTCCTGATTCTGCTCGAGCAGCGATCGAAGGTGCTCGACCGCGCGACGTCGCTTTCCCGCGAAATTGAAGAGCGCGTGCGCGGCCTCAACCCCTCCGACCCTCAACTCCCTCTGATCGCGCGACGCCGCAAGGAAATATCCGATCTCGCCCACGCCATTGCGCACACGGACCGCGCCCACGGCGTCGCGCTGTCGAGAAAGCGCGATGAACTTGCGCGGGCGCTCGCCGGAGTCTCCGCCGGGCGTGCTGCGGCGAGCGCCTACGCGGGTGCCCGATCCCCCGTCTCACCCGGATTTCAGGACCGGAGGGCATAGCCGACCCGACACGTACGAGCGAATTCACCCTCGGCGGAGCGCGAGGAACAATGGACACTTCCACACCCCCTTCAACTCTCCCCCACCACGTCGCGCCGGTCTCCCCGGCGGCCGCCCTCACGCCGACCGATCTCGCGGAATTGATGTCCGCGTTCAACGCGGTCACCGGACGGCTTCAGGACACGCACGAACAGCTCCGGGGCGAGGTCGCCCGGCTCAGCCGCGAATTGACCGACGCCAACGAGCAACTGCAACGCAGCAAGAGACTTGCGGCGCTCGGCGAGATGGCCGCCGGCATCGCTCACGAGATCCGCAATCCGCTCGGATCGATCACTCTGTTCGCCCGCATGCTGCGCGATGATCTGGCGGAAAAACCGCCCCAGCAGAAACTGGCCGAGAAAATAATCACGGCGACCAGAGGGCTCAACGCCGTCGTCGGCGACGTGCTGACGTTTTCGCGTGAATTCCGCGTGCACAGCGAGGAGTGCGAGATCTCCGAGATTCTCGATCGCGCGATCGAGGCGTGCCAGCACGACGGCGTCTTCGGTTGGGATACGGTCGAGATCGTCCGCAAGGACCATGACTGCCCGCGCGATGCGCGCCGGATTTCGCTTGACTCGTCGCTGGCCATACAGGCCCTGACCAACATCATCCGCAACTCCGTCGAGGCAATGGTCGAGTCCGAATCGCCCGGGCGCGTCCTGACGATCGAGGTGCGGAAGCAGACCGCCGCCGATTCAACCGGCAAGCGCCGTCGCTCGATCGGGCTGCGTGTCAGCGACACCGGGCCCGGGCTAAGCGACGAGGTCATGAACCGGATGTTCAACCCGTTCTTCACGACCCGGAAGGCTGGTACTGGGCTCGGGTTGGCGATCGTCCACCGGATCATGGACGCCCACGGCGGAAGAGTCGTCGCCTCGAACAACGGTCCCTCGGGCTCGGGAAACGGGGCCACCATCGAGCTCCTGTTCCCGGCGTCCCCGGTCGCCCAGCCCGCCCCCCGTGAACGCGCAGAAAGTTCTCTTGTCAACACCGCCTCCGTGCCGATTGGTGGAGTCGAGCAGAATTTGCCGCTCGTCGCCGTCGCGGTGAGACCGGATCGGAGGCTGTCCGGGGCCGCGTGAAATGTGAAGGCGCGAGCGCAAGTACGACGGAGTCGTGCGTATGCGCAGTGTGCTTGTTGTAGACGACAAGGAACTCATGCGGGACAGCGTCGGTGGGACGCTCGAGCGGGCCGGCTTTGCCGTCACCAGCGCTCCCGACGCCCCCACCGCCCTCCAGCAGATCGCGGCCAAGCGGCCCGACGTGGTCGTCTCCGACCTCAAGATGCCCGGCATGACCGGGCTGGAATTGCTTGAGAAGATCCGCCAGATCGACGACGACCTCCCCGTCGTGCTCATGACCGCCTTCGGCACGATCGAGACCGCCGTCTCGGCGATCAAGCAGGGCGCGTTTGACTACCTCACCAAACCCTTCGAGGGCGACGAGTTGGTCATCACGATCAAACGTGCGGCCGAACACGGGCGAGTGCTCAAGGAAAACAAGCTGCTCAGGGCCGCTGCGGGCCTGAGCGAGGGTGCGCCGGCCGCCGACGGTGCGGAGCGTGCGGCGGCCAGTGGGCTGCAGGGCATCGCCCGCCTCGTCGGTGATTCCGAACCGATCCGCAAGCTCCGCGACCAGATCCGGGCAATCGCTTCGTCCCAGGGAACGATCCTCGTCACCGGTCCCTCAGGATCGGGCAAGGAAGTCGTCGCGCGGGCCATCCACGAGATGTCCACTCGGAAAAACGGACCGTTCCTCGCCGTGAACTGCGCCGCGCTTTCAGAGAGCCTGCTCGAAAGCGAGCTCTTCGGCCATGAACGCGGGGCCTTCACCGGGGCCGAGAAGCTCCGCAAGGGCCGCTTCGAGCTCGCTGACGGCGGCACTCTGCTCCTCGACGAGGTTTCCGAGGTCTCTCCCAGAATTCAGGCCAAACTGCTCCGCATCCTCCAGGAACGCACTTTCGAGCGCGTCGGCAGCAGCCTTTCGATCGGCGTGGACGTGCGCGTCATCGCGACCAGCAATCGCGATATGACCCAAGCGGTCGCTTCCGGCGAGTTCCGGCAGGATCTCTTCTTCCGCCTGAACGTGCTGCCGGTTCAGGTGCCAACCCTGAACGAGCGGCTCGGGGATGTCGGAGCCCTGGCGAATCACTTCCTTGCCATTGTCTGCAAGCGAGAAGGCCGGGCCGGGCTGAAACTGAGCCCGGAGGCCGTCCGTCTCATGCAGGCCTACTCGTGGCCGGGCAACGTCCGCGAGCTCCAGAACATCTGCGAGCGGGCCGTGGTCCTGCTGGGCCGGTGCGATTCCGCCGAGCCTGTTACCGTCGGACCTGAATCCCTGCATTCCTGGCTCAACGCCACGCCCGTGCGGGCCACGCCGCTCAATTCAACGAACAACGGGCACGCCATCGCCTCGGCGCAGGTCGAGGGCAAACCCACCGCCTCCAGCGGCCTTTCTTCCGTCATCCGAACGCTCGAGGAGCTCGAGCGCGAGGCGATCATCGAAGCCCTGCACAAGTTCAACGGCCACCGGCAGCGGACCGCCAGCGCCCTGGGCATCGGCGTGCGCACCCTCGGCCTCAAGCTCAAGAAGTGGAAGGAAATGCGCCTCGTCGAGGCGACCCTCTAGCGGCCCGGCTTGTGGAACGCCGACCGCTGCCATTCATGGGCGATTGGCGTTTGGTTTGCGACGGAACCTCCGGATGTTGACCGACCTGACCAATTCCGGCGCGATCCCCACGCTCACGGCGGCTCTCCGTTTCGCCGGCGAGCGCCAGAAGCTCATCGCCCACAACATCGCCAACATTTCCACGCCCAACTTCGTCCAGAAAAACGTCTCGGTCAACGATTTTCGCGCCAAGCTCGCCGAGGCGGTGGAAAATCGCCGCCGGGAGACGGGCGGCGACAGCGGCCCGCTCAACTTCGGCACGTCGGACGAGGTCTCCATAAGGCCAGACGGGAGCGTTGAACTGAACCCCTCCACGCCGGAGGGCAGCATCCTCTTCCACGACAAGAACAACCGCGACCTCGAACGCCTGATGCAGGATTCCGTCGAGAACGCGGCGTTCTATCGCATGAATGTCGATCTCCTCCGCTCCCGCTTCGACATCCTCAAGGCCGCGATCACCCAGCGGCCCTAGTCCTTGATTCTTCGGTGGGGCTCAGCCCCGGCCAGGACTCCCCTGCATGTACGGATCGCTCGACATCTCGACCAGCGGCATGACAGCCCAGCGGGCCAGGATGGCCGCGATTGCCGCCAATATTGCGAACCGATCCACGATCCTTGACGACCACGGCAACGTGAACCCCTACCGGGCCCGGAAGGTGCACTTTGCCCCCGGCGACCCTTCGGCCAGTTCGCCCGAGGGCAAAGCCCTGGGTGTGCATGTCGAGTCAATCGAGATTGACCAGGGCGAGTTCAACTACCGCTGGGACCCGACCAGCCCCTACGCGATCAAGAAGGGCGACAAGCAGGGGTACGTCCCGGAGCCCAACATCAACCCGGTTGTGGAACAGCTGAACGCGATGGAGGCTGCCCGGGCGTACGAGGCCAACGTCGTTGCGGCCGAAACCACCAAGCAGATGATCGCCCAGGCCCTGCGCTTGCTGGCCTGAGCAAACTCCGGCGCGGCCTTTGCGGTAGTATCGGTTCGACGGAGTCGAGCAGCACGATCGAAAGCCTGAGCGACGGAGTGGAAGCTCCCGCCCGGGACAAGCGAGACAACGGATGGCCGACCCACTTGGATTCATCTCGGGCTCACAAGCGATCCGCCCCCTGCCGATGCCGGCGGGCAAGGCGCCGGCCGAAGGTGGCGCGTCGTTCAAGGACGCCCTGATCGATAACATCAAGAAGGTGGACGAGTTGCAGCAGCAGGCCAATCGGGCGATGGAGGACATCGCCACCGGCAAGCGCGATGACCTCGAAGGCGTGATCGTCGCGACTCAGCAGGCCGACTCGGCATTCAGGATGCTCCAGTCCGTCCGCAATCGCGTCATGGAAGCCTATGACGAGTTGAAGCAGACACGCGTGTAACTGGGCGTCGTTCGATCACGACCATTCCGACGCGCAGAAATCGCCCGACTCCGGCGCAGTTTTCGTGCGCTGTTGGTGCGCCCTCTTTTCAAGCGAGGCTGCCGCCGCGACCGAATGACAGTTCGCGATCCGCCCTCCCTGCGCCTGTCGTTCCCGGGGCGGCGGCTTCGCATCGGCGCAGGATGCGCCGGGAATCAGGCAGGAGGCCCGGGTCGTGGATCAGCTTCGCCTTACGCTCGCGACGATCCAGAAATACCTGGGCCAGCTCACGCTCCTTCACAAACTGACCGTGGCTCTTGTTTGCGTCATCGCCGCGATGTCCCTGCTCTTGGTCTGGACGTGGTCGGCGAGGCAGGAGTATGCGGAGTTTCTTCCGAACGCCGGCGATGCCGAGCAGGCGAAGGCGACGGAGTGGCTGCGGAACCACGACGTGACTCCGGTCATGAAGGGGACGCACGCCTGGGTGCCGCAGGCCAAGCGCTTCGACCTCTTCGCCCGCTACGCCGAATCCGGCAACCTGCCGCAGGACTCCTCGACGCTCTTCCAGGGAATGCTGGAGAAGCAGACGTGGTACAGCACGCGCCAGCAGAGCGAGCAGATTTACAACATAGCGCTCCAGAACGAATTGGCCGGCATCATCTCCAAGTTCAGCGGCATCGCCAAGGCCTCCGTGATCATCGATGCCCCGGAACGCCAGGGGCTCGGGGCCGGAACCCGGCGCCCGACCGCGGCGGCGACGGTTTTCGCCCAAGGCAAGGGCGGGCTGGATCAAGCGACGGTGGACGCGATCGCGGCGCTGATCGCCGGGAGCAAGGCGGGTCTTTCGATCGAGAATGTGCGCGTGATCGACGGCAATCTACGCCGCCAGCGGCGCGCCACTTCGATGGAAGACATGGCCGCGAGCACCTATCTCGAGGATGTCACGAAGTGGGAGAACTCCACGCGTGAAAAGCTTGTTGGGTTCCTTTCCTACATCCCCGAGGTCATGGTGGCTGTCACGGCGCAGATCGACAACTCACGACTGACCCAGGTGAAGGAGGAGTACCTGCCCAAGGACTCGGGCACCATTTCGATGATAAAAAGGGAGAAAGGCTCGACGCAATCGCAGTCAAACGCGGCGCCGGGCGCTGAGGTGGGAATTCGCTCAAACGTCGGAATGGACGTCAACGCCGGCACGGGTTCTTCCACCGCCGGAGCGAATAACCACAAGGAAGAAGAGAGTGAGTTCACGACGTATCCGGGACGCGTGCAGAGCCAGGTGACCGACAACAAGGGCCGCCCTTCGATGGTTGCGGTCTCCGTCAATGTTCCACGTGCCTTTGTGGCGTCACAGCTTCCCGCGCCAGCGGCTGCCGCCGGCGCCACTCCCGCTCCCGACGCCGCCAAGGGCCCGAGCGATGACCAGCTCGACGCCAAGTTCGACAAGGACATCAAGCCCAAGATCATCGAGAGCATCGTGCCGCACATCAAGGCGATGATCGCCTCCGCGAACCCGGGCTTGAGCGCGGAGGAACTCAACAAGCTCCTGCTCGCTCAGGTCAGCGTTTCGATGATCCCTCTCGACCTCGCCTTTTCGTCAACGGGAACCGGCGGAGGGTCGACGGCGCCCGGTTCGCCTTCCGCGGGCTCGTCCGCAACGGCTCTCCCGCTCGGCCTTTCGGCGGGGATGGTCGAAAACGTTCTGCTCGCCGGGCTCGCGCTGGGCGCGATGGGCATGATGATCATGATGGTCCGCAAGGCCGGACGTCGGACCGACCTCCCGACGGCGGAAGAAATCGTCGGTTTGCCGCCCGCGCTCGAAACCCGCAACGACCTGATCGGCGAGGCCGACGAGAGCGACGCCCCCATGCTCGGCATCGAGGTAGACGACGGCGAAGTCCGCACCGGCAAGATGCTCGAGCAGGTGAACGACTTTGTAAAAGGCAGCCCCGAGGGCGCCGCCAAGCTGCTCAACCGCTGGATCTCGACGGAACCGTAAACCACCATGCCCCGCAAGCCGCACGAAAAACTCCCGGACAACATCGCCGACGTCGAGGGCGTGACCAAGGCGGCGATCCTGCTGCTGGCCCTCGGGCCGGATCAGGCGTCGACCGTGCTCAAGTCCATGCATTCCGACACCGTCGAGGAAGTCACTCGCGAACTTGCAAGCCTTGGTCGCGTGCCCAAGAACCTCCAGAGCGCCGTGATCGAGGAGTTTTACAACGTCTCGATCGCAAGCCAGTACGCCACCGAAGGCAACCTCGACTACGCCAAGCGCGTGCTTCAGAACTCGCTCGACCCCAAGCAGGCCGAGCGTGTGCTCGCCCAGATCCAGACGCAGGTGCAGAAGACGCCCTTCAGTTTCCTCCAGCGGGCCGAGAGCGAAAACCTCCTGACATTCATCCAGGACGAGCACCCGCAGACGATCGCGCTAATCGTCTGCCACCTCGCGCACCACAAGGCCGCGGAAATCCTCGGTGGCTTGCCGCTCCAGAAGCAGATCGAGGTCATCAAGCGCATCGCCAACATGGAACAGACCAACCCCGAGGTCATTCGCGAAGTCGAGAAGGGCCTCGAGAGCCGCCTCGCGAACATGCTGGTCCAGAGCATGGAAAAGGCGGGCGGCGTTCCCACCGTGTCGGAAATTCTGAATCTCGCCGACCGCGCGACCGAGAAGGCCATCCTCGAAGGACTCGAATCCGAGGACCCCGATCTGGTCGAGCAGATCCGCCGTCTGATGTTCGTCTTCGAGGACATCAAGATGGTGAACGACAAGGGCATCCAGGCCGTGCTCAAGGAAGTCGAGAACGACGAACTCGCTCTCGCCCTCAAGACCGCGAGCCAGGACCTTCAGGACAAGATCTTCAAGAACATGTCGGAGCGTGCCGCATCGCTCATCCGGGAGGACATCCAATTCATGGGCCCCGTCAAGGTCAGCGACGTCGAGGCCGCGCAGCAGCGCATCGTCGATGTCGTCCGCAGGCTCGAAGAGGCGGGCGAGGTGGTCATCCAGGGGCGTGGCGGCGACGCGGAACTCATCGTCTAACCCCGGCGCGTTGTTTCCGGTGTACCCATGGCCCTCATCCGTCAGTCCGACAAATCCACGCCGCTCGCCGATGCGATCGTCTATCGCCTCGGCGATCTTGTCCGCGAGGGCAACAACCTCCGCGAACAGACTTCCCGCGAAATCGAGAACATGCTCGCATCGGCGCGGGCGGAGCGCGATCGGCTTCTCGCCGGCGCCCGCGAGGAAGGACTGCGCATCGGGCGCGAGGAGGGCTTCGCCGAGGGCCTGGCCAGAGGCCAGGCGCAGGGGACCGAACAGGCAATCGCGAGAGTCTCGAAGGAGCTCGACGATCTGCTCAAGGGCTGGAATTCGACCCTGGACGGCTTCGGTAAGGACCGAGATTCTCTTCTTCTCGAAGCCCGGACGGAAGTCCTGCGCCTTGCCGTCGAGATTGCGAAGGGTGTTCTCAAACGCGAGGTCGAGATCCATCCGGAGACAGTCGTGGATCAGGCTCAGGCCGCGCTCGCAATGGTCGCCCGCCCATCCCGCGTGCGCCTCAGCGTCAACCCCATGGACCGTCCGCTGGTCGACCGCGCTCTTCCCGGCCTGCTCGCACGCTGTACCAACGCCACCCACATCGATCTGAGCGAAGACCCGTCGATGTCACGGGGTTCTTGCATCGCCCGGACCGCAGGCGGCGAGATCGACGCGCGGGTCGAGGTTCAACTCACCCGGATCATTGATGCAATCGTGCCACCCCGCGATCCGCCTCCTGCATCACCGGCCCCCACTGCGCCCGCTGCTGCCGCCGAACCCACGCCGCCGGGAGAGTCCGCGTGACCACTCTTGCAGGCGCGCTCTCGACCATCCACCGCACCCAGCCGCTGCTGCTCATCGGAAGCGTCGCCGCCGTCCGCGGCATGACTGTCCTCGCCGAAGACCTTCCGGTTCCCGTTGGAGCCATGGTTTCGATCCGGGCGGGTCATTCCACCCGCCACGACGCGGTGCCCGGCGAGGTCGTCGGCTTCACCAAGGACCACGCGGTCATCATGCTCCTCGGGCAGACCGGCGGCATCCGCCCGGGCGATCGCGTGCACGCCGAGCAATCGTCCCCGACGGTCAACGTCAGCCGCCTCATGCTCGGGCGCGTGCTCGACGGACTTGCACGTCCGATCGACGGCCTCCCTCCCATCCGCGACACCCACCCGGTCCCCCTCAGCCCCGAACCTGTTTCTCCCATGCGCCGCAAGCGCATCGAACGCGCCCTGGCCACGGGTGTGCGCGCGATCGACGTCATGACCACGCTCGGGCGCGGCCAGCGCCTGGGCATCTTTGCCGGCCCCGGCGTCGGCAAGAGCACGCTTTTGGGCACCATCGCCCGGCGCACGGCTGCGGACGTCAACGTCATCGCCCTAGTCGGCGAGCGTGGCCGCGAGGTGAAGGACTTCATCGAGCACGCCCTCGGCCCCGAGGGACTGGCCCGGAGCGTGGTGATCGTCGCCACGGGCGATGAATCGCCGTTGCTCCGGCTTCGAGCCGCACGCCTGGCCTGCTCCGTCGCCGAGTTCTTTCGCGACCTGGGCAAGGACGTGCTGCTGATGATGGACTCGATCACCCGCTTCGCGCACGCGCAGCGCCAGATCGGGCTCTCCGTTGGCGAGCCGCCGGCCACCAAGGGGTACACCCCGAGCGTCTTCGCCGGCCTCGCCGGATTGCTCGAACGCGCCGGCACGCTCCAGTCTGGGGGCTCTATCACCGGCCTCTACACCATTCTCGTCGAAGGCGACGACATCACCGAGCCCATCTCCGATGCCGTTCGCGGCATCCTCGACGGCCATGTCATCCTCTCCCGCAAGCTTGCTCAGCGAGCACACTACCCGGCCATCGACGTCCTCGATTCCGTCAGCCGCGTCGCCGACGACGTGACCGACGCTCCGCATCAGCAGGCCCGACGCCACATCCTGCGTCTCATGGCCATCTACCGCGACGTCGAAGACCTCGTGCAGATCGGCGCGTACGCCAAAGGCTCCAACGCGGAAGCCGACGTCGCCATCGAGTTGCAGGGCCAGATCAACGACCTGCTCCGTCAGACCGCCTCCGACGCCCCGACATTTGACCAGTCCCGCTCCGCTCTGCTCAAGCTCGCCGAGCACGCCGCGGCGGTCTCCGCCCGCCTCAGCAAGATCCGGGCCCGCGCCGCGTAAGGACTAGCCAGTGGCAAAGTTCCGATTCGAGCTCGAAGCAGTCCTCAAACAGCGCCTAGCGGCAGAGCGTCAGAAACAGCTCGCCCTGGGCGAACTCGATCGATTGCGGCTGGCGCTCGAGGATCGGCTCCGCGGCTTTCAGCAATCGATCAGTGCCGAGAAGGCCGATCTCCGGGTCGCCCTCTCCCCCGGCGGCAGGCTCGACGCCGTAGGCGTCCGCATGCAGGCCAACATGTCGCTGCACTACGTCGCGCGGGCCCAACAGGCGGTTTTCCAGCTCGCGGGATTGCACCGACGGCTCGAGGCCGCCCGCAAGGAACTTCTGGAGGCCACCACCCGGCGCAAAGCGGTGGAAAAGCTCAAAGAGCGCCGATATGAGGCCTGGCGCCTCTCCGAAGCGGCCAAGGAGGCCCGGGCACTCGATGAACTCGGCGTCATGGGATTTGCCGCAAGGCAGGAGGATCATTGAAGCGGGGCTGGACGATTATCTCGATTCTTGCCGTTGCAAACCTGCTCGCGTTCGCGGGCTTTGTCGGTTGGCTCAAGATGACCGACCGGCTCAGCAGGGATCGCTTGATCCACCTGCGCGAGCTGTTCGGACCAACGCTGGCCCAGGAAGCCAAGGCCCGCGCCGATCAGGCCGCGGAGCAGGCGGAACAAATCAAGAAGGCCGAAAATCAGGCCCGTTCCCAGCGCCCCCCCATCACCGCCGCAGACAGGCTCGAATTGAGCGCGCAGGGGGAAGACGTCCGGCGTCAGCAGCTCGCGAGTCTTGAAAAACAAGTTGAACTGCTGCGTGCCTCGCTCGCTCGCGATAGCGAGCAGGTGACCAAGGAACGCGAAAGACTCACTTTGGACCAGGCCGCGTTCGAGGCGATGCGCAAGCGCGTGCTCGAACAGGAGGGTTCTGCTCAGTTCAAGAAGACCCTGAGCACGCTCCAGGATCTGAAGCCCGATCAGGCCAAGAAGGCCCTCAAGGAAATGATCGCCATGAAGCCCGCCCCCACCGGCGGGGCTTCCAATATTGCCACCGGGATGGACCTGGTCGTCAGTTATTTGAACTCCATGGACGGCCGCTCCCGCGGCAAAATCGTCAACGAGTTCATCCAGGACGACCCAAAGCTGGCAGCGGACTTGCTGGAACGACTCCGGACGCGCGGGATTGCATTCCGTGCTCCGGAGGTTTCCGCCAAATGACCACCAGCCCCACCGCCGTTTCAAACCGCGCCACTTCCGTTCCGAGCGCAATTCAGGCGCGGGCGGGCACCCAAAGCGCAGCCATCGCCATGCTTGGCGCAGGAACCGCCCGGCTCGCCCAATCCGGGGAGTCGTTCGCCGAAACCTTGAACGATGCGACGAAGGAGAGTCCAACATCGGGACTCTTCAGCGACACGGCGGCCCCAGCGCCCGCTGCCGCATCGGCCAAGCAACCCGCCGCACGCACCCGAACCGGCCGGGGCCCGAACGATTCGTCCGGACAGCCCGAGCGCGAGACGGTCGCGGAGACCACCAAACCGACCGATCCCGGCCAATGGGAACTGCATCCGGACTCCGGCCCGAGCCCCTCTCGAATCTCCGCCTCGTCCGACACACCGCTGAAAATCCCCAGTGTTGACGCAATCGAAGCCGGAAACAGCCCCGCGTCGGTCGCGTCTTCACCGGTCATCGCAGCCCAAACGTCGCCAGCGACAAGCACCGCCAATTCCGAGTCCGCGTCCTCCGCCGCCAATGTGCAAGACGCCGAAAAGACCTCCGGCAATGTGAAGCAGGCCCGCGGGCCGACCGATCCGCTCCGCCTGATCCAGCCGCCGAAGGAACAGGCATCGGATTCACCCGAACCCGGAATGGCACCCTCATCGGGTCAGAATCAGCAGCAGGCGACAGCGACTTCCAGCGGCCAGGCCGGCGCGATTGCGGGCGGATCCCCCCAACCAAACGTCAAGCAGTCAACTCAGCCGACTTCATCCGGCGCCATCGCGTCGGTTGAGTCGGCCGGCGTCGCAACCGCCGCCGTGAAGTTCGCCGATTCGGGCGCGGCACCCGCGGGTTCCGCACAGTCCGCGTCGGCGTCTTCCGTTTCCGGAGTCGGAGGCGCGAAAGCCACGACCTCTCCCACGGATGTCCTAGGCGGCCAGCGCGTGGCTGCCGGTCGACCCCGCGAAACTCCGGTCTCAGTTCGTTTCCAGAGCCGCCAAAGCAACGGCACCGCCCCGGAGATGTCCCAAACCGAGATGGACTCCGTCGCCAAGTCCGTGAGCAGCGGCCTGACCTCCGCGCTCCGCTGGAATTCGCCCAACGTCACTCTCTGGCTGAACCCGGAGACTCTGGGCAAGGTGAAAATCCAGCTGACCTTTGACCAGGGCGCAATCTCCGCGAAGTTCGAGGCGACCAACCAGGCAACCGCCAACCTGCTCAAAGAAAACACCGATGCGCTCAAGTCCGCGCTCGCGGCGCGAGGACTGCGGCCCGAAGCCATCGAGGTCACCACCATCCCGGATTGGTCCAAACAGAACGGTTCTTCCGCCTCCGACTCGGGAACTTCCCGCGACTCCTCATCGCAATCCGGCGGCAGCCCGTTCGGCAACCAATCCGGCGGTCAGCCCAACGGGCAGAGCCCGAACAACGGCGACCAGAATCTTCACTCGCAAGCCTTGAACACTGCCCAGTCCGGCGCCGGCTCGCCTCCCCGACAGATCGCCCAGGTTGACACGAACGACTTGGCCGCAGCCTCTCCCCGCCTGCTCACCATGCACGCCCGGCTTGAACTCGACGCCGTGGCCTGAAGCAGGCTCGTCGACCGGCACGGCCCTTGCTCTCTGATTTCGCACAAGGACTCCCCATGGCGACCACCTCTCCATCATCAGTACTCGACAATACCTCCAGCAAGCCCACAACCAAGGCGTCGGGCTTCAGTTCGCTCACCAGCGAGCAATTCACCAAGATCATCCTCACCGAGCTGGGCAATCAGGACCCGCTCTCACCGAGCGATACCGGCGCCCTGCTCCAGCAGTTGTCGTCGATCCGCAATATCCAGTCGAGCATGGACCTTTCGGACAAACTCGGCGCTCTCGTCTCCGACAACCAGTTTGCATCGGCCTCCAACGTCATCGGCAAGGTGGTCGGGGGAGTTTCCGACGACAATTCCCGCGCCGTCGGCAAGGTCATTTCCGTGTCGAAGACCGACGGAACGACCTTCCTGAATCTAAACACCGGCAAGCGAATCCCGATGAACAACCTCGACGGCATCATCGATGCCGTGTCACTCACGGCGGAAGAAAAGGCCGCCCTGGGGCTCACCTGATGACCAGCGCCGACGCATTCCGTTCACTATCCGGCACCGTACTCCCTCCCGGCGTGGAACGCCGGACGGGTTCGAGCGGCTTCTCCGGAAAGCTCGAAGGCCAGTCCTTCGCCGACCTGCTCGCGAATGAGGCGCGGGGCAAGATCAGCAGCGCCCGCCCGGTGGCGGTCCGGCCCGAGAGCGGCGTTAAGCTGACACCGGATCAGATGTCCCGCCTGGGAGTGGCGATTGATCGGGCGGAAGCCGCGGGCGCCCAGCACGCGCTTGTCATGATGGACGGCATGGCGCTGAAGGTCGATGTGGGCGTGCGCCAGGTCGTTGAGCAGGTTGATCTCAAGAGCGCGACCGTCACCCCGGGCATCGACGCGGTCATCCACGCCGGCGAAACGAAGAAGATCCAGACCATCGCCCCGCCCGTCGCGGGCTTCCACCCGAGCCTCTCGAAGATCCTCGGCAAGGAACCCGACGCCTAGCCCCGAATGGTCCGCGTCTTGCGTAGAGAGATTCAGTCGCGCGGGCGGAGCACGCGCGGGCAGACGGGCAATTGACGGAGCGCGGCGCGGAGTGCGCCACGGACCGCGAGAGGATTCTTCTCATGGCCTCCACAACCGCGCTCTTCACCGGCCTGTCCGGACTCAACGCCAATTCACGCCTGATCGACGTGATCGGCAACAACATCTCGAACGTCAATACGACGGCGTACAAGTCCAATCGCCTCCAGTTCAGTTCGATGTTCGACCGCACGTTCAGCATCGGCAGCGCGCCGGGCGTCAACACGGGAGGCACCAACCCCGGCCAGATCGGCCTGGGAGTTCAGGCCGCGGGAACCCAGCGCAATTTCGGAAACGGGGCCATCAGCGCCACGGGCGACTCCCGCGATATGGCCATCGAGGGCGAGGGCTTCTTCGTCGTGCAGCGCGCCGGAGGCGAGCAGGTCTACACCCGCGCCGGCTCCTTCCGTCCCAACAGCACAAACCAGCTGGTCACGCTTACCGGCGAACGCCTGATGGGCTACGGCGTGGACTCGCGCTTCAACGTCGACAAGTCCGCCATCAATCCGGTCTCGATCCCTCTCGGCGCGCTCACCATCGCCGAGCCGACCTCGCTCGCGAACATCACCGGCAACCTCAACGCCAAGGGCTCTCTCCCCACGCACGGCGCGCTCGTCACGCTCCAGGGCGACGCGACCAACGGTCTCTCCACGATCACCGGCGCCAGTCCCGCACCCGGCGCCGGGCATCTGGTTGAGACCAACACGCGCCTGATCGACCTCGACGACCCCGCGATCGCCGGCACAACGACGGCGCTGTTCGCTGTCGGACAAACCATCAAGCTCACCGGCGCGCAGAAAGGGATCACCTCGGTCAACGCCAAGACCGTCCCCGACGAAACGCTGACCATCACCAATTCGACCACCCTCCAGGACCTGATGAATTTCTTCCAGAACTCCTACGGAATCGTCCCCGGGCAGACAAATCCCGACGGATCGACGACCGGGGTCACGCTCAACGCCACCACCGGCGTCATGTCCATCGTGGGTAATACCGGCACCATCAACGACATCACGCTTAATCCCGCCAACATGCAGGTTCTCGACGCCAGCGGCAACCAGGTCCGCTCCAGCGTCTTCAGCACCACGAAGTCTGCGACGGCCGACGGTGAAAGCGTCCGCACCAGCTTCGTCGCGTACGACTCGCTCGGTTCGCCCGTGAACATCAACCTCGGCTTCGCCCTCGAGTCCACACCCGGAGGCACGGGCTCCAACTGGCGCTACTACGCCGAGGCCGGAAACACCTACGGTGGGGCCTCGCTCAACCTCGCCAGCGGCGTCGTCAGCTTCGGCACCACGGGCGCACTTCTTACGACAAACCCGATTTCCGTTTCTGTCAGTCGCTCGGGCACCGGGGCCGTTACGCCGCTCACGTTCAACGTCTCGCTGAGCAACGGCCAGGGCAGCGTCACCGCCTTTGCAAACACGGGCCCCACCGCGTCAATTCAGGTCCAGCAGGTGGACGGCGCCGCGATCGGGTCTCTCCAGAGCTTCGCCGTCGGGGACGACGGGATCATCACCGGAGCCTTCTCGAACGGACTTTCACGCACCCTCGGCCAGATCGTCCTGGCCAAGTTCTCCAACCCGGAGGGGCTGGTCGATCTCGGGAGCAACCTCTTCCGCGTCGGCCCAAACAGCGGAAACGCCGGGATCGCGACCCCCCTCGACCTCGGAACCGGCAAAATCGTGGGCGGCGCTCTCGAACTCTCCAACGTCGACCTCGGAGCCGAGTTCCTCGGACTCATCCTCGCCCAGACCGGTTACTCCGCCTCCACGCGCGTCATCCGAACGACCGATGACCTCTTCCAGCAGCTCCTCTCGCTCGGACGGTGAGAAGAGCCGCACCAGAGACCAAGCATGATCCCACAGCAATCCGAAGCGCTTGCCGTTCTTTCCGGATTCCTCGCGGGCCACGAATTCCGCTTACTGATCGGATGCGTGCTCGCCTCGGCGGCTGGGCTGGCCGTCGCGCGCGTCATGCGGCTGGATTCGATCGCCGCTCGCCTCTTCGGGCGGCGCATCTCCCGAACGGAACTGGTCGCGGGCGTCGAGGAACTCACGGTGCTCGCGGCACGGGACGACCGCGGCGCGATGATGCGCCTCGCCCATCGCTGCCCTTGGCCGATCTTCCGCTCCGGCGTCGAACTCCTCATGAACGGCGCCCAGCCCCCCGAGATCGCGGCCCGGCTCGAGCACACCGCCGCGTCGCTCCGCTCGGGTCGCACGCGCCTGCTCAACGGGATCGCCGGTCTTTGCGGCGGGCTGGTCATCCTTCCGGTCGGCATTCTGGTGGCCAACGCGTTTTCACTCTACGACGAAGAAGCGGGACCGGCCCCGTCACTGGCCGCGGCCTGCTTCGTCGTCGCCGTTGTGCTCTTTCTCGCCGCCTCGACCGCGCGTTGGCTCGCCGATCAGGCAGAGCAGGACCGCTCCGCCCACACGCTCGAGACCGAGGCGTTCATCTTCGCTCTTTCCGCAATCCGCGGCGGAGCGCCGAGCGACGACGTTCGGCAGATGACAAGCCTCGTGCTTGGCCTCGAGACTCCGCAGGCTCCCCTCAAGATTGCCGCCTGATCAGGTCCGAGAAGCCGTCCCAGCCCGCGCAGACCGTTTCCGGACCGCAACTCTCGCGCCCGCCGGTCCTCGATCTGGAGTCCTCCCCCGCATCGGCCGAAGACAGCCGTGTGCGAATTGCCCGATGGACCGGGCCTGGAGACTCCAATGGCTGAAGAGAAGGAAGCAAAGCCGCAGGAGGGCGCCAAGCCCCCCGCCAAGGGCGGCCTGCCGATCAAGACCATCGCGATCGTTGCGGTTCTCATGATCGCCGAGGGCGCGGGGGTCTTCTTCATCGTCGGCTCCACCATGCGCCGCCCGACCGAAACGAAGGCCGGCGAGATCCACGGCGAGGAGGAAGCCAAGCTCGACGCGCTGGTCGAGTTGCCCCTCGTCGAGGATAAGTTCCAGAACATGACGAGCGGCTCGGCCTGGATCTGGGACGCATCGGTCTTCATCAAGGTCAAGAAGCGCGACGAACAGCGCGTTCATGACACGCTCCAGGCCCGTGCCGCCGAGATCAAAGAAGGGATTTCCCTTATCTTCCGGCGGGCACAGCACTCCCAGCTTAAAGAGCCCGGGCTCGAGACACTCAACCGCGAGATCAGCGCCTACGTCAACGAGATCATCGAGAAGTCGCCCGAGGGCACCAGCCGGATCGACCGCATCCTCATCCCCAAATGCCGCGGTTTCCCCGCCGGTTGATCGGCAGCGCCCGAAACCAAGCCGCCGTACTCTGGTACGCACTACCCGACCACCACCCGGTTGTGCGCAGGAGTCGCCGCTTGAAAAGTGCTCTCACCTCAGTCTGCCGCTCCGCCCTTGTAATCGCGGCCGTCGTCTGCGCGAGCTGCACGACCGCCCAGAAGCAGCCGGCGCTGACCGACGAGCAGAGGTCGCAAAACGTTGCGTCCTACGACAAGGTCTGGTCGCGGATCAAGGAACGCCATTTCGACCCCGCAAAGGTCGGAGAGGCCTGGGACGCCAAGCACGCCGAACTGCGCCCACGCGTCGAGCAGGCGACCTCCATGGCCGAATACCGGGCCGCCACGACCGAACTCATCGAGTCCCTTCACCAGTCTCACTTCGGCCTGATCCCCGGCGAGGTCTACGCAGAGATCGACGGCCCCGATGAAAAGCCCGGCGGCGGGCCGACCGACTGGTCCGGCAGCCCCGGGTTCGAGCTGCGCGATCTCGACGAACGGGCCGTTGTCACGTATGTCGAGCCGAAATCGCCCGCCGCGCGTGCCGGAGTAAAGACCGGGTGGGTGCTCGTCTCGGCCGATGGCAGGAGCGTCTCCAAGGCGCTCAAGAAGGTCGGTCACGCCTTCGAGGGCAAGAACGACAAGGGCCTCATGACCGCCGTGGCCCTCCGTTCGCTTGTCCGCGGCCCGGTGGGCAGCCCGCTTGAGGCCGAGTTCCTCGACAGCAACGACCGACGCGTCGTCCTTTCGATCGAACGCGACGCGCCGGCCGGCTCGCCGGTCACCTTCGGCAATCTCCCGACGCTGTACCTCGATATCAAGAGCACGAAGATCGATAGCCGGATCGGTTACTTCGCCTTCTCCATCTGGTTCGATCCACCCCGCGTCATGGCCGAACTTCAGAAAGCGATCGAAGCCTGCTCCTCGTGCGAGGGTTTCATCGTCGATCTGCGAGGAAACATCGGGGGTATCGGAGCTCTCGCCATGGGTGTTGGCGGCTGGTTCATCGACAAGCCCGATCTGAAACTGGGAACCCTGATCACCAGGGATTCACGACTCAACTTCGTGCTCAACCCGCGTCCCAGGCCGTTCACACGCCCGCTGGCAATCCTGGTGGACGAGATGTCGGCTTCAACCTCCGAGATCTTCGCCGGAGGCCTGCAGGACCTTGGGCGCGCCCGCGTCTTCGGCACTCGCACACCCGGTGCCGCGCTGCCGTCCACGGTTGAAATCCTCCCCAACGGCGATCGCCTGCAATACGCCTTTGCAAACTACATCAGTAATAAGGGAGAGGCCCTCGAAGCCCGGGGAGTCGTCCCCGACCAGCCGATCGAACTCAGCCGCGACGTTCTCCTCGCAGGGAAGGACGCGGTCCTCGACGCCGCCGTCGCGTGGATCTCGTCTCAGCCGCGCTGATCCGCCACCCAAATAGTGCGCCAAAGATTGCCGTTCACACCGCCGTTGCAGCAAGCCGGCGAAGGAGAAGCATGAAATACCGCTACGCGTTCGTTGCTGTTTCCTCACTAGCCATCCTCGCCTCCGCCGGCCGCGCCGATGATCCGGCGCCCGCGGCAACACCGGCGCCAGCCGCGGCAGCGCCGGCCAAGCCCGAGGCCGGGCTCCCCGAGGCGAAGTCCATTCTGGACAAGTACGTCGCCGCGATCGGCGGGCGCGACCGTCTCTCCAAGATCAAGTCACGCCAGATGTCCATGACCATGGAGATGGCGGGCCAGGGCGTGAAGGGAAACATCCAAGTCTTCCAGGCTCCGCCGGCCAAGTCGTACACCGAGACCGAGATCGCCAGCATCGGAAAGTTCACCCAGGGTTCAAACGGTGAGGTGGTCTGGGAGTCGAGTTCGATCATGGGCACGCGGGTCGCGACCGGCAAGGAAAAAGCGTCTCTGCTCCGCGGCATGCGATTCAACGCGGAATACGACTACGCCGAAAATTACAAGAAGATGACCACCGTTGGCTCCGACAAAGTCGGCGATCGCGAGGTCTACGTCGTCGAACTCGTCTCGAACGAAGACTCGAAGGAAACCCGCCTCTTCGACAAGGAGACCGGCCTGCTTCTCGCGATGCGCACCACCACCCCCTCGCAGATGGGCGACATCGCCAGCGAAACGCTGTACGCCGATTACCGCGAAGTGGACGGAGTCAAGATGGCTTTCAAGCAGACCGCGAAGGTGATGGGCAACGAGATCAGCACGACAATCGAAAAAGTCGAGTTCGACGTCCCGATCTCCGACGACAAGTTCCGCCTCCCCGACGACGTCAAGGCCATCCTCGAGAAGCAGCAGCCAGCCCCCACCGATGCCGGCAGCGCGCCCGACGCGCCCAAGCCCGAGGACAAGAAGTAGATCCGTCCGCGTGACTCAGGCACCTCTCAAATCCGGACCGGCGCCCGCATCTCCGAGCCCGGGGGCGCCCGATGAATCCGCGTTGCTCGCACGGCTCAAGGCCGGCGACGCCGCCGCCTACGAGCAGGTGGTCCGCGATTCTGGCGGCCGGATGCTCGCCGTTGCCCGACGGATTCTTGCGGATGAGAATGAGGCACAGGACGCCGTGCAAGACGCCTTCGTTTCCGCCTTCCGGAACATCGACAAATTCGAGGGCACCTCCCAGATAGCGACCTGGCTGCACCGGATCACGGTCAACGCCTGCCTGATGCGCCTCCGCAAGAAGCGCCGCCTCGACGAGGTCTCGCTGGATTCCCTGCTGCCAGCCTTCCGCAACGACGGGTACCCGGCTCACGCCACCGGCCCCTGGCGCCCGGAGCCGACCGGCGAGGAACTTGCCGAGACGCGCGAAAACGTTCGGCAGGCAATCTCGCGCCTTCCCGAGCATTACCGCATCGTCCTTGTCCTGAGAGACATCGAAGGGTTGGACACTGCTCAGGCGGCCGACCTGCTGGGCACGACGGAGGCGGCGGTCAAGATCCGGCTTCACCGGGCGCGCCAGGCTCTTCGCGAATTGCTCGATACCTCCTTCCGCGACACCGACAAGAAGGAATCAACCAAGTGACGGGCGGCATCCAGCGCGATTTCGACGATCTGCTCTCCCGCCTCGAAGCGGGACAGGCGATTACTTGCCGCGATTGCAGCGAATTCCTCATGGCGTACCTCGACGGCGAACTCCGCGACGAGATTCGCGCCCGCTTCCAACAGCATCTGGACCGGTGCGACTCGTGCCGGAACTATGTCTGCACGTATCGGCAGACCGTGAAGCTCGCCCAGGAAGCCTGTTGCCCCAAGGCCAACCCCCAACTTGGACGCATGCCCCCTGAATTAGTCGACGCCATTCTCTCATCGATCGGACGCAAAAGCTAGCAATCCACAGCCCATGGGCAACCCGCGGATCATCGCGTTGGTGTTTCTCGGCGCCGGACTGGGCGGCGTGCTTCGTTATGTGCTCGGACTCTTCTGCAGCAGCAAACTCGACCCCTCTTTCCCATGGGCCACGCTCATCGTGAATGCTTCGGGCTGCCTCGTCATGGGATTCCTGCTGCGTGCGTTTGGAACCTCCTGGCCCGTCGGTGGGGATTGGCGAGCTCTCATACTCGTCGGAATCCTCGGGGGATACACCACATTTTCGGCGTTCGCAAAAGAGTCATTCGAATTGGCATCGGAAGGTCGCTGGCCCGCGGCCGTCGTTTATGTGCTGGCCACCAATGTCCTCGCCCTCGGAGGCGTCGTCGTCGGGGCTCGCCTTGCCGGTCTTGCGCTGGTCCGCCCGTCATAAACCGGTTTTCCCTTCGAAATGGCATAAGTCGAGCCCTCAACCGCCCGATTCAGGGAAGCGGTTCGCGGAGCATCGGCGTCCCATGTCATCTATTGATCCAATTGCTTCCGGCCACGATCATGAGGCCGGGGACACCTCCCCTCAAACAGCCCCCGGTCAAACGGAACCGTCGAGACCCGTCGTCTCGACTACCAGCCCGGACAGGTGGCAACGCGAACGAATCACGATTCTCGAGATGATCTTGGGATCGTGCCCGCTCGGGCAACTTCTGAGCCGCCTCGCATCGTGCGTGGACACATTCAAGCCCGGAGCCCGCGCCGCGCTCCTGCTGACCGAACAGCGCGGGAATGGTGTCGTTCTCCGAATCGGGGCCGCCCCTTCCCTCCCCGCCGAGTACCACGCAAAGGTCGATGGCATGCCCGCCGGCCCCAACACCGGTTGTTGCGCCAGCGCCGTCCACGATCGCAAGCGCGTGATATCCGCGGACGTGCTGAACGATCCTCGCTTCGCTTCGATGCGCGATTTCGCCGCACGGCTCGAGTTGAGATCATGCTGGTCAGAGCCGGTCTTTTCCTCGTCCGGCGAGGTGCTTGGCGTCTATGCCGTGTACGGACGCACGCCCGGCGGTCCGGACGCGGTCGAACTCGAGTTCATCTCCGAAGCCGCCAAGCTCTGCGCCATCGCGATCGAGCGACGGCGAGCCGATGATCTTGTCCGCCAGACGCTCGCCGATCTGGCCAGCGCCCGAGATTCCCTCGAGGCCCGCAGCACCGAGCTCCTTCGCCGAAACGCCGAACTCGCCGCCACCAGCGCCGAGTCCGAACGGCTGCGTCGCCAGGCCGAACTCGATGCCATCGTCGCCCAGGAACTCCGCAAGCGCGCCGACGAAGCCAACCGCGCCAAATCGGATTTCCTGGCGAACATGAGCCACGAGATCCGCACGCCCATGACCGCCATCCTGGGCTTCGCCGACCTGCTCGTTGAGGGAGCGTCGGAGGCAAACGCGCCCGGAGGCCAGCACGACTTCGTGCAGGCCATCCGGCGAAACGCCGAACACCTGCTTTCAGTCGTCAATGACATCCTTGACCTGACGAAGATTGAGTCGGGCCGCCTCACGATCGAACGCATCGAGTGCAACCCGGACACGATCCTCCAGGATGTCCTCGGGCTGCTCTCCGGCCGAGCGGCCGAAAAGGGCATCGCGCTCGAGTGCGTGATCGGTGCCGCCTTCCCCGGAGCCGTGATCACCGATCCGACCCGCCTGCGTCAGATCGCGATCAACCTGATCGGCAACGCGGTCAAGTTCACCGACGACGGCCGCGTGTCGGTTAATCTCGCGTACGAGCCCTCCAGCTCGCCCGAACTGCCCGGAACCATGGTCCTGCGGGTGGAGGATTCCGGCATCGGAATCTCCGAAAAGCAACTCACGCAGTTGTTCGAAGCATTCACGCAGGCCGACCCCGCGACGTCGCGACGATTCGGCGGCTCGGGCCTGGGCCTGGCGATCAGCCGGCGCCTCGCACGGCTCCTGGGGGGCGATGTTTCAGCAACATCCGCGCTTGGTGAAGGGTCCTGCTTCACCGTCCGGATTCCCTGCCGCACATCCTCGAGTCAGCCGGCGGGTACAGCCATCACCCGCGATGCCGGACGCCTCGCCCTC
>JBGAPK010000042.1:0-37126 GCA_044221315.1 Phycisphaerales bacterium | reverse complement strand
CTTTTTTTCCCGGACCGATCGGACTTTGGTATTGACAAGGCCGTTGTTTTTCGCTAACCGACAAATCCAGGTTCGGAAGATGGTTACGCGGACCTTCGATTCGCCCTGAAACTCCGTATTTCTCTGGGCGAAAAACGCCGGCGCAGAACAGCTGCACGCTCCTTGGGATTCCGCTTTGAGCGGTCTCGCGACGACTAGAATCGCGCGCATTTGGCACCGCGCTGGCGCGGACAAAGGCCTTTCTTGTTCGGTTTTTATACGGAGCCTTCAGATGGTTACTGCCGCGACCCCTTCGGTAAACGTGCGCGAGGTGCTTGGCAATGAAGCGGCGGGCCTTCTGAACTACGAGTCGAAAACGATCTCGAAGAACCAGTTGCATCTGCCCGGTCCGGACTTTGTGGACCGTGTCTTCAGCCAGAGCGACCGCAATGTCAGCACACTGCGGAACTTCCAGACCATCCTGAACACCGGGCGCCTCGCGGGGACCGGGTACGTGAGCATCCTGCCCGTGGACCAGGGGATTGAGCATTCGGGGGGCGCGTCTTTCGCTCCGAACCCGCAGTTCTTTGACCCGGAAAACATCGTGAAGTTGGCGCTCGAGGGCGGCTGCAACGCGGTGGCATCGACGATCGGCGTCCTGGCATCGGTCGCGCGGAAGTACGCCCACAAGATCCCGTTCCTGGTCAAGTTCAACCACAACGAAATGCTGACGTACCCGAACGTCTTCAAGCAGTCGTACTTCGGGTCCATCAGGACCTGTTACGAGATGGGCGCGATCGCGGTCGGGGCGACGATCTACTTCGGCAACGACTCCAGCCGCGACGAGATCAAGTACGTCAGCGACATGTTCGAGGAAGCGCACAGCCTTGGCATGGTGACCGTGCTCTGGTGCTACACGCGCAACGCCCACTTCAAGGTGACGGGGGCCGACGGCAAGAGCGTCGATTACCACGCCTCCGCCGACCTGACAGGCCAGGCCAACCACATGGGCGCCACGATCAAAGCCGACATCATCAAGCAGAAGCTCCCCACCAATAACGGCGGTTACGCGGCGCTCAACACCGGCGGCTCGTCGTACGGCAAGTGGGACAAGCGTGTGTACACACAGCTCTGCGGCAGCGACGAGACGGGCAAGGGCGGGCACCCGATCGACCTGTGCCGCTATCAGATTCTGAACAACTACATGGGGCGCGTGCCGCTGATCAACTCGGGGGGCGAGTCCAAGGGTGCGGCCGACCTGCACGATGCAGTCTCGACGGCGGTGATCAACAAGCGCGCCGGCGGGATGGGCCTCATCTCGGGTCGCAAGGCCTTCCAGAAGCCGATGGTGGAGGGCGTGAAGCTCCTGAATGCGGTTCAGGATGTTTACCTGGATAAGAGCGTGACGGTGGCTTAAAGCAGCCTTTTCGCGAGAACCCGGCTATGCTTTGGGCCTTCGCGGGATTGCCGCGATGTTTATAAAAGAGAATCACTTGCAGATCACCGCGACGAAACAGGGCAAATCGAAAAGGCTGAAAGAGCCGGCGAATGCCCCTGCGCGTGGTTGATCTCGACTGAATCAACAACACTCCATCGGGCTCGCCGGCATCGGCGGGCCCGCTGTGCTTTTGGCACCGGCCGGCCCGAACCGGCCGCGGGCATTCCCCCACCCCCTCACCCCTCACCTCCCTCTTTCCCTCTCATTGACCTCCGGAAGCACCCGCCATGACCACCCAGATCTCCCCCACTCAAATCAGCCGGACCCAGATCAAGCCGTTTTCCATCATCGATTCAACCCTCCGCGAGGGCGAGCAATTCGTCAATGCGTTCTTCACGACCGAGCAGAAGATCCAATTGGCGACGCTGCTGGACGAGTTCGGGGTTGAGTACCTGGAACTGACCAATCCGATGGCTTCGCCCCAGAGCCGGGAGGATTGCGCGACCATCGCGTCGCTCGATCTGCACGCCAAGATCCTGACGCACACACGCTGCCATCTGGATGATGCGCGTGTGGCGGTCGAGACGGGCGTGGATGGGGTGGATGTCGTGATCGGCACGTCGTCGCAACTGCGCAAGTTCAGCCACGGGCGGACGATCGACGAGATCATCGGCATCGCCCGCGAGGTGATCCCATTCCTGCGGGATTCGGGCGTCGAGGTGCGGTTCAGCACGGAGGATTCGCTGCGGTCGAGCCCGGAGGATCTCTTCCGGGTGTACGAGGCGGTGGATGCCTTGGGCGTCGATCGCGTGGGTGTCGCCGACACTGTGGGGGTCGGCTCGCCGCGGCAGATTTACGAACTGGTTTCCGAATTGCGTCGGCGGGTGAAGGCCGACATCGAGTTCCACGGGCACAACGACTCGGGGTGCGCGATCGCGAATGCGTACTGCGCGCTCGAGGCCGGGGCCACGCACATTGATACCACGGTGCTTGGTATCGGCGAACGCAACGGCATTACGTCCCTCGGCGGTCTCGTCGCCCGCCTGGCGGTGGTCGATCCGCAGTCCGTCCGCAAGTACAACCTGCCGCTGCTGCGCGAACTCGACCAGACCGTCGCCTCGATGGTCGATATCGAAGTGCCGTTCAACAACTACATCACTGGATTCTGCGCGTTCACCCACAAGGCGGGCATCCACGCCAAGGCGGTGCTGAACGACCCGTCCACATATGAAGCCCTCAAGCCCGAGGATTTCGGGCTCACGCGTTACGTGCACATTGCCCACCGATTGACGGGCTGGAACGCGGTCCGCAGCCGCGCGGAGCAGTTGGGTCTCGCTCTCACCGATGCCCAGTGCAAGGACCTGACCAATCGCATCAAGTCGCTGGCGGATGCGCACGCGTTGACGCTCGAGCAGGTGGATCTGTTGCTGCGGTCGGAGCATGAGCGGGTGACGGGAACAACCATGCAAACGAACGCTTTGGTTTAGAACTCATAGGTCCTATGGGACCCATAGGACCTATCCCAAAACAACCGGCGCACCCACTGCGCTCGCAGTTGTTGCGTGCCCTTTGCTCAGAGCCTTCCTGCCCGCACCAACAAACAGCCCGCACTCGCACAACGTCCACACGCCCATCAGTGGCAAGAGCCACCAGCCGTACGGGTCCATCGCCCGGGCAATCTGCTTCACCGCTTCCGGCACGTTGCCCTTGTAGACGCCCTTTCCAAATCCGAGCAGCCAATGCGGACGCGTAAGAACACGCGCGGCCGGGCTGGCAAGGAACCGAGCGCCCGCCGGTCCTCTCCGTGCCGCCGCGAGCACCACATCGTCGGTGGCGCGAAGTCCGGCCGTGGCGACGGCGGTTTCGCCGCGCACGAACGCAGCGCCTTCGCGCCCGGTGATCAGCAATGCCGCCCCGCCCTTTGCACCGTTTCGTTCCGCGAAAGAGGCGAGCTTGGCGAGTTCGGCTTCGTTCTCGGCGAAACGCATGATCCGGATGGCGCCGGCGGGAGAAGCCTTCGATGCGAGCTTGGTCACATCACCGAACGCACCGGCGAGGGCTTCGGTTCTTCGCAGCTTGACGCCGCGAACGAAGAAATCCTTCAGACCTTCGGTCACGGCTCCGGCCTTGCGGGCGACCTTTAGAAGAGCCGGTGCCCAGTCAATCTCGGGGGCGACGGTGAGGACGATACCGACCGCGGACAGGGAGACGATGAGCGGATCCGGGTCGCCGCCGCTGGCCCATGTGCCGCCCTGGATGAGGAGATCGCGGATGTCCCCGACGACAAACATGTCCGCGGCAATCGCCCCAATCAGTTGCTCGAGGCTCTCACCTTTGCCGCTGAGAGCGCCCCAGCCGACGTCCTTGGCGCGGCGCAACCAACTCGATTGCTCGTCCACGGTCAGTTGACGCTGACGTTCAATCTCAGCGCGCTTGGGACCATTGCCTGGTCCATCCGTCCAGGCAAGACCGGCGTCGGCGATGACGATCGCCTCGGCGAACCGCCCCTCCGCTCGGAGCGTGGCGACCTCCGAGGCGTAGTCCATCTCGGGCAATGCCGCGAGCGTGAGGCGAGCAAGGCGGGCCGGCGTGTCAACGGCCAGAATCGCGAGCAGCGAGAGCGCGATGACAAGGCGCGTGATGTTCCACCGCCGCGACCAGAGAAATGAAATCACCCGAAGAAACTGCATAGGGAATTCTGCTGCTCGCTCCGCTCTACGCCTCTACTGCCCCGCCGCCACTGTTGTTCTCCACAACTCTTCGTCCTCAAACGAGACCCGAACAGCGGCGGACTCGCCCACAATCCGCCGAACGAGCGCGGCAATCTCTTCCCGGGCGTTCTCCCGCACCTTCCGCGTTTCGGGTTCGGAGAGACGCATGCGGAGGGCCTGTTCATGCAGGCGTGCCCGGGCGAGCCCGAGTTGTGCTTCGCCGGCGAGAGACCGAAACCGCAGGCCAGCGAGAGCCACATCGGTCTTTTCCTGCCCAGTGAAAACCTCCGTCGCGATGCGTCTTGGGGCGGGCACACGCAACGAGTAGACGCTGCCGATCGGGCTGAAGTTGACGCCGGTCGATTCGAGTTTGGAGAGATCAACGCCGTAACTGAGTCGCGCCGGCGCCTCGACCGTGGCCACCACACTGCCGAACCAGTTGTCGTCATTGGTCTGCGCGCGCACGAGCGTCTCGATGCGGCTGGTGATCAACTGGCTCTCGCGCAGATGGCGGGCGACGCTGGCGAGGCTCGTGGGGGGCTGGGCCGCACCAGCGATGAGTGCAGTCGCTTCGCGCACGGCGGCTTGCTGCTGATAGTGCAACGCCGCGGCCAAGATCGCGCCCAACGCGATCACGGGAACGGCGAACTTCCCCCTGCGAAGCCATGGCCGCCCCGGGGAGGCGGATTCGGCGCGCGGATTCTCCGTTGCGGGTGCCATACCTGTTCTTTGGAATCGGCGTTCGGCGGGTTCGACCGAAAGAAACGCCCGCGGCAGTCGAGCAGAAACGGCTAGAGTGCCCCCATGCCCGCCAACGTCCGCCTAAGCGCCCTGCACGGCACACCCCTCGATGACTTCAAGACCCGCGAGACGGTCGAGGCCACAGCCCGTGCGATCGCCGAACGCGAGGGCGTTGCCCTGACCGCGATCAAGCTCTCGCCAACCGACATCACGGTGACGCTCGAGTGCGATCGGATCGCCGGAGTCGGGTTCGCCGCGGAACTCCGGCGCGTCACCAACACCTGGTACGAAGAAAAATACCGCGACGGCCCGCTCTGGGGCACGCCGGCGCCGGGAACAGAATTCCAATTTGAGTGACTCCCATGGCACCGGGCTTCCGCCCGGTGTCCGTCGCTCGAGCATCGGACGCACAGTTCCAATTCGACCGATTTCCCGCGGCCTATCGCTACAGTCTGCCGATGCCGCCCCCCACCCTTCCTCCCAAACCTCTGCGCCTGCTGGTGGTTTGCCCCTCGTGGCTGGGCGATTGCGTCATGGCGACGCCGACGCTCAAGCGGCTGCGGGAAGGACTTCCCGGGGCGTTCATCGGGGGATTGGTCCGGCCCGGCATGGACGAACTCTTGGCCGGCCTGCCGTACTTCGATGAAGTCCATGTCGCCCGGGCCTCCGGCGTCATGGGGCCGAAGTTTGTCGCGGCAAAGGTCCGCCCGCGCCGCTACGACTCGGCGGTTCTCTTAACCAACTCATTCTCAACGGCCCTCACCGTTCGGATCGCCGGAATCCCCCGCCGGATCGGGTACGACCGGGACGCACGCGGGCTGCTGCTGACGGATCGGCTCAAGGCCCCGACGCGGGCGGATGGCCGGTACTCGCCCGTGTCGGCGGTGGCGTACTACCTCAAACTCGCGGCACGAACGCTCGGCCAATCGGACCTGCCCGTCGCCGATCGTCTCTTCCTGGCCACTACGCCAAAGGACGAACAACTGGCGTCCGAAATCCTTGCCAAGGCCGGGGTCTCTTCGGATGCTCCACGGGCCATCCTCAATCCCGGAGGCAACAACGTCGCCAAGCGCTGGCCGGCGGCAAGATTCGCTGCGGTCGCCCGCCATTTGCACGAACGTCACGGACTCGCCGTGTTCCTCAACGGATCCCCCGGCGAGGCCGAACTCATCGACGAGATCAGCGCGGCAGCCGGCGTGCCCTGTGTTTGCCTGCCGCGCCTTGGAATCACGATCGGGGCGCTCAAGGCGATCGTCCGGGGCTCGCGCCTGATGGTGACCAACGACACGGGGCCGAGGCACATCGCGGCCGCGTTCGATGTGCCGCTGGTTTCGCTTTTCGGCCCCACCGATCCGCGCTGGACGACGATTCCGGCCCCGGCTGTCGAAGCGCTGCTCGTCGCCGACCCCACATTGCCGGAAACCGAGGTCGCTGATGACCATCCGGACCGCTGCCGGATCGACCGGATCGCGCTGGAAAGCGTCCTCGCGGCGGCCGACACGGCCCTGGAGCACGGAAAAAGCCCGAATCCGGCAAGAACCGAAGCTTCTTGATTCACGGGGGCTTGGAACTACCATCTTGACCCTGTTCCGGCGGCTTTGTGCCGCCAAACCGGGTTACAACCGAAGACCGGCCGCCCTTGGGCCGACAAACCACGAACCAAGAGTCTTTCTGGACTCATCAAGGGGGCGTAGCTCAGTTTTGGTAGAGCGCTTCCATGGCATGGAAGAGGTCACGAGTTCGAGTCTCGTCGCCTCCACTTGAAGAGAAAGCCCCGTAAATCACGGGGCTTTTCTCGTTTTGAGGCAGGGAGTTTTTGAGGGACGTTGACCTGCCTTGACCCGCCGTTTGACCCGTTTTTTGGCAAGTTCCGCAGTACCACCCCAACGAGCTCTCGGGGATTGATGGCCCTGAACGCTGACGCATCAGACAAGTGATTCGCCCTGATTTCTAGCGGCATCTGGAACTACCGACAGGTCGTGGTAGGCTTTTCTCTTGCGCGATCGAAAGGAAGGGGTATCGCAATGACGTTGTTTTCTCATCCGCAACGATTCCGAACAGCGCTTGCAGCTTCGGTCTTTGTTGCCGTCTCGGCAGCGAGTGCTCAAACGACACCAACGCAGTGGTACCGCTTCGACGAGGGATCTCCCGGTTCGCTGGCCGGAGCGATTGTCGATTCCGGCTCCGCGGGCCTCGGCGGAGTGGCATCTGGCGGATCTCTGTATTCAGCCGACGTACACGGGCAGGTGTCATGCACCGGGCCCGCCGCACTCGGAACGTCGTTAGCCTTCAACGGAACAGATCAGTATGTGAACATGCCCGGCCAATTCCCGCTGATCGCGCCGGGTGATGTGACGATCGCTTTCTGGTTCAAGGCACCGTGCAACGGGCATCAAGCGATCTTCTGGAGTGGCATGGACACGATCGGAGGTCCGAACTTCATGCAGTTGTTCGTGAACTCCGATGCGACCTTTGGATACAACTACGCTGGCGCGGACGGCGTACTTCACGCTCCCAGCGGTGACTGTTGCCCTGGAGGCGGCATGCCAATTCCCCGCAACGCCTGGGCGCACCTGATGCTGACCCGACAAGACAATACATACAGAGTTTACCTGAACGGCACGCTTATGAGGACGGGTACTGACAGCAATCCCAACCTTCCAACCGCCGGAAGTTGGGCAATCAGTGGCCGTTCTCCTTTCCGCTACAACGGTCTTCTTGATGACGTGCGGTTCTACTCGGCTGCACTGACACCGGCACAGATCTTTCTTGATCCAGCCCTCACTGCGCAACCAGCATCGCAGATAGTCTCAGTGGGACTTCCCACAACTTTCGCGATTACGGCGGCTGGCACCGCTTCATTCAACTACTCGTGGCAATGGCAGCCCGAGGGAACTGGAACAGGGTGGAAGAACCTGACCGACGGAACCAATTCAGACATGGTCGGTCCCGCGCTAACGGCACAGAACGTCGGGACCGCGAGTTTGAAAGTTACTGCCCTTCCCGGCTTCGCAAGAGTGAATCCGCGCAGCGTTCGATGTATTGTCTCCAACTTCTGCAATTCCGTGACCAGCGACCCCGCGACGATCACGCTGACTAACCCGCTGGAGTTCCTCGATCCGAATCCGGCATTACTCCGCGCCGATCCCGAACATTCGTACGGCGCCAAGCAAGTCCAGCCAACCAGTTCCATCTCTTGGTCGTTTGATCGCATGGCGACCGTAGCCTCCAGCATCACCGGTGCGGCCTGCGACGGGGTCACACGGGTACTGGTGCGCTGGGAAGTACCGGGAGGCGGGTCGGCCACTTTCAGCATTGCGGACGAGTCCGATGCTCCAGTCGCTGTGGGAACTCTGGCCCCTCCCGGACAGACTCCTCGCGGCACCACCCTTGCCAACATCCCGTCGGTGCCTGCGAATGGCAAGTGGTACGCATTTGCCGAGTACATTGTGCCGACCGATTTCTGGCGCTCAGTGAACGATGCCAACGCAATCAGCCGCCCGGTGAAGTTCAAGGCGGACTTTGTACCGAGCGCGGGAGGCGCGACCGTTCACGCAACAAAGTTCCTCGACCTTGTTCGGCCGCCGATCGTGCTCCTGCACGGTTTCAGGGGAAGCGCCGCATCATGGAACTGGGCGCTGCAACAAGACATCCGGTTCGTGGTCTATCGAGAGAACTACGACAGTTCATCGCAAGAGCCGTTTCAGCTAAACATCAAGTACGCCAAGTCCGGCGCGGTTCGGGCGGTCGGCATAATGCGCCAGCGCGGGTATGCGGCCACGCAAGCGTCAATCGTGGGGCACAGCATGGGCGGCATCCTTGCTCGGCTGCACGCCAGCAATCGCAGTCACGATTACTACCGTGCCGGCAACCTTGGTCAGGGCGATTATTGCAAAATGATCACGCTCTACACGCCGCACTTCGGCAGCGGATGGGCGTGCCTTGCGGAAACACCCGTCGGACTGCTCGTCCCCCACGATCAGATATGCATCTCGTGCGGGGCGGTCCACGATCTTCGCCCGGACAGCGCTGAGATCCAGAACCTTCTGACGACCAACGTTCCAAGCCACGCCATCGCCGGAATCGGCGGCAACGACTGGCTGTCGATCAACGCCAACTCCTTGTATCAATTCTCCAAACGTGACACTCTCACGTTTCTTGTTCAGTGGCTTTCAAAGGCATTTCAGCAGGACGTGGCGGACCTGACTGGCTCGTCGCAACACGACACGGTCGTCGGCAGCGTTAGTGCTTTTGGCGGACTTGGTACCGCGTCGCGCACCGAAGTCCCTTGGGTTCTGAACCAGACTCTGGGCATCCACACAACCGGTCCGGAAGAAAACTATGTCGGCGATCAATTTGTCCGCCCTCTTCTGGACGAGCCCGTCGGTTCTGCGAAGTTTGCCCACGGATTCCCGGCCAACTCAAGCGTGCCCATTCCGACGATCTGTACGACTAATCGTTCCGTTCCGACATTGTTGCCGGCCGCGAACGGTGGGCTGGTGATTACATCTCCCGCGAGCGGCACGTTCATCTCGGAGGGAGCGAGCTTGCAGGTCTCGGTGCAGGCAACGGGTGGATTCCAGCCGGTATCGACGGCGATCACGAGCCCACTGGGGTCATTTGTTAGCGCTGCTACGCCAGCGACCGCGACACTTTCGATTCCTCCCGACGCCGTCGGTCCGTATGTCATTCAAGCCTTCGCGATCGACTCACTGTCCCAAGTCGCACTCGCGACGGGTGTCACGATCAACGTCACATCAAGCGCGGTCCTGCAGTCGATTGAAGTCCTGACCCCCTGGGCGTCCATTGGGCACGCTAGCGACCAATTCCAATTGACAGTCCTCGGCCAATTCAGCGGCGGAATCATCCGTGACCTGACCAGCGCCGCCACCGGCACGCAGTACGCCTCCTCCGATACCGCCGTGGTGATGACCGATCTGGACGGAAAGCTGCTCGCACAGCACGAAGGAACCGCCCGCATTTTCATCCACAACGGCGAGTTCCAGACTTACGCCGATGTCGTCGTTTCGCACACGCCCTGCTTCGCTGACCTCAACGGCGATCGCTTGGTCGATGACGCCGACTTCTCATTCTTTGTGGTGCAGTACGATATCCTGGATTGCTCGGACCCTTCAATGCCTCCGGCGTGCGTTGCTGATCTCAACGCGGACACTCTCGTCGATGACTCCGATTTCGTGATCTTCATCGCCGCCTACAACGACTTGCTTTGCCCGTAGTGAGCAGTCAGCCCGCGCCGAATCCCCTGCAGGCTTTGCCGAACACCGGCCGATATTGAATCCGGGTTGTCGCACCTTCCCCGGAGGGAAGGGTGTCGCTGCGCGGAGGATCGCATGGCCAACACGGCGTCGCCTGCTGTCAGCGTGATTGTGCCGCTGATCGCTCGCGCGGAGTTGGTCGAGCGGGCTGGACGCCAGCTCCGTGAACAGACGCTCAGCGACATCGAAATTATCCTGGTCGGGGGCGAGGCCGGAGCGGTGCAGCCCAAGAGCCTCCGGGCCGACGAACGGGTGAGGCGAGAGGCCCCGGGGTTGGCGCCGGTGAACGCGTTGAACGCCGGGCTGGATACCTGCCGTGGCGAGCGGGTGGTGATCTTCGACCCGCGGGATGAAATCGAGCCGACGGCCCTGGAGGCGCTCGCCGTTCGAATGCGGCACGGGGGCGACTCGGGTGCGTTCGGCGGCTATCGCTTCCGGGCTCCGATCGGGGACTTGCCGCAGGACCCACTGGCGGAGGCGCCGGACACGGTGGGGCTTGATGAACTTCTGGCGTGCCAATGGTTTCCGCTCTCGGCGATGATGGTGGATCGGTCGGTGATCGGCTCGGTGCGGTTCCGGTCGGCGCTGGCCGCTTCGGCGCACTTGTTGCATCCGGCGGACCTGGATTGGCTGTTGCGGCTGGCAGAACTCGGCGCGCACTGGTCGCGGTCGCGGATCCGTGTTGCAAGCATCTGGACGCGGGAATTGCGTCCTCCGGACGAGATCCTTTCTTGTCTGCAATCGCGGGCGGCGGTCGTGCGTTCGTTCGCCCAGTGCCGCTTTGCCAGGGAGATCCCGGACGATGCGGCGCGTGCGGAGCGGGTCGCGGATCTGGCGCAGGGCGCGGTCGATGCGTACGTCGGACTCGTCTCGCAGCGGGAGAACCCGCCCTCGTCGTACTGCGTGCGAACGCTGCCCGAGGGGTCGATGGCACGCTGGTGGCAGCGGCTCTCGTTCGCGGGGTCCGCTCCGAAGCACCTGCGCCCCGCGGCAATGCTCGACACGACGCACGAGACAAAGCGGGAGCCGACCACGCACGAACTGATGCGCTCGCTGCTCGAATGCCTGAGCCCGGCCAAGCCCGTCGTACTGGTGGGGAGTGCCGATGCGACACGCCACCCCGGCTGGCTGCTGGCGAGCATGGGCTGTCCGCTCCGCGTGCTTGACGCGAGCGGCGAGGGCGTCCCGCGATGGGCGGCGGAAGAGAAGATTGAGATTTCCCTCCTGCGCGATCCCGCGCTGGCTCCGCCGAATTCGCAGTTTGTCGTGGCCGAGGAAGGAACAGCGTTTACGGCGCCGGAAGGATTCAGTGTTTTGACTCTTGCCGATGCGCTGCGGGCATTCCGCGAGAGGAAGATCTATTCGCCCCGGCTTGGGCCCGGAGGCGAAATGCCGGGGGCTCGCTTTGAGTCAGGGGTGCTCGACCTGCCGAGACTCATCGCAACATATCTCGCCGAACAGGTTCCGACGGGGTCGACCGCGGTGCTGCTTGGATTGGGACGCAACGCCCGCCGGCTTGCCCGCCTGCTGCACCGTCGCGGCATCAGCATCGTCGGGCTCGACGACTCACTCAATTTGCCCCCCGACTGGGTTGCCGACGACGGCGTGCCCCTTCGGATGCTGCGGAGCCGCGAAGAATTCCCCGCAGCCGCCTGCTTTATCATGACCGTGCAGCGCGACGAGGCATTCCTCCGCTCGCTCCCCGCCGGCCTGCGCGTCGCCCGCTGGTCGCGTGTGGGCGAAGTGCTCTCTGGCGTGGCGACCGACTCCTGGTACGAAACCGCAAGTCAGGTGAGGCAGGCCGCATGAAACCGACTGTCAGCGTCATCATGCCCGCGTTCAATTCCGCGGACACCATCTCGCAAGCCCTGGAAAGCGTGCGGGCACAGACGCTCGCCGAATTCGAACTGCTGGTTGTGGACGACGGCTCGCGCGACGCGACCGGCGAGATCATCTGCCGCCTCGCGGAATCCGAGCCTCGCATCCGCTACTTCCGGCAAGTCACTGCCGGCCCCTCCGCCGCCCGCAATCTGGCGCTCGATCACGCCCGCGGCGAATTCACCGCATTCCTCGATGCCGACGATCTGTGGCTCCCGCACGCGCTCGAGATTTTGGTCGCCGCGGCCGAACAGTCCGCGCACGGCACCGCCTACGCACGTTTCGAATACACAAGACCTGACGGCACACCCACCGACCTCCAGCCAGGCTGGCCCGACCGCGTGATCGGACTGCCCGAGTTGCTCGACGATTTCCATTTCCCGATCCACACGTGGACCATCCGGCGCGATCAGCTCGACGACACTCGGTTCGATCCGGCGCTCGGATCGTGGGAAGATCTCGATCTCCTCCAGAAACTCTCGCTCCGCGGCTTGCGCTTCGAGCCGATCAAGGAAATCATTGCCCGCTACCGCCTCTCCCCCGGCAGCCAGAGCCGCAGGTGCAGGCTCGGCGCGATCGGGCGGCTGGCCGTTCAGGAACGCGGCTTTCTCGCCGCTCGCGCCCTCGGCTGGGACAAGCGCGACCCCTTCGATCACGCCCGCCCGGGGATCGACCTCTCCGAAGCTCGCCTTGGCAGGCTGCTGGCGGCGCACTGCCACACCTACGCGGCTCTCTCGCTGCTTGGCGATTCGGATCCGCTCAAGTCCAAGGCCCGGGAGATTCTGGGTCTGTGCCCGGAGCGGTTCCGCACCATGCTCCGCATCAGCGGGGGAGAAGCAGCGCTCGCCGCCTGCCGCCATATCCCGTATTCGCAGGGCAAGCTCATCGACGCGTGGGCGCAGGAATGGGACTCGTATCTGCCGCACGCACTGGCGTGGTGGGATCGGCTGGTCTTTGAAGGCTTCGCGTCCGCATCGCTGCCGCACGAGGCGACGAGGGCGCTGATCGAGCAGGTCGATGCATCGTCACGCGTCCCCCAACTTCTCGCCGACGCATGTCCCGCGGGCAAGCAAGTGGTGCTGCACGGACTCGGCCGCAACGGGCGCCGACTCGCGCGAGAGTTGGCTCGACGTGGAATCGCGTTTACGGCCCATGACGACGAAATCACGGCGGCGCAAATCACCCGCGAGATGCCCGAGCTGTCGATCGATTTCCACGGCCCGGCCAAAGCGCTCGACGATGGGGCGTTCCACATCTTCTCCATGCTCGAGAGCAAGCAGTACACGTCCCGATTCCACGCTCCCGCCGCGAGCATCCGATGGTCCGATGTTCTCGAACGCGAGACCGTCCGCGTCCGCGCCGATCTTTCCAACCGACTTCACCCGCTCGCAGCCGCCGCCTGAGCGAAACGCCCGGAGTTCATCGTGTCCCAAAGCACCCTTCCCCCGCTCGACGTTTTCTGCGCCAGCTTCAAGCGCCCGGACAAACTCCCCAAGATGATCGAGTCGGTCATCGCGACCGGCTATCCGGCCCGCGTTTGCGTCTCGGCTGGAGACATGCAGACCCTCGACACCTGCGCCAAATACCCCGGCGTCGTCGAGGCCGTCTTCTCGACCGACGTCAACAAGAAGACCGGCTGCACGGCCCCGCTCAACCTCGTACACCGCGAACTGGTCCGCCGCGACGCCCTCTTCTGCACCGATGATCTGATCTTTGAGAAAGACTGCCTGCACAACGCGATGCGGGCTCTGTATTCGCACTTCCCCGACACCGACGGCGTCATCGGCCTCTACGACGCGAACATTCCCGACGACTACGCCCTCGCCTTCCCACTGATGGGCCGAAAGTTCCAGGAACGCTTCATCCGGACGCTCGAGCCTGCCGGGCCGCTCTTTTACCCCGCCTACTTCCACATGTTCAACGACTCCGAACTCGGCGAGACGCTCAAGCACCTCGGCAACTGGCGCCACGAGCCCACCGCCCGCATCCATCACTACCACCCGGACTTCGGCGGCACGATGGACAAGACCCACTCGCACGCCCTGACCTTCCGCGATCACGATGAACGTCTCTGGTATTCCCGGCGAACCCGGGGAGTCCTGTGGGGGATCGACGCGGCCTGAGGCATTGCAGCCGGGGACGCCGGCATGCCGATCTCCTGTGCGATGCAAGGCATCGCCGGATATCCCTCTGCGCCCGCCGCCCGCGTTCATACGCGGGAATCTCTGCTCGCGCTCGGCCGGGCCGGCAAGCCGTGGGAGTTTCTTCCGGCGGCGCTGCAAGCACTTGCCGCAGCGGCCGATCCCGCAATGACACTGCTTGCCGCGAGCAACTTCGCAAGGCTTGGACTCAAGACGGCGGCGGGCGAACTGATCGGTCATCTGCCGGAAGCGATCCGGGCCGTACCGGACATTAAGACTCTTGCCGCGGCAATCACGGCCATGCCCGAAGATCGGATACCGACGACGACGCTTATCGAAACCGCCCGGGGCAACCTCGACGCCCTTGCCGAACGCGTCTCGATGAAAGATCCCGCCCTGAAGGACTGGGAGACGGCTCTTACTTTGCATGAGTTCTTCCGCACCAACGACGGCAATGTCGTTCGGCGGCACGCGGGTACCTGGGTAGCCCTCTCCGACGAAGTTGCAACCGCCCGGAGAACGCTGCACGAGCACAAGGAAGCATGGAAACGCGAACCGGCGATCTCTCTAGTGCTTGAGGGCGCCTCGCCCCCGTGGCTGCTGCTCCAGATCATGGAGGCCTGCCCGCGTCAGGCGCTCGGGTTCCTCGCGCCCGTCTTTCTCGTGCAGGCCGACACGCAGGAATTCCTGACGGGGCTGGCACTTGCCGACCTGCGAGAACACTTCGCCAGCGGCCGGCTGCACGCGTTCGTCGGCGCCGACGCATCCGAGCGATTCCGGAGGTTTCTTCTGGGCCGGATGGACCGGCGCATGGCGGGCACGTTTGTCCGGAACCCCGGCACACTCGGCCTCGCACACCCGCCCGTCGAGTCTGTTCTGCGCGAGACGCTCCTTCAACAGGATGAAGAAACCCGGCGCATGGCCGCGGACCTGGCCGTTCGGCATGCCCCGCATGATGGGCGCTGGTGGGCCGCTAGGTTCGCAGATTCCACGCGTCCGCTCCGCGTGCTGATCATCACCTGTCGCTATTCGACCTACATCCAGCACGCCAGCCGCGACCTGGCCGAGGCATTGGCCAAGCAGGGGCACCAATCCCGCGTGCTCATCGAGCCCGACTCTCACTCGTACCTCGACGCTCACGCCTATCTCTCCGAGATCAAGACGTTCGAGCCTGACCTGATCGTCGTCATCAACTTCCCCCGCTGTTCTCTGGGCGAGATCATCCCCAAGAACATCCCGTACGTCTGCTGGATTCAGGATGCTCTGCCCCACCTTTTCGATCCGCGCCTCGGTGAAAGCCAGGGCGAACTCGATTTCGTCGTGGGCCACCTGCCCGATGAACTCTTCGACCGCTACGGCTACCGGCGCGAGCGCTCGCTCCAGCTCAACGTCCCCGCGAGCGAGAGCAAGTTCCATCCGACCCCGATTCACTCCGACGAGCGCCGTCGCTTCGCCTGCGAGGTCGCGTACGTCAGCCACCAGAGCGAGACGCCGGAGGCCCTGCACCGTCGTGTTCTGAGCGAATTGCCGCCCGACCCGCGTTTTCGCGGCGCGCTCGACGACATCCGCGCCGTGCTCGACACCGAGGTCACGGCACTTCCGTGCGACTACAAGCACCTGGATGTGCAGGAGGTGACCCGCCCGGCGCTGCGCAAACACCTGGGCTCCGAGCCCGACACACGCACCGTCGATCTCGTGGCACGCTGCTACGCCGGACCCTACGCCGATCGGCTGCTCCGCCATCAGACGCTGCAGTGGGCCTCCAACATCAGCACACGCCGCGGCTGGAAGCTCCAGATCTTCGGGCGGGGCTGGGAGAAGCACCCGACGCTTTCTCCTCACGCCCGCGACGAACTGGCCCACGGCGATGATCTCCGCGCCTGCTATCAGGCGGCAACCTGCCACCTCCAGGTCACATTCCATTCGCTTGTCCACCAGCGCCTCGCCGAGTGTGTGCTCTCCGGGGGCGTGCCGCTCTGCCGCATGCACCGGCCCGAGCGCGATCAGATCGTCACCTGGCTGGCGCGCTTGGGAATCTGGCAGGGCGCCAAGGGCGAGTGCGACCGGGTGCACCCCCACTTCTGGCGCACGTCGTGGACCAGCGCCCCGGCCATGATGCGGCTGGCCGCGGTCTTCCAGCAGATGGACGCCTTCGAGGATTGTTTTTCCGCGGATTCGCAGGAGACGCTCCGCCACGGAGCCGATAGCCCAACTCCGAATCCGCGCCGGGGCCTGCGTTGGGGCCCGCTCCTGCACATGGGCTATTTCCGCGACAACGGGGAGTTCCCCCTCCCGCTCCCGGAACGCTCCTGCGCCTTCTACGTGCTCGGGCAGCAGCCCGAACTCTTCTTCCACACCGAGCAATCGCTCGAGGCACGACTCTCTTCTCTCATCGAACACCCGGAGACGCGGGACCGGATCATCTCCGCCGCCCGCGCCGGAATCTCGAAGCACTTCACGTTCGCCGGTGCCGCCCGCTCCATCGTCGACTTTGTTCGTACCCGCCTCGGCGACGCTTCGCCTGCTCTCCGCTCCGCCGCCTGAGGCCTGTCCTGAAGAACGCCCATGCCCGAAATCACGTTTGTCATCCCCGCCTTCAATGCCGCGTCAACCATCGGCGACGCCATCCGCAGCGTGCTCGCCCAGACACGGCGTGACCTCGAGGTCATCATCATCGACGACGGCAGCACCGATGAAACATCCATCGTTGCGGACTCGTTCGGCGACGCTCGCCTCTCGCTCGTCCGGCGCTCCAATCGGGGCGTCGCGGCCTCGCGCAATCTCGGGCTGGTCATGGCTAGGGGCGAATTCGTCTGCTTCCTGGACGCCGACGACGCGCTCGAGCCCCAGTTCGCGTCGGTCGTCCTCGACTCCATCGGACAATCCGACGCCATCGCCACGGCCTACCGCGACGCCGACCCTCTGCTTCGCCCGAGCGAGGTGGTCTGGCGTCCCGCGTCCGAAGAGCTCCTGATGCACAGACTGCGGGAAACCAATCCGCTCGCGCCCGGCGCCACCGTGTTTCGAACCGAAGCGTTGCACCGGCTCGCGCGCGTTCACGGCGAGGTCTTCCCGACCGATTCACACATAGAGGACTGGGAGATGCTCCTGCGATTCACGGCGCTCGGTGCAACATGGGCCAAGCCCGTCGAACAGCCTCTCTTGCTCTACCGCCTCTCGCCGAATTCCCGCTCTTCCAAAGTCGTGGAAATCTGGAAGGACGGGTGCGCTCAGATCGGGCGCTGGGTTCCGCGGCAGGAACAGGACGCCGCGCGTCGGCGCTGGACGCTTCGCCAACTGATGCGAGCGCTTTTCGCAGAACAGTCGGAGAATGCCCGGACGATGCTGGCTTGGCTTGGAGATCTCCGGGAGACGGATACGCCCGTTCTCGAAGGAATCGCGCGAACACTCGCAAAACGCGAAGGCGCCGCGACGGGTTCAACTCCATCGGGTGCATCACTCTCCGGCAGGCTCGCGCCCCTGGGAGCGGGACTCGCCTCGACGCTCGCGTCGCATGCTCTTTCCCCGGGCTGGGAAGGCCTTGCGATCCGCGCCGCATCGGGGCTTCGCGCTCACCAACGCCTCGTAATCTTCGGGTTCGGACGCAACGGCCGCGAAGCCTCGCGGGCGCTCGCCAGCGCGGGAATCCCCCACGCGATCGTCGATGATGATCCCGCGACTCGGTGCCCGAACCGCATCTCCGCCTCGGACATTGGAGCGAGAGACGTCGTTCTCGTGACGCCGGATGATCGCCGCGCCATCATGGAACGCCTCCGCTCCTCGGGCGCCGCGCGGGTTCTTTCGGCCGCCGACCTGATCCGCCCCGATGCCGCCGCGGCCTGACGCCGAGCCCCTCCCCAACCCCCGACCCTTACTCAACCAACCCCGCCAAAGGGCCGATAGTTCTGTGTCTGTGGGCCCGCCGTGCGTTGGTCGGGCCCCGACGACGTCCACCTAACCCGTTGAGAGATCAATCCTTATGAAGATCGCGTTCCTCGGTGTCGGCAAGCTCGGCTTCCCCTGTGCCGTCGCCCTCGCCATGAAGGGCCATGAGGTCTTCTGCTACGACACCAATTCCAAGCTCATCGAGGGTTACAGGAAGGGCGAGGTCACTCCCTTCGAGCCCGGGCTCGACGAGCAGTACGCCTCCTGCAAGCAGCGGATGAACTACTGCCCGACGATCGAGGACGCCGTCCGCAAGTCCGACGCGATCTACGTCGCCGTCCCCACGCCCCACGCCCCGAGCCACGACGGCTCGCTCCCCTACGACGGCGTGCCGCGCGACTTTGACAACACGATCATCGAGAACTGCCTCTTCGAAGTCGGGCGCGCGATCAAGGCCTGCAAGGGCGGCGGTCGCTATCGCACCATCCTCGTCATCTCCACCGTCACCCCCGGCACGATGAACAACATCCTCGGCCCCGCGACCGAGAAGGGCGCCGAATCCCGGATCGGCGACGGCTGGACCATGGTCTACAACCCGTTCTTCATCGGGCAGTCCACCGTCGTACGCGATTTCCTCAAGCCCGAGTTCGTTCTGCTCGGCTGCCCGCCGCCCCGGAAGGACATGGCGATCAACGCGACGACTCCGGCCGACGGCGGCAAGGGCGAAGAATTCGCGCGCGAGCTCTACGCCACGCTCCACAACTCTCCCATCCGCCCCATGACCTGGACCGAGGCCGAGTGCGTCAAGCTCTGCTACAACACCTACCTCGGGCTGAAGGTCCTCTTCGCCAACACGGTCATGGAAGTCTGCCATCGCCTGCCCGACGCCGACTGCGACGTCGTCAACGCGACCCTCAAGCTCGCCACCGACCGCCTCGTCAGCCCCAAGTACATGGACGGCGGCATGGCCGACGGAGGCCCCTGCCACGGGCGCGACCAGATGGCGATGTCCTTCACGGCCCGCCAGGTCGAGATGAAGTTCAACATCTTCGACATGATCAACCACGGGCGCGATACCCAGACCTCGTGGCTCGCCGACCAGGTGATGCAGCACAAGGACGGCCGCCCCGTCGTCCTGCTCGGCATGGCCTTCAAGCCCGAGACGAATCAGACGCAGGGCTCGCCCGCGATCCTGCTCGCCAACATCCTGCGCCAGCGGGGGGTCTTCCCCGTGCTGCACGATCCGGCGATCCGCCCCGAGGCGGAACTGCCGACGAGCCCGGCCCTCTACTTCATCTCCACGAACTGGAAGCAGTACAAGGACTTCAAGTTCCAGCCCGGCGACACCGTGATCGACCCCTGGCGCATGATCAACCCGCGCACCGTCGCCGACGGTGTGGAACTGATCTCGCTGGGCGTCGGCAAGCGCCACGCCAAGGGCCGCGTCGCCAAGACGGCCAACGTCGAGCGGCGCAAAGTCGGGTAGCGTTCCCGGAATTCACCAATGCAGCCCAAACGCCGCCAAGTGCGGCGTTTTTCTTGGTCCGCGCCATCGTGGCTGCGTGCGGGAACCCGCCTTATCCCTGACCACCCGGCGCGGCATTCGGCATCGGTCTCGGGGCGGGATTCGCGCCGGGATTCGGATTCAGCTGGGGATTGAGCTGCGGGATGCCCGGAGGGCTTGTTTGAGGGTTCGGCTGGGAATTTGGCTGGGGGTTCGCCTGGCGCGCCGGCACCGGTGTGCCGCGGTTGCTTTCCCGCAGCGAGTGCTCGATCCGAACCCGCCGGAATGCCAGTTCCTGCTTCCAGCGCACGTCGGTCTCGACCAGTTGCAGTCGCTTGATGTACTCGAGCGTCTTCTCGTCCTCCCGCCCCAGTCGCTGCGACGCCATGATCGCCCCTCGCAGGGCCTCGACGTTGTTGGGATCGCGCTCGAGCGCCCGCTGGAACCACGAGAGCGCCTCGTCCGCCCAGCCGCGGTCGAGATAGGCCACGCCCAGGTTGATCAGCGGGCGGGAATCGGTCGGAGACAGGTCCCCCGCCTTTTTGAACGCCTCCGCGGCACCCGAGAAGTTCTGTCTGGCCATGAGCGCCACGCCCAGGTTCGTCCAGACGCCGGACAACTCGGGATTGGCCTCGATCGACTGCTTGTACAGCGCGATCGCCTTCTCGAGGTCATCGTTCCGCTGCGCTGCGAGCGCCTGCTCCGCGAGCTTGATCGCCTTGGCCGTGTCGTACTGCGGGGGCGTCACCACCACCGTCTTCGAGGGCTGGGCGCAGCCGGCCGCCAGCAGCGACACCAGCAGGGCAAGCAGCGTGAGCAAGTGGATCGTGCGAATCTGCATCAAGTGAATGCTCCAGTCTTCGGTCGGCCTTATCCGCCCGTGCGCTCCCAGCGTCCGAACACGACCTCCGCCCGCCAGTATTGCGATTCGGGCTTGAGCGAGAGCCCGGTGAGCTCGAGGCCCGGGACGGCGTGCTGCGCCCGCGAGATCCAATCGAAGAGGTGTTCGAGCGATTCTTCGTGAAGGTCGGCGTACTTGTAGGTGCGCCGCATCAGGTCGCCGGGGCCCTTGGCCTGGCCCGGCTGTGCCGGAGAGAGCTTGGTCTTGAGCCCGGCCGCAACGGCGGCGTCGGTGATCTGCGTCTGGATCGTCGGCTGGGGCGTCAACTCCGCCCGGCGTTCCTCGTTGACGCGATCGAATTCCTTGAGTCTCGCAATGACCTCTTCGATGCGGTTGGCCTTGTCCGTTTGGGCCCGCAGGCGGGACATGGCATCGAATCTCGCGTAGGCGAAGTACGCAAGCATGCACAGCGCCAGCATGAGGAGACCGCCGGCAAGATAAATCAGGATGACCGGCCGGTTCGACCGTTCCGTTCGGCCCGCCAGGTCGCCCGCCTGGGCGAGCATCTCGGCGACCGCCGCCGGAGCTCTCGGCTCGGGCGCGTCCGGCGTGCCGGGCAGGGTGATCCCGGTATCGATGCGGGTCATCGGGCACCTCCCGCAGTTCCCGGCTGGTCGGCGGGCGCCTGCTGGCTGGGCGGGGTGCCCTGAACGGGCCTCTTGGCGGGAGTTGTCGCCGGATCAGGTTGCCGGGTTCCCGGCGCGGTTGGGGCCGTCGGTGTCGCGGCCGCGGTGCCCGGAGTTGCCGCGGGAGGCTTGACCGATGGGGCGGCGCCGCCGGGCGCGGCCTTGGGCGCTAAAGGCTTGGGTGTCGCGGCCGGAGCGCCGGGCGGGCCCCCCTTGGCGTTCTTCCACTTCCCGGTAAACACGCCCTTGATCTTTCCGCCTCCCGAGGGCGAAAAGCTCGGCTGCTGCCAGGTGTCGATGTTGCTGCCGCTGATGGAGGAGAGCGACTTGAAAACCATCTCGCCCTCTTTGATGTCGGGCACGACAACGGTCACGATGACCGAGGCGTTGGCCCCGCCGGAGAAGGCGATGTTGTCGAGCTCCACTTCGGGATCGGCCAGCGCCATCGAGAGCGTCTCGAGTTCCTGCACGATCGGGCGGGTGGGTTCGATCTTGTTGCGCTCGCGCTCCTGCTGGTTGCGAGTGAGGATCTTGCTGAGTTCGGCCTCAAGATCGACATCGCCGGAGAGCTTCATGAGGTTCGGGTACGAGGTCTGCACCAGGCTGCGCCAGCGCGCGTCCTCTTCAACAGACTTCGCGGCGAGGTCCGCGGCGCTGGACCGAAGCCGCATCGCGATCCCTCCCGCGAGCAGGGCGCTGCCGGCGATCCCGAGCGCGACCCAGGCGTGCATCCACTTGTGTGCCCGCCCGGGGCGGTGCGAAAGGCTTTCCAGCCCGGTGATGGACGATTCGTCCGGTCCGCTGTCGGCCACGGTCGCGGCAAGCCTTGCCAGGGTCGCCCCGATCGGATCAGCGTCGAGCACAAGGTCCACCCCCGCCCCGCCCCACGAGCCGGCGAGTTTGGCGCCGAACTGCCCTGCCTTGTACGACGCGGAATCTTCTCCCATACCGACCGGATCGTCGGCCGCGATGCAGGCGACGCGTCGGGGCACGACGCCTAATTGCGAGCCCCACGCGATCCAGTCGTTCGTCAGTCTCGAGGCATCGGCGACGGTCGGCGTCGGCGCCCTCCCCACGCTCTGGATGGCGCTCAATCGCATCAGCCCGCCGGCGAGCAGTTCGCCCTTGGCGCTCCAGGACCAGAGCAAGCGGCCCCTCGGATCGATCAGCACCACGGCCGTAACACCGGAATCCTCCGCGATGATCTCCGCCCCGGCCGGGTCCGCACTCGGAGAACTCGTCTTGGCGCCGGCCCAAACCCTCGCCATCGCGTGCCAGATCGTGGTGACCGAGTCCACCGCGATCCCGCGCTGGTCGAGCATGTCGAGAAAGAGGCGAACGGGCGCATCGGCGCCGGCGAGCACCGGCACGCGCAACGCCGCGTGAAGCCCGGCGTGCGGAATTTCGGCCTTGGCGCGCTTTACCTCGGGCTCGGCGGCAACCGCGAGAGCCTGCACCCCGGCCTCGCGGTCCGAAGTCAGGAAAAACCCAAGGCCCGGGCCGACCATCGAGCCGGAGTCCTCGCTCGCGACACCCGAAAGAGCCACCGACGAGACGACACGCGATTCGGTGCTGGGACTGGTAATCCAGCCGGCGGCAAAGCCCTCCGCGTCGAGGCAGACAAGCGCGAGTTCGCCCGAGCGGCTCTTTTCCCCCACCGTCCGCGTCTTCACCCAGTCCGCCCCGGCTCCGATCAATCGTTCGTCGAAGAGTTCGGGCTCGTCGTCCTTGGGTCCCGCGGATGGTGGCGCGGTCCAGCGTTCGTCGGTCCGCGCACCCACCAGGCGCAGCGATTCGATGCGGCTCCCCCGATCCGCTCGCGCGATGTAGCAGACCCGGCCGCTCATTCTCTCGTCCCACCGGGCGGTGCGCCACTTGATTCGTCAAACCGCTGACCACCCTGCGGCGGACGCGGGCGCGAACCCGGCCCACGCATGTCGGTCGTATTCACCTGGCGTGTCCGGACCGGATTGCCCGGCGAAGCCGGCGGCGTCATGCCCGGAACGATCCCCGGCGAAGCCGGCGCCGCACCCGACAGCACTGTGTAGGCGTTTCCCGACCTGGGAGCCAGGTCGATCTTCTTGCTGACTCCCTTGATGTCCACCTCGATGGACTCACGCTCCACCTTGACAAGCTTGATCGCTTCGCCGGTGGACTTGCGCACCGTGTCGCCCTCGGCCAATACCTGCTGGTGGGTATCGATCGAGACGAGCGCCATTGGATGGGCGCTCGAGCCCAGAACCCCAAGGAAGACAATCGCGGTATCGGGGACCGGGGGCGCCGGGGCCGTCGCGGGAGTCTCCTCGCCTCCGAGTTCGCCCGGAAGAGGTTCCGGCGGGGGCGGCTTGGGGGCGTTCCCGAGCTGGGCAAGATTTCTCGAGATCGCACCGGCCCGCTTCTCGATGATCTGGGGCATCTCGAGCGTCGGCGCGGGTTCGGGCGGGCGCACGGCCTCGTTCGATACGGGCTTTTCGATCTTGGGCGCGCCCATCCCGGGCAGTCCAATGGCGAACACGACCCCGGCCAGCGACACGAGGGCGATCGTCGCCACCTGCCCTGTCCGCGTCACGCTCTTTGCCTTCTCTCTGGTCACGTCCCTGAACACTGGCGCATCCTTTCGCGATCAGCTCCGCCGATCGGTGCCTCGGCCGCATTGTACGAACCGGCGACCACTCCGACCCACCCCACCACCCCTCTCCAGCGCCCGCCCTAGCGGAAATCCTCCCGCACCCACTGACGGATGATGCTCCGGGCCGATGCACCCCCGCTTGTGGAACCGCCCGGCAAGATGAGCCCGGCGCCTCTGTATCGCACGAGGAGCCCGCCGCCAAGAAGCCGATCCGACAGCACGTCGGCCGTGATGTTCCAGAGCGTCGGCTCGATGGTCACGACCTTGAGCAGGCGTGCCCTGACGTCGCCCGCGAGCCCGACCTTATTGGCCACGTCGGCGATCAGGGTTGCGCCTGAGCCCGAATCGTCCCGTGCCCGCAGCAGTTCCGCGACGATTTCTTCGACCTTTTCCCCGCCGGTGGCGCCGGAGACCGCGGCCCGGAGCGTCCGGACGGACGCGGACTTGACGCTGACCGCCAGCGGCCCGAATTCCCGGTGGGCGATCGGACCTTCTTCGGCGGAACCGCTGGCGTCGAGTTCGCGGGCGGCGTTGATCACGGCCTGGGCGAGACCCACATCCTCGGCGGGCAGGGTGGACGGCTCGAGCAGGATGGAGCCCTGCCCATCGGCCAGGTAGAACTTCACAGTTTCGGCGCTGGTGGCGTTGGCGGTGAGCCCCTCGGAGAGCTGGACGGTCAGGGCCAGGCCGTTTTCGCCCAGTTTTCCGGAAATACGGGACGAGTTCACGGTCCTGAGCCAGGTCTCAAATAACTGGTGAAGTCCCCGGCCCGCGTGGTAATTCTCGTACGAACGAACGATCGCGGAGACCGAACGGGTTTGGGACATGAAGCGATCGAGCAGGATCGCGATCAGCGTCGCCAAGGCCAAGCTCACCATCAGCACAACCGGCAGCGCAAAGCCGCGCCCGGGCTTCGCGCCCGATGCGTTTCCCCGCGGGAAGATGGCCTGCAAGGGTCTCATGCGTCTTACTTTGGTCTCGTCGGCATGATGTCATACCGCGGGCCCGAACTCGGGCCGCCCGGAGAAATGTGCGGGCGCGTCCCGCCCCCCGGAGAAGCCGGGGCCGGTCCTGGCCGGTTCGCCCCGGTGGCGTTCTGAGGCGATCCTGAGCCGGCGACTCCACTCCCCGGCGCGCCGGCGCCTGTCGGGACCGCGACTGCGGTTCCGCCATCGGCCCCGGCAACGCCGCCGGCGCCTGGGCCGCCGCCGGCGCCGAGATCGCGCGAAGCGAGTTCCTGGCCCTTGGTCCAGCCGACCTCGAACATCCAGTTCTCGTATAGCCCGGTCTTGGTCTGGACTTCGAACTCGACGTAGGCCGGAAGTTCTCGCTCCCAGACGGCGCTGTGGGCTTTGCGTTTTTCGCCGGACGAGAAAAACTGCCAGTTGCACTTGACAAGGTTGTCCGCAAGCAGAACGCGCTCGCCCCAGGGTTCCTGGGTCCGTGGATCGTCTTCCTGGTTTGAGGCCGGCGCGTTGGCCGCGGCGCTGAGTTTGGGCGTGTCTTTGACCGCGGGAAGGGGCGTCCACCACAGTTGGTAGAGGATCGGCTTGCCCGCCTGGCGATCGGCCTGGCTTGCCTGGGTCAGCATCGGCCGGATCTCGAAGGCCCCGCGTAGAGCGCCCTGGGGGGCACCGCTCTGCGATCCGCGGTTGCCCAAGGAGAGGGTGCGTCGCCCGGTCGGGTCGGACCCGCCTGCATTTCCAGATTGGGCGGTGTTCGAGAGTCGGGATCGCAGTGAAGCCGCGTCGTTGCTGCCTGAGCTCGCCGCGGTCAGACTCGAAGAGCCGGACTGGCCTGGAAGCGAGGCGCCCGTTGATCGCAGACCCGACGCCGGCGTGCCGGAAGACATGCCGGAAGACGAACCGGACGAGGACGTTGAACCTGTCTTGCTCCCGGTTGATGAGTCGGTAGGGCTGCCGGAGTTATGGGCGTAGGTCGCGGCGATCACGTCTCCCAATTCAGCGCGGAAGCTCGGAGCGATCGGGGGCGTATCGATCACGAGCTCGAGCCGCTGGATCCCGGACGCGCTGTCCGCCGGAATCCCGACGGCCTGCAGCATCGCCTTCAGCTCATCGGTCTGGTCGGCGTCGAGAGAGAGGCGGGCCGGGGGGCGCTGCTGCTGCAATTGCTTGCTCGCCGTGGCCTCCGCCGTCGCTTCGAAGGCGGACTTGGGAGTGTCGGTTGCCGACTTATCGGCGAAGCGGCGCTGGTTGGGGTTCACCGGGGGCGTGGTATCGGACATAACCAGGCTCGAGATCGCACGCTGCATGACGATGCGTGCCCGGTGCAGATCGGAAAGTTCCTGCTGGCGGACGGCCAACGGGCGCTCGAGGCGTTCCATCGACCCGAGCAGCGCGAGCGAAACCATGATGACCATCGCGCCCATCGCGGTCGCCAGGACGATCTCGAGCAGCGTGAAGGCGCGCCGCGCCGCGGGCCCGCGGAATGTCGAAGCGCGGGGGCTCACTTCTTGCCTCCGCTGTTTGGAGACTTGGACGATTGCCTCAGGGTGGCTTCCTGCTGACTCACCGATGAGCGCAACCCGGAGTTCTTGGCGCCGGTCATCTGGTCGAGCACGCCGCGGAGGCCGCCGCCGGAATCGATCTGGCGTCGGAGTTTGTCGGGGTTCCAGTTCGGGATGTCGGCGGGGTCGTAGAGCCTGGCAATGGTGACCTGCGGCACGCCGGCGTCGGGAAAGAACGCACCGCCGGTTTCTTCGCCGAGCCAGACCTTGACCCGCACGACGCGGAAGCGGGTGAATCGGTCCATCGAGGAGCGGCCGAGCGAGGCGAGTTGCTGCTCGCGGCGATCGTCTTCGGCGTTGGGCGCTACGGGCGTCGGCAGTTCGACGGTGACGGCCTCCTCGCCGAGCGTCCAGCGGTAACGAAACTCGCCCTCCTTGCCGTACTGGATCGGCTGGGTGTCGCTGGGGAGCGTGGCCGGATCGTCGAAGAACTGGAGAAGGAGCCTGTTGGCGATTTCGGCCGCGTTCATGCGGTGGGCGTTGCGGATGGAAGCGGCGCTGATGTAGTTGACAGCGAGGACCACGCTCATGGTGGTCAGGCCCAGGAGCACGACGGCGAGCACTGTTTCGAGGAAGGTGATGCCGCGGGCTTGTCTCACGTTGCTTCTCCGCACTCCAAAATCCCCATCCCGCGATGGGTGCTGGGGAAAGGAAGTCGCCCGAAGCCCCGCCGACACCGCACTGTTACGGGTTGCTGGGCTGGGTCTGCGCTTCCCATGCGCTGATGTCGTCGGCCGTCTGGGCCTGATTGTCCGCGCCGCGGCTGAACAGGATGAACGGCTGCTCGGGCGACAATCCGGCGGGGTCGTAAACCAAGGGGTGCTTCCACCCGTCGCTGAGTTTTCCGGCCTCGAGGATCTTCGCGGTGACGAGCGTCTGCAGATCGGGCGGGTAGGCGCTGTTCTCGAGGTGGTACTGCTGGATCGCGACCTTGATGGTGCCCAGTGTTGCCTGCGTGGCCTTGACCTTGGCTCTTTCGCCCTGGCCCAGCACGCTGAACGCGGCGACCGCCATAAGAGCGCCCATGATCGCCATGACCAGCACGAGTTCAAGAAGTGAGAAACCCCTCGCGGCTCCGGAAACGAGTTTTGCGGATTGCCTTTTCATAGGTTCTTCCTGTAGCGCATCGAACGGCGTCGGGGTTCGATCCTCGGTGAATTCCCTGATCGATTGCCCGCCGGGATCGGCGATCGGCCCAATCTTATCGGCCAAACCGCTGCTCAGCCCAGGCCGACGCTGCTGCTCAGATTGAGCATGGGGATCATGACGCCGAGGATTACCGACCCGACTACGACGAAGAGGAAGACGATGACGGCCGGTTCCATCATCGCGATCAGTCGGGCGGAACGGGTCTCGACTTCTTCGAGCATGTCGGTCGCGAGTGTGTCGAAGGCGCTCTGAAGATCGCCGGCGCGTTCGGCGGCCATCATGAGGCGTCGGGTGGTGAGGGGCAGGGCGGTGACATCGTCGATCAGATTGCGCAGGACTCCGCCCTCGACGAGCCGGACGCGGAGGCGCTCCAACTGCTCGCGCATGTCCGGGTGCGAAATCGCTCCGACGCCGATGCCGAGGGCATCGGCGAGGGGCACGCCGCAGCGGGTGAGCGCGGACATCACGCTGAAGAAGCGGGCGGACTCCTGAGCGAGCACGACCTGCCGGATCGCGGGGGCCTTGCGCATGAAGGAAAACGTGGCGGCGCCGACGGCCTTGCGGAAGATGATGATCGCGCAGATGAGCATGCCAAGCGCGATCGCGATCCAGAGAAGATTGTCGCGGAGAAAGAGCCCGATCGCCAGGAGGAAGCGGGTGAACCAGGGGAGCTTCGCGCCGGCCGAAGCCAGGGCTTCGCCGATCTGCGGCAGGATTTTGGTGAGCAGGAAGGCCGCCGAGAGCGTGGTGATTGTCAGGAGGATCGCGGGGTAGATCATCAGCGTCGCGGCCTTGCCCTGCACGGAGAGCTGGCGGCGGGCGGCGATGGAGAGCTGCTTGGCCGCGCCGGCGAGATCGCCGGTTCGTTCCGCGGCGCGGTAGAGGGCCACCGTGACGCGGTCGAAACCCCCGACCTGCTCGCACGCATCGGCGAAACTGGAACCGCCGGCGACAAGATCCCGCATGCGGAGCGCACGGGGCTTCATCGCGTTCGAGACCGACGCGCCGGTCACCTCGAGCGCCTCAACCAGCGGCGAGCCACGCGAGAGGAGCTGGGCGAGCTGCGTGTTCAGTTCGGCCTGATCCTTGAGCTTGACCTCGCTGGTGCTTTCCCGGACGGTGACGGGCAGCTTTACAGAGCGGAGCAGCGCCATCCGATCCTTGCGGAGTTCGCCGGCGAGGTGTCGCTCGTCGCGCGCCTGGCGCACGCCGATGGTGCGTCCGCCGCCGGGCTTTGCGGCCATATAGACGAAGGAGTTGGTCGGGGGCTTACGTCCGCCACTTCCACCCCCTCCGGATCGGCCTGAAGTTGTCGTGATTGCTCTGCTCAACGCATGACTCTAGATCCCCCTTGAGCGCCGAGCCCTCATCCTGCGTTCGCGCCCGAGAGGCGATGACAACGGTTTCGGCACGAAAGTTCGGAGATTTCGAGTTACGAGGGCGCTCGAACCACGCTCTACACTTCTCTCCCCCAACGCAGGAGCCTCCCATGGCAACCGCAATCCACCCCACAACGTCCCGTCCCACCACGCCCGGCAGCAAGACCATGCGTGCCCTTTACAAGCACCACGCGGGCGTCGGTCTCAAGTTCGACCCCGCCCGTGAAAAGCCTGTTCCCGGGGCTCGGGATGTGCTGATCAAGGTCTCCAAGGTCGGCATCTGCGGCACCGACCGGCACATCTGGGAATGGGACGACTGGGCCGCCGGACGTATCCCCGTCGGCATCGTGACGGGGCACGAGTTTGTCGGCGTGATCGAGGCCGTCGGCTCGGCCGTCACACGGTACAAGCCGGGCCTGCGCGTGAGCGCCGAGGGGCACATTACGGCGGGCGTCGATTACAACAGCCGCACCGGCAATGCGCACATCGCCAGCGACACACGCATCCTGGGGATCGATCGCGACGGCATCTTTGCCGATTACGTGATCGTCCCCGAGGACAACGTGTGGCCGGTGCACCCCAAGATCCCGGACAAGGTCGCGGCCGTGCTCGACCCGCTGGGCAACGCGGTACACACCGTCATGGCGGCGGGCGTAAGCGCAAAGAGCGTGCTGATCACCGGGACGGGGATCATCGGGCTGATGGCCGTAACGGTGGCGCGTGCGGCCGGAGCGGGTCGCATCTTCGCGACGGACATGAACCCGGCGCGGCGTGACCTGGCGAAGAAGCTCGGCGCGACCGAGGTCTTTGATCCGCGGAATTCGTCGTGGATCAGCGACGTGAAGAAGGCCTGCCGCAACGAGGGAGTGGATGTGTTGCTGGAGATGTCGGGCTCGCCCGCAGCGTACGACCAGGGCTTCAGCGCCCTGCGCAACGGCGGCACGGCGGCGCTCTTAGGCATTCCCGCCAAGCCCCCCACGTTCAACATCACGCAGCATGTTGTTTTCAAGGGCGCGACGGTGCTCGGCATCAACGGACGCCGGATGTTCGAGACCTGGTATCAGATGGAAGAACTGCTGCTGAGCGGCCGGCTGGAACTCAACGACATCATCACGCATGAATTCCCGCTCGAGGACTTTGAGAAGGCATTCGAGACGATGATTTCGGGGGACGGGATCAAGGTGGTGATGAGTGTGAATGGGTAGGCCGTGCGTTGCCTTCCGCCGGTGATTGAGAAACGCAACGCAAGAAATTCAGGTGTTTTCTTTGCCGACGAATTGCATGCTGGCGGGCAGTATCGCGGCTTCCAGACGCGACGTCCATTCCCGCGTTGCGTTTCCCTCCTTGAATCGACCACGAAGGGCATCCGGCCGGGCGTGGTGCCGCGGCGCACGCTGCACTGACCTCGAACGTCGTGCCTAAGACATCCGCATGATCCGCCTCGCGATCAAGATGCTTCTCGAATCCAGGATCAAGTTCCTGGGCATTGTCGCGGGCGTGCTGTTCACGTCGTTTCTCTCCACGCACTTTCAGGCGATCTTCGCGGGGATCATGACCCGCACGTTCGCGATGATCAGCGATACCTCGGCCGCGGACATCTGGGTGATGGATCCGGCGGTGGAGTACGTGGATGAGGTCGCGAATTTGCCGGCACCGGCACTCGATCGCGTGCGGTCGGTACCCGGGGTGAAATGGGCGACGCGGCTCTACTTTGGTTCGCTCCGCGCCCGATTGCCGGGCGGGAGATTCCGCTCGGTGCAGATCATCGGGCTCGACGACGCGTCGCTTGTCGGGCTGCCGGAGAAGATCACGCAGGGAAAGGCAGAGGACCTGCGCAAGCCCGATGCCGTGATCGTGGACGAATATTCCTGCCGGAACCTCCTGCGTGCTTCGATCACCGAAGGCTGGGGTTCAGGGATCATCCTCGACTTCGCGGCCCCATCGCGCCCGCTGAGCGTGGGCGATGAACTCACGATCAACGATCATCGTGTGGCGGTCGTGGGCAAGGCCGACATCCTGCCGCGGTTCATCGCCAAAGGCACGTTCTTCATGACCTATTCGCTCGCGACACGAATGGCGCCGCCGGAGCGGAACCAGATGTCGTACGTGCTGGTGAAGGCAGCGACCGGCGTTGATCCCGAGGCTCTGGCACGGCGCATCGAGGCGGCCACACGCCTCAAGGCGCTGACCGCCGACGAGTTCGCGGCCAACACCGTCCGCTACTACATCAAGAACACCGATATCGTCGGCCAGGTGGGGCTCATGACGCTGATCGCCATCCTGGTCGGCACGATCATCACCGGGCTTCTGCTCTTCATGTTCACGGCGGAGAACCTCCGCTATTACGGCGTGCTCATGGCGCTCGGCGCGACATCGGGCACGCTGACGGCCATGGTCCTCGCGCAGGCGGCGTGCGCGGCACTGATCGGGTACTCGCTGGGGATCGGAGCCTCGACCGCCCTCGGAACGCTCATGAAGTACGGTCACCTGCCCTACCGGCTGATGTGGCCGAGCCTTTTCGTGACCGGCTTCTTCGTCGTGCTCGTCGCGGCGCTCTCTTCCTTTCTGAGCGTGCGTCAGGCCCTGCGGCTCGAGCCGGGCATTGTCTTCCGATCCTGACCGGGCGCGGGTACCCGAACCGATCGCACGCAAGGGCCTGCGGTATCCGAGGTCCCGATCGGCTTGCACCGCTGCCGTGAGCCGGCGTTCAATTCAATTCGTATTCGCCCGTCGCATCGGGACGCCTAACAATCCTCGATTGCGCCGGGCCGGTTTGCATCGGGTGGTGTGCCGGCGGCGTCCAGAGGAGGGGAGATTCACATGACTCACGGGACCTTTGTTTCTGTGTGTACGGCTGCGACTCTGATTGGCTCCGGCGTTGCCTTCGGGACGCCCGTTCCAGCAACGTTCACTTCGGGTTCGGTCACCGGCGCCGGATTCCCGGAGCCCCTGGTACAGCAGGGCTCGACATCCACGTCGATCAAACGCTCCGGCGGCGGCTCGACGGGCGGCGGGTTCGGCGGCACGGCCGCGGCCGCCGTGCAGGTAACGAATCCCGGCAACGACACGCTCGTCGCAATCTCCGGCACGGCCACGCACAGCGCCGAGTTCGGCTACACCGCGGCGTACACGGATCAGCAGGTCGTTCTTTCGCTCACGCAGGCCGCGAATTATTCGATCGCGAATCTGAGCCGCACGGTCGTGAACAGCACGACGACTCCTTTCATCCCCGTGACATTCCAGGGAATCACCGGGGCGATCACGCCGACGAGCGCGACCACCGGCAAGCTGACCGCCGGGACGTATCGTCTGAAGTTTGGCGCCGCCGCGGGGCGGCCGGATACGTTTAGTTTCAGCGTCGTTTCCGAGTGGTACAACCAGTTCACACCGACGGGCTGCGCATCGACCGTGGTCGACTGGAAACTCACGCTGAGGAAGCCGTGCACGGGCGATCTGAACAACGACGGCGTTGTGGACGATGCCGATTTCTCGATCTTCGTCAACGCCTACAACATTCTCGGATGCCTGCAGGCGGGGATGCCCCCGGGTTGTCCGGCCGATTTCAACAGCGACGGCGTGGTGGATGATGCCGATTTCGTGCTGTTCGTACCGGCGTACAACGCGCTGTTGTGTCCGTAACCGAACCTCGCGTCCGCTCGAAAGCGTGAGAGTCGGTCGCCCTGCCGGCACGCAAATAGTGCGGGTCGATGGGTGCATGGCGCGAAAGCCCACACCGTCTTCCAGCGAGCTCCGGCACCTCCCGGCCCGCCAGACCCCGTGAGTCGCCGGATTCCTTTCCAAGGCAGTCTTGCAGCTTCTTGCGCTCCCCGACCACGCATCTCGCTTGAGCGAAATCGCTCACGCGCGAATCCCATAGACCGGCGGGAGCCGCCGATGCCGCATTCACTACTCGCCCGCCTTGCTGTCTGGGTCGCTCTTGGCGCGATCCTGGCGCCCGTCTGCATATCTCAATCACCTGCCCCAATCACGTCGGACGCCGCACAATCCGCAAGCGCCCGCCCGGTCGTCGGCGGCGCACTTGTCTCCCAATTGCAGACGCTGCTGGCCGAACTCCACGTTGTCGGCGCCGTCGTCGTGATCGTAAGAGACGGTCAACCTGTCCTGCTCGAGGGGCTTGGCGTTCGCGACCTTGCTTCCGGCGCACCCGTCAATCCTGAATCCACCGTCTTCCAGGTCGCCTCGGTCTCCAAGTCGATCACGGCCACCGCCATCGCTTCCCTCGCGGCAAAGGGACTCCTTGATCTCGACACCGACATCAACGTGTACCTCAAGTCGTTCAAGGTGCCGGCAACGTTCGACAAGCCGATCACGCTGGGTCACCTCCTCACCCACAGCGCCGGGCTCAGCGAGCGCAATTTGGGCTTTGTGGCACGTACCGCTTCCGAAGTCCCGCCGCTTGCCGACTATCTGCGCGATCGCCTCCCGCCACGCTTCGCTCCGCCGGGCCTTGTCTTCAGCTATTCCAACCACGGACTCGGCCTTGCCGCGCTGGCAGCAAGCGAAGCAACCGGTGTGCCGTTCGATCGGTTCATCCGCGACGAAGTCCTCCTTCCGCTGGGCATGACCCGCTCTACATTCGCGCTTCCGCTTCCCGCCGAACTTGCCGCCGACGCCGCTTCCGGTTATCGCGTCGTCAACGGCTCGGCACAGAAGACGCCCGACGCCTTCCGAAACGTCGCGCCCGCCGGTGGTTTCTCGACCACCGCGCGCGACATGGCCAGCTTCATGATCGCCCACCTCGAAGCAGACCCCTCACCCACCGCCCCGCGCCTCGATCCGCGTGTTCTCGAGCTCACCCACACTCCCGCATTTCTGGACCGAACCGCAGCCCCAGGCGTCTGCCGCGGCTTCTTCGAGCAGATTCGTCGCGGCCATCGCGGCCTGGGCCACCCCGGCCAGACTCTGGGTTTCACCGCCGCACTCCTCCTTTTCCCAAGCGATCACGTTGGCGTGTTTGTTGCCTGCAATTCTTCATCACCGGAATTTCCCCGCCGTGCGACTGCCCTGTTGCTCGATTCACTTTTCGGCCCAGAGCCCGAACAAGCCCGCGCCGTGACGACACATGCGACCTCTCCCATCGCACCTCTCGGGGGTGCGTACCGCACGATGCGCTCCGGCTACGGCACCCTGGAGAACATCGCCTCGCTCTTTGCGGGTCAGGCCTTCGTTGAATCGCACGACACGACCATCTCCATCAACGGCTCGGACTATCACCCCGGCGCCGACGGAGTATGGGTCGCGAGCGGCCCCCTCTTTGCCCGATTCTTCCCGGCGCACGACTCGCTGCCGCCCATGATGCTCGCGACGAGCAACTTCGCCGGCGTGCACGTGCCAACCATGTTCGAGAAACTTTCCTACCTCGACGCGCCGCGTACCACCAACGAATTCTGGCTGAGTTGGCTCCTCATCTTCGGTCTTCTCGGGGTTCTGTGGCCATTGGCGCTCGCTATCGGAGCGATTATTCGGCGCGCCCGGTTCCGTCGGGCTCTGGTTAACCAGCCAGCCGCTCCCCGCGGCCTCGCCTGGGCTTCCGCTTCGCTCGCCGCACTCCTCGGCGTGCTCATGTTCTTGACCGCGGCCGGCCCGATCCGTGCTCTCGTGCACGCCGCTCAGTCCGGTGGCGGCGAACTCATCTTCGGCGCCCCGACCTGGTTCCGCGTCATGCTGTGGTTCCCGCCCGTTTCCATTCTCTCGACTCTTGCCCTCCTCATTGCGTTCGCCATGGCCTGGCGTCGCCCCTCACCCTGGACGCTCCGCATTCCGCTGTTCCTGTTCGTCTGCGTCCACCTTCTTTGGTGCCGATTCCTGATCCATTGGGACCTCGGGCTGCCGATCGCCTGAAGCGACGTACGGTAGTGCGTGGCACCCACGCAGCCCGTGATGATGCTGAGCCCGCTCCTCGCTCAAGCCGCCGTGCCCCACGGCTTCTCCACGCGCCGTGCGGGTGTCTCCTCCGGCATCTTCTCATCACTCAATTTCGGAAACCCGTCCGAGCTCCCACGCGACCAGCGCGATCCGCCCCGCAACATCGCCCGCAATCTGCAAATCCTCCTCGAAAGCGTCGGGATCGATCGCCGAGACGATAAGGAAATCGTGCAGGTCCATCAGGTCCACGGCGGGAAGGCCCACACGGTCCGCAGGGGAGCGCCTGCACATCCCGGGCCGCCGGACCCGATCACGGGCGAGATACTCGACACCAAGGCCGACGCCATCGTCACCGATGACCCGTCCCGCATTCTCTGCGTCCGTGTGGCCGACTGCGCGCCGGTTCTGCTCTCGAGCGACGACGGTCGGGTCGTGGCGGCTGTGCACGCCGGCTGGCGGGGAGTGATCGCGGGGGTCGCGCCCGAGGCGGTTCAAGCCATGCGCGATTTGGGCGCGACCGGCATCATCGCGGCCATCGGGCCCTGCATCTCGTTCGAGCAATTCGAGGTGGGGCCGGAAGTCGTCGCGGAGTTTCGAAAGGTGTTTGGCGCGGCAGCGCCTTGCCGGGTCACCGATCCGTCCGATGACCACTCCAAGGGATACGTCGATCTCCAGGCGGCTCTGCGACATCAGTTGGTCGCCGCCGGCGTCGGGCAGATTGAGACCATCGCCCGATGCACATTCGCCGAGCCGGAACTCTTCTTCAGCCACCGGCGCGACAACGGCCTGACGGGGCGCATGGTCGGGGTCATCACGCCGCGCGCGTGAAACCGCCTCGCAGGACGGCCCGGTGGCCGCACGGGAGTCTGCCGAAGCCGATTACAGCCGGATGACTTCGATAACCCGGAAGAAAGTCTGGAAGACGGTATCGATCGCGAAGATCACCGCGGCGATCAGGAAGAACGCCATGATGACCACCTGCGTCGAACCGACTACCTCCCGCCGGGTGGACCAGTTGACCTTCTTCATTTCCGCATCGGTGGCGATGAGAAAATCGACGGTGCTGGGCTTGCGGCCGACGGTCCAGAAGATCCCGATCGCGCCCGCGATCAGGAAGAGCCCCGCGCCGAAGGCCTGCAGGTACAGGCGTTGAAGGATCGGGATGCCGGTGGCCTTGCCCTCGACCTTGGCGGAAATATCCGGCTTGGCGGGATCGCGGACGGCCTCGATCTGGTCGTTCGTGTGCGTTCCCTCAAGAGCGATCGACCCGACAACCAGCACGTGCTGGCCCTTGGCCGCGGGTTCCCATTCGCGGGCCGTCGCCTGGCCGATCTTGACGTATTCGCCGTCGGCCGAGCCGCGCGTGAGCAGATCGACGCCCTGGCCGGTGGCGGGGGTGAAATCGGAATCGCGCACGACCATCTTCCACGTCGGCGTGGGCAGGCCGACGATGCCGAGCTGCTGCCAGAGCCAGCCCGTGCCGGCGGTGATCAGCAGACCGGCGAGGGCCGCGGTCATGCAGCGGACCCAGAACCCCTGGCCGGGCTTGTAGAACGGTGAAGAGTGAACTTCGGCTTCCATAACACGGCGGGAGGGACTTGAACCCGCAACCTGCGGATTTGGAATCCGCTGCTCTACCAGTTGAGCTACCGCCGTACTGCCCGAGACATCGCCGTTGCGGCCGATGCCGCCGGGAGTCCCGTTCTGGTTGTTCGAGTCGGTTGCCACGATCTTTCCAGCTTCAGGGCGCCGGGTGTCTTCCGGCTTTGTTGGGCGCTGATCCGATGCACGCGTTCACTCGCGCCGAGCGTTGGGTGGCTTACTTTCGCTTGACCTTGTGCAGCGTGTGCTTGCGCAGGCGGGGGGAGTACTTCTGGAGGCCTTCCTTCAGGCCCTCCGGCATGCCGCCCTTGGTGTTGACGCTCGTGCGGTAGTTGAGGTCGCCCGTTTCCTTGCACTGCAGCCAGAGGAACTCGCGGGCATTGGATTTCTTCTTCGCCATGACAACTTCTGCCTTTCTATTCCGTTTGAAGCCGCGGCAGAGGTTTTCGCCTCCGCCGCAGGGGGTTACTTTAGGTTCGCATCGGCCTCTTTTTCAGGCCGATGGCCGATCGCCGGCGGCTTCTTACTCGATGATCTCGGTCACAACGCCCGAGCCGATCGTCTTGCCGCCTTCACGGACGGCGAAGCGAACGCCCTTCTCCATGGCGACGGGCTTGCCCATCAGGTCGATTTCCATGGTGATGTTGTCGCCGGGCATGCACATCTCGGCGCCGCCGAGCAGTTTGGTCGTGCCGGTGACGTCGGTGGTGCGGAAGTAGAACTGCGGGCGATAGCCGCTGAAGAACGGCGTGTGGCGTCCGCCCTCTTCCTTGGTGAGGACGTAGACCTCGCCCTTGAACTTGGTGTGGGGCTTGATCGAGCCGGGCTTGCAGAGCACCTGGCCGCGCTCGATGTCGGTCTTCTCAACGCCGCG
>JBGAPK010000041.1:0-38279 GCA_044221315.1 Phycisphaerales bacterium | reverse complement strand
ATCCGATCTCCGTTTCGGTCAGTGGTCCGCGGTTTGCTGCACGATTCTCTTCGCCGCCGGGGCCGATCTCCAGGTTGGAAGCGACCGCGCCGTACGCGGTCGGGAAATAGACGAGCGTGAGCTGGATATCAAACATGTTGGCGGTGTCCGCGTTGTTGCTCTTGTTCGCGACGAAGAAGAACGTCGAGGTGCCGGCCGGCACCGCGAAGAGGCCGTGGGCGGACGCGGAGAAGTCGTAGGTCCCGGCGGTGAGGCCGGGCGGGATCTGCGTCTGCACGTCCTGATCCGCGGGCAGAGAACTCGCGCTCATCGAGACACCGTAGTTGCAATTCATGGAAACGCCCGCGGTGTGGTTGAACTGGAGATCGCCCTGAGCAAGCGCCAGCACGAATCCTGCCGCGGGCACTGTGATCGAGCGTGAGGCGACGGCCGCGAGGGACGCGGTGAGCGCGACGCTGTTGGAGTGGATATTGGCGACGCCCGGCTCGTCGAGAATTTCACCAGCGCTGATGGCGTTGCCGGGAAGCACCACGCTGGAATCGCCGGAGGAGTTCGTGTTGAAGGTCATCGGGTTGGCGCCGTACATGTCGAGACGCGGGTTCCCGCTGCCGGCGACATTTCCTTCGAACGTCAGGCCGTCGGCGGAAGTGTCCCGTGCCAGGAACACGAATACTCCCGATCCATTGACGTCGGGCTGGATGATCGACTGGTAGTTACCCGACTCGTCGTTGGTGCGGATCTCGCCTCCCCGCCCAATGACGTCGCCCTGCGCGCGCACCGTCGTCTGGCCCGCGCCGTTGAGCATGGAGAACGTGCCCGCGGCGCCCGTGCCGCCGCCGGACATCGCGATGCGATCGGCGCCGTCGTTGTTCTGGACCCTGATCTGCCCGCCAATCCCGCCGGTTCCGATACTCCGGACAACGAGCGCACCGGTCTGGGAGGTCGCGGGGCCGGCGGAAGAATCTCCCTCGAGCAGGGCGGTAAGAGGGCCGTCCTTCGAGTACAGTTCGATGAAACCCGAGCCGTCCGATGAAGTCCCTTGAGCGCTCGTGTTGTTCAGCGATGCGATATTGGTGGTAAAGAGGAACTGGCCTTCGCCCGCAGTGAACAACGCGCGTGTCGGCCCGCCGCTCCAGATCGCAAGGTCGCCTGAATCGATCCGGACATTGCCCCTGACGTTGAGTCGCTCGGCGGGCGTCACAGTTCCGATGCCGACCTTCAGGAACTCGTCCGTGAAGAGGCCGCGGGTCTGGATCGCGTAGGGGAGGGCGGAGACGGGTTCGCGGGGTGACAATTTCTGGAACGCTCCGACGCCCGAAGGGCTGCGGACCTCGACCTCGAGCCAGCGCGCTTCGCCGTTGAAGACGTCCGGGCCGAAGCCAATGGTGGTGGTGAAAACGCCGCCGGCCACGAGGGCGTTGTTGACCTGGAGCGGGAAGCCGACGGCCACGCCCGCGGCGGAGTCGTTGAAGAGCGTGAAGCGGAGGTCGGCGGTGCCGGTGAGGGGCACACCGTTCAATGTGACCCGGCCCTGGTAGGTGAAATCCGTCCCGAGAGGAGTCGGCGGCGCACCGGATGCGCCGGCCGCCGCCAGCGCGAGGAGCGACAGACGGAACAGTCTCGAGAGCAACGTGTGCCGACGATTCATGATGGATCTCCTCAAGGGTCGCGAATGTCTCTTCCGCAGGGCAGCGCCGCTCCGTGCACGCCGACGAGCGGACGTCCAGATCGATTGTCGTTCGGATCGGGCCGGAACGCAAGGACAAACCGGGAGAAGAACCGCGGCGGGCCGCCTGCGAATTCCCCGGCTTGGATTGGCGGGATCCGGGGCACGCGGACCGGCTCAGGGCACGGCCGCGGGCTTGACAAAGTCGTAATTGACGGTTCCCGAGGCCGTTGTGACATCGATCTGATTCATGGCAAAGGAAATCGACTCGAGCTGAGCGAATGTGCCGTCGGCCCGCTGCACCAGAGTCACCAACTGGCGAAGGACCGCGGCGTCGGTCAGTTTGTACGTGATCGGCCCGGACGGGTTGGTCAACTTCACGATCACGGTCTTGAGCGAAAGCCCGGTCGTGAGCGCCTTGAACGGCGAGACCGATGATTGATCGAGATCGCGCACGACCGTGAACTGGCCGAGCGTGACCGCACCTCCCGTTCCGGTGGACGGCGGGTCGTAGATGAGATCAAAGGTCAGTCCGAGGATGGGCGTGGTGATCTTCGGGAATGCGCCGACCGCCGGGAGTTCGATGGTGCCGGCGCTGGTGTTGGCCCCGGGAACGCCGGCGATGCGCCCGGCGCCGGTGACGGTCGAGTTGACACCCTGCACGGCGTCAAAGATCTCCTGCGTGGTTTTTCCGGTGGAGGTGACGGCGCCCCCGGGTGGATTGATCGGCCCGGCGAAGACCCAGGCGCCGGCGACGATTGATCCGGCACCGAGCACAGCCATCAGAGCGCGATTGTTGCGAAACATGCAAGGGCCCCCTCGACCCGCCGACCGGCGGGCACGAAAAACATGATACCAGAGCCTCCCGGAATTCAAAGGCAATCTGCACCCCCGGCGGACGGCACCGCCACCAATCGCGGCGATCGACGGGCGGTTTCGCTATCGTGCACGCGGTCCCGGTCCATTCCAGGAAGGAAATCCCATGGTCAGTTCCGAAACCAAGTCCCGCGTGAAGCAGGTCGCGATCGAAGAGACCAAGAAGATGCTCTGGATCGCTTTGTATCTCTTCATGGTGCTCCTGGCACTCGCGGCGTACCGCGCGATCCTCGAGGGGCGGGACGGCGTCGGCGTCTACCCGGTCATTCACTGCCTCGTGCAGGCCCTTGTCCTGGCAAAGGTCATTCTGATCGGGAACGCCATGCGCATCGGGGAGCTGTACAAGCACCGGCTGCTGGCGGTGACCACGCCGGTCAAGGCAATGGCCTTTGCGATCTTCTCGCTGATCTTCTCGGCGCTGGAAGAACTCGTGACGGGGCTGTTCCGCGGCGAAGCGTTCTCGGCGCTGATGCACGAGGCGGCGAATGTCAACCCTCGGTTGCTCTTGGCGCGCGGAGTGGTCTTGTTCGTCTTCTTCGTGCCGCTGTTCGCTCTGTGGGCGATCAGCAAGGAACTCGGAGCGGGGAAGTTGTTCGCGATGTTCTTCACAAGCGAGGGACGGCGATCGACACCCACGGGGTGAACGGCGCTCTCCGCTGCACCCGAGGAACTCCCTCCCTAGGGGCAGACCAGGTCGTTGTATCCAGGAACGAACAGAACGAAGTCGTTGTCGTCCACGACGGAGTCGAAATTGAGATCGGCGGGGCAGCCCAAGGGCATGGACGCATCGGCGCAGTCGAGGATGTTGTACGCGTTCACGAAGATCGAGAAGTCGAGGTCGTCGACGAGGGAGTCGGAGTTGAGATCACCCGGGCAGCGCGGCGTGATGCGGAAGAGGAGAATTCCCTTGCCGTTCTGGCCGAAGGGCTGGCCGGGCGGGATGTTGACGCTGGCGCTGCACGTGATGTAGCCCGAGTCGTTCAACGAGCGCTGCCGCCCGTCGTTCCCGGAACTGATATTGAGACCGGAGAAACTGGAGAACGAACGGATCATGCCGGAGCGGACGGTGACTTTGTCCGGAGCTTTGTACAGGGTGACGAGATTGCCCGTACGGTCGGTGCCGAACAGGGCTTGGACGTTGCCCCCGAGATCGAACGTGCCGCTGAAGGCGATCTGTCCGAAAGCGTTCGCGGCGACAGCGGTGGACGACGAGAGACCGAGCGTTGCGGGCGTTGCCGCGATATCGCCAGATGCCGCTTTGATTGGTGCTGTTGGTCGCCGGACCAAAGACGTTGGCCTGGATGATGATGTCGCCGTTGTCGCAGTAAAGAGGCGGGTTGAAAGTGCCCCAGAATGTGCCGCCGGGTTCGCCCGGCACCTGCTGGTTGGCAACGAAAAGCTGGCGGAGGCCGGCCGCGTCCTTGACGTAAAGCGCGATCTGACCGGTGTATCCGCCCCCTTGGAGTGCGGCGAGAAACGCCACGTGCTTGGCGCTGTTGACCGCGTAGGCACCGATGGATTTGAACGTGACGCCGGGGAGCGGTTGGCCCGCGGTGCCCGGGGCGTCCTGCTCGGTGGCCGCTGTGACCTGGAGGCCGCCGGATGCGCCGGTGAGAACGCCGCTGTGCGGCGCATCGCTGATGAAACTCCCGAAGAGGCAGGCCGCGCCTCCGGTGGTGATCTGGATGACGGTGCTCAGGCTGGTGAAACCGGAACTGGAGGGCGGGGCATCCTGGCGTGCGTGCTGCGAGAGAGAGCCGGGCTTGCCGGTGAAGAGCGTGGTGTAGGCATGGCCCGTTCCGGTCGCATCGGACAAGCAGGTGAAGGCGAGGTGGCCCTGGTTGGAGCAAAAGAGGAGCTGCGTGCCTTCGAGGATGAATGTGCCCGGCGGAGAACTGGGCGCGAGGAGATCGTTGTACGCGATGAGGTTCAGGCCGTTCTGGGTCTCGGACCAGATGCCGAGCGAGGTGCCCCCGCCGTTGAGCGACTGAACAAACGCGGCATTGCCGGTGTCGGCGAACGTGAAGTTGGGTCCGGTCACGGGGGCGAATGTGCCGCCGCCCGGCGCGGGGTCGTTGCCCTTGACGACGACGTGCATGCCGCCGGAATTCGTGAAGAGCGCGCCCTCGGTGATGTCGTACCGATTCCAGAAAGCGATGTTGTTGGCCGAGTTGATCGCGGGCGCGCTGGTCGCGCTTCCGAAGGCTTTGCCGGCAACCCCGGGGACAGGATCGCCCTGCAGAACGGGCATGGAGACAAAGCTCTGTTGCGCGTTCGATGCGTGCGCGAGGACGAGCGCGGCGAGAGTGCTGGTCAAGCAAACAACGCTCGAACGGATGGGCATGGGATCCTCCCGGTTGGGGTGTCTTTTCCAATGTACCATCGGAGGTATTCCGGGCAAAGTCATTTGAAGGGCGATTGCCGCCGGCACCAATAAAAACCCGGCATGGCAATGCGGAAGCAAGGTGTCACGCCGGGCGGCCCGGTTTGTTCGGATTCTGAAAGAGTCGTCCCTTTCAGGCGTCCCGTTCGTATCGCTCGACTTCTCCGTCGGTCGGATCGACCACAATTCCTGCCGACGCGAATCCGTTCTTCAGCAGGACGCCCCCGGAGGCGGGATCGCCCGCGAGCGTGTGCGCACACACGCGCCGGACCCGGCCGGTCGCCCTGGCCCAGCGGATGAGCATTCCAACGGCTTCGGTGGCGATGCCTTGACGCCAGTGAGATGTGACGACGCTGTAGCCGATCTCGATCATGCCATATTCGTCGGGCGGACCTTTGCAACCGGCGGTCCCGACAACGAGGCCCGATTGTCCGTTCAGACGAACGAACCACGGCCGCCAGAAGGGTTCGCCCGGCTGCGCGGCGATCCTCTCCAGAACCCAGTTGAGGGCGCCGGGTTCCCAATGCATCGGCGGCCAGTCCGGCGCAAGCGGTGTTCCGAGAGTGCGCTGAAGATGCTCGCGCGATTGCAACTCCGCCTTCAACTCCGCGGGCGAGGACATGCGCAGGGTGAGGCGCGGGCCGATGATCGAGAGGGGAGTGAGCATGGGGTTCGAACCGCGCCGAAGGGGCGGCGCTACTTCACCGGCGTGTACTGAACGCCGAGCGCCCAGAAAAGAAATGCATCCACATCCGTCGCCTCCGCGATGCGTTCCTTGAGAGGCGTGCCGCCGCCGTGACCGGCTTCCATGCTGGTGCGGAGGAGGATCGGAGATTTCTCCGGGTCGGCGGAAGTCGCCGCCTGCAGCCGCGCGGTCATCTTCCGGCTCTGCATCGGATCGACCCGCGGGTCGTTCGCGCCGGTCAGGAACAAAATGGCCGGATACGCCACCTTGTCCTTGACGTTGTGGTAGGGCGAATAGGCGCGAAGGGCCTTGAACTGCTCCGGATCCTTCACCGTCCCGTACTCCGTCACGTTGAACGCGCCGTTCGAGGACAGTTCCACCCGCAGCATGTCGTAGATGCCCACGTGCGAAACAACCACGCGGAAGAGATCCGGATGCTGCGTGAGCGCCGCACCCATCAGCAGCCCGCCGTTCGACCCGCCCTGGATCGCGAGCCTGTCCCTGCTCGTGTACTTCGCGTCGATCATGAACCGGCACGCCGCGGCAAAGTCGTCAAACACATTCTGCTTCTTCGTGAGCATCCCGTTCTTGTGCCAGTCCTCTCCGAACTCCGCCCCGCCGCGGAGATTGGTGTTCACAAGGACGATGCCCTGCTCGAGCAGCACCATGCTCGCGGGGTTAAACCCCGGCGAGCGGCTCAGGCCGAACCCCCCGTACCCCGTCACCATGCACGGATGCGAGCCGTCCAGCGTGATCCCCTTCTTGCGGATGATGTTGATGGGGACTTTGGTGCCGTCCTTGCTCGTCGCCATCTCGCGGACCGCTTCATATCCCGAGAAATCGACCGGACTCGTGCTGGCCAACGGCGTCTTGGTGGTCTTGGCCGCGGCCGGATCGAACAGATAAAACGCCTGCGGCTCCGTGTACGACGTGTCCGAAAAGAGCAGACGATCGCCGCCCGCCGAGGCAAGGCCCCCCACCGCGCTCACGGGAAGTTGCGTCGGCGCAGGCTTCGCCGCTCCGGCGTGCGAAAACACCCGGATCTCCGCCGGCCCACCGAGTTGGTACGTCGCGTAGATCAGCGAGTCCGTCACGACGAAATTGTCCGAATTCTCAAACTTGCTGACATTCGAGTCCTTCCCCTCCGGCACGATCGTCTTCGCCCTGTCGATGCTCGGAGTCTCCAGGGGCATCCGCAGGAGCTTGCCCCGCTGCGCATCCTTCCGACTGATCAGGTAGATCGCATCGTCCGGTCCGAACACCGCCTGCACGACCCGGTCCGCGTACGTCGTGATCTTCTTCCAATCCCCCGACGGCGTCCGCAGATAGTGCTCAAACTCGCCCCCGTCCCCCTTCTGCACGCACGCAAGCACAGCCCCGTTCATCGCCGACTTCGAATTCAAAGTCTCAAGCTGAATCTCCGCGATCCGCGGCAAATCCCTCCCCATCTCATAACTGTCCGATTCCGTCGGCGTGTTGAACTTGTGGAAGTACACCTGCATGTACACGTCCATGTCTTCCGGCGGACGTTCGGCCCCCCGCGGGTAGCGGGTGTAGAAGAACCCATTGGAATCAGTCGCCCACGCCAGGCTGCCCCCCGCGGTGCCGCCGTTAACGCGCGGAATGGTCTCGAACACCTTCTTGCCCGACGCGATCTCAAAGACGGAGACATCCCCCGATTCACTCCCGGCCTTGGAAAGCGAGACCGCGACCAACTTCCCATCCGGTGAAGGTACAAACCAGTCGATGCTCGTCAGCGACTTGGCGTCCAGCGTGTTCGGGTCGAGCAGCATGCGCTCCGCACCGGTGCTCCCCATCTCCAGCATCGGCATCGGGTCATCCCACGCCACCAGCATCGACTGCTGCTTCGGCGGCTGCCGCTTCATCCCCAGGAGCGTCTTGCCATCCCGCGTCATCTGGAGCGACCCATACGAAGGCGTCGTCGCCGACATGATCTCGCTCACCCGCGCCCGGATCTGTTCGAGGCTCGGGAGCCTGGCGAGCACGCCGCGGGCGTAATCGTTCTGCGCCCCGGACCACGCCTTCACCTTCTCACTATTCCAATCCTCCAGCCAGCGGTAGTCGTCGGCGACTTTTACGTTGTGGTAGGTATCGGTTGTGGGCGAGGTCACCGTGGCCGGCGGACCCGCCACCGAAAATGGAGCAAGGGCGAAAGCAACTGGCGAAAACAGGCGGATGGTGCGTTTCATCGGGCGTCTCCGGGTCGAGACACTGTACAGGATGGTCGGGACCGGATTGCAGAGATCGCCCCAAAAAGCCCTGTGCGTCCGGCCTGCCTTGGATTCGCCCATGCACAATGCCCTTTTCCGGCCGGTTCGGATCTCGACCCTCGTCTGCCTTTCCCTCGCCTGCCTCACGCTCATGGGCGGGTGCGCCGCCTCGCGCACGCAGTCCAAGGACACCGAACAACGCTTCGGCCCCGCCCGCCTGACCGCCAGCGGCGTCCAGTCCGAAGTGATGTCCTTCGCCGACACGTTCGCCTCCGCCTCCAGTCAAATTTGGAACGCCATCTCCAACAACGCCAAGGCCGCCTCGGGCGCGGGGGGCTTGACCGATTCGGAAAACGCGAAGGTCAATCGGGTGCGGCGGGCTTCGCTCGAGATCAAGATCGCGAACGTGAACGCGGCGATCCTGATTGCCTCGAGCCCCAATCCGGTCGTTTCGGTGGCCGACATGGTCACCCTGGTCACGCTGCAGCGGATGGTGCTCGAGTCGCCGGCGACGGCCAAGACGTTCGGCGCCGAGGTCCAGGGGCAACTCGTCGAGGTATATAAGGAACAGGAGGTCAATGTCTGGAACATCGCGGAACAGGTGATGACCGATCAGCAGCGCCTCGAACTGCGCGCGATGATCACGCAGTGGCGGAATGACCATCCGGACGCGACATACGTCTCCAGCGTGCGGCTGGAAGACTTCGCCGCGGCCCGCCAGGAAACCATCGTCCCAGAGGCACAGCAGAATCAGAGCCTCCTCGCCGCACTCTCGCTCGACCCGCTCGCCGGGCTCGACCCGGCCCAGCGCGAGGTGACCAAATCCCGCATGCTCGCCGAGCGCGTCTTCTTTTACGCGAGCCGCATGCAGAACGTCCTGAAATGGCAGGTCGAGAGCCTCTACCAGAGCCTCGTCACCGCGCCCGAATTCGCCGACGTCCTGCGATCCGCCCACAAGGCCAGCGATGCCGCGGCAGACCTCTCCGGCATCGTCTCCAAACTCCCCGACCAGATTTCCAAAGAGCGAACCGCCCTCCTCAACCAGTTCTTCGCCGATCTCTCCAAGGAACGCTCCGCCACGATCGGCCAGATCAACGAAGCCCTTTCGCTGCAGCGAAAAGCCGCGCTCGAAGATCTGAAGGGGGCGCAGGGGCAATTCCAGGACACGCTCAAGGATTTCCGCGAGACCGCCGGCAGCGCCAACACACTGGCCGAAAAGCTGACATCGACCATCAAGGCCGCCGACGGGTTCATGACGCGATTCGATCCGGTGCCCGGAGCCCCCGCCAAGCCCTCCACGCCCGGCGCCGACCCAATCGCCGACTACAAGGCCGCGGCAGAGCGGACGGGCGAGGCGGCGGACCGGCTCACGCAATTGGCGAAGAGCTTGGATCAGTTGCTGGCCTCTCCGGCGCTGAACGGCAAATCGGCCGGCCTCCAAAGCGTCGTCCAGGAAGTTCAGGGCTCGGGCCGAGACCTGGTGAATTACGCGTTCTGGCGACTGCTCATCATCGTCCTCGCGGCACCGTTCGCGGTCGTGCTCGCAATGGGGTTGTACCGGAGAATGGTGCGGTAGAGCAGCAGATGGAAAAGGACAGGCGTGATGGTGGAGCGAAGCATGGGCAGGAGCATGTTGTGATGCGCGGAACTGGTTGGCTGGCCGCGGTTCTCGTCAGCTTGCTCGCGGTGCGTGCCTCGGGCGGCGACTCGCCGCGGCGGGATGTTGTATTGCACGACGGCTGGCGATTTGTACGGGAGGATGCCGCGGGGGCGCAAGCGATTGGGTTTGATGACTCAGCATGGCCGACGGTGAATGCCCCCCACACCTGGAACGCCGCAGATGCCCAATCACGCCCAAACTACGACCGCGGCCCCGGCTGGTATCGCAAACGCCTCACGCTGACGCCGGAGGATGTCGGGCCGCTCTCCGGCAAACGAAACTACCTGCGATTCGAAGCTGCATCGGTCGTCGCCGACGTCTTTGTCAACGGCCAAAAACTCGGCCAGCATCGCGGCGCCTTCAGCGCCTTCTGTTTCGATGCCTCGGATGCCCTCAAACCCGGCGAAAACCTCATCACCGTCCGCGTCGACAACTCCAAGTTCCCCGACATCGCCCCCATCTCCGGCGATTTCGCCATCTTCGGCGGCCTTTATCGCGACGTCCATCTCCTCACGCTCTCTTCCCGCTCCATCGACCCGCTCGACGACGCTTCGCCCGGCGTCTATCTCCTCCAGCAATCCCTCTCCGAGTCCCGCGGCACAGTCCAAGTCACCACGAAACTCCGCAACGCCAAACCCACCCCCTGGAACGCGACCGTCCGCTGCATCGTGCGTGAACCCGACGGCACCGAAATCGCCCGCACCGAATCCACAACCACGCTCGCACCCTCCGCAACCGGCGAAAACATCCAGACGCTCGTGATCGACCATCCCACAACGTGGGACGGCCATCCATCCACAAGCTCCCCACCCCCCTACCTCTACACCGTCACCATCGAAACCCTCGACGCCAGCACCAATCCCCCCACCCTCACCGACCGCATCACCCAACCCCTCGGCCTCCGCTCCATCCGCCTCGACCCCAACAAAGGCCTCTTCCTCAACGACGCCCACTACCCCCTCCGCGGCCCCAACAAGCACCAGGACCGCCAAGACAAGGGCTGGGCCACATCGCACGCCGACCAGGACGAAGATTTCTCGATCATCCTCGAAATGGGCGCCACCGGCGTCCGCCTCGCCCATTACCAGCACCCCGACTATTCCTATTCCCTCTGCGACACCAACGGCCTCCTCGTCTGGGCCGAAATCCCGCTCGTCGATCGCATCGCCCCCACCAAGGAATTCGCGGAAAACGCCAAGCAGCAGCTCCGCGAACTCATCAAGCAGAATTTCAATCATCCCTCCATCATCTGCTGGGGCATCTCGAACGAACTCTGGATGGGCCGCGATCAGAACAAGGGCTCGACCCTCCCCGCCGAGCTTTATTCTCTCGCCAAATCGCTCGACCCCTCACGCCCGATCGTCCTCGCCGACAACGGCGGCCCCGCCGACGACTTCAACACCATCACCGACGCCATCGCCTTCAACCGCTACTACGGCTGGTACGTCGACACCGCCGCGGATTGGCCCAAGATCGACTCCCTCCACAAAGCCTTCCCCAATCGCCCCGTCGGCATCTCCGAATACGGAGCCGGTGCCAACCCAGCCCATCACGAGTGGGCGTGGGGTGGGGCAAGTGGGCCAGACGGGGCGGGCGGAGCGGGTGGGGAGGGCGGGGCCGGGCAAGTAAACATGCCCGTCCACAACGGCCCGCGGCATCCCGAGGAATACCAATCCCTCCTCCACGAAAAAGCCTGGAACGTCCTCAAAACACGCGACTGGCTCTGGTGCTCCTTCTTCTGGAACATGTTCGACTTCGCAACCCCCGTGCGGCAGGAGGGCGGCTTCCAATCCCGCAACGACAAGGGCGTCGTCACCTACGACCGCACACTCAAAAAGGACGCGTTCTATTTCTACAAGGCCAACTGGTCCGACGAGCCCGTGGTCTACATCGCCAGCCGCAGATTCTCGCCGCGGCCGGCCGGAATCACCACTGTAAAAGTCTATTCGAATCAGGCGGCGGTTGAGTTGTTCGTGAACGACAAGTCGATGGGCGTGCTCAAGGCGAGCGAACTTCCGGATCGGGTGTTTGAGTGGAAGGGGGTTGAGTTGCCCGGGGGTGGGGTGGGGAACTGCCGCGTGAGGGCGGTGGGGATGGATGACAGCGGCAAGGCGGTTGTGAAGGATGGGATTGCGTGGATGTGCGAAGACCAGAAATAGCATTGCCGCAATCTGACTCTCCCCCCCTCCCCGAGGGAGGGGCCGGGGGTGGGTTTCGCCTCTCGCCTTCAGTCTTTTCATTGACCTCTCCTCGATGCAAGCTACGGGATGCGAGGCGACCGGTGTGTGCCACCAGCCGCCAGCCACTGTCGCTCCAACAGCCTCTAGAACCGCGCTTCAGTTCACTTGACCTCTGTCAATGCCGGCTTGCCAAGGTCAAGCAATTTCAATCGGTTGGGTAAGTAGTCCGCCGGCGAAGACCCGACGCTAATGCTCGAGCCCATGAGGTCTCGAAGCGCCGAGCGCTGCCTTGCTTGTAAGCCAGCCCACCAAGAAGGACGGCAATAGACATTATCAGTTGTCGTGAACAGAAACCTCGTCACCAAATCCGAGAGGACTTGACCATCATAAGAAATGAGTGATTGCCACAAGGCGGTCGCGACGGACTTGGCCTGGTTGTGCCATCCAAATAGGCACGCAGAGCCGGGACCATGCGGAATCAGATTAACGAATACGCCGTGAAGCGAGCTCTCGAAGTCTCTCCAATTCTGGAGCCTCTTGCCGCAAAAATCAAATTCCACCGACACGAACGCGCTGGCGACAACCGGCGCCTGAATCGGAAACTGTATCATCCAAAACGAAAACTCATCAAACGCACCCTTCTGCAGAGCTGCGTCGCACCAATTTAGGCTATCGCTGATGTCTTTCATCCCCTTTATGGCTCCCTTTTCAAGCTCAACGCGATTCGCCTGTACCCACGCCTGATTCTCTGGAGACGTGCCCCGATCGGTTTCGGCGAAAAGAGTTCGCAGCATCGCAATGTAGTGCTCTTTTGAGACGAGCTCTTGCACCAAACTCCGATAGCCGAGCAAGAACGCTTGCAGCTTGGTCGGTACAAATTGCCGATCTTCAAGTGGAGCAAACGTCACCTTGTCGTGGTGCTCGCAATAACCGGGGAACGTCGACGCGATTGCCAGCCCGACCAGCTGTGGTTCAAACTCCCCATGTCTGTGCCAGTGAATCGGATGACCCCGGCATGTCAAGACTTGGCCATTTTCGCCAATCGTCTCCAAAATCCGGCTCCTCTGAATGGTGTGGGAACTCACAACCTTTCCCTTGCAATCAGCGGGCGCGGCCGGATGCTGGCATCCTCCTGACAATTTCATTGTCTTAACGGGTGCGAGGATTTGTTCACGTGTGAGTCGTGGCTGGGTTCCACGATTCAAATGACAGACGTGATACGGTTTCCCCGAACCACACCAGCACGGCCTATTCCAGTTCTCGAGCATTGCTCTTCTACGCGAGGTGTAGTCCGCTACGTCGGATAGCACGGGTCTTGTCCCGGCCGTCGATGTAATTCGCCGTGCGACTGACTCCCGAGTATCGGCGGGTGGCATTAACCGTGCTTTGACCTGGTGGCACGCATCCCCGCGACCGGCGATTGGCACCAGTCACTTGCCTTGAAACTATGGTGCTTCCCACGGTTTGATCTCGCAAGGTATGAGTTGGTCCAGTTCAGCCGCGAGATCAGAGGATGCTTCGCGAAATTGCACGCGCATGTCAAGCGGTATCGTAGATCCGCCCCAATCGGGCCTTGGCTGGTTGAGACGAATCCCTATCAACAATTCGATTAATCCCGGACCATTCGCGATAATTTCACTCGAACCAAAGCTCACTAAATCGGGGCCAGGGATGGTTGGACGCGGAAGAAAATACGCCTTAATGCCTGTTCCATTCTTTGCACCGACTTCCGGCGTACCCAAAGTCACGAATTCGGCTTCGTCGCCAATTTTCCGAAATACGAACTGCATCCTGTGAGCTGGAAAGACCAACCTGTCGCCTCCAGTTGGCACCAGATAGAGGTGTACGCGAATAGACAGGTGCGACATGCTTTTCGATCGTCGCATTTCGTGTGTATCGAACGGCGCGTTCGACGAGACCACATATTCGCCCGCGGCTTGAACAGCCTCCAGTTTTGGAGTTGCACGCGAACGAACAAGTAACGCCAGTAGATCATTTCGTCGCATTGTGCGCGTCTTGTTTCCCTCGCGCCACGGAGCCTCCCATTCGACGCGTCCTTTTTCAGGGTCATCGACGGACAGTCTGACCAGGTATGGCCGATGAAGAGTTGAAAACAAGAGCCCGACGACGGACTTGCCGTCATACTCGATGCAATGCACACTGCTGATTTGTGGTGACTGGTCAGCAAAGTGTTGACGGAGCCTCTCCAACGCTAGCTCGGTATCGACTCGCGGCGCCCCCGCAACCTTGTTTCCTTTCTCGTCGAGTCCAACTATCCAAAGCACGTGGTCGGATCTGGCAGCATTGCAATGGGCTGCAAGCTGGCGAGCGGTTCTTTGACTGGGGTCCAAAAATTGTTTGAGCTCGACAAGGGAATCTTCGACTTGCTGACCGGCCACGACGCGGTCAGCGCAAGACCGAATCCAGACTTCTAATTCTTGTGGGGACATTGACTATCTCCGCCGGGTTGTATCGAACATGGCCCGGGCCACTGTCTCGGCAACGCACCCATATTTCCTGCTCACCAACCCCGGCGGGTGGCACCATTCAGTTTCCTGAGACCCTGAACGACAACACGACCGTGCCACCACTCGCGTTCCTACGCGAGTGGTGCGAACGGAGCTAACCCGTTGAGTTCAACAAGAACTCCCTCACCCTTCCCCGCGGCTCGTCCATCATCGACCACATCCACGTTTCTTCCTCTGCGAAGGTGATACCACCCGCCCGTCTATCCGTTCAATGCGCAATCAGCTTTCCTTCAGGATCAAAGAGAAGCAATGACGACTCGGGATATGTGACGACGCGGCCGTCAGTGAATTTCAACTGCCTGCCACCGAGAATGGCACGGTCCTTTCCGGCTTCATCTCGAAGGACCAAACACGGTGGGCTTTGTTTCGACAGACTGAATTCCACTCGATCCTTGTTGTTATCGTCCTTCATGGTAAAAAACGTTTGCCCCTCAGGAAACGCATCGATGGCCGCGTGAGTGTTGCCCTTTCGATCCCGGAAGTTCAATCGGGCGCCAAGGAGCCCGGCATATGCGAGTTGAACCCGAATCGTGCCGCTCTCGTCCATCGCGTAGAAGCCAGAGCCGAGGTCTTTCGAAACACTCAAGGAAAGGCGTTCAGTTCCTTTCTCATCCTTCAAGAAGAGACCGGATTCGCGAGAGGGACTGCCAGTGCGAATGCCAAGTACCGCGAGTTCCAAGCCTTTATCGTCCTCAAGAATGAAGCGTAGAGCTCGCACTTCATCCGGGGCCGATTTGTCCACGCTGGCCAATCCAAATCCGAGATGTGCATCTAGGCTTGCGCACGCAATGAACGCAAGGCGGCTTCTGGCCAATCCAAATCCCAGAAGGGCAACTAGGCTTGCGCACGCAATGAACGCCACGCGGCTTCGGCGTTGTGCGAATTCTAACTTCCGCTCCAGGTCTTGGAGCCTAGATTCAATCCGGTCCATGAATCCTCCGGCGTATGTATCAACTCGATACTGAAGAGTCGCAACTCACTGTGAATGGCCCCACGCGTTAGCCTACCACAGCCGACGTCAGGGAGGAAGGTGGCAGGTGGCACCGACCTCGCCTACCCCACGCCCCGAAATGCACTCAACGCGCCGTACCACTGACGTCGTTTGCTCCAGTGTGCCCTTTCCTCACCGCCCCGCAACCCCAATCAACCACTCCCTCACCCTCCCCCGCTCCTCCTCCGTCATCGACCAGTCCCCGTCGTTCGTCTCTTCCTTTGAGACCGCCGCCCGCAGCAGCCCGGCGATGCCGCCGAACTTCTGGTGTCGATCGACGCGCTTTCGCACGCACTCCGAAATCTGATCTGCCTTCATGACTTCGGGAACGGAATCCGGCGGGCTGCGGCTGATGCGGCCGGAGTCGGAGATCGCGACGAAGCACTGGGGCGCTCAGCTCTTGAGCCGAAGCCAAAGCCACTTCTGTCCGGAATCGGGCGTTCCATCGAAGCCGCTCCTGTCGGCAACCTCCCGCTCCAGGTCAAACAGGGCCACGCGTTCCGGACCTCCTTCCGGCAGCACAACCGCCAGATTGCCCGTGTTCTGGAACACCTCGTCGTACGTATCGATATCGAACGCGATGACGGAGAGCGCACCGAGCGCGTACGCCCGTTCCACGAATTCGATCGAGTCTTCCGGCGTCCAGTCTTCGCCGAGCGTCCGCGTCTCCGGCTTTCCCTCGTACAGCCACGACAGCGCCTCGACGCCCTTCAGCGAGAACTCGCGGGCATATTTCTTGCCGAGGGATTTCTTGCTGATGATGTCCGGGCTCTTGGCCTTCGCGGCACGGTGCTTTCGGAGCGCTGGTCCGGAAAGCCGGGGCGGAAGCTCGCCGCGGCCGATCGCGTCACGCTCCTTGGTCAGCTTCTCAAACTTCGCTTTGGAAACAACCCGCCCTTCAAAGAACCATGTGATGTATTCATCCTGCACGCCGGCTTGATCCCAGCTCTTTGCCGGGCCGTGCTGCTGGTTGTTGACGAAGGGAATCTCGGATTGCAGTTCGCCGTTCTCGTGCCATTCGCGGGTGATGCCGGTTCCGTTCTCCATCTCGCACGTTCCGAGAAGATTGCCATTGCGATCCCATTGCCTGACGGCCCCATGCCACACGCCGTGATTCAGCGGGATCTCTCTTGCCAATTGCCCATTGTCGTGCCAGAACCGTGTGACACCGTGAGGCGCGCCATCGACGAATGTGGCCTCGGATGCCAGCTTGCCGTTCTTATGGAATGCCTGCTTTGTTTTGGTGGTCATGCAACGGAACCCCGTTCGAGAGACGCATCGTTCATGGGGAATTGTTTGGCGAGTTCCTCGCGTGGTCGAGTTTGGAGAGCTTACCGGGTGATCGCGCGACTTCGGGGATTCCGGGGTAAGCGCGCAAAGACTCGTTTCACGCCCCGGCTACTTTCCGTCAGCCCTGGGGACTGAAAGACCGCGCCGATGATGTCCGCCGTCAACGATCCTTCTCTGAATCGCTACAGCATCCGCGCCCGCTGCCACGAGCGTTGATCCCTCGCGATGTCGAACGGCCGCCCGCATTCCGGGCACGCGCCCGAGTCGCCCATGCCGCGGAGGTCGTACACGCAGCCCACGCACGCACGCCCCGACGCGGCCTGCACGGCCCGCCGAATCCGGACTGTCCGCTCGCGCGAGTACCAGAATGCGCTGAATGTCGTCGTCACAATCGCGAGCGGGATTCCCGGCAAGGCCCACAAGGGCGAGATCGACGGGGCCAGGCGGCTCACAACGAACGGTGCCGCGACCGCGCCGAGGAGTGTGCACACGAACACCGCCGCGACCCAGACCTCGTACCGACGCACGGCGGGCGGGAACGGGGCGGCCGGCCCGCCGGGTTTGGACGGCTCGGAAGGCTTGGAAGGTTTGGAAATCTCGGAGGCCGTGGAAGTCACGGGCAATGGTACTGCACAGCGCGGGGGGCGAACCGGTCGGCATGTATCACTTCCGGAATGCCGACGCCGTTCGGCGATGGACGACGTGCCCGAAACCCAAAGCCCATGGACTCCAAGTCCATGGGCTCGAATGGTTCTCGCCTCCACGTATTCAGCGCCCGCCCCGCAAAGCAGACTATTCAGTTGTCAAAGAAAAGGAGAAAGCCCACCCCCAACCCTCGCTCCCATCAGGGAGGGGGCTTCTGACAAAACGCGAAGCGGAAATCATCGCCCACGCCCCAATGCAGAGCCTGATCCAAGAGAATCCTCTCTGTGCTCTTTGTGTTCTCCGTGTTCTTTGTGGTGAACCACTGACGAAATTCACGCCGCCGCCCTCTTCATCGCTCCAAGCTCCCTCGAAAGCTCCACCACCTGCAACGGACACTCCGGCCAGTTATCCCGCCAGCACACGATCACATCGCACGCCGCGGCGTCGTGCCCGTGCAACAGGAAATTGCGGCTTTCGAATTCGAACTCGATGCGGACGCGGCGGAAGCGGCCGTCGGGGTCGCGACGTTTCGCCTCGCAGTCGGGGAACGCGGTCTGGATTGCTTCGACGACGTAGCCGAGTTTGGGGGCAAGGCAACCGAAGAGATAGATGACGCCGGCTTCGTTGACGGGAGCGTTGCGGAGGAATTCGAAATCGAGGGGTTCGCCGTAGGTGATTGAATCGGAGGCGAAGAGTTGGGCGGCTCGAGGGGACTCGAAGGCGAAGCCCGGGGTGATAAGCCAGGGCTTGGTGCAGCGGCTCTCGCGTTCGCGGATGATTTTGAGAACGTCTTCCCAGGTCTTGTCGCCGGCGGCGTGCTTGTAGAAGACGCGGCGGACGGCGCGCCAGGACTTGAAGCGGGAGCGGAAGGTGACGACGCCGAATCTCCCTCCATTGGAGCGGTAGTCGGGGATGCTGGGGCAGCGGCCGAGTTTGCGGGCGACGTTGGCCCAGTCTTCGAGGAGTTCGGAATTGCTTTTGGGGGTGGGGATGTTGGGGGCGAGGTTTGCCGCGGCGAGGGCGTCGTTCCAGGCGTCGAAGTTTTTTTCGAACTGGTGCTGTGAGATGCCGGAGCGTGCGAGGAACTCGACCTTGTGAGGGGAGCGTTTGAGGGTGCGCGCGATGGAGCGGAGAGAGGAGATGATTTTGCGGCCGCTGATGGAGGGGGAGGGGCGGGGCATGGGGGCCTTTCGGAAGAGGTGCAGATTGGAAGAGCAGCAGAGCAGCAGATTGGCAGAGCGGCAAAGCGGCAAAGCGGCAAAGCGGCAAAGCGGTCGGGAGACGATGCGGGATGAGCGACGAGCGCGCGGGGTGTTGGTGAGTGACTTGCGGGGCGGGTGTGCGGGTCAAAAACGCGGCGATCGGGCCTGGTGGAAGTCGCAGGTGGAACAGTTTGGTTGAAAACGATCGGTGGGAACCCGCTCTCAAGAACCTCTCAACCCCAAAGGGAACGAGCCCGGGCACGCGCGGGCCAGCATACCACAAGATTCGGTCAAGTTTGCATTTTGTTTGGTATTTTGACCACAATTCTGCCATTGCTCGGAAACTCAGTCCCAACAAGTCTTTACGCGCCGCTTCCCGTCAGTTTTCTGAGTGTTTTCCGGCCCCAACGGGGCAAAGGCCTGTAGCCACGGGTGAAGCGCAGGTCGCCAACGGCGACCGCAGCGCAACCCGTGGAAAACGTCCCCTCAATCCTGCCCCGGAGGGGCAGAGGACCAGCCCCGATTCGCTTGCCGCAATCATCGCTTCCGCGCCTCGCATTCGCTCCTCCCCCGTTGCCGAACGGGGGAGGTGGCATCGCGCAGGCCTCCGGAGCGATGGCGGAGGGGGCCTTTGGGCAACCCGGTCGCGACCATGAGCGCCCGGAACGATTGTGTATGCTCATCGCGACGCGTGATCCACGATGGGTCCGCTCATCCGGAGGTATCAAATGTTGACAGTCGGAATCGCCCGTGCGGCAGCGGTTGGAGCAATGGTCTGGACGTGCGGCATAGCAACGGCCGCGGCGCCGCAAGCGCTCACCGAAAAGGAAGCGCTCGAGATCGGGACCGAGGCGTATATCTATGGATATCCCCTCGTCACGATGGAGATGTCGCGCCGGGTGATGACCAACGTCGCGGCACCCGAAGGCACCCGGGCGCCAATGGGGCACCTGGTGCGGATGCGGACGTATCCCGATGCGTCGTTTCGCGATGTGACCGCCCCGAACGCCGACACGCTCTATACAACCGGCTGGTTTGATGTGGGCAAGGAGCCGTGGGTCGTCAGTATGCCGGACATGAACGACCGGTATTTCCTGATGCCGATGCTCGATGGCTGGACGAACGTCTTTGATGTCCCGGGCAAGCGGACGACGGGCACCAAGGCCCAGACCTGGGCGATCACCGGGCCGGGCTGGAAGGGAACGCTTCCGGCGGGAGTGACGGAGTACAAGTCGCCGACGTCGATCGTCTGGCTGCTCGGGCGCATTTACTGCACAGGCACCCCCGAAGACTACAAGGCCGTGCACGCGCTCCAGGACAAGGTGACGGTGCAGCCCCTGAGCACGTTCGGGAAGCCGTACACGGCTCCGCCCGGCAAGGTTGATCCGTCGATCGACATGAAAAAGCCGGTGCGGGAACTGGTGAATTCGATGAGCGCCGAGCAGTATTTCTCGATGCTGGCGATGCTGATGAAGGACAACCCCCCCGCCGCCGCGGACGCGCCGATGGTCGCCAAACTGGCCAAAATCGGCGTCGTTGCCGGCCAACCCTTCAGCGCCAGCGGCTGGGGCCCCGACGCAACCAAGGCCATGGCGCAGGTGCCCAAGGTCGGCTTCGAAAAGATCATGGGCCACTTCAAAACCGCCGGCAAACACGAGAACGGCTGGGTCTTCACCACGCAGACCGGCATCTACGGCACCGACTACATCCAGCGCGCCCTCATCGCCGCCATCGGCCTCGGCGCCAACCGTCCCCAGGACGCGGTCTACCCGACATCAGAGACCGACGCCGACGGCAAGCCCTACGACGGCAAGGCGAAGTACGTAATGCATTTTGCCAAGGGGGAAATGCCGCCGGTGGACGGTTTCTGGTCGCTGACGATGTATGACGGGGAGTTCTTCTTTACGAAGAATGCGCTGAACAGGTACACCGTCAGCAGCAGGAGCAAGTTCAAGGAGAATGCGGACGGGTCGGTGGATGTTTATTTGCAGCACGAGAACCCGGGGCCGGACAAGGAAGCCAATTGGCTGCCGGCGCCGGAGGGGCGGTTCATTCCGATGCTGAGGCTGTACTGGCCGAAGGAGAAGCCGCCGTCCTTGATTGATGGGACTTGGAAGATTCCGGCGGTAAAGAAGGCGGGGTAAGGGAACGGGTTGGTAAACTCCACGACGCCGGCGCCTCCGGGGCGCCGGCGTTTTTCATTGGCATTACGGGAAATGAACCATGCAGCGTGCGAACGGATTGGCTTTGGGAGCGACCTTCATCCTTGCTGCCGGCGCGGCGCTCTTGGGCTGCGAGAGCAAGAACGACCCGATCACGAAGGCGGAAAAGGCGGATGCGAAGGCGGGGAAGCCCGTGCCGGGGATTGAAGAGACGAAGGCGATCGCGGAGGCCGGGTTCATCTACGGGCTGCCGATCGTGATGAACTATGCGGTGATGTACGAGTACGCGGTGGATCGCGAATCGGGGCAGTTCAAGGCGCCGTTCAACGAGATCCTCAACGAGGCGCGGGTGTTCACGTACAAGGACACAGCGATCGTCACGCCGAACAGCGATACGCCGTACTCGCTTCTCTGGGCGGACCTTCGGGCGGAGCCGATGGTGCTTTCGGTGCCGGCGGTGGAGAAGAGCCGGTACTACTCGGTGATGATGTGCGACGGGAACACGTTCAATTACGGGTACATCGGCAGCCGCGCAACGGGGAACGAGCCGGGCGATTACATGATCGCGGGGCCGGACTGGAAGGGGGAGACGCCGCCGGGGATCAAGAAAGTGTTCCGGTCTTCGACGCAGTTTTCGCTGGTGGCGTACCGGACGCAGCTCATTGATGCGGCAGACATGCCGAACGTGGTGAAGGTGCAGTCGGGGTACAAGGCGGTACCCCTCTCGACGTATTTGAAGAAGCCGGCGCCGGCTCCGTCGCCGAAGATCGATTTCCCGAAGGCGAACGCGGAGCTGGTGAAGAAGAATTTCTTTGAGTACCTGGACTTCGCGCTGCAGTTTGCGCCGGCGGGGCCTGAGGAGAAGGAGATCCGGGCGAAACTGGCGAGCATCGGGATCGGGGCGGGGAAGACGTTCGAGTTCAAGGACCTCTCGCTCGAGCACAAAGCGGCGATTCTGCTGGCGATGAAGGAGGGCGAGTCGAAGGTCGAAAAGTACCTGAAGGAAGGGCAGAAGAACATCAACGGATGGAAGGTGGGGTCGCTCTTCGGCGATCGCGGCTTCTACAACGGCGACTGGCTGAAGCGGGCCGCCGCGGCGAAGGGCGGGATCTACGGCAACAACGCGGTCGAGGCGATGTACCCGCTGACCACGACGCTGGCAAGCGGCGAAGAACTGGACGGGAGCAAGCACAGCTACACGCTGACGTTCGCGGCGGACCAGTTGCCGCCGGTGAATGCGTTCTGGTCGGTGACGATGTACGACGGGAAGACGCAGCTTTTGATCGAGAATCCGATCGGGCGGTATCTGATCAATTCGCCGATGATCCCGAACATGAAGAAGGGCGCGGACGGGTCGCTGACGTTGTACATTCAGAATGCATCGCCGGGGAAGGACAAGGAAGCGAACTGGCTGCCGGCGCCGAAGGGGCCGATCTATGTGGTGATGCGGCTGTACTGGCCGAAGGTCGAGCCGCCGTCGATCCTGCCGCCGGGCGAGGGGACCTGGAAGCCGCCGGCGATCAAGGTCGCGTCGTAACGAGAGCGTAAGTGCTTGTGCAGAAACGCATAAATGCACCGCTGTTGCGCGGGAAGCATCGGGATGCTTACCGCTTTCACAGCGGTTTGACAGTGATCCTGTTCGATTGCGGGGCTCTGTAAATGTTCTTGCCGGTGATCGCTGGTTGCTCGAAACGTGTGGGTCCGGTCGCTAATCTGCATCACGCGTGCGCCCGTTGGGGCCGGCGCGATCAGGAAGACACTCCATGCGATTCATCTATTCGGCGTCCCTGCTCATTCTCTCGATGGCCGTTTCTGCGCAGGCCCAGCAGGTGACGGGAGCGCCGGGCTCCCCCGGCGCAACGACGACGATCGACGGCAAGCAACTGCCCGCGCCGGACCCGAAATTCGGGGGCGTGATCAAGGACGGCGCACTGCAGAGCAAGGCGTGGTGGGCGCCGCGGATCGTGCCGCCGAAGGATGCGCCCAACATCCTGCTGATCATCACGGACGACGCCGGCTTCGGGGTCCCGAGCGTGAGCGGCGGTGTGATCCCGACCCCGACGATGGAGCGGATCGCGAAGAACGGCCTGCTCTACAACAACATTCACTCGACAGCCCTCTGCTCCCCCACCCGTGCCGCGCTGATCACCGGCCGAAACCACCACTCAGTAGGCTTCGGCGTGATCTCGGAGCAGTCGACGGGCTTTCCCGGGTACAACAGCATTATCGCGGAAGACAAGGCGACGATCGGGCGGATTCTGAAGGACAACGGGTACGCGACGGCGTGGTTCGGGAAGGATCACAACACGCCGGCGTTTGCCGCGAGCCAGGTGGGGCCGTTTGACCAGTGGCCGATCGGGATGGGGTTTGACTATTTCTATGGGTTTGTCGGGGGCGACTCGAACCAGTGGCAGCCGAACCTGTTCCGCAACACCACGCAGATCTTTCCGTTTGAGGGCAAGCCGGGCTGGAACCTGGTGACGGGCATGGCGGATGATGCGATCGACTACATCTACCGGATCAACCAGATTGATCCGAGCAAGAAGTTCTTCATCAAGTACGCGCCGGGCGCGACGCACGCTCCGCACCATCCGACCAAGGAGTGGGTGGAAAAGGTGCGGGCGATGCATCTGTTTGATGACGGATGGAACAAGTTGCGTGAAAAGATCTTTGAGAACCAGAAGAAGCTGGGGGTGATTCCGTCGGACACGCGGCTGGAGCCCTGGCCCAAGGACGTGATCAAGAACTGGGACGATTGCACGGCGGAAGAGAAGAAGCTCTTCGTGCGGCAGGCGGAGGTGTTCGCGGCGTTCTCGATGTACAGCGACCACGAAATCGGGCGGGTGATCCAGGCGATCGAGGACACCGGGAAGCTCGACAACACGCTGGTGATCTACATCAACGGGGACAACGGCACGAGCGCGGAGGGCGGGCCGAACGGGACGCCGAACGAGGTCGCGTTCTTCAACGGCGTGAGCGTGCCGGTTGACATCCAGATGAAGTTTTACGAGGCGTGGGGCACGGAGCTGACGTACAACCACATGTCGGCGGGCTGGTCGTGGGCGTTCGACACGCCGTTCACCTGGTTCAAGCAGAATGCTTCGCGGCTGGGGGGCATCCGCCAGTCGATGGCGATCTCGTGGCCGGCGCGGATCAAGGACAAGGGCGGGTTGCGGGAGCAGTTCTGCCACGTGATCGACATCGTCCCGACGATTCTCGAGGCGTGCGGCATCCCGGCGCCGGAGACTGTGGACGGGATCAAGCAGTCGCCGATCGAGGGGACGAGCCTCGCGTACACGTTTGATGCGGCGAACGCGAAGGCGCCGACGAAGCACACCACGCAGTACTTCGAGATGATGGGTCAGTACGCGCTCTATCACGACGGTTGGCTGCTCAGCACGAAGGTGAACCGGGCGCCGTGGGAGGCGTTCGGTGCCGCCAACCCGGACCCGCTGAACAACCAGACCTTCCAGCTCTACAACCTGAACAAGGACTTCAGCCAGTCGCAGGACATTGCGGCGCAGAATCCGGAGAAGGTGAAGGAGCTGCGGCAGAAGTTCATGGAAGAGGCACGCAAGTACCAGGTTCTCCCGATGGATGCGTCGGTGGCGGCGCGCATTGTCGCGCCGCGGCCGAACATCACGGCGGGCCGAACGGAGTTTGTGTACACGCGTCCGATGGTGGGCCTGCCGCAGGGTGACTCGCCGTTCATCTTGGACAGTTCGTACACGATCACGGCGGAGATCGACGTTCCGCAGGGTGGAGGCGAGGGCATGATCGTGACCTCGGGCGGGCGGTTCTGCGGGTATGGGTTCTACCTCTTGAAGGGCAAGCCGGTGTTCCTGTGGAACCTGGTCGATCTGAAGCGGGAGCGGTGGGAAGGGCCGGAGGCTCTGACGCCCGGGAAGCACACGGTAGAGTTTGACTTCAAGTACGAGGGGAAGGGAGCGGCGACGCTGATGTTCAACAACTTCAGCGGGCTGGGCCAGCCGGGGACTGGTACGCTGAGGATTGACGGCAAGGACGTGGCAAACCAGAAGATGGAGAAGACGGTCCCGATGATTCTTCAGTGGGACGAGAGCTTCGATGTCGGGTCGGACACCCTGACCGGGGTGAACGACGCCGATTACAAGCCGCCGTTCCCGCTGACGGCCAAGCTGATCAAGCTGACGGTGAAGGTGGATCGGCCGCAGCTCTCGCCGGAGGACATCAGGAAGCTCGAGGAGGGCATGAAGAAAATGGAAGCGGGCCGGGAATGATCTGGTACATTCCGGCGGATGGACGGCCTTTGGTCGATTCAAGTATGCACACCAAGATCTCTCTTTGAAAGGAAATACCCATGGCGCGGACTTATTCACTTCTCGCGATCACGATCCTGACGGCCGGCGCGGCGGTGCTTCCGGCGTGCAATACGAACAAGCCGGCGGGCGAAACGGTTGGGGCGGTCGATGCGGTGGGCGCGACGGCGAGCGCGAAGGTGCAATCGGTGGACTACAACGCGCGGACGGTGACGCTGTTGTGGGACGACGGGACGACCGCGACGTACAAGTGCGGGCCGGACGTGCGGAACTTCAACCAGATCAAGACGGGCGACGTCGTCAAGGCGAGCGTCGCGGAAGAGACGGCGGTTTGGGTCGGTCCGAGCGGATCACACCCGTCGGCCGAGGCCGGGACGGTGATGGTGCGATCGAAGCCGGGCGAGAAGCCGGGGGTGGTGATCGCGAACACGGTCGAGGTGAGCGCGAAGGTGCTGAAGGTGGACTCGGTGAACCGTTCGATCACCGTGCAGGGTCCGATGGGCAAGACGCGGGTAATCAAGGTTGCGCCGGACGTGAACCTCGCGAACGTGACGGTGGGCAACAACATCAACCTGGCGGTGAGCGAGGCTGTGGCGTTGTGGGTTGAGAAGCCGTGAGCGGAAAGCCCGCCGGGGCGGTCAAGGGAGCGGCGCGGCGATTGAGCGTCGCCCGAGAATTGGTGCAACCGGGCATGCGGAAGCACTCGGTCGCCTTTTTCCTGGGGGCGATGGTGCTGTTCATGGTGTGCGCGCCGGCGTTTGAGAGGCTGGCGTGGGGCGATTTCATCCTGAGCACAACGATGTCGCTGATGATGCTGTCGGGGGTTCTGGCGGTCGGGGCGAGCCGGCGGAAATTGGTGCTGGGGCTGCTGCTGGTGATTCCTGCGATGGTCATCCGCTGGCTTGGGCACACGCAGGCGAATCCGATGCCGCCGCTGCTTTTTCTGCTCGGGGCGCTGGTGTTCATGACGTATGTAACGGTGAACCTGGTCGAATTCATCGTCCGTGCGCCGGCGGTGAGTTCGGAGGTGTTGTGCGCGGGAGTCGTGGTGTACCTGATCCTGGGGATCTTGTGGACACTTGCGTACACGGCGGTGGAGGAACTCCAGCCTGGAGCGTTTGCGTTCACGACGGGCGGGGAGGGCCAGCACACGATGAAGGGGGTCACGGCGTTATACTACAGCTTCATCACGCTGAACACGGTGGGCTATGGTGATATCGTGCCGGTCTCGGCGGTCGCGAGGATGCTGGCGGTGATGGAGTCGACGACGGGCCTGTTCTACATGGCGCTGATGGTGGCAAGGCTGGTTTCGCTCTATTCGAGCCAGCCCCCGAAGAACGCCGACAAAGCCTGAGGGCCTGCAACGGGAGAATGGTCATGAAGAAGGCGTGGACGATCGGACTGGCGGGTGGCGTGTGCGTTGCGGGGTTGGCGCTGGGAGCGGACGAGCCTGAGGGGCAGACGGTGGTGACGTACGACATGAGCTCGTCGGCCGTGAGTGCGGCGACGGGGGCCACGTCGAACGCCTCGGGGGACGAGAGCACGCCGGGGCAGCTGGACGCGAAGCCGTGGAAGTTCGTGATCGCGCCGTACCTGTGGATCCCGGCGCAGCACGGGCACGTCCAGTCGGGGATAGCCCGAGCGAATGTGGACATGACGATCGGCGACACATGGAACGCTCTCTGGGATAATTTCCAGTTCGCCGGGTGTATTCATCTCGAGGCGGTGCACGACCGCTGGTCGATCTTCGGCGACGTGATGTATCTGCACCTGGGCAACGAGGTGAAGAACCTGCCGGTCACGGTGGATTTCAAGCAGGGGATCTTCGAACTGGGCGGGTCGTACGCGATTTACGACGGGGCGCTGCCGGGCGCGGCGAGCGACAGCACGGTGCGGGTGCGGATCGAACCTCTGGTGGGCGCAAGACTCTGGTACATAGACACGAAGATCACGGGGCCGTTCCAGACACGCGGGCCCGACGATACATGGGTGGACGGATTTGGCGGCATCCGGGGCGAACTCGCGTTCAATGAGACGTTTTCGCTGTCGGGGCGGATCGACGCCGGGGCGGGCATGTCGGAATTTACGTGGAACGCGCTGACGATGCTCAACGTGAATTTCAACAAGAACATCGCCCTGTTCGCGGGCTGGCGATGGCTGAGCGACGACTACCACACGGGCTCGGGGCTGAATCGGTTCGAGTTCGACATGATGCTCAATGGGCCGTTCGCGGGGTTGAGGATTACGTTTTAGAGCGGCAAAGCGGCAAAGCAGCAAAGCGGCAAAGCGGCAAAGCGGCAAAGCGGCAAAGCGGCAAAGCGGCAAAGCGGCAAAGCGGCAAAGCGGCAAGTGTATAAGTTGGGGGAGATGATTCTGCTTCGGCCGGAGCTTTGAAATCCGTTGTTGTTCGAGTCTGGGATGTTTCGCAAGGCCGATGAAACCGATTGGGACTGTGCAGTTGGACGATTCGTTCGCTCTTCCGGGGCGATGATGAAGAAAGAGATCGTCACCGGCAGCTTGATCGCTGCGCAATCGTCGCTGCCGGCAACGATCGTGCGCCATGCGGGCGCGGATTTGGTGTCGGACTGGGCTGTTTCAGTTCGGGGGCAACGGCGCCCTCGCTGGCGCTTCGGGTTCGTAGAGCCAGGCGGGTTTGCGGCGGTAGGCGAGGTAGCGCCAGAGCCATTCGAGGGGGCCGAAGGCGAATTTGCGGAGCCAGAGGACGCTGAAGATGACCTGCGCGAGCCAGATGGCGAGGGCGAGCGGGATGAACTCGGCCCGTGACACCTTTGCGAAGAGTCCGAAGCCGACGCCGGTGAAGAGGATCGCGCCGATGACGGATTGCGTCAGGTAGTTGGTCAGCGGCATGCGTCCCGCCGCGGCGATGGGGCGGAGCAGCGGGCCGAGCGCTGCAAGCCTTGACGCGAGCATCACGATGGAGAGATATCCGATCGCGAGCAGCACCCGCTGGGCGGAGTAGCTCCAGGCCGACCCCTGTGCGTACGACGCGAAGAACTCCGGATCGAAGTTCGTGCGGCTCCAGGCGAGCGGGCGGAGGGATGCGACAAGAAGGCCGAGGGGCGTGCAGACGAGTGCGAGGGCGAGGTACAGGCCGGTGGACCGCCGACCCAGGATGATGCCGCTGCGGGCGAGGCCCAGGCCGATGAGCATGATGGGTGCGATGTCGAAATCGAGGTAGAGGGGCTCTGAGGCGAACTTCTTGGTGATGGGAGCGATGGCGAAGAGGTTGGAGAGGTAGCCGCCTCGACGGGCGTCGATCTCCTTCTGCACGTCGGCGGGGTCGGGCTTGAACTCCTTCAACTTCTTGTCCCAGCCTTCGAGCTTTTCTTTCTGTTCCTTGGAGACTTCCTTGCCGGCGGCGATATCGGCGCGGATCGCGACGACCTGGTGGTAGGTGTCGAGGCGGTGTTCCCGCTGGAATGCGCGAGCGCCGACGCCGAGCGCGAGCCAGATAAGGGCGGCGATGAACAGCGTGCGTGGAGAGAGCTTGCGCAGTGGGTAAAGGATGAGCCCGACCAGTCCGTAGGCGTAGATGATGTCGCCGGGCCAGAGCAGGAGGTAGCCGTCGATCAGGCCGAAGACCATCAGCCAGAGCATCCGGCGGTAGTAGATGTCGGCGGATTCGGCGCGGCCTTCGGCGCCGGCGTTCTCGGCGTTGGCGGTGAGGAGGACGACGCCCGCGCCGAAGAGCATGCTGAAGAGGGCGCGGGCCTTGCCGTCGACAAGGACGGTGGAACCGAACCACGACCACCAGTCGAGGCCGTCGAGCGGCCCGGTGGCGACGGGGTTGTCTCCGGCCCAATGGGGAAGGGCGAAGAACGGGAGGTTCATGATGAGGATGCCGAGCAGCACCAGGCCGCGCAGGACGTCGATGGAGTGGATGCGATTGGCGGAGGAAACAGGCGCCGGCCGGACGGACGCCGCGAATTCATGGTTCATGAGAGTGCCCTGGGGGCAGAATACCAATTCCTGCCACGTGAACCCTTCATACGGCTTCCACTTGAAAGCTGCGCGACCTTGGCGATGATCTGATCTCAAGGACGTCCGAAACCCCCTCCGTCATCGCTCCGCAAAGCCTGCGCGATGCCACCTCCCCCTTTGGGAAAGGGGGAGGACCAAGACCAAGACACGCAAAGAACAAGTGCATTCCGTATCAGGTCGCGGCGCTGGTAGTCTGGCGCGGGAATGGAACTGCCGGTTCTCGAACCCGCGATTGAGATCCCGCTCGTGCCCGATGCGTCGGGGGCGGTGGCGTATCCGACTGTTTCATTCGATGACGCGGCGTCGCGGGTGTTTCTGACGGCGATGCGCCCGATCGGAGACCGGTACGGGTGGTGGCATCGCAACGAGTGCGAGGTGGGAGCGATCACGGCGCTTGTGAGCACGGCGCTGCTCGTCTGGGTTGTGATTCACGTTCGGAGGCGCCCGCAGCGGACCGGGCATGTGTATTGCTCCCACTGCAACTACGACCTGACTCCGGCCACGCCGGTTCCGGAGTCGAGCGCGCCGGGGTTGGCGATGGAGGCGGGGTTTTCGACGACGGTGAACCTGATGCACTTTGATGCGCTGCCGCCGGTGATCCCGGCGGTGTGCCCCGAGTGCGGGGTGAAGACTCATGACCACCCGCCGGCGAAGGGACGGACGACTCGGAGAAGGTTGGCTTGGCCGGTGCCGGTGCTTCTGCTGCTGTTGGTTGCGGGAACGTGGCGCTGCGGACACTGGCTCACGCTGGCGGGCGCCTCGTCGCTTCCCCGCTGGCCGATGGATTTCGTGGGGAAGCTCATTCCCGGCTGGCCGGTGGCACGCCTGCCGTACTCGCCGCGGCAGATGCCGACGGTGACAGCCTTTTCGTTGAAGAGTCCGGCCGGTGGCACGGGCGTGACGCTCCAATACGATGCGATCTACGCCGCGGCCCCCACGACCGACGGACGCAGGTGGGTGTGGGTTGAGTTCGGAGAATCGAACGGGTGGAAGAACGAGTTGTGCTGGCACGATTTCGAGACGGGTCTGACACGACGCGTGGAGTTGGGATCGGCGAGCGACGGGTTCGGCACGCCGCAGGGGTTCACATCGGAGGGACGCGAGGCCCTGGCGATCATGACGGGGCTGGTCACGCCGGGGGCGGGCGGCAAGGTGGACGGGACGACGATGGTTCGTCTGGTCGGGGTGGATCTGACGACTGGGAAGGTGCGGGAGATCGGAAAAGCGAAGAGTGCTTCGACGCAGACAGCGCCGGATTCGTGGCAGGTCCCGGCAATTCTGGGTGCGGCGCGGGAGTCGGGAGATCCTGAGTGGGCGATTCTGACGTTGGATGGCCCGGCGGCGGGCGCGATGACGGTTGGGACCGGTGGCGAATCTCGAGAAGTGCGGACGAGCGCGGTGGGGAACGCCGCATCCAATAGCTCGCTTTCGTTTGATGCGAAGGAAGGGCTGATACTCACAAACGGCAGCGGGCCGGCGAGAATCGGTTGGAAGATCGGGCGGGACGGAACGGCGGCGCCGCTTGCGGCACCGACGGTTCGATGGTCTGCGGTTCCGGGCGGGAAAGGCATGGCGATCACGGTGGATGGGTCAGAGAAGGCCCTGCTGGCCGCGCCGGGGATGCCGTCTTCGTACGGGTCCGTGGTTTTCTCGCCGGACGGGAAGTGGGTTGCGCTGGTGGCGACGAAGCCCGGTCCGCCGCCGTCGGGGTTTTCCGGGTCGGTGCTGGTGTGGGATCTCTCGAAAATCCCTGAATGAAACGCGTGGCGCGGACCTAGATACGTTCTTTGCGCGATGATCGGGCGCGGCTGGCTATTGTGAAGTCGGAGGAACATGCCATGACGACGGCAACCAGGTCCAAGTCGAAGTCCCGCCCCGCCCGCACCGCATCCGGCCGCCTGGCGGCGGCGTCGGTCGCGACGTCGCCGATCCCAACGAGGGGATTCGCGGCGCAATCGGCCACGAGCCCGCTCGGAGATTTCTCTTTCGAGCGCCGGGCGCCGGGGCCGAAGGACGTGCAGATCGAGATCCTCTTCTGCGGCGTCTGTCACTCGGACCTTCACATGGCGCGGAACGAATGGCAGGGCGCTGTCTACCCGGTGGTGCCGGGGCACGAGATCGTGGGGAAGGTGGTTGCGGTCGGGAAGAAGGTGAAGAAGTTCAGGGCGGGGCAGCTGGTGGGCGTGGGGTGCATGGTGGATTCGTGCCGCACGTGCCCGAACTGCAAGCACGGCGATGAGCAGTATTGCGACAAGGAGATCACGTTCACGTACAACAGCATCGATCACAAGGCGCCCGTCGGTTCGGCGCCGGGGACGCAGACGTACGGCGGGTATTCGACGCAGATCGTGGTGGACGAGGACTTTGTGCTGAGCATTCCAAAGGGGCTGGACCCGGCGGCGGCGGCGCCGCTCCTGTGCGCGGGGATCACGACGTACTCGCCCTTGCGTCACTGGAAGGTGAAGAAGGGGATGAAGGTCGGGGTTGTGGGGCTGGGCGGGCTGGGGCACATGGGCGTCAAGCTCGCGCGGGCGATGGGGGCGCGGGTGGTGCTGTTCACGACTTCGGCGAGCAAGGTGGCGGATGGCAAGCGGCTGGGCGCGCACGAAGTGGTCATCTCGAAGAATCCGGAGGAGATGGCGAAGCACGCGAACTCGTTTGATTTCATCCTGAACACGGTGGCGGCCTCGCACGACCTGGATCAATACGTCACGCTCCTGAAGCGCGACGGGAACATGTGCCTGGTCGGCGCGCCCGAGCACCCCCACCCCTCGCCGGCGGTGTTCAACCTGATCTTCAAGCGTCGCGGCATCGCCGGCTCGTTGATCGGGGGCATTCGCGAGACGCAGGAGATGCTCAACTTCTGCGGCAAGAACAAGATTGTGTCCGACATCGAGATCATCCCGATGCAGAAGATCAACGAGGCGTATGAGCGGATTCTGAAGAGCGACGTGAAGTACAGGTTCGTGATTGACATGGCGTCGCTCAAGTAGGAGGCCGTGGGCACCAGGCACCAGGGGGGAGGTGCCCAGGTGTCGAGGTGTCGAGGTGTCGAGGGGGAATACGAAAGCCAGAGAAAGGCCCCGCGGGTGCGGGGCTTTTTTTGTTTGGGCGGGCGGTGGGATCAGCGCCGTGGGGGCGATCGCTAGGATCGAGAGATGATCGAAGATGTGCGGGCATTCTTTGCGAAGGACGGGCCGATTGCCGGCGCGTTCGGTCGTGGCTATGAGCCGCGCGGGCAGCAGGTGGAGATGGCGCTGGCGGTCGCGCGGGCGATGGAGGACAAGTCGCATCTGCTGGTGGAGGCGGGGACGGGGGTCGGGAAGAGCTTTGCGTATCTCGTGCCGGCGATGCTGCGGTGTCTGCGCGGGGAGACGGTGCTCATTGCGACGAACACGATTTCGCTGCAGGAGCAGTTGATTTTGAAGGATGTGCCGCTGTTGAGGGAGTTGCTTGAGAAGGGAAGGAATGAAGAGGACCCTTCCCCCAACCCTCGCTCCCATCAGGGAGGGGGCTTCGGAGGGCCCACCCCCAACCCCCTCCCTCGGGGAGGGGGCTCCGGAAAGGCCCTCATCAAGCCTGTCTTGGTGAAAGGGCGTGGGAATTATGTGAGCATTCGGCGGCTCAAACAGGCGAGTGAGCGGCAGGATCGGTTGTTTGGGGATGCGGCGGCGCGCCGGAGTTTGCATGTCATCGAGGACTGGGCGAAGGAGACGCTCGACGGGACGCTGAGCACTCTGCCGACGCTCGAGCGTGGCGGGGTGTGGGACAAGGTGCAGTCGGACAGCGGGAACTGCATGGGGCGGAAATGCCCGACGTTCGACCGCTGCTTCTATCAGAACGCGCGGGCGCAGTTGGACGGGGCGAATCTTCTCATCTGCAATCATGCGTTGTTCTTTGCGGACTTGGCGCTGCGAACGCAGGATGTGGGGTTCTTGCCGCGGTATGACCATGTCGTGCTGGACGAGGCGCACAACGTTGAGGATGTGGCGAGCGAACACTTCGGGCGGACGCTGGCGGAGGGGCGGGTGATGCACCTGCTCACGACGCTTTGCCACCCGCGTACGGGCAAGGGGTATCTGCCGAACCTTGCGATGTACGCGAATGACCCGAGTGCGGTGGAGCGGGCGATGCAATTGGCGATCCGGGCGCAGGGGGAGACGCGGGCGTTCTTTGAGGCGGTGCTGCGGGCGACGAAGCGGGAGGATGCGGGCGTGTTTGCGGGGCAGGGCGGGGGCGGGCGGATTCGCAAGCCTGAGGCGGTGATGAATACTTTGAGCCCGGTCTGCCGCGATCTGGCGCTGCGGCTGAACGCGCTCAAGGAGCTGGTGAAGACCGACACGGACCGGTTCGAGTTGAACGGGTACGCGGAACGGGCGAAGATGATCGCGGATGATGCGGACGTGCTGGTGGCGCAGAGCCAGCCGGGGTGCGCCTATTGGGTCGAAACAAGCGGCGATGAGGACTGGGGCGGCGGCGGATATCAGAAGGTGACGCTGGCGTGCGCGCCGGTGGAGGTTGGGCCGCTGCTGAAGGAGCGGCTTTTTTCGAAGGGGTTCAGCGTGGTGCTGACGAGCGCGACGCTGGCGACGAAGACGGCCTCGGCTCCGTCCGCGGCGACGGGAGTGCCGGCATCGACGAATCCGGATGAGCCGCGCCGATTCGTTCCGAACGCCGAGGAGCCTCACGGCGAGGAGGTGCGCCCGAAGGGACGCAGGGCCGGGTCGCCGGAGGACGCGTTCGCCCACGCGATGAAGCGCCTCGGAGCGGAGGGTTCGCGCACGCTCCAACTCGGAAGCCCGTTCGACTTTGCAAACCAGGTGAAACTGATCGTGGACCTTTCAGCGGCGAGCGGGGGCGAAGATGAATTCGACAACGGATTGAAAAAGCCGTGGGCGGACGATGCGCGGCGGATCGCCGAGCGGGTCGTTCATCACGTCAAGGAAACCGATGGCGGTGCGTTCGTGCTGTTCACGAGCCTTGCAACGCTCCGGTCGGTGGCGGCGCTGGTGCGCGGACCCTTGGGCGCACTCGGGCATCCGGTGCTGGCTCAGACGGTGGACGGCTCGCGGACGGTGCTGCTGGAGCAGTTTCGGCAGGACGAGCGGAGCGTGCTGCTGGGTGCGGCGAGTTTCTGGCAGGGGGTGGACGTGCGGGGGCGGGCACTGCGGAATGTGATTATCGCGAAATTGCCGTTCGATCCGCCGGATCGGCCGCTCACGCAGGCGCGGCATGAGTTGATCGAGTCGCGGGGAGGAAATTCGTTTGGGGAGGACTCGCTGCCGCGGGCGATCATCCGTTTCAAGCAAGGATTCGGGAGACTGATCCGTAGCGCGGAGGATCAGGGTCGGGTTGTGGTGCTGGACCCGCGGCTGCTGAGGTCCGGATATGGGAAGCAGTTTCTGGCGGCCCTGCCGCGGGGCGTGCTGCCAACGACTCTTGAATAGATACGAGCGGGAACGTCCGAAAACCACGAATCCACCGCGTCAGCGGCCCCGTTGGAACGACGCCGCAAATGAAGCGGCCGGGACTTTCATGCTGGTTCACGGCGCTGCCGCTGGGGCGTAGCCGTTCGGGAGCCGGTTCGACCCTCCGCAAATTCGCAGATCGGGTTAGCCGCGCGGGTGAGGGGCGTCGCACTGACCTCGGGACCAGAACCATCGTTTACACACCGAAAGCGGAGGAATGTGCCATGAAGCGTTCGATTCGTCAACTGTTGCTCGCCGCGGCCTTTTGCGCCGCCCCGGGGATGATCGCCAGCGCGGCCACTCCTCAGGGAACCTCGTTCACATATCAGGGTCGGCTGACCGACAGCGGCGCGCCGGCGAACGGACTGTTCGACATCGAACTCCGCCTGTATGACGCGGCTGCGGGAGGAAACCAGATTGGTTCGACGGTTACGCTGAATGACCAGTCGGTCGTCAACGGCGTGTTCAGCGCTTCGCTCGACTTTGGCGCCCAATACAACGGCGATACCCGCTGGCTCGAGCTGCGTGTGCGCCCGGGCGCTTCGGTTGGCGCCTACACGCCGATCGCACCCCGGACGCTTCTGGACTCAACTCCGTATGCGCAGGCGCTGCGTCTTCCGCTCACGGAGAGCGGGAGCGCCCAGAACGGCCTCTTGACGCTCACGAACACAAACACCACCCCGGGCTCGGCGCACGTGCTGAAGCTCATCAGCGGCGCGTCGAGCGGCAACGCTCACGGCTATTTCTATCAGCCTGTCCTGATCGCCGACACCAACGACGGCAACGGCATCGTCTCGTTGGTGAGCTCCGGCGGCGGCTACGGCTACTACGGCCGGAACGAAGGATCGGGCGGGACCTCGTTCGTGGGCGAGAACGCCGCGAGTTCTGGAGGCGTCGCAAACTTTTCGATCAGCGTCGCGACCAACACCTCGGATGCGCTGACGGTCCACACCGCCGGCACGGGGAGCGCGGGCGAATTCAACATCGGGAACGCGACCAGCTCGGCCAACGCGTTCGAGAGCAGCACGGTCGGCACGGGGCGCGCGGGCTATTTCACCAGCACCAAGGTCACCGCAACGCTTCCCACCCTCGGCGCGACGAACGCCGCGACCGGCGATAGCTCGCTCGGCAGCAACACCGAGAACGGCGTCGCCATCAAGGGTGCCGCGACGGGCGGCTTCAGCGTGGGCGTCATGGGCACGGGCGTGCAGGCGGGCGTGTTCGGCTACTGCGGCACGACCGGCGGCGCGGGCATCTACGGGCGCACGGGCGGCGGCGGCGGCGACATCTCCAGTGGCGTTCGCGGAGACGGCAACGGCGCCGGCACGAGCGCGGTCGCGGCGTTCAACAACCTGGGCACGGCGGTCTATGCCCAGGGCAACACAGCCGGCCAGTTTGTGGGGGCTGTGACGATCAACGGATCGCTGAACGTGACCGGCAGCAAGAACTTCAAGATTGATCACCCGCTCGACCCGGCGAACAAGTTCCTGGTGCACGCTGCGGTCGAGAGCAGCGAGATGAAGAACATCTACGACGGCATCATCACGCTCGGGGCTGACGGCAGCGCCACGGTGACCATGCCGAGCTACTTCGGGGCCCTGAACGTTGAGTACCGGTATCAGCTCACCTGCATCGGCGGGCAGGCGATGGTCTATGTCGCTGAGGAAATGAATCAGAACCACTTCAAGATCGCCGGCGGCAAGCCCGGCATGAAGGTGTCGTGGCAGGTAACCGGCGTCCGCAACGATGCGGGTGCGGTCTCCAACCCGCTCAAGACTGAGGTAGACAAGGTCGGCTTTGAGATCGGCCGCTACATGAACCCCGAGGCGTACGGCAAGCCGGCTTCCATGCGGATCGAGCCGATGAATGAGCCCCTGGCTGGCAAGACCCCGGCCGTAAACTGAGCAGCTGCTTGCAGATACGTAAGACGCAACACAATCGGCAAGACCCCTCGGAGACGGCCTCTCCAGAGGGGTCTTGCCCTTTTTTGTGGCACGAGCGCCGCATTACGTAAATACAGTATTTACAGATACTTAGGCTTGATTTGGGGCGCGGCTTCCGAAAAATTGCGTAGTGAAAATGAGGAAGGGGTGTTAATTTGATCCCCGGAATCGGCCGCGCGGGAGGAGGCGGGTTTTCGCTTCGAACGAAGAGGCGGCTGAATGAGGAATCAACTTCCGGAGGATTGTGAAATGAAGCGTTCTGTTCGAAATCTGCTTGCGGCGGCGGCTCTTTGTGCGGCACCCGTTGTGGCGTTCAGCGCGCCGCCGGGCACCAGTTTCCCATACCAGGGACGGCTGACTGACAACGGCGCTCCGGCCAACGGGACCTACGACCTGCAGATTCGGCTGTTCAATTCATCGATCGGAGGCTCGCAGCAGGGCCTCACGGTTCTGCTGAACGACCAGGTGGTCTCGAACGGCGTGTTCACGGCGGACGTGGACTTCGGTGCGGAGTACGACGGCAAGGCGCTGTGGATCCAGATCGATGTTCGCCCCGGCGCGTCTGCCGGCGCGTATACGCCGATTTTTCCGCGCACGAAGGTTGCGGCGACTCCGTATGCGCAGGCGTTGAATTTGCCCGTGTCGGAGTCGGGGATCGCGCCCGGCGGACTTTTGGACTTCACGAATCAGGACACGACGAACACCGCGTACGTGCTGAAGCTGACGAGCGGAGGAGCGAGCGGCAACACAAAGACCTACACCTATCAGCCGGTTCTTTTGTGCGAAACCGACGAAGGCAACGGGATCATTTCGGAAGTGAACTCGGCCGGCGGCTGGGCGATGCTCGCACGGAGCGAGGGTTCGAGCGGCACGTGCTTCGTCGGCCAGAATGCGGCGAATGGGGGCCCTGCCGCGACCTTGGATATTTCGGTTGCGACAAACAGCTCGAACGCGCTCGACGTCGGAACGGCGGGCACGGGGCGGGCGGGATTCTTCAGTGTCACCAACACGAACAACGCGGCGAACGCGGTAGAAATCCAGACCAACGGCAACGCGAACAGCCAGGCGCTACGTTGTCTGCACTCGGGCCTGGGCGACAACTCGCTGTTCGAGATCACCAATGCGGCCAACGTCGGGGAGGCGGTTGAGGCTCGCACCGCGGGTACGGGCAACGCGGGCTTGTTCGTGCATTCGAACGCGGCGTCTTCCACCCCCGCCGTCGAGGCGACGCACAACGGATCGAGCGGCGTCGGCGTGCTGGGCACGGCGACGGGATCATTCTCGTACGGCGTCAAGGGCACGGGGCTCAAGGCGGGCGTGCGGGGCGAGTGCGGCTCGACGGGCGGCGCGGGCGTCTGGGGCACGACCTCGGGCGGCGGCGGTGATGTCTCGACGGGCGTTCGCGGTGACGGCAATGGCGCGGGCACCAGCGGCGTGGCCGGCTTCTGCAACTTTGGCAACGGAATCTACGGCCAGGCCGGGGGCGGCGGCAGCTACGCAGGGTACTTCTCGGGCGACGTGCACATCAACGGCACGCTGAGCAAGAGCTCGGGCTCGTTCAAGATCGATCACCCGCTCGACCCGGCGAACAAGTACCTGATGCACTCGTTCGTGGAAGCGCCGGACATGGCGAACATCTACAGCGGCACGGCGGTCATCGCAGAGGACGGCACCGCGACGGTCAAACTTCCGGATTATTTCGAGGCTCTGAACATCGAGTACCGCTACCAGCTGACCTGCGTGGGCGGGTACGCGCAGGTCTATGTCGCCGAAGAGGTGAGCCACAACCAGTTCAAGATCGGCGGGGGCAAGCCTGGCTTGAAGGTTTCCTGGCAGGTCACGGGGACCCGCAACGACGCGTACGCCAAGTCGAACCGCATCCCCACGGAAATGGAGAAGGCGCCCAAGGACAAGGGCATGTACCTGAACCCCGAGGCGTTTGGGCTGGATCCGTCCCTGCAGATCGGGCGGATGTTTGAGCCGCGGACCATGAAGAACAACGCGGTGAACTAAGGATTTGGGGCGATTTATGTCGCTCGACCGGGCCGGCGTGCAACAGCACGCCGGCC